>NZ_JANFNY010000063.1 GCF_024437745.1 Roseomonas sp. GC11 | reverse complement strand
GTGGTGCAGGCGCGGCGGGCGGCGGCAGGGGCCAGCCCGCCAGCAGGGGCGCCGCCGGAGGCTGGGCCACGGGCGCCGCCGAAGGCTGGGCCACGGGCTGCGCCAGCATGGCCAGGGGCGGCGGCGGCACGGGCTGGGGCGCGGGCTGCGCCGGGGCACCGCCCGGCAGGCCGGCCAGCAGCGTGGCCAGCGGCGTCACGGACGGCACCGAGGCGGGCGAGAAGGCCGGGGCGGCCGGCTGCGCCGCCACGCCTCCAGGCGTGGGCGCGAGGGGCGCCAGGATCTGCGACAGCGGCGAGGCCGGGGCCACCGCGGGACGGGCTGTGGGAAGCGCCAGGGCCGTGGCGAGCGGCAGCGCCGGAGACGGCACCGGAGACGCCACGGGCGCGTCCATCACGGCCGCCGCGCGGGGCGCGGCCGGGGCAGGCCCCGGCGCCACAACCTCCTGCGGCACCATACCCGCAGAGGTTGTGGCGGTTGCTTCGGCGGCGAAGCTGGCGAGAGCCTGGCGCAGGGAAGGAACAGGCGCATCAGGCTCCGCGCGGACGGGCTGATTGCCAAATGAGCGATACCGGATGCCAGGCGCCCGCAGCGCGGCCACAACCCTGGCGACATCGATGTCCTGACCCATACGCCGCCGAACTCCTTTAACGGGCAGTAGAATGCCTTCTTGGCCGCCCGCGCGAAACCTCCGATCTACCCCCCGGACTGTCTCTAAATTTTTTCTCTACGTCTTTTTTGGTTCTGATGCCGCCGTGAGCAATTTTAAGACGGAGGAATAGTAATCATCCCGCATCGAACTCGGCAATGGGGATTCCCGGCCGCGCAGCCCGGCCTGCCGCAGCACCATCGCGGCCAGGCTGCGGATGCCGGCGGAAGCGGGATAAGGGCCGATCCGATCATTCTGGAGATCGACCCAGGCGGGCCAATGCGCGTGCGACGGATCCCCCCAGAAGCGCGCGGCGGCCAGCACCGCGGGCTCCCCCGCCAGCCCCGCCCAGCACAGATACAGCGGCACCCGCACCGCATCGTAGGAGAAGCGCGCCGGCCAGCGCACCGGCAGGCTGATGGCGCCATCCGCGCGGTGCAGCTGCAGCCAGTCCGGCGGCAGGCCCCAGCGGCCGAAGCGCGCCCGGCGCAGCAGGCGCAGCCCATCCGCCGCCAGCGCCAGCCAGGCCGGGTCCGGCACCGCCCGCGCCAGCACCCCCAGCACCGGGAAGGCGTAGTAGGAGGGGTTGAGCACCACATGCTCGGCCTCCTCGAAGCCCTGCATGCCAGGCAGCAGCACGGTGCTGCCCGCCACCTGCCGCAGCAGCAGCCGCAGCACATCCCGCGCGATGGCGGCGCCGGCCTCGCTATAGGCGGCATCCTGCCAGCGCCGCCCGGCCAGCAGCAGCGCGGCGGCGGCGAAGAGATCGCCATCAGTGGCGTTGTTGCGGTCCGGCACCGGGTCCGCCGAGTCGGGCACGAAGCGCCAGGCCAGCAGGTGGTCCTGCGGCCGGAACAGCACCCGCCGCGTCCAGTTCCAGAGCAGGTCGAAGCTGGCCCGGTCCGCCGCGCGCTCGGCGCAGAACATGGCCCAGCCCTGCCCCTCGGAATGGGAGACGGCGCGGTTGCCGGTATCCACCACCCGCCCCTCGGGCAGCAGGAAACCCTGGCGGAACTGCGCCCAGCCGGCCAGCAGCGCGGCATCCGGCTCCGCACCGGGCTGCGGAATGCCGGACAGCGTGGCCGCCGCCGCACCACCGCCAGGACCAGCGCCGGCCAGCAGGGCGGAGGCCAGCCCCCGTTCCAGAAAATGGCGTCGGGCGAGGCAGCGCATGATGGCAGCGTGCCGCCCCGCCCCTTGCCCGAGGCTTGATGGCCGGTGCCTCAGCCGCCCACCCGGCCCCAGGCGCGCCCACCCTCCTGGGCCGGGCGCCACCAACACCGGCGGCAGCGCCCCGGCTTTTGCATCAAGCCTGCGGCATCCGGAGAGAGGTGTTTTATTTTTTGTGAAATTCTTCTTTTTCTGAAGAAAAAGAAACAAAAAGACTTTCTTTCAGGCTGCCGCGGACTCCCGGCACGGCGGGGCGCCATGCTGAAAAAAGTTTTTTGGTTCTTTTTTTCAAAAAAGAACGACCTTCAGCTTCTCTTCAACCAATCGTGCATCAGCGCCGCGCTGGCCCCGGGCTGCTCCATCGTCGGCAGATGCCCTGCCTGCGGGATGCGCGCCAGGACGGCCCCCGGAATGGCCGCCGCCATTTCCTCGGACAGTTCGGGCGGCGTCAGCACATCCTGTTCCCCCACCGCCACCAGGGTGGGCACGGCGATGCCGGGCAGCAGGGGGCGGGAATCGGGGCGGTGCAGGATGGCCATCTGCTGGCGCAGGAAAGCATCATGCCCGACACGGTCGGCCATCGCCCGCACCTCATGGCCGAGCGGGCCTTCCACCGCATCCGGGTGCAGCAGGCTGGGCAGCAGGCGCGGCGTGACGCCACGGAACTGCCCGCTGCGCGACAGCGCCATCAGCCCGCGCCGGCGCCGCGCCGCCTCCGGGCTGTCCGCCCGGGCGGAGGTGTCGAACAGGGCGAGATGCGTCACCCGCTCCGGCGCCAGCCGCAGGATCTCGAGCGCGGCATAGCCCCCCATCGACAGGCCGGCCAGGGCGAAGCGCGGCGGCGCCCCTTCCAGCGCGCGCAGCGCCATGCCGCGCAGCGTGTCATCCTGCGTCAGGTCGGCCACATGGCAGCGGGCCAGACCCGCAAGCGGCGGGATGATGTCGCGCCAGAGCCGGGCATCGCAGAGCAGGCCAGGCAGCAGCAGCAGGTCATGCGGCGGGGGGGCGGAAAGCTGGGGCATGAGGCCGGCTGTTACGCCTCCCCCCACCAGGCCGCAACGGGCGGGGCGCCGTGGCCGGCATCGCAACTGCCACGGGCGCATGCGGGGAAAACCTTGCCAATCCGGTGCGAGGGGCGCATATGCCCCAATCGCAGGCCGGCAGACGCGCCGCGCGGGTTTCGCGTGGCGGGCCGGCCCCTATCCCGCCGCCAGCCGGCGAAGGAACCGACTGCCCTTGAGCGATCAGCCTGACGTGACCGCGCCCCGCGTGGCCGAGACCGAGCTTTCCGATGCCATGACGCCCCCGGCCGAGACCTCCGCGCCGGAAGAGGCCGCGCCGCCGCGCCCCGTCTTCGAGGATCTGGGCCTCTCCGAGGCGCTGCTGCGCGGCGTCGCCGAGGCGGGCTATGTCCACCCCACCCCGATCCAGGAACAGGCCATCCCGGTCGTCCTGATGGGGCGCGACGTGCTGGGCTGCGCACAGACGGGCACCGGCAAGACCGCCAGCTTCGTGCTGCCGATGATGGACATCCTGGCCGGCTCCCGCGCCAAGGCCCGCATGCCGCGCAGCCTGATCCTGGAGCCGACGCGCGAACTCGCGCTCCAGGTCGCCGAGAACTTCGTGAAGTATGGCCAGCACATGAAGCTGAACCATGCTCTGCTGATCGGCGGCGAGAGCATGGCGGACCAGACCGAGGCGCTGAACCAGGGCGTCGATGTGCTGATCGCCACCCCCGGCCGCCTGCTCGACCTGTTCGAGCGCGGGCGGGTGATGCTGGCGGACTGCAAGGTCCTCGTCATCGACGAGGCGGACCGCATGCTGGACATGGGCTTCATCCCCGATGTCGAGCGCATCGTCTCCCTGCTGCCGCCGCTGCGCCAGACGCTGTTCTTCAGCGCCACCATGGCGCCGGAAATCCGCAAGCTGGCCGATGCCTTCCTCTCCAACCCGAAGGAGATCACGGTGGCGCCGCCGGCCTCGGTGGCGACCACCATCACCACCGGGCTGGCCTATGTGCAGCACCATGACAAGCGCGAGGCGCTGCGCCGGCTGATCCGCAGCCAGGACGTCCAGAACGCGCTGATCTTCTGCAACCGCAAGCGCGATGTGGACATCCTCCACAAGAGCCTGACGAAGCACGGCTTCAAGGCCGGCGCCCTGCATGGTGACCTGCCGCAGTCGGTGCGCTTCCAGACGCTGGAGAAGTTCAAGGCGGGCGAGCTCCAGCTCCTCGTCTGCTCCGACGTCGCGGCGCGCGGCATCGACATTGGCGGGCTGAGCCACGTCTTCAATTTCGACGTGCCCTTCCGCGATGAGGATTATGTCCACCGCATCGGCCGCACCGGGCGCGCCGGGCGCGAGGGCCATGCCTACACCATCGCCACCGCCGATGACGTGAAGCTCGTCTCCGCCATCGAGGGGCTGACCGGCAAGCCCATCCCGCGCATCGAGATCGCCGGGCTGGACGTGGTGAGCGCCGAGGAACTGGCCGAGGCTGCCGCCTCGCCCAAGGGTGGCCGTGGCCGCCACCGGCCGGAGCCCGCCAAGGGTGGGCGTGGTCGCGATGGGGGCCGTGATGGCGGGCGCGACGGGGGCCGCGATGGCCGCCGGGACGAAGGCCGCCGGGATGACAGCCGGCGCGAGGGCAAGGAAGTCGCCCGCCGTGGCCTCAACAAGAGCCGCGACCGCGACGAGGCGCCGCGCGAAGCCCCGCGCGACGCGCCCTTCCGCGAGGCCCCCCTCCGTGAAGAGCGCCGCGCCGAGGCGGAGGAGAGCCGCCCGCCGCGGGAGGAGCGCCCGCGCCGCGAATATCGCGACGAGGCCCGCCCGCCGCGTGAGGACCGCCCCCGCCGCGAATACCGCGAGGACCGGCGTGACGACCGCCGCCGCGAGCGCGAGGATCTGGGCCCGCCGGTGCTGGGCTTCGGCGATGCCATCCCGGCCTTCATGCTGATCCCGATTCCCCGCCCGCAGCGCGATACCGCGCCCGCCGATTCGGCCGCCACGGTGCCCGAGAACGGCGCCGAGGCCGCCTGAGGCCGCTTCCCCGCCCCGTCCAGCACGGGGCGGGGCACTTCCGCGCGCCATGCGCCCCATGGCCGCGCCCATGGACAAGAAATTGCCCGCCGGAGCCATCCGCGCCAATCTCCGCGCCTGACCCTCAGCCGCCGAGTCGGCGCCCGCCCCGGATGGGTGCCCGCAGGAGAGAAACGCGATGAACGCCGTGACCCCGCCCGCCAAGCCGTCCTTCGTCTGGGAAGACGCGCTGCTGCTGGAGGACCAGCTCACCGAAGATGAGCGCATGATCCGCGACGCGGCGCATCAGTACTGCCAGGAAAAGCTCTTCCCCCGCGTCCTCGAAGCCAACCGGCATGAGATCTTCCACCGGGAGATCATGAACGAGTTCGGCGAGATGGGCTTCCTCGGCGCCACGCTCGACAGCCATGGCTGCGCCGGCGTCAACTACGTCTCCTACGGCCTCATCGCGCGTGAGGTGGAGCGTGTCGATTCCGGCTATCGCTCCGCCTTCTCGGTGCAGTCCTCCCTCGCCATGTTCCCGATCTGGGCCTATGGCACGGCCGCGCTGAAGGACCGCCTGCTGCCGGGCATGCAGAAGGGCCAGCTCGTCGGCTGCTTCGGCCTGACCGAGCCGGATGCCGGCTCCGACCCCGCCTCCATGCGCACCCGCGCCCGCAAGGTGGATGGCGGCTACCTGGTTTCCGGCTCCAAGACCTGGATCACCAATTCCCCGATCGCCGATGTCTTCGTCGTCTGGGCGAAGGACGATGCCGGCGATGTGCGCGGCTTCGTGCTTGAGAAGGGCATGAAGGGCCTGACCGCGCCGAAGATCGAGGGCAAGTTTTCCCTCCGCGCTTCCATCACCGGCATGATCATGATGGAGGAGGTGTTTGTTCCCGAGGAGAACAGGCTGGATGTGAAGGGGCTGAAGGGTCCGTTCTCCTGCCTCAACCGCGCGCGTTATGGCATTGCCTGGGGCGCGCTCGGCGCCGCCGAGTTCTGCTGGCATGCCGCCCGCTCCTACACCATGGAGCGCAAGATGTTCGGCCGCCCGCTGGCCAACACCCAGCTGATCCAGAAGAAGCTGGCCGACATGCAGACCGAGATCACCCTTGGCCTGCAATCCGTGCTGCGCCTCGGCCGCCTTTTCGACGAGCACCGCGTGGCGCCGGAGATGATCAGCCTCTGCAAGCGCAATTCCTGCGGCAAGGCGCTCGACATCGCCCGTGTCGCCCGCGACATGCATGGCGGCAACGGCATCGCCGATGAGTACCATGTCATCCGCCACGTCATGAATCTGGAGGCGGTGAACACCTATGAAGGCACGCATGACGTGCACGCGCTGATCCTCGGCCGCGCGCAGACCGGGCTGAACGCCTTCGGCAGCTAATTTTTTTCAGCTTGGCGTCCCGCTTCAGGCCTGAGGCGGGACGCCAACCGGAAAAAGTTTTTTGGTTCTTTTTTTCAAAAAAGAACCCCTCCCTTCTCCCCTGAATTTTCCTAGCCTGGGCCTCCCTTGCCGCCCGGGTCTCTCCATGCCTCGCTGCCTTCTCCTGCTGCTGGCCGCCCTGCTGGCCGCCTGTGCCGCGCCTGCCGAATACTCCTCCGCCGAGACCGTGCCGCAGAGCGTCCAGGGCGATGGCCCGGTGCAGATCCCGCCCGTGCCGGTGGCGGGTGCGCGCACCGCACCGCAGCCCCTGCCCGGCTGGCTGCGCCTGCCGCCCGGGCCTGGGCCGCACCCTGTGGTCATCCTGCTGCATGGCTGTGGCGGGCTTGGCTCCAACCAGACCCTTTGGGCGAAGCGCCTGCTGGAATGGGGCTATGGCAGCCTGACGGTGGACAGCCTGAAGCCGCGCGGCACCGGCAGCGTCTGCCCGCCTGACAAACAGCCGCTGGTGACGCGCTTCGACCGCGCGGGGGATGCCATCGCCGCCGCGCGCTGGCTGGCGGCGGTGCCGCGGGTGGATGCCGGGCGCATTGGCGTTCTCGGCAATTCGCATGGCGGCGCCACCGCCGCCACCCTGGCCCTGCGCGAGTTCGAGGCGCAGTCCGGCGGCCTGATCCGCGCGGTGGTGAATTATTACGGCCCCTGCCGCGAGCCGGCGCGGCAGGGCGATATCCCCATGCTCGCCCTGGCCGGGGAGGATGACGACTGGAGCTACCCCGCCCGCACCTGCCGCAGCTTCCAGTCCACGCTTGTCGGCCGGAAGGACGTGACGGTGCAGACCTATCCTGGCGTGGTGCACAGCTTCGACAACCCGACCCTGACGCAGCGCCGCAGCTCGGAAGGCCACGCCATGCAGTATGACGCCGCCGCCGCCGAGGATAGTTTCCGGCGCGTCCGCGCCTTCCTTGCCCGCAGCCTGGCCCCGCGCTGAGGCTTGACGCGCCCCCCTGCGAGCGGCCATCTGCCGGCAGGTCCAGGAAACCCGGTTTCCTGGTGGGGGGTCCAAGGGGGGCAAAGCCCCCCTTGCCTCTTCTTTTCTCAAGGAATCTCTTCCCGTGCAGGTAACGATCGAGGCGCTGGGCGCCGCCGGCGATGGCGTGGCGACGGCGCCGGATGGCGGGCGGCTTTACATCCCGGGCGTCCTCCCGGGTGAGGTGGTCCGCCCGGATGGCCCCGTGGTGCTGACCCCGAGCCCCGACCGGGTCGCCCCCGCCTGCCCGCATTTCGGCCCCTGCGGCGGCTGCGCGCTGCAACACTGGTCCCTGGCCCCCTATGCCGCCTGGAAGCGCGACCGTCTGGCCGAGGCGCTTTCCCGCGCCGGCTTCCACGGCGCCCCGGTGGAGGAGACCCGCACCACCCCCGCCGATACCCGCCGCCGGGCGGATCTGGCGCTGCGCCGGCGGCCGGATGGCAGCGTCATCCTGGGCTTCCACGCGCGCGGCGGCGCGGCGGTGGAGGATCTGACGCGCTGCGCCGTGCTGGACCCGGCGCTGGTGGCGCTGTTCGACCCGCTGCGGGCGCTGCTGCGCGGCCTGCCGGCCTTCCGGCGGGAGGGCTCGGCCGTGCTGAACCTGCTGGAGAGCGGGCCGGACCTGCTGCTGCGGCTGGATGGCACCCCCGGCACGCAGGAGCGCGCCACGCTGGCCGCCTTCGCCGCGCGGCATGGCCTGCCGCGCATCGCCGGCGGGCCGCTGAAGGGCCAGGCCACCGAGACGCTGGCGCAGCTTGGCCCCGTCTCCCTCCGCTTCGCCGGGGTGAGCGTGGCGCCGCCGCCGGGCGCCTTCCTCCAGGCCACGCCGCAGGGGGAGGCCGCCATCATCGCCGCCGTGCTGGAGGGCCTGCCGAAGCTGACGGGCAAGGCCCGCATCGCCGAGCTGCATGCCGGGCTTGGCACCCTCTCCTTCCCGCTGGCGGAGAAGGCGCGGGTGGTGGCCTTCGAGGGCGCGGCGGAGGCCGTGGCGGCGCTGGACGCGGCGGCGCGCAAGGCGGGCGGGCGCGTCACCGCCACGCGGCGCGACCTCGTGCGCCAGCCCCTGGCGGTGAAGGAGCTGGAGGGCTACGCCGCCCTGGTGCTGGACCCGCCCTTCGCCGGCGCCGCTGAGCAGATGCCGGCCCTGGCGAAAAGCACGCTCTCCCGCATCATCTATGTCTCCTGCAACCCGGTGGCGCTGGCGCGGGATGCGAAGCTGCTGCACGCCGCCGGCTTCCGCGTGGCGCGGGCGACGCCGATCGACCAGTTCCTGTGGTCCACGCAGCTGGAGGCGGTGGTGGTCTTCGCGCGCGGGAAATAGCGCCGCGCGCGCGGAAGAACCGGCCAGGACGCTTGACCGGAGCGGCAGAGCCCCCACCCTCTGCACGGCGCAGCCCCGCGCCCAAGGGAGGGATGAGGATGAGCTTCGACCGACGCACCCTGTTCACCGCCAGCGCCGCCGCCGCGCTGGCCCCGGCGCTGCCGGCCCTAGCCCAGAATCAGGCCCAGGGCGCAGCCGCGCCCTCCCCCGCCACGCCATTCCAGGCGCCGGGCTTCTACCGCTTCCGCCTCGGCGGGCGGGTGGTGACGGTGGTGAATGACGGCTTCGGCCGCCGCCCCAACCCGGCCCAGGGCTTCGTCCGCAACGCCGAGCCCGCCGCCGTGGAGGCCGCCCTGCGCGGCGCCTTCATGCCCACCGCGCATCTGGACATCCCCTACACCGTCACCGTGCTGGAGACGCCGCAGGGGCTGGTGCTGTTCGACACCGGCACGGGCGGGCAGCTCGGCGCCACGGCGGGCAATATCCCCGCCAATCTCCGCGCCGCCGGTCTGGCGCCGGAGCAGGTGACGCTGATCGTCATGACGCATTTCCACGGCGACCACATCACCGGCCTGACCGATGCCGAGGGCAAGCCCGTCTTCGCCAATGCCGAGATCGTGGTGCCGGAACCGGAATGGGCCTTCTGGATGGATGAGGGCGAGGCCAGCCGCGCGCCGGAGGCCATGAAGGGGGCCTTCGCCAATGTGCGCCGCCGCTTCGCGCCCTATCAGGCGCGGATCCGCCGCATCGCGCCGGGGGCGGAGGTGGCGCCGGGCATCCGTTCCATCGCCACCTTCGGGCACACGCCGGGGCATACCAGCTACCTCCTGGCCGATGGCGATGCGCAGGTGATGATCCTGGGCGATGTCACCAATCATCCGACCTTCAACCTGGAGAATCCGGGCTGGCACCTGATCTTCGACATGGATGCCCCGATGGCCGAGGCCACCCGGCGCCGGCTGTTCGACCAGGTGGCGACGGACCGGGTGCGCTGCGTCGGGTATCACTTCCCCTTCCCGGCCAATGGCCATGTCGTGAAGGAAGGCAGCGGCTACCGGCTGGTGCCGGCGCCCTGGAGCAGCGCCATCTGAACGCGGCGGGGAGGCGCCGCCTCCCCGCACCCCTCCGCCGGGGGGACAGGGTCCCCCCATATCTCCTTTGGGGACCCCGCCATCAGGAGGCTGACGGGTTCAGGCGGCGTTAAGCAGGGGCTGGGAAGGATGCGGCGCCTTCCTTTCGGAGCCTTGCCGATGACCCAGCTTTCGCGCCGCCACCTGGGCGGGATGTTCTGCGCCGCCTGCGCCGCGGTGGCGCTCGCCCCCTTCCGCCCGGCCCGCGCCGCCGGTGGCCTGCCAAAGACCGAGCTGACCCCGGCCCAGGCCCTGGCGCGGCTGCAGGAGGGCAACCGCCGCTTCGTCGCCGATGACGCCACCCGCCCCGATATTTCCGCCGCGCGCCGCCACGCCCTGAGCGGCGGGCAGGCGCCCTTCGCCGCCATCCTCGGCTGCGCCGACAGCCGCGTCTCGCCCGAACTGACCTTCTCCGCCGGGCTGGGCGAGGTCTTCGTCACCCGCGTGGCGGGCAATACCCTCTCCCCCACCGGGCTGGGCAGCCTGGAATATTCGGTGCTGGCGCTGGGCGTGCCGCTGGTGGTGGTGCTGGGCCACGCCAAATGCGGCGCCGTCGGCGCGGCGCTGGAAGTGGCGGAGAAGGGCGCCGCCCTGCCCGGCGCGCTGGAGCCGATGGTGGACCCCATCCTGGCCGCCGTGCCCGAGGCCCGCGCCGCCGGGGGCGACCTGTTGGACCAGACGGTGCGCGCCCATGCCCGCCGCACCGCCAGGCGCCTGCGCGAGGGGGAATCCAGCCTCGCGCCGCTGGTGAAGGATGGCAAACTGCGCGTCGCCGCCGCCTATTACAATCTGGAGGACGGCAAGGTGGAGTGGCTGGAGGGCTGAAGCCTTGAGGGGGCTTTGCCCCCTCAACCCCCAGCAGGGGACAGGGTCCCCTGCACCCGCCTTCCGTTGGGTTTCCAAAGGCCTCAGGCCTTTGGTGGCTGCAAGGCGCTGCCTTGCAGGGCTGAGAGGGGCAAAGCCCCTCTCAGGACAACGCGAACAGCCGCTCAGACGTGGAAGCTCTCGCCGCAGCCGCAGCGGCCCTTCTCATTGGGGTTGGTGAAGGTGAAGCCGGCGGACATCGCCTTCACCTCGTAATCCATGATGGTGCCGATCAGGAACAGCGTCGCCTTGCGGTCCACCAGCACGGTGAGGCCCTTGTCGGTGATCACCTCGTCGCTCGGCGCCGGGCTGTCGGTCCAGCTCAGGTCATAGGCCATGCCGGAGCAGCCCTTGGTCTTGACGGCGATGCGCAGCAGCCGGCCTTCCTGGCCGCCGGCATAGAGGGCGCGCAGCCGCTCCGCCGCCGCATCGGACAGTTGCATCAGCGGCGGCAGGGCACGGGCGGCACGCGGGGCAGTCGTGGTGCTCATGCGATCCTCCGGGGTTCAGAACATATTGAGGGCCAGCCGGGCATCCTCGCTCATGCGCGAGGGGTCCCAGGGCGGGTCCCAGACGATTTCCACCGCCACATCCTTCACCCCGGGCAGGGCGCGGATGGCCTCCTCCACCTGCCCCGGCAGCTCCTGGGCCGAGGGGCAGGAAGGGGTGGTGAGCGTCATTTCCACCTTCACCGCCCCCGCCTCGCCCAGTTCCAGCGCATAGACGAGGCCAAGCTCGTAGATGTTCACCGGGATCTCAGGGTCGTAGACGGTGGCGATGGCGCCGATCACCGCATCCTCGGAGAGGCGCGGCGCGGTCTCGCCCTCCGGCGTCCATGCCCCATGGGGGGCGCCATGGGGGGCAGCCCCAGCGGCGGCGGGTGCCTCGGTGGTGGTGCCGTCACTCACTGCTCGCCTCCTTGCCATTGCCATCCAGCGCGGCCACCAGCGTGTGCCAGGCGAGCGTCGCGCATTTCACCCGGCTCGGGAACTCGGCGACGCCACCCAGGACCTGGAGGCGCTCCATCTCCTCCTCCAGGCTGGCGCCGCATTCGGGGCACTGGCCGGTCATCGCCAGTTCGCGGAACTTGCCGGCCAGTTCGCGCGCCTCGTCCGGGGTCTTGCCGCGCACCGTCTCCGTCATCAGGCTGGCGCTGGCCATGGAGATGGCGCAGCCCTTGCCCTGGAAGGCGATATCGGCCAGCCGCCCGTCCGGGGCCAGCTTGACCCAAAGCTGCATGCGGTCGCCGCACATCGGGTTGTCGCCGCGGCCCTCGCGGTCGGCCTCCTCCAGCCGGCGGAAGTTCCGCGGCTTGCGGCCATGGTCCAGGATGACTTCCTGGTAGAGATCGCGCAGATCGTCGAACATCAGCGGAAGAACTCCCGCGCCTTGCCCAGCGCCTCGGCGAGGTAATCCACCTCGTCCTCCGTGGTGTAGAGGCCGAAGGAGGCGCGGCAGGTGCTCTCCACGTTAAATCGGGCGTGCAGCGGCTCGGCGCAATGGCGGCCCGAGCGCACGGCGATGCCGACGCGGTCCAGCAATGTCGCCAGGTCATGGGCATGCGCGTTGTCGAGCGCGAAGGCGAAGACGCCGCCGCGATCCTGCGCCCGGCCGAGCAGCCTCAGCCCCTCGATGGGGGCGAGGCGCGCCATGGCATGGTCCACCAGCCGGCGCTCATGCGCCTCGATGGCGGGCATGCCGATGGCCTGCACATAGTCGATGGCGGCGTGCAGCCCGATGGCCTCGACGATCGGCGGCGTGCCCGCCTCGAACTTCGCCGGCACGGGCGCCGGAAGGAAGCCCTCCAGCGTCACCTCGCTGATCATGTCGCCACCGCCGAGGAAGGGCGGCATCTGCTCCAACAGGCCGAGGCGCGCCCAGAGCACGCCGATGCCGGTGGGGCCATAGAGCTTGTGGCCGGTGAAGACGTAGAAATCACAGCCCAGCGCCTGCACATCGACACGGCGGTGCACGGCGGCCTGCGAGCCGTCGAGCAGCAGCTTCGCCCCATGCGCATGGGCGAGATGGGCGAGGCGCTCCGCCGGCGTCACCGTGCCCAGCACGTTGGACATGTGGGTGACGGCGAAGAGCCCCACCCGCCCATCGGCCAGCTTGGCCTCGACATCGGCGAGGTCGAGTTCCCCCGCCTCGGTGACGCGCGCCACGCGCAGCTCGATGCCCTGCGCGGCCTTGAGCATCTGCCAGGGCACGAGGTTGGCGTGGTGCTCCATCTCGGAGACCAGCACCGCCTGCCCCGGCTTCAGCACGCCGCGCCCGTAGCTGTGCGCCACGAGGTTGATGGCGGCGGTGGAGGAGCCGGTGAAGACGATCTCCCGCTCGCTCGCCGCGTTGAGGAAGCCGGCGACGGCGCGGCGCGCCGCCTCATAGGCCTCGGTCGCGCTCTCGGAGAGGAAATAGGCGCCGCGATGCACATTGGCATAGCGGCTTTCCAGCATGCGCGTCATCGCCTCGATGACGGCACGCGGCTTCTGGGCGGAGGCGCCGGAGTCGAGGAAGACGAGATCCTTGCCCCGCACCTTCTGCGACAGGATCGGGAAATCCTGGCGGATGCGGGCGACATCGAAGCCACCCGCCGCCTCGCTGCCAGCCCCCACGCTGGCCGCGGCCGCGCTGGCCGCGACCGCCGGCGCTTCCGCCGCGCCGCTCACGCCACCTTCTCCCACCAGCCGGCCACGGCCTCGGCGAGGGCGGCGCGCGCCGTCTCATCCGCCACCGCCTCGACGGCTTCCTGGAGGAAGGCCTCGATCAGCATGGCGCGGGCCGCCGCCTCGGGGATGCCGCGGGCGCGCAGGTAGAAAAGCTGCGTCTCGTCCAGCGCGCCCACCGTGGCGCCGTGGCTGCACTTCACGTCGTCGGCGTAGATTTCCAGCTGCGGCTTGCTGTCGATCTCCGCCTGGTCGGAGAGCAGCAGGGCCTGGTTCATCTGGTAGCCATCGGTGCGCTGGGCGACCTGATGGACATGGATCTTGCCCTGGAAGACGCCGCGCGACTTGCCGGAGAGCACCGTCTTCACCGTCTGGCGGCTCGGGCAATCCGGCGCCGCGTGGTCGAGGAAGGTGGTGCAGTCGCCATGCTGGCCATCGGCCAGCAGCTGCGCGCCGTTCAGATGCGCCGCGGCGCGCGGCCCGGCCAGCACCACATGCGCCTCCGAGCGCGCGAGCTTCGCCCCGGCATGCAGCAGGAAGCTGTCATAGGTGCCGCCCGCCGCCACGCGGGCGAAGGTGGTGGCGAGGTGGAGGCTCGCCGCCGCCTCCTGCTGGAGCCGGGCATGGGTGACATGCGCGCCGGCACCGACGGAGAATTCCCAAACGGGGCTGTGCAGGGCGCGGCTGCCGCCATGGCCCCAGGCGCGCTCGATCAGCACCAGCTTCGCGCCCTCGGCCAGGCGGACGAGGTGGCGCGGATGCACGGCCACCGGCCGCTCCGCCAGGGTCACGGAGAGGATCTCGACCACCCCGCCATCCTCGCCGGGGCCGAGGTCGATCAGCGCGCCATCCTCGAACAGGGCGGTGTTCAGCGCGGCGAGCGGCACGTCGTCGATGCGGGCGACGCTGCCGAGCAGCCCTTCCGCCGCCGGCAGATGCGCGGCGAGGCTCCGCACCGGCGCGCCGGCATCGGAGAGATCGGCGCGGTAGCGGCCATCGACGAAGACGACGCGCTTCGGCGCCGCCGCGCGCGGCAGGGCCAGCGCGCCATCGACCGCGGTCAGCGGCTCCTCGAAGGCGGCCTGCGCCACGGGGGCGAGGTCGGTGTATTTCCACGCCTCGACCCGGCGCGTCGGCAGGCCCTGGGCGCGGAAGGCGGCGATGCCGCGCTCGCGCAGCGCCGCGAGCCAGGGCAGGCCCTGCCCCGGCAGCCGGGCGCGCAGCCCCTCATAGCGGTGCAGGAAGCCCGCGGCCCCCGTCTGGACCGCCGTCTGGACCATGGCGGCGCTCATGCGGCCTGCACCGCGGTATAGCCGGTGGCCTCCAGCTGCTTCGCCAGCTCCGGCCCGCCGCTCTGCACGATGCGGCCATCCATCAGCACATGCACCCTGTCCGGCACGATATAGTCGAGCAGGCGCTGGTAATGGGTGATGACGAGGGAGGAGAAGCCCGGCCCGCGCATGGCGTTCACGCCATCGGCCACGATGCGCAGCGCGTCGATGTCGAGGCCGGAATCCGTCTCGTCGAGAATGGCGAGGCTGGGGTTCAGCAGCGCCATCTGCAGCACCTCGTTGCGCTTCTTCTCGCCGCCGGAGAAGCCGACATTGACGCCGCGCTTCAGCATGTCCTCCGGCATGGAGAGCGCCTTCATGCGGGTGCGCGCCAGCTTGAGGAACTGCATGGCATCCAGCTCCGCCTCGCCCTTGGAGCGGCGGATGGCGTTCAGCGCGGTGCGCAGGAAATTGGCGTTGCCGACGCCCGGCAGCTCGACCGGATACTGGAAGGCGAGGAAGAGGCCGGCCGCCGCGCGCTCCTCCGGCTCCATGGCCAGCAGGTCCTGGCCGTGGAAGGTGACGCTGCCGCCGGTGACCTCATAGCCCTCGCGCCCCGCCAGCAGGTAGGAGAGGGTGGACTTGCCGGCCCCGTTCGGCCCCATGATGGCGTGGATCTCGCCGGCGGGGAGTTCCAGGTCGATCCCCTTCAGGATCGGCTTGCCCTCGACCTCGGCGCACAGACCTTCGATCTTCAGCATCTTCGTATTCCAGTTCCGTCCTCGGTGGGCGGCAGGGGGCCGCCCTTCTGGCAGTCGGCGCGGGGGCGCCGGAATCTCGTCTCGCGGATCTCGCCGGGTGGCGGGGGGGAGGGCTGAGGCGGGCCTCAGCCGACCGAGCCTTCCAGGCTGATCTGCAGCAGCTTCTGCGCCTCGACGGCGAATTCCATCGGCAGCTCCTTCAGCACCTCGCGGCAGAAGCCGTTGACGATGAGGCCCACCGCATCCTCCTCCGAGAGGCCGCGCTGGCGGCAGTAGAAGAGCTGGTCCTCGGCGATGCGGCTGGTCGTCGCCTCGTGCTCCACCTTGGCCGTCATGCAGCGGTTCTCGATGTAGGGCACGGTATGGGCGCCGCACTGGTCGCCGATCAGCAGGCTGTCGCACTGGGTGAAGTTGCGCGCGCCGCTGGCCTTCGGGCTGATCTTCACCAGGCCGCGATAGGTGTTCTGGCCGAAGCCGGCGCTGATGCCCTTCGACACGATGGTCGAGCGGGTGTTGCGGCCGATATGGAACATCTTCGTCCCCGTATCGGCCTGCTGGCGGTTGTTGGTGATGGCGACGCTGTAGAACTCGCCCACCGAATCATCGCCCTGGAGGATGCAGGAGGGGTATTTCCAGGTGATCGAGGAGCCGGTCTCCACCTGCGTCCAGGAGATCTTGGAGCGGCGGCCGCGGCAGGCGCCGCGCTTGGTGACGAAGTTGTAGATGCCACCCTTGCCGTTCTCGTCGCCCGGGTACCAGTTCTGCACCGTGCTGTACTTGATGCTGGCATCGTCGAGCGCGACCAGCTCGACCACGGCGGCGTGCAGCTGGTTCTCGTCGCGCATCGGCGCGGTGCAGCCCTCCAGGTAGGAGACGCTGGCGCCCTCATCGGCGATGATCAGCGTGCGCTCGAACTGGCCGGTGCTCTTGGCGTTGATGCGGAAATAGGTGGACAGCTCCATCGGGCATTTCACGCCCTTCGGGATGTAGACGAAGCTGCCATCGGTGAAGACCGCGCTGTTCAGCGCGGCGAAGAAATTGTCGCCCTGCGGCACCACGCTGCCGAGATACTGGCGCACCAGCTCCGCGTGCTCGCGCACCGCCTCGGAGATGGAGCAGAAGATGATGCCCTCCTTCGCCAGCCGCTCCTTGTAGGAGGTGGCGACGGAGACGCTGTCGAACACGGCATCGACGGCCACCGGCATGCGCCCGCCCTCGGCCGGGGTCTCCCCCGCGCCCTCGACGCCGGCCAGGATGGCCTGTTCCTTCAGCGGGATGCCGAGCTTCTCATAGGTGCGCAGCAGCTCGGGATCGACCTCGTCGAGCGACTTCGGCTTCACCGTCTGCTTCGGCGCCGCGTAGTAATAGGCATCCTGGTAGTCGATCGGCGGATAGGAGACGGCGGGCCAGCGCGGCTCCTCCATCGTCTTCCACAGGGCGAAGGCCTTCAGCCGCCACTCCAGGAGCCATGCCGGCTCCTCCTTCTTCGCGCTGATGAAGCGGACGATGTCCTCGTTCAGCCCCTTGGGGGCGAACTCCATGTCGATCTCGGTCTCGAACCCGTACTTGTAGGTTCCCTGGGTGACCGACTGGACGGCGTCGATGGTCTCGGTGACGGCAGGCATGGTGGTGATCCTACTCGGCGGCAGGCAGTGAGGCCGCCATGGCAGCGGCAGGGGTGGAAGGCGCAGGGGCGGAAAGCGGAGGGGCGGAAAGCGGAGGGGCAGACAGTGCGGGGGCGGACAGCACGGAAGCGGGGCGGCAGCGGGCCGAGCCGCCGCGCGGCCCGGCGAGGTCGGCCATGCTGATGGCCGAGAGCGCGGCGCGGATGGCCTCGTTCACCGGGTCCCAGCGGCCGCGCACGGGGCAGAGGGTTTCCGCCTCGCAGCCGCCGGTGGCGCCATCGACGCAGGCGGTGAGCGCGATCGGCCCATCAATGGCACAGATGACGTCGGAGAGCGGGATGGCCGAGAGCGGGCGCGCCAGGCGATACCCGCCCCGGGCACCGCGCAGCCCCTCGACCAGCCCGGCATGCCCGAGATGCTTCAGCACCTTGGCCACCGTCGGCTCGGCGATGCCGGTGGCGGCGGCGAGGCCCGGCGCGGTCTGCACCCCGCCCTCGGCCTCCAGCCGCGACAACACCACGACGGCGTAATCGGTCAGTTTCGACAGCCGCAACACGCGGACCTCTCCTGAAAGCGGACCAATCTCGTCCGCTTTCGGCAGATGCGCCCGCACCCCCCGCTTGTCAAGAAGTTGGCATCTTTCCGCGTGGCACGCGGGGTGCCACGCTGCGGCGATGTCGCGCCCTGTTTCTTCCGGTCCTGCTTCTTCCAGTCCTGGCCTGCCCCGCCCGGTCTTCCCCCGCCACGCCGCCAGCCTGCTGCTGTGGCGCGCGACGCCCGCGGGGGTGGAGGTGCTGATGGGCCAGCGCGCCGCCGGGCATCGCTTCATGCCCAACCGGCTGGTGTTTCCGGGCGGGCGGGTGGATCTGGCGGACCGCGCCGCGCCCGCCGCCGCCGAGCTGCGCCCCGACACGCGCGCCGCGCTGGAGCGCCGGGCGCCGCCGCGCCTGGCACGCGCCCTGGCCATCGCCGCCGCGCGGGAGCTGGAGGAGGAGACGGGGCTGCGCCTGGGCGGGGCCGCGCCGCATCTGGACGTGCTGGCCTATCTCTGCCGGGCGGTGACGCCGGCGGCGCAGCCGATCCGCTTCAATGCCCGCTTCCTGATCGCCCCGGCCGAGGTGGCGGAAGGCCGGTTGCAGGGCTCGGGCGAGCTGGAGGATCTGGCCTACCGCCCCCTGGACGAGGTGCTGGCCCTGCCCCTGGCGCCGATCACGGCGCGGGTGCTGGTGGAATTCCGCGCCTGGCTGGCCATGCCGGAAGCCGAGCGCGCCACCCGCCCCCTCCCCTTCTACCGCGGCCAGGAACACCGCTTTCTCGAGTGATTTTTTCAGGCTGCCGCCGTCTGCCGTTTAGGCGGGACGCGACACTGATGGCGGGGTCCCCAAAGGAAACATGGGGGGACCCTGTCCCCCCGGCGGGGGTCGCAGGGGGCGGAGCCCCCTGCTGGACGCCTCAGAGCGCCGCCAGCACCGCCTCGGCGCTGGAGACCTCGAAGGCGCCCGCCGCCTCGATGGCGATGTGGCTCACCTTGCCGTCCTTCGCCACCAGGGCGAAGCGCTGGCAGCGCAGGCCGAGGCCGCGCGCCGTCAGGTCGAATTCCAGGCCGAGCGCCTTGGTGAAGGCGGCGGAGCCGTCCGCGAGCATGGTGATCGCGCCTTCGACGCCCTGGTCCTTGGCCCAGGCGTTCATCACGAAGGGGTCGTTCACGGCCATGCAGGCCACGGCATCGACGCCCTTGGCCTTCAGCGCCTCCAGGTTCTGGAGGAAGCCCGGCAGGTGGCGGGCGGAGCAGGTGGGGGTGAAGGCACCCGGCACGCCAAAGAGCACCACGGTCTTGCCGCCGAACAGGGCGTCGGTGGTCAGCTCGCGGGGGCCTTCGGCGGTGGCCTGGGTCAGGGTCAGGGCGGGAATCGTCTCGCCGGACTGGATGGTCATGGAGGTTTTCCTTCCTCGGGGCAGCCCGGCATTTCACGGCGGGGCGCGGGCTGTCAACGTGGCATGCGCGGCGAAGGCGGTCGGTGCTTGCGCCGCGCCGCGCCGCCCGCCATTTCTATCGGCCATGGCACGACGCGCACGTGAGGACGAAATCCCCGAGGCTTTTGGCGGCCGCCCGCGCGGCGCGCGCCCCGGGACGATGCAGGCCGGCTATCTGGGCGGGCAGCTTCTGGTGGCCATGCCGGGGATGCAGGATCCGCGCTTCGTCCGCACCGTCATTTGCCTGTGCGCGCATTCGGCGGATGGCGCCATGGGCATCGTGCTGAACAAGCCGCTGAGCAATATCAGCTTCGAGGAGCTGATGAAGCAGCTGGAGGTGGAGCCCACGCCGCCGCAGCGGCAGATCCGGCTGATGGCCGGCGGGCCGGTGGAGGGCGGGCGCGGCTTCGTGCTGCACACCAATGACTGGGCGAGCGAGGGCAGCCTGCAGGTGACGGGCGGCGTGGCGCTGACCGCGAGCCTGGACATCCTGAAGGCGATCGCCGGGGGGGGCGGGCCGCGCCTCGGTCTGCTGGCGCTGGGCTATGCCGGCTGGGGGCCTGGGCAGCTGGAGGATGAAATGCTCCGCAATGCCTGGCTCAACGTGCCGGCGGATGAGTCGCTGCTGTTCGGCGGCACGCCGGATGACAAATGGCGGATGGCGCTGGCCAAGCTGCGGGTGGACCCGCTGCTGCTCTCCGGCCATGCCGGCCATGCCTGAGATCTGGGCCTAAGATCTGGCGGCGCTGCGCCTGCTCTTGAGAGGGGCTTCGCCCCTCTCAAACTCTCCCCACCAAAGGCCTGAGGCCTTTGGAAACCCATCTGTCAGTCGCTGTGGGGCGGGGGTGTAACAGCCTTGCTCAGGCTTCGGGCGCGGGAGTGCCGCCACGGGTCAGAGAAAGAAATTCACGGCGCAGGCCGGCATCCTCGCGGAAAGCGCCCAGCATGCGGCTGGTGATCATGCTGACGCCCGGCTTGTGGACGCCGCGCGTGGTCATGCACTGGTGGCTGGCCTCGATCAGAACGGCGACACCGCGCGGCTGCAGCACGTCGTTGATGCTGTTGGCGATCTGCGAGGTCAGCTTTTCCTGGATCTGCAGGCGGCGGGCATAGGCCTCCACCACGCGGGCCAGCTTGCTGATGCCGACGACGCGGCCGGCCGGCAGGTAGGCGACATGGGCGCGGCCGATGATCGGCACCATGTGGTGCTCGCAATGGCTCTCCAGCCGGATATCGCGCAGCACCACCATTTCATCGTAGCCCTCCGTCTCCTCGAAGGAGCGGGCGAGCAGTTCGACGGGGTCCTCGCGATAGCCGGAGAAGAATTCCTCATAGGCGCGGGCGACACGGGCGGGAGTGTCGACGAGGCCTTCGCGCGCCGGGTCATCCCCGGCCCAGAGCAGCAGCGTGCGGACCGCGGCCTCGGCCTCCTCGCGGGTGGGGCGGTGGGCGGTCAGGGCAGGCTCGGCGCGCTGCGGGGCAGGCGTGAGGGGCTTGTTCACGGGGGGCTGTTCCGCTGAGGTTTCCAAGGAATCACTATCCGGCGCAACACATGGCGCGGTCCCGCGATCGCGCAATGGGCGCGGGCCTGGCCTTTCTGCGGCAAATCGGCGGGCGAGGCATGCGCTTTCCCCTCGGGGCAGGGCTGCCCGCAGCGGCGTGGCCCGCCGCCTGGGGCGCCATGGGCGGGCCGTTCAGTGCAGGGCGCCGGTCTGGTGCGGGCTGTCCAGGCTGAAGGCGGGGATGGCGACGTCAAAGGACTCGCCGCTATCCGTCTCAATCATGTGATAGGTGCCGCGCATGAAGCCCGTGGGGGTCGAGAGCGGCGTGCCGGAGGTGTATTCGAAGCTCTCGCCCGGCTCCAGCACCGGCTGCTCGCCCACCACGCCGGGGCCGTTCACCTGCTGCATGCGGCCCTGGGCATCGGTGATTTCCCAGCTGCGGCGCAGGAGCTGCACGGTGCGCGGCCCCTGGTTCTCGATCGTCACCCGGTAGGCCCAGACGAAATGCGACTGTTCCGGGTTCGACTGGTCCTCAAGATAGAAGGCGCGGACGGAAACGCGGATCGCGCGCGTGGTGGCGGTGAAGAGAGGCGGCTGAGACATGGTCGCTACCCTGCGCGGCCCGGGGCCGCTCTGGCAAGTCACCCTGGAAACAAGCCGGCGGCCGAGCGGAAGCGGCCCGCCTTATACTGCGCCCCGCGGCACAGCGCGTCGAGGGCCGCACGGGGCTCAGACGCCTTGCGGGGGCTTTGCCTCCAACAGGCGCCAGCAGATGGGTTTCCAAAGGCCTCAGGCCTTTGGTCGGGAGAGTTTGAGAGGGGCGAAGCCCCTCTCAAAAGCCAGCCATTTCCCTCAGCGCTTGCGGCGCGGAGCCGGCTCGGGGAAGAGATCCGGCTCGGCCGCCTTGCGGCGGGCAGGCTTGGCCGCGGTGGCCGGCGGGGCGGCGGGCTTCGGCGCGGCGGCCTTGGGGGCCTTGGCGGCGGCGGCCTTCACCGGGGCGGGCTTAACGGGGGCGGACTTCACGGGGGCGGCGGCCTCCTCGGCCACCAGCTTCGCCAGCGGCTTCCTGCGCGGCGCCGGGTTGCCGGCCACGGCGTCCAGCGCCGCGGCGATGTCCTCCACCAGGTCCTCCACATCCTCCAGGCCCACCGAGAGGCGCAGCGCGCCATCGGTGATGCCCAGCCGCGCCCGCTCCTCCGCCGCCACGCGCATATGCGTGGTGGTGGCGGGGTGGGTGATCAGGCTCTTCGAATCGCCGAGATTGTTGGAAATATCGATCACCCGCAGCGCGTCCATGAAGCGGAAGGCTGCCTCCTTGCCGCCCTTCAGCGCGAAGCTGACCAGCGTGCCACCGGCGGACATCTGCTGCTTGGCCAGGGCGTATTGCGGATGGCTGGCGAGGTAGGGGTAGAAGACCCGGGCGATCTCCGCCCGTTCCTCCAGCATCTGGGCGATGGCGGCGGCGCTGCGGCACATGGCGTGGACGCGCAGGTGCAGCGTCTCCAGCCCCTTCAGGATGACCCAGGCATTGAAGGGGGAGATGGCGGCGCCGGTGTTGCGCAGGAAGGGCTGCAGCACCTCCTCCACCCACTTCTTGCTGCCCAGCACGGCGCCGCCGAGGACGCGGCCCTGGCCGTCGAAATGCTTGGTGGCGGAATAGACCACCACATCGGCGCCGAACTTCATCGGCTTCTGCAGCAGCGGCGTGGCGAAGACATTGTCCACCACCACGATCGCCCCGGCCTCATGCGCCATGTCGCAGACGGCCTTGAGGTCCACCAGCTCCAGCATCGGGTTGGAGGGGGTCTCCAGCAGCACGAGCTGGCAGGGGCGGCGGAAGGCGGCCTTCCATTGCTCGAGATCCGCGCCATCGACGAATTCGGTCTCGATGCCGTAGCGCGGCAGCAGGGTGGAGATGATCCAGTGGCAGGAGCCGAACAGCGCGCGGGCGGCCACCACGCGGTCCCCCGCCTTCAGGTGGGAGAGCAGCGCGCCATGGACGGCGGCCATGCCCGTCGGCGTGGCGCGGCAGGCTTCCGCCCCCTCCAGCGCCGCGATGCGCGACTCCAGCATCTGCACCGTCGGGTTGCCGAAGCGGGAATACTGGAAATGCGTGACCTCGCCGGTGAAGGTCTGCTCCGCCTGCCGTGCGCTGTCATAGACGAAGCCGGAGGTCAGGTAGAGCGTCTCCGCCGTCTCGTCGTAATTGCTGCGCATCTGCCCGCCGCGGACCAGGAGGGTGGCGGGGCGCAGCGGTCGGTCGGAACTGGGCTTGGCCATCGGGCGGGCGACTCTCGGATCTGGCGATAGACCCGGCCCGGTCGGGCGAGGGCACGCGCACGCCCCCCCGCACGGCCGTTTAGCGCGATTGTTTAAGCTCGCCGCAAGCTGGCCGGACAAATCGCGAGCACCCCGCCTCGGGGGTGGGCGGACCTTACGCCCGGCTTGCCGAAGGCACAAGAGCACGCTACAAGCCTCTGCGACGCAGCGATCGGTCTGCGGGCGTAGCTCAATGGTAGAGCTCTTGGTTCCCAACCAAGTGACGAGGGTTCGATTCCCTTCGCCCGCTCCATCCCCCCTCTTTTCCTCATCCGGTGCACCGCGCGCAAAGCCGTCCCAGGCTTGCCGTTGGGTTAAACCCGCCTTCACCATCGCGTCCTAGTCTCCGCTCCCTCTTCACATGATGAGGAGGATGGGGGGGCGCTCAGGGATGCCGCTGCACGCGATTCAGAGCCTTGATGGCGAGGCCGCCTTCTCCCAGGCGGACCTGATGGCGCTGCTCGAATCCCTGCCGGTGCCGGTCAGCTGGGCCTCGCTGCATGAGGGGCGCATCCTCTTCATGAACCGCGCCTTCCGGGAGACCTTCGGCTATTCGCCCGGCCATTTCGCGCATGTGCAGGACTGGATCGCGGGCACCTACGTCAACCCGCAGCAGCGGGAGACGGCCTGCGCGCTCTGGCGCAGCCTCTGGGATCCGCTGTACCCGCCCCGCTACCACGAGACGCTGAACCTCGAACTGGACGTGCTCTGCGCCGATGGCCGCGTGCTGACGGTGCTGCAACAGGGCATCATCCTGCCGCAGCTCAACCTGGCCCTGGCCGCCTTCACCGACATCTCGCCCGCCAAGCAGGCGGAGCAGGCCGCGCTGCGCTTCGCCCAGGAGGACTTCCTGACCAGGCTGGCCAACCGGCGCGGCCTGCGCGCGCATTGGGCGGAGCGGATGGCCGCCGCGCCCCGGCAGCCGGTGGCGGTGGCCGTGCTCGACCTCGACAATTTCAAGCCGATCAACGACGCCGCCGGCCATTCCGCCGGGGATGAGGCACTGCGCCGTGTCGCCGAACTGCTGCGGGCCAGCCTGCGGCCCGGCGATTTCGCCGCCCGCATCGGCGGGGATGAATTCGTCCTGCTGCTCCCCGCGCCCTGCACCCCGGCGCAGATCGACCTGCTGTGCCACCGGCTGCGGCTGCGCATCGCCCATCCGCTGCATCTCGGCAATGCCTGCCACATCCTGGATGCCAGCATCGGCATCAGCCTCTATCCGCAGGATGCGGCGGATCTGGACCGCCTGCTGCAACTGGCCGATGTCGCGCTCTATCGCTGCAAGCGGGAGGGCAAGGGCGGCCACGCCTGGCACGCGCGGCCCGAGGCGGCGCCGGGCTGAACACAAACGGCCCGGCTGGCCCTGCGGCGGCACCCCCCGGCGGCGGCACCCTTGTGAGAGGGGCTTCGCCCCTCTCACACCTGCAAGGCAGTGCCTTGCGGCCACCAAAGGCCTGAGGCCTTTGGAAACCCAACAGGACGTTTTCGCTGGTGGCGGGGAAGCCCCCCTCAGGGCTTCGGCCGGCTGAGATCTTCCTGCATCACCGGCGCCGGCAGCGGGGCACTGGGCGCGCCGGTCATGATCCAGTCGCGCAGGTTGCGGCGCAGCTGGAACTCGAATTCCACATTCAGGTCGTCCATCGCCTGCCGCACGATCTGGTCGGCATTGCGGGCGCGGCTGGCCGGGCCGTCATCGATCAGCGTGGCGGTGCGGCGCGACTCGGCCTCGGCGAAGCCAACGCGCCGGCCATCATTGCCCAGCACCTCCACCCGCACCCGCAGCGCCACGGCCAGGCGCTCCGTCGCCTGGGAGAAGACGCCGCCCCCCGTGGCGCGCTCCCGCGCCAGGGTGGCGCTTTCCACCAGGAAACGGGCGCGGCCGGTGGTGCCGACGGCCACCAGCCGGTCCCGCCCCATGCGCTGGGCCAGTTCGGCCGGGGAGAGCGGCGCCGGGGGGTCGGCGCGCATCGGCCCAGGCTCGACAATGTCGATGTCGAGCACATTGAGCCGCAGCGGCGTCAGGTAGCCATAGCCCGGCGGCGCGGCCAGGACCGGCGCGGGGTCATCCCCCGAGCAGGCCACGGCCAGCAAGGGCAGCAGCAGGGCGGCCCCGCGGCGGGTGATCCGCCCGGTCTGCCAATGGCGCGGCGATGGCGTCATGATGCGTCCTACTCCCCCGTCTCTCTCGCGGTTCTCTCGCGTCAGCCCCGGCCGGACGCCGCCTGCACCTCGTCCCGCTGGAAGCGGAAGCCGACATTGCAGAACTCGCAGGTCATGGTGATGACCCCGTCCTCGGCCATGTGGTCCAGATCATCCGTCCCGAAGCCGGCCAGCACGGAGGCCAGCCGGGACCGGGAGCAACGGCACCCATAGGACAGCGCGCGCGGCCGGTCGAGCGCCAGCCCCTCGGCATGGAAGAGACGGTGCAGCAGCCGCTCGGGCAGCAGCGTGTCATCCAGCATCTCGGCCTCGGTGATGGTGCCGGCCAGGACCAGCGCCGTCTCCCAGGCATCCTGCTGCGCCGCCTCGTCCAACTCCGGGCCGATGCCGCCGGCGCCCGCCACCCGCTCCAGGATCAGCGCCGAGGCGCGCCAGCCCGCCGCCATGCGCGCGGCGAAAAGCCAGACGCGGCTCGCCAGCTGCTCGGAGGTGTCGAAGTAATGCCCCGTCATCTCCGCCAGCGACGCGCCATCGATGGCGACGATGCCCTGGTAGCGCTCCATCTCCGGCCCCTGGTCGCAGGTGAAGGCCAGATAGCCCTTGCCCAGCAGGGCGGCGGCATCAGCCGCGCCCTCCGGCACCGCCTCAGCCCGGGCATAGCCGCGCAGGGCGCCCGAATCGGTGCAATCGGCCAGCAGCATGGAGATGGGGCCATCGCCCTTGGCCTGGAGGCTGAAGCTGCCCTGGAACTTCAGCGCGGCGGCGAGGCCCGCGGTCAGCGCCAGCGCCTGCCCGAGCAGGGCCGTCACCGGCTCCGGATTCTCGTGCCGGGTCAGCAGCGCATCGGCCAGCGGGCCCAGACGCACAAGGCGCCCGCGCACCGGCTTGCGCTCCAGGTGGAAGGGCTGCACGCCGCGCGGCACCGTCAGATGCGGCACGGGCGGGCGGTCATGATTGAGGAAAGCAGGGGTCGCGGAAGGTTCGGTCGGGTCGGTCACGCGGCAGGGGCCTGAATGCTGCAAAATGCCTAGATAGTGCGTCCCCCGCCGCTCCGCGACCCAAAGCCCCGGGGCCGTGGGGCGCGGCGGCCTCCCGGATGGCGGGCATGGGGGCGCCGAAGCCTGCCAGCCGCCTCTCAGGCCGCCTCTCAGGCCGCCTTCCGCGTCTCCATCAGGTGGGAGACGATGCGCTGCTGCACCGGGCGGAGATGGTTGCCCAGCCGCAGCGCCAAATTGCGCACGAAGCGGGCCGGCGGCGTGTCGTGGGTGTAGATCAGCGCCGTGGCATTGGTGGCGAGGTAGAGCGGCCGCGTCGCCCGGCGATGCGCCAGGGCATAGCGCCGCAGCACATCCGGCGCCGCGAAGTCCCGCCCGGCGGAGAGCGCGGCGCGGATCTCACCGGCCAGGATCTCCTGCCCGCTCAGGCCGAAATTGAAGCCATGCGCCGTCACCGGATGCATGCCGACCGCCGTATCCCCCAGCAGCACGGCGCGGGTGGCGGCGAAGCGCTCGGCATAGACGGCGACCAGCGGATAGACGTGCCGCGTGCTGACCAGTTCCATCGCCCCCAGGCGCTGGCGGTAGCGGCGCGCCACCTCGGCGCCGAACGCGGCCTCCGGCATGGCTTCCAGACGCGCCATCTCCTCGGGCGGCAGGGTGATGACGGCGGAGGACTCATGGCCGTTCAGCGGCAGCATGGCGATGGTCTGGCCATAGTCGAACCACTCGGTGGCCACGCCGTGGTGCGGCCCCTCGTGCCGCAGGCGGCAGACCAGCATGCGCTTGCCGAAATCGCGCATCTCCGCGCCGATGCCAAGCGCCTGCCGCGCGGCGGAGAAGCGGCTGTCCGCGGCGACCAGCAGGCGGGCGCGCAGGCGGCGGCCATCCTCCAGCGTGACCTCCGCCCCCTCCAGCCCGGTGCGCAGGCCGGAAACGGCGACGCCCGCCAGCAGCGTGACATCCGGATTGGCCGTGGCGGTGCGGTAGAGCGCGCGGCGGATGCTGTGGTTGGAGACGAGCTTGCCCAGCTCCGCCTCCGCCCGCCCGGTGGTGTCGAAGCGCAGCGCATAGGCGGAGCCGCCATTCAGCACCCGCGCCTCCCGCAGCGGCGAGATGCTCTCCTCCGGGATGAGGTCCCAGGCGCCCATCTGGCGCAGCAACGCCATGGAATGGTGGGTGAGCGCGATCTCCCGCCCGTCAAAGGCGGCCTCGGCCAGGGCGGCCTCGCCCTGGCGTTCGAGCACCGCGACCGAAAGGCCGGTGCCAGAGAGGGAAGTGGCCAGGGAAAGGCCGGCAGGCCCGCCCCCGACGATCACGACATCGAACTGCATCTTCGCTGCCTTCAGGGTCAGTGCCGGATAGGTAGGCCCGGTTGGCGATTCCGCAAAGCGGGAGAAGGCAAGGGGAAGAGAAAATGTTCTTTTTTTGAAAAAAAAGAACCAAAAAACTTTTTCCAGTCAGCGTCCCGCTGCGCCAGGAGACGGCGGCAGCCTGAAAGAAAGCTTCTGTTTCTTTAGAAAAAGAAGCTTCTTATATAACAACAAGACCTCAATCACGCGGCGCGCAGCCGGGCCACCACGCCGGACAATTCGCGCTGGAGGGCGGCCCCCTGCTGGCCGACGGCGGAGGTGGCCTGGCGGACGCCGCCCAGCGCATCGGCGGCCTGGGTGACATGCTCGGTCAGGGCCAGGGTGCTCTGCGCCGCGCCTTCGGTGCCATGGGCGGCAGCGGCGGCATTGCGGGCGATTTCCTGGGTGGCGGCGCCCTGCTCCTCCACTGCGGCGGCGATGGCGGATGTCACCTCGTCCATGCGGCTGACGGTGGTGGCAATGTCGCGCACCGCCAGCACCGCCTGATTGGTGGCGCCGCGCATGGCGCCGATCTGGGTGGCGATTTCCTCGGTGGCCCTGGCCGTCTGGCTGGCCAGCGTCTTCACCTCGGAGGCGACGACGGCGAAGCCCTTGCCCGCCTCGCCGGCGCGGGCCGCCTCGATGGTGGCGTTGAGGGCGAGCAGGTTGGTCTGCCCGGCGATATCGGCGATCAGCTTCACCACATCGCCGATGCGGTCGGCGGCGGCGGAGAGGCCGGCCACCGTCTGGTCGGAAGTGCCGGCCGCCGCCACCGCCGCGCGCGCCACCTGGGCGCCCTGGCTGACGCGGCGGTTGATCTCGGCGATGCTGGCGGAAAGCTGCTCGGCGGCGGTGGCCACGGCCTGCACGTTCTGCGTCGCGCTGCGGCTGCGGTCGGCCACCGCCCCGGCATCCTTCTGGGCGCGGCTGGTGCCTTCGGAGAGGGTATGCGCCGCCTGGTCCAGCTTCGCCATCTCGGTGGAGAGGGCGCGGGCAACGCCGCCCACCGCCTGCTCGATCTCCTCGGCGAGGCTCTGCTGCATCTGGCGCCGCTCGGCGGCGCTGCGCTGGCGGGCGGCCTCGGCCTCGGCCTCCAGGGCGCGGGCCTGCCGGCTGCCCTCGGCGAGGCTCTTCACGGCGCGGCCGATCTCGCCCAGCAGGTCGCGCCGGTCGGTGCAGGGCGGATCGAGGTCGAAGCGCCCCTCGGCGATGGACTGCACCGCCTGGGCCAGCCCGCGCAGCGGCCTCAGCGTCATCCCCGTGGCCATCCAGGCGAAAAGCCCGACCACCACCAGGGAAATGGCGCCCACGATGATGCCGTGGATCTCGACCTCAAGGATGCGCGCCTCCACCGAGGCCAGGGAGCGCCCGACGAACAACAGGCCGATGACACGGCCGGAGGTATCGCGGATCGGCTCATAGATCGTCTGGTGCGGGGCGCCGAGGATGGTGGCGACGCCGCGATAGGTCTCGCCCCGGCGGAAGACGGCGTCGTAAGCCGGCCCCTGGGCCAGCTTGGTGCCCACGGCGCGCTTGCCATCCGCCGTCATCACATTGGTGGCGACGCGGGTATCGCCGGCGAAGAGGGTGGCGACGCCGCCAGCCACGGCCTTCACGGTGTCCACCACCTCGTTGCGGCCGTTCAGCGGCTTGCCGTCGAGCAGCAGCTGGTCCCCCTCCAGCCGCCATTCGCGCCCCTGCTGCGCCAGCAGCGCCTTCAGCGTGCCGAGGTTGCTCTCCAGCGCGAGCTGCGAGTCCTCCAGCAGGGATTCGCGGATACGGTCCAGCATGACCGCGGTGATGACGCCGCCTGTCACCATCACCGCGCAGAAGGTGACGGCGACCAGGCAGAAGACCACCCCCAACCGGCGGGGCAGCGCGGTGAAGGTGCGGAAGATGGACATGCGGAATTCCCTGGGGCAGGAGAACCCCAAGGTCTTCCCTCATTCGGGTGGAGTAAACGTTAACCCTGTGTCGCGCCCGGGTATCGCAGGGCGATTTTCACCCCCCCTGCCATCCCCCGGCCCTCACAGCCCCGCCGTCATAGCCCCGCCAGGGCCCAGAGCAGCACGCCATTCTGGGCGTGCAGGCGGTTTTCCGCCTCGTCGAACACCACGCTCTGCGGCCCCTCGATCACCTCCTCGGTGATCTCCTCGCCGCGATGGGCGGGCAGGCAGTGCAGGACGATGGCCTCGGGCTTCGCGTGCTGCAGCAGCGCGGCGTTGAGCTGGTAGGGGGCGAGCATGTTGTGGCGTGCCGAGGGCCCGCCCTCCTTCTCGTCCGACATGCTGACCCAGGTGTCGGTCACCACGCAGTCGGCGCCGCGCACGGCCGCCACCGGGTCGGCCGTCAGCTCGACGCGGGCGCCCTCGCGCCGCGCCCAGTCCACCAGCTGGGCCGGCGGCGCCAGCTCCGGCGGGGTGGCGAGGCGCAAGGTGAAGTCGAAGCGCGCCGCCGCCTGGATGAAGCTCTGCGCCACGTTGTTGCCATCGCCCGTCCAGGCGAAGACCTTGCCCTTCACCGGGCCGCGATGCTCCTCGAAGGTGAGGATGTCGGCCATCAGCTGGCAGGGGTGGGAGACGTCGGTCAGCCCGTTGATCACCGGCACGGTGGCGTGCTCGGCGAGGCCGCGCAGCTTCGCCACGCTGTCGGTGCGCAGCATGATGGCGTCCACATAGCGGGAGAGGACGCGGGCGGTATCCGCCACGCTCTCGCCCCGGCCGAGCTGCATGTCGCGGGCGGAGAGCACCACGGCATGGCCGCCCAGCTTCTGGATGCCGACCTCGAAGGAGACGCGGGTGCGGGTCGAGGGCTTCTCGAAGATCAGCGCCACCGACTTGCCGGCCAGCGGCTTCTCCGGGATGCGCCCGGCCTTGGCCTGGCTGGCGAGGTCCAGCATGTGGCGCAGCGTGGCGGGGTCGAAATCCGACAGTTCCAGGAAGTGGCGGGGGGGCTTCGCAGCCCCCCCTTCACGCGGCAGGACGTTCTTCACCGGCAGACTCAACTGGGGCACGCTCACTTGGCCGCCACCTTCGCCTGGGAGGGGGTGACGCGGCGCAGCGCGCGGTCGAGCATCTCCAGCGCCTGATCCACCTCGGCCTCGGTGATGATGAGGGAGGGGGCGAGGCGCAGGACATTCTGCCCGGCGGCGACGGTCAGCAGCCCCTCGGCCACGCCGGCGGCCTGGAGCTCGCTGTTGGTCACCTCCGGCACCAGCTGCAGGCCGAGCAGCAGCCCGGCGCCGCGCACGCCGCTGGCCACCTGCGGGTGGCGGGCGGCGAGGTCCAGCAGGCCCTGCCAGAGATGGCGGGCCACACGGTCCACCTGCTCCAGGAAGCCGGGGGCGAGGATGACATCCAGCACGGCATTGCCGGCGGCGCAGGCCAGCGGGTTGCCGCCATAGGTGGTGCCATGCGTGCCGGGCTTCAGATACCGGGCCACCTTTTCCTTCGCCAGGATGGCGCCGAGCGGGAAGCCACCGCCAATGCCCTTGGCGGAGGACATCACATCCGGCTCGATCCCGGCCCACTGGTGGGCCCAGAGCTTGCCGGAGCGGCCCATGCCGGTCTGCACCTCATCGAGCGCGAGCAGGATGCCGAACTCGTCGCACACCGCGCGCAGGTCGCGCAGGAAGCGCAGATCGGCCGGGCGCACGCCGCCCTCGCCCTGGATCGGCTCGATCATGATGGCGGCGGTGTTCGGGCCGATGGCGTCGCGCACCGCGTTCATGTTGCCGAAGGGGACGTGGGTGAAGCCCTCCGGCGCCGGGCCGAAGCCCTCCAGGTACTTGGCGTTGCCGGTGGCGGCCAGGGCGGCCAGGGTGCGGCCGTGGAAGGCGCCCTCGAAGCAGATGAAGCCGAACTTCTCCGGGTGGCCGTTCTCCGCGTGATACTTGCGGACGGCCTTCATCATGCCCTCATTCGCCTCGGCGCCCGAGTTGCAGAAGAAGACGCTGTCGGCGAAGGAATTCTCGACCAGCCGCGCGGCCAGGCGCTCCGCCTGCGGCACGCGGTAGAGGTTGGAGACGTGCATCACCTTGGCCGCCTGCTCGGCGATGGTCTGCACGAGGTGCGGGTGGGCATGGCCGATGGAGGTGGTGGCGATGCCGCTGCCGAAGTCGAGGAATCGTCGGCCATCCGCCGTCCACAGCCAGGCGCCCTCACCCCGCTCGAAGGCGAGGTCGGCACGGTTGTAGGTCGGCATCAGGGCGGGGATCACGCGAGTCTCTCTCCGGGATCGCCGCGGCCCGCGCGCCTGTCGCGCGGTGTTCCGCGGTAAAGAAGCACAGTGCCGCAAAGACAGGGCGCGGTCAAAGGCGCGCGCGGCTTTTTCGCGCAACCCGGGCGCGCGGCGGGCCGTTACCGGGGGGAACCCCGCCACGACAGCCCACCACGACAGAAGGAAACGCCCGATGCGACGCATGATCGCCCTGACCGCCGCCACCCTGATCGGGCTGGGGGGCGCCACCCTCTCCCCCGCCCTGGCCCAGGGCAGCGGTGGCCAAGGGGGCGGCGGCCAGGGAAGCAGCGGCGAAGGCTCCGGCCCGGCGCGGTGAAGAGAATGAAGCCGAGCGGCAGCAGGATCTCGCGCATCAGCTCGCGGTGGTCGGGATTGTCGTCC
>NZ_JANFNY010000062.1 GCF_024437745.1 Roseomonas sp. GC11 | reverse complement strand
TGTTTCTTGCGGTTGGGGGCGGGATTTTGGCGATGGGGCCGCGTCAGTAAATCCTTTGGGGAGGGTTTGCCTCCCCAAACCCCTCCACCGGGGTGGCAGGGCCACCCCGGACCCCGCCATCAGGCAGCAGGGCTGCCTTCCACCGTCTCGCTGCCAGCGCGCCAGCGGTGGGTGGAGGAGCCGAAGGCCACCATCTCGCCCTTGTCGTTGAAGACCTCGGTGCGGGCGAAGAAAATATTGCGCCCGCGCGAGACCAGCTTGCCCTCGGCGACGATCTCGCCGCCCGCGACCTGGCCGGTGAAGCGGCAATCGAGATCGATCGTCACCGCCTTGCGGATATGGCCGGGCACGCTGCACCAGAGGCCGGCGAAGGCCGCCGCCTGGTCGATCAGCGACAGGATGACACCGCCATGCACGATGCCGCTGCGGTTCAGGTGGCCCGGCCCGCTGTCGCAGACGACGCGGGCAAAGCCATCGCGCCATTCGACGAGGCGGATACCGAGAAGATCGTGGTAGGGCGGCGCCGGGGCGGCGAGGTCTTGCTTGGACATGTCCGTTTGCCTGCCCTGCCCCGCCCGGGTGGTCAAGGTGCCCTGGGGATGTCGAGGGCTTCGGCCAGGGCGGGGGAGAGGCCGGTGGTGGGCGTGCGGCCCGGCCCCGGCGGCACGGGCAGGGGCCGCACCACCACGCGCAGCAGGCATTCCAGGCTGTCCAGCACGGGCACCGGCAGCAGCGGTTGCAGGCGCGGCGCCAGCCCGGCCAGCCCCGCCCCGCCCAGCACCACGGCCGCCGCGCCCTCGGCCACGGCGGCGGCGGCCGCCTCGGCCAGCAGAGCCAGGGCGCGTTCCGGCTCGCGCGCGATCATGTCCCCGGTGGGGGTGACGGCGCGCACCAGCACGCGCTCCGCCGGCCAGCCGCGGCTGAGGGCGAATTCCTCCAGCATCGGCACCCAGGCGGCGCCGCCGGTGAGCAGCGCCACGCGCGGATGCGTGGCCAGCGCGACGCGCAGCGAAGCATCGGCCATGCCCGTCACCGGCACGCCGGCCAGTTCGCGCGCCGCATCCAGCCCCGGATCGCCAAAACAGGCAATGGCGATGGCATCCACCTGCCCGCGATGCTCGGCGACGAGATCGAGCACCGCATGCCCGGCGATGGCGGCGGCGACGCGGCTGGCGATATAGCGCGCGCCGAAGCGGGCCGTGGCGGGCACCAGCTCCACCCCTTGCCCCGCCACCACATCCTGCCCCAGCCGGACCATGCGCTCCGTCATGGCGGCATCGGTATTCCCATTGAGCAGCAGCACGCGCATGAATGTTTTCCAACAGATCGCGGGGTCTGGGGTGGCCGTGCCACCCCGGCGGGGGTTCAGGGGGCAGCGCCCCCTGCCTTACTGAACCGGAAGGGCGCCACGCTTTCCTCGTGGGGATCGAGATTAAGCCTGTGCTCCAGCGGCGGGAAGGCGCGCGAGCGGCAATCCGCGCGGTCGCACAGCCGGCAGGACAGCCCGATGCCTGTCCTGGCTTTCTCCGGATTCAGCCCGTCCGCGTAAACGACTTCGCCCGCGCGCCCGATATCGCAGCCCATGGCGATGACATGCAGCGGCGGCGGCTCGCCCCAATGCGCCGCTGGCCCGGTGACGGTGCGGGCGAAGCAGAGGAAGGTGGCCCCATCCGGAAGTTCCGCGATCTGCACACGGATTTTTCCCGGCGTGGCGAAGGCGGTGTGCGGCACCCAGCGCGGGCATGAGCCACCAAAGCGGGCAAAGGGGAAGCCCGCCGCCGAGAATCGCTTGTCCACATTCCCGGCGGGATCGACGCGCAGGAAGAAGAAGGGCACGCCGCGCGCGCCCTCGCGCTGGAGGGTGGAGAGGCGGTGCGCCACCTGCTCGAAGCTGACGCCGAAGCGGGCGGCGAGCAGGTCGAGATCATGCCGCAGGGCACGGGCGGCGGCGAGGAAAGGGCCATAGGGCATGAGCAGCGCCCCGGCGGCGTAGTTGAGCAGCCCGAGGCGGATGAGCGCCGTGGCCTCCGGCGTGCTGGGCGTGGCGGGGGCGAGGACGGCTTCCACCGCCTCCCGCGCTTCCAGCAGCATGAGCTGGAAGGCCATCTGGAAGCCGCGGCTTTCGCGCGGCAGGGCCTCGGAGAGTTCGAGCAGCCGCGCGGCGGGGTCGTAGCGGCGCAGGCTGCCCTCCAGCGGTGCCACGCGCACGCGCAGGGCGTGGCGCTGGCGCAGGCGCTCAGCGATGGCGTGGTTCAGCTCGGCGGGGGCGGCGCCCAGTTCGGCGCCGATCTGCTCGGCCACGGCTTCCAGCGCGGGGAAGACATTGGCGTGGTCGTGGAAGAAGTCGCGCGCTTCCTCGGTGGGCAGGATCATGCGGCGGCCGCTGGGCAGGGCGATGCCGCTGGCATCCTCCCGTGCCACGCGCCAGGCGCGGTAGAGCGCCAGCATGGCGCGCGCCGCATTGGGCGCGCTGCCGGCGAGGGCGCGGATTTCCTCCTCCGGCGTTTCCTCCAGGCTGAGCAGCGGGTCGGCCAGCACCTCGCGCAGGCTGGCCTCCAGCTGCTGCTCCTGGGTGCCGGAGAGGGCGGCGAGATCGACCTGGAGGGTGCTGCCGAGCTTGATGAGCAGGGCGGCGGTGACGCTGCGCTGATCGTGCTCGATGAGGTTGAGATAGCTGGCGGAGATGCCGAGCCGCACGGCCAGGGCCTGCTGGGTGAGGCCCTGTTCCTGGCGCAGGCGGCGGATCGTGCGACCGATCAGGGGCCGGGCCATCTTTTACAGCCTTTACAAATTTACGGGCTTCACAGTGAAGAACGCCACGGTGTTGCGCGTGCGAAGGCAAGATGGAGGATGATCGGAACGGGGGCAATGTGAATTATTGACCCACGGCCTGACGGGCCAGGATGACCCAGAGCAAGGACCACCGACCATGCGCCACACCCCCGCCCCCTGTTTCGCCCCCGATGGCAGCACCCCCGGTACCCCGTCTTCCGGCGGCGCGCCGAGTGACCGCTTCGCCGGCATCCGGCGCGACTACACCCCGGCCGATGTCGAGCGCCTCGCCGGTTCCTTCCGCATCCGCCACACCCTGGCGGAGATGGGCGCGCGCCGGCTGTGGCAGCTGCTGAACAGCGAGCCCTACATCAACACCCTGGGCGCGCTGACCGGCAACCAGGCGCTGCAACAGGTGAAGGCCGGGCTGCAGGCCATCTACCTCTCCGGCTGGCAGGTGGCGGCGGACGCCAATTCCGCCGGCGAGATGTATCCGGACCAGTCCCTCTACCCGGTGGACTCGGTGCCCAAGGTGGTGAAGCGCATCAACGCGTCGCTGCGCCGGGCGGACCAGATCGCCCGGATGGAGGAAAAGGGCGACGACACCTACTGGATGGCCCCCATCATCGCCGATGCCGAGGCCGGCTTCGGCGGCGCGCTGAACGCCTATGAGCTGATGCGCGCCCTGATCGAGGCGGGCGCCGCCGGCGTGCATTTCGAGGACCAGCTGGCCAGCGAGAAGAAGTGCGGCCATCTGGGCGGCAAGGTGCTGGTGCCGATCAGCCAGCATATCCGCACGCTGAACGCCGCGCGCCTCGCCGCCGATGTGGAGGGCGTGCCCACCATCCTGCTCTGCCGCACCGATGCCGAGAGCGCGCAGCTGCTCACCGCCGATGTCGATGAGCGCGACCGCCCCTTCATCACCGGCGAGCGCACGCCGGAGGGCTTCCACCGCATCAAGCCGGGCATCGGCAAGCAATACGCCATCGCCCGCGGCCTGGCCTACGCGCCCTATGCCGACCTGCTGTGGTGGGAGACCTCCGACCCCGACCTCGACGATGCCCGCGCCTTCGCCGAGGCCATCCACCGGCAGTTCCCGGGCAAGCTGCTGGCCTATAACTGCTCCCCCAGCTTCAACTGGAAGCGCAAGATGGGTGAGGAAGCCGCGGCCCGCTTCCAGCGTGAGCTGGGAGAAATGGGCTACAAGTTCCAGTTCATCACCCTGGCCGGCTTCCACAGCCTGAACTACTCGATGTTCCAGCTGGCGCGCGGCTACCGGGAGCGCGGCATGGCCGCCTATTCCGAGCTGCAGCAGGCCGAGTTCGCGGCCGAGCCGCTGGGCTACACGGCGACGCGCCACCAGCGCGAGGTGGGCGTCAGCTACTTCGACGCGGTGGCCACGGCGGCCTCGGGCGGCACCAGCAGCACGACGGCCATGGCCCACAGCACCGAGACCGCCCAGTTCCACGACGGCCTCCACGATGGCGCCCACGGCGGCGCCCACCAGCCGGCGCCGGCGATGGCGAAGTAAGCCTCTCCCCCTTCCCCTTTCCTCCTCACCTTTCCCCCGAAGGACATGCTGCCATGACCACCAACCAGAACATCGCCCCCCACCTGGACGACAGCCATGATGACGGCCTGGTGCACAGCCACGGCTGGGCCAGCGAGCCCGCCATGCCCACCACCCTGCGCGGCCTGAAGACGGTGCCGCAGGCGCATATCGTGCCGACGCCCAGCACCGCCTTCCGCGACGACCAGATGGACCACTGAACGGCGGACAGCCCGCCGCCCCGGACAGGAACCAGGGCGGCGGGCGGCAACGGACAGAATGTCTCGTGGGGAGCCGGGGGAGGACACGCCTTCCCCGGTCTTTTCAGTTCGGTCTTTTCAGGCCGTGCGGCTGCCCGTGAGAGGGGCGCCGCCCCTCTCACACTCTCCCCGCCAGGAAACTGAGTTTCCTGGACCTTCCGGACGTTCGAGATAATCCAGCAGGCGGTTCACATCCTCCTGGCGCAGTTCAGGCACCGCGCGATGCGCCGCCATCAGAGCCACGATCTGGGCCGTGCCACAGGACCGGTGATGCAACATGGTGGGATCTCCCCCTCCGCTGACCTCACCCTTCTACCCTCAATTGCGACTTATTCTCAATATCAAAAACTCGTGGCGGCGGACTCATGGCGGGGGACTCATGGCGGGGTCTGGGGGGACCCTGTCCCCCCAGCGGGGGCGCGGGGGCGGCGCCCCCCCCTAGCGCCCCCACCTAGCGCCCCCACCTAGCGCCCCCGCCTAGCGGAGAATGTTGCTCAGCCTCTCCCAGTCGCGTTCCTCCCCGGGAATCCCGAAGCGGAGCCAGCGGGGCTGGTCCTGAAAGGCGCGCACGAGGATGCCCGCCTCCCCCAGGCGCCGGAACCAGAAGGCGGCATCGCCCTCCGCCAGCCGGAACAGCCGCGTCCCCCCCAGCACCCGCAGCCCGGCCCTTTCGAGCAGCGCATCCAGCCGGGCGGCCTCGCCGGCGAGTCGCGCCGCGCTGGCCGCGCGCCACGCCGCATCCGCCAGCGCCGCCCCGCCCAGGGCCAGGGCCGGCCCCGACACCGCCCAGGGCCCGAGCGCCGCCCGCGCCACCGCCGCCCGCTCCGGCGCCGCCAGCAGGAAGCCGAGGCGCAGCCCCGCCAGCCCGTGGCTCTTGCCGAAGGAGCGCAGCAGGATCAGCCCCGGATGCGGCAGCAGCCCGGCCGCGCCCCAGGGCTCCGGCTCCAGCTCCACGAAAGCCTCGTCGACGATCAGCAGCCCGCCGCGCGCCGCCAGGGCATCGGCCAGGGCGGCGATCTCCGCCACCGCCACGCGGCGGCCATCCGGGTTGTTCGGGTTCACCAGCAGCGCGGCGGGGGCGCGGGCGAGATCGCCGAAGCGCGCCACCGGCTCCACCACCGTGCCGGCGGCGCGCCAGCAGGCGGCATGCTCGGCATAGGTGGGGGAGAGCACGGCCAGCCGGGGCTGCGGAAACAGCCGCGGCAGAAGCTGGATGAGGATCTGCGTCCCCGGCGCGGCGGCCACCATCGCCGCATCCGCCGCGCCATAGGCCCGGGCGGCGGCGGCGCGCAGCGCCTCCTCGGCCTCCGGCTCCGGCAGGCGGGTCCAGGCCGCGGGCGGCAGGGGCGGCATCGGCGCCGGGGCGGGCCAGGGCACCGGGTTGATCCCGGTGGAGAGGTCCAGGAACGGCTCCGGCGCCCCCGGAAAGCGCCGCCGCGCCGCGCCCAGCCGCCCGCCATGTTCCAAGCCGCCTTCCGCCATGCTAGCCGCTCCCCTTTCTCCCAGGCCGGGCGATGGCGAATTTGCACACCCCCCTTCTCATCCTCTCCGGCGCGCTGCTGGCCGAGGCCGCCTTCGGCTACCCCAAACCGCTCTACGCCGCCATCCGCCACCCGGTGGTGTGGATGGGGGCGCTGATCGGCGCGCTGGACCGGCGGCTGAACGACCCCGCCCTGCCCTTCGCCGCGCGGCGGCGGCGCGGGGTGCTGGGGCTGGCCCTGCTGCTGCTCGGCTGCGGGCTGCCGGCGCTGCTGCTCCAGGCGGGGCTGCTCCAGGCGGGGCTGCTCCAGGCGGGGCTGCTGGCCACCCTGCCCGGCGCGCTCGCCGTGGTCATGCTGGCGCTGCTCGCCGCCACCCTGCCCGCCCAGCGCAGCCTGCACGAGCATGTCGCCGCCGTGGCCGAGGGGCTGGAACAGCGCGGGCTGGCCGGCGGGCGGCAGGCCGTGTCCATGATCGTCGGCCGCAACCCGGAGACGCTGGACGAGGCCGGGGTGGTGCGCGCCGCCATCGAGAGCCTAGCCGAGAACTTCTCCGATGGCATCGTGGCCCCGGCCTTCTGGTGCGGCGTGGCCGGGCTGCCGGGGGCGGTGCTCTACAAGGCCATCAACACGGCGGACAGCATGGTGGGCCACCGCACCCCGCGCCATGAGGCCTATGGCTGGGCCTCCGCCCGGCTGGATGATCTCGTGAACCTCCCCGCCTCCCGCCTGGCGGCGCTGTGGCTGGTGGCGGCGGCGGCGCTGACGCGGGGGGCGGATGCGCGCGGTGCCTGGCGCGCGGTGCGGCGCGATGCGCGGCATCACCGCTCGCCCAATGCCGGCTGGCCGGAGGCCGCCATGGCCGGCGCCCTCGGCCTGCGCCTCGCCGGGCCGCGCGTCTATGGCACCACGCGCGTCGAGGATGGGTGGATGGGGGATGGGCGGGCCGAGGCGCGCACGCAGGATCTGCGGCGGGCCCTGGCGCTCTACCGGCGCGCCTGCTGGGTGCAGGGGGCGGTGGTGGCGGGGCTGCTGCTGGTGACGCTCGGTCTTTGAGGCGGCTTTGCCCCCTGCACCCGCCTTCAGGAGGCCAGCGAATCAGGAGGCCAGGGAACGGGCCATGCGCAGGCAGTCCAGCAGGCGCAGCGCGCCACCCTGGCGGCGGCTCGCCCGGTAGATCTGCGCCGCCAGCGCGGCAGCGCCCATGGGGCGGCCCAGGGTACGGGAGGGGGCGAAGAGAGCGTGGAGCAGGGTCATGGCCAGGGGGTCCAATCGGGTTGCGCCTGCCGCTGAAACGCCCCGCGCCGCCCGGCGGTTGGCCGCTCCCGCAACCGTCAACACGCCAAAGGTCAAACAGCCAGCGCCAGCAGGGCGGGAATGTCCATGTGGCGCTCCAGATGCGCGGCCAGGGCGTCCAGCGCCGCCTCCACCTCCGCCTCATGGTCGCGCGGGGCGGCGGTGGCGCCCAGCCGCGCCAGCCACGCCGCGCGCTGCGCATCCGCCGTGAAGAAGCCGTGCACATAGGTGCCCGCCACCCGCCCGTCGGCCGAGGCCGCGCCCTCCGGCCGGCCATCCGCCAGCCGCAGCAGCGGGCGCGCCGTGTCCGGCCCGGTGGTGCGGCCGATATGCATCTCATAGCCCGTGAAGGGCAGGCCATCGGCCAGGGTGGTGCCGCGCGCCGGGGCCAGGCGCTTCTCGCCGGCCAGCACGGTCTCCACCGCCAGCAGGCCCAGCCCCGCCACCGCCCCGGCCGGCCCCTCCACCCCCTCCGGGTCGGCGATGCGGCGGCCGAGCATCTGGTAGCCGCCGCACAGCCCCAGCACCCGCCCGCCCCGCCGGTGATGCGCCAGGATGTCCACATCCCAGCCCTCCGCCCGCAGCGCCGCCAGATCGGCGATCGTCGCCTTCGAGCCGGGCAGGATGACGAGGTCCACCCCCGCCGGCAGCACCATGCCGGGGCGCAGCGGGATCAGTTCCACCCCCGGCTCGGCCGCCAGCGGGTCCAGATCGTCGAAATTGGCGATGCGCGGCAGCAGCGGCACGGCGATGCGGCAGCCCCCTCCGGCCCGGCGAGGCAGGTGGTCCAGCAGGTCCTGCGCATCCTCCGCCGGCAGGCGGCGCGCGCCCTCGAAGAAGGGCACCAGCCCCAGCGCCGCCCAGCCGGTGCGCGCCGCGATCTGCGCCATGCCCTCCTCGAACAGCGAGAGATCCCCCCGCATCCGGTTGACGACGAAGCCGCGGATCAGCGCGCGGTCCTCCGGCTCCAGCACCGTATGGGTGCCGACCAGCGCGGCGATCACCCCGCCCCGGTCGATATCCCCCACCAGCACCACCGGCGTCCCCGTGGCGCGGGCGAAGCCCATATTGGCGATGTCCCCGCGCCGCAGATTGATCTCCGAGGCGCTGCCCGCCCCCTCCACCAGCACAAGATCGGCCTCCGCGCGCAGCCGGGCGAAGCTGTCCAGCACGGCGGGCATCAGGCCGGGCTTCATTGCCTGGTATTCGCGCGCCCGCGCCGTGCCGCGCACCCGCCCCTGCACCACGAGCTGCGCGCCAATCTCGCTCTGCGGCTTCAGCAGCACGGGGTTCATGTGCACGCTGGGCGCCACCCCCGCCGCCCGCGCCTGGAGCGCCTGGGCGCGCCCGATCTCCCCGCCATCGGCGGTGACGGCGGCGTTGTTGGACATGTTCTGCGGCTTGAAGGGCCGCACCCGCAGCCCGCGCCGCACCAGCGCCCGCGCCAGCCCCGCCACCAGCAGCGACTTGCCCACCGAGGAGCCGGTGCCTTGCACCATCAGGGCGCGTGCGGTCATGTCAGATCATCCCAGATTTCTTCTTTTTCTGAAGAAAAAGAAGCAAAAAGACTTTCTTTCAGGCTGCCGCCGTCTCCCGGCACAGCGGGACGCCAAACTGAAAAAAGTTTTTTGGTTCTTTTTTTCAAAAAAGAACGCTCTTCCTAAAACTCAATCCCCGCCTGCGCCTTCACCCCGGCGGCGAAATGATGTTTCACGGGAAGCATCTCCGTCACCAGATCAGCCGCCTCCACCAGCGCGGGCGGCGCGTTGCGCCCGGTGACGACGGCGTGGAGCATCGCCGGCCGCCCGGCCAGCCCCGCCAGCACCTCCTCCACCGGCAGGTAGCCATAGCGCAGGGCGATGCACAGCTCATCCAGCACCAGCAGCCCGAGGCCAGGGCGCTGCATCAGCTCCAGCGCCCTCTCCCAGGCGCGGCGGCAGGCGGCGATGTCACGCGCGCGGTCCTGGGTCTCCCAGGTGAAGCCCTCGCCCATGCTGTGCCATTCCAGCCCGGGCAGGCGCTCCAGCACGCCGCGTTCCCCCGTGCTCCAGGCGCCCTTGATGAACTGGACGACGCCCACCCCGCGCCCCTGCCCCAGCATCCGCAGCGCCAGCCCGAAGGCGGCGGTGGATTTGCCCTTCCCCGCCCCGGTATGGACCATCAGCAGGCCCTTCTCGATGGTCTTGGCCGCCACCTCGGCATCCTGCACGGCCTTGCGCCGGGCCATCTTCGCCCGGTGGCGTTCCGCCTCGTCCTCGCTCATGGCTCCCCCTTCAGCACCAGCGGCAGGCCGGCGGCGACGAAATGCACCCGCCCCGCCCCGGCGGCGAGGCGCTGGTTCAACACCCCCGCCGCATCCCGGAAACGCCGGGCCAGCGCATTCTCCGGCACGATCCCCAGCCCCACCTCATTCGCCACCAGCACGGTGGGCGCGGCGCGCGCGGCCAGCGCCGCCTCCAGCGCCGCCGTCGCGGCGGGAATATCGTGCTCGCCCAGCATCAGGTTGGTCAGCCACAGCGTCAGGCAATCCACCAGCGCCGGGCGCGCCCCCGCCGCGGCCAGGGCCGCCGGCAGGTCCAGCGGCGCAGGCAGCGTCTCCCACCGCGCATCCCGCCGCGCCTGGTGCTGCGCGATGCGCGCCCGCATCTCGTCATCCCAGGCCTCGGCCGTGGCCAGATAGGCCCAGGGGGCGGCATGCCGGGCGATCAGCCCCTCCGCATGGCGCGACTTGCCGGAGCGCGCACCGCCCAGGACCAGGGTATAGCCCATGCCCGCCTCAGCCCGCCGGCCGGAAGCGGCGGCGGTAATCCGCCGAATACAGCGCGCTCTCCGTCTCCGCCTGCCCCAGCCCGGGGCCGACGAAAATCAGCGCCGTCCGCTCCGCCGGTTCCTGCGCCATCGCCGCCGCGATGGTCCCGAGCGTGGCGCGCACCACCCGCTCATCGGGCCAGGAGGCGCGCACCACCACCGCCACCGGCGCCTCCGCGCCATAGCGCGGCAACAGCCGCTCCACGATCTGCGGCAAAGCGTGGATGGCCAGATGCAGCGCCAGCGTCGCGCCTGTGGCGCCAAAGCCCTCCAGCGTCTCCCCCGCCGGCATGGGCGAGGCCCGGCCGGAGACGCGCGTCAGCACCAGGCTCTGCGCCACGGCGGGAATGGTCAGCTCCCGCCCCAGCGCGGCGGCGGCGGCGGCGAAGGCCGGCACGCCCGGCGTCACGGTATAGGGGATGCCATGCCGCTCCAGCCGGCGGATCTGCTCGCCCATGGCGGACCAGACGGAGAGATCCCCCGAATGCAGCCGCGCCACATCCTGCCCGGCGGCCTGGGCGCGCAGATACTCGGCCTCGATGGCGTCGAGGTCGAGCGGCGCCGTGTCCACCAGCCGCGCCCCGGGCGGGCAATGCGCCAGCAGCGCCGGCGGCACGATCGAGCCGGCATAAAGGCAGACCGGGCAGGCCGCCAGCAGGTCCCGCCCGCGCAGCGTGATCAGGTCCGCCGCACCGGGGCCGGCGCCGATGAAATGCACGGTCATGTCTCGGACTCCGTGGAAAGGGCGCAGCTCACCCCGCTGCCATCGATCCGCGCCAGCACCAGCCGCCCGCCCAGCGCCAGCGCGCAGCCCTCCGCCACCGAGGCGATGCCGGTGGCCCGCAGGGAAGCCTCGGAGCGGGAGGGGCAGCGGCCCTGCACCGCCAGCAGCGCCTCGCGGTCAGCGAAGACCACCGGCAAGGCCAGCTCGGCGGCGGCGAAGGACAGGGCCTCGGCCCCCTCGCGGAAAGCCGGGGCGACGAGGCGGGTGACGTGGTGGCCAGACAATTCCTCGGCGCGGCGGATCAGGGCCACGAGGTCAGGGCCAGAGGCTCCGGGGCGCAGGCCAAGCCCAGCCGTGGCCAGGAGGGGCGCCGCCCCTCCTGGACCTCCCCGCTGGGGGGACAGGGTCCCCCCAGGCCCCGCCTCCGGTTTGGCCACCGCATATTGCGTCACCGTCATCGCAGGGCGATAGCCATGCAGGCCGCCCACACGGTCCAGGCGCTCCACGCCCAGGCGCGTCAACTCGCCGCCCCAGCGGCCGAAGGCGGACAGCAACACCATCTCCGTCTCGACCGTCACGGCATTCGCCACCAGCCGGCCCCCGGGGCGCAGGGCGGACCACGCAGCCTCCAGCACACCGGGGCGGCTCGCCCCACCGCCGAGAAAAATCGCGTCGGGCGCGGGCAGGCCCGCGAGGCCCTGCGGCGCGGCGGCCTGCACCAGCTTCAGCCCCGGCACGCCCAGCGACACCGCGTTGCGCGCCGCCCGCGCCGCGCGCTCCGGCTTCGGCTCCAGCCCGATCGCCCGGTTGGCGGGGTGGCGCAGCATCCACTCGATCGCCACCGAGCCGCTGCCGCAGCCCACATCCCACAGCAATTCCCCCTGGCGCGGCGCCAGGGCGGCCAGCGTCACCGCCCGCACCTCGCGCTTGGTGATCTGCCCGTCATGCTCGAACAGGCCCTCATCCAGCCCCGCCGTCAGCGGCAGGATGCGCGCGCCAGGGCCAGGCACCACCTCCAGCGCCAGCATGTTCAGCGGGTCGGCCGAGAGCGCATAGCCCCGCGCCTCCGCCACCCGCAGCCGCTCGCGCGGGCCGCCCAGCGCCTCCAGCAGGTGCATCCGCGTCGGCCCGAAGCCGTGCCGGTTGAGCAGCGCCGCCACCATCGCCGGCGTCGCCGCATCAGCCGAAAGCGCCAGGATGCGCGCCCCCGGCTGCAACAGCGGCAAGAGTGGCTCCACCGGCCGCCCACAGAAGGACAGGGTAGCGCAGTCCTGCAAGGCCCAGCCCAGCCGCGAACAGGCCAGGGAAAAGGCCGAGGGCGCCGGCAGCGTCAGGAACTCCCCGGCCGGCAGGTGCCGCGCCAGCGTGCCGCCCAGCCCGAAGCAGAACGGGTCCCCCGAGGCCAGCACCACCGTGGGCCGCCCGCGCCGGGCCAGCAGTGCCGGAAGGCCCTCCAGCATCGGCGAGGGCCAGGGGTGGCGCTCCCCCCGGATCAGCGGCGCGGCCAGGGCGATCTGCCGCGGCGCGCCGAACACCGCCTCCGCCCCGGCCAGCAGCGTCGCCGCCGCCGGGGAGAGACCCTCGACGCCGTCCTCGCCGATGCCCAGGATGGTCAGCCACGGAATACTCATCACGAGGGACTATGCGCGTTCTGCTGCTGGGAGGAACCGGCGAGGCCACTTCCCTGGCCCACGCCCTGGCCGAGGATAGCCGGTATCAGGTGACGGTTTCCTTGGCGGGCGTCACCCGCGCGCCGCGCCCGCTGCCCCTGCCCGTGCGGCGCGGCGGCTTCGGCGGCGCCAGCGGCCTCGCCGCCTATCTGCGGGCGGAGGGAATCGCGGCGCTGCTGGACGCCACCCACCCCTTCGCCGCCCGCATCACGGCCAACGCCGCCGCGGCCGCGCAGGCCACCGGCACCCCCGCCCTGCGGCTGGACCGCCCGGCCTGGAGCCCCGCCCCCGGCGATGACTGGACGGAATACCCCGGCATGGAGGCCCTGGCCGCCGCCCTCGGGGAGACGCCGCGCCGCGTGCTGCTGACGGTGGGGCAGAAGGAACTCGCCCCCTTCCGCGCCGCGCCCTGGCACCACTACGTCATCCGCAGCGTCGACCCGCCGGACCCGGCCAGCCTGCCGCCGCGCGCGGAGATCCTCACCGCCACCGGCCCCTTCACCCTGGAGGGGGAGCGCGCCCTGCTGGAGCGCCACGGCATCGAGATCCTGGTCAGCAAGAATTCCGGCGGCGAGGCCACGGCGGCGAAGCTGGTGGCGGCGCGGGAGCGGCGCCTGCCGGTGCGGCTGCTCGCCCGCCCCCCGGCGCCGCCCGGCCTGCCCAGCGTGCCCAACACGGCCGGGGCCCTCGCCTGGCTTCATGCCCGGCGCGCCGAGCGCGGCGCATAGAGCCAGGGCCGCGCCCCCTCGCCACGCGGCACCAGCCGGCTTTCCGCCGTGCCGATCAGCACCAGGGTGCGCATATCCGCCTGCTCCGGCACCGCCTCAGCCAGGGTGGTGAGCACCAGCCGCTCCTCCGGCCGGCTGATGGCGGTGGCGAAGGCCACCGGCACGCCGCCCGGCAGGATCGCCCGCAGGAGCGCGAAGGCCCGCCCCAGCTGCCAGGGCCGCGCCTTCGAGATCGGGTTGTAGAGCGCGACCACGAAGCCCGCACCCGCCGCCGCCGCCAGCCGCTGCTCGACCAGCGGCCAGGGCTTCAGGTTGTCGGAGAGCGAGATGGCGCAGAAATCATGCCCGAGCGGCGCCCCCAGCCGCGCGGCGGCGGCGAACATGGCCGAAAGCCCGGGCAGCACCGCGATGTCCAGCGCGCGCCACGCGGGCGGGCCGTGCTCCAGCGCCTCGAACACCGCGCTGGCCATGGCGAAAACCCCGGCATCGCCCGAGGACACCACCGCCACCCGCGCCCCCTCCGCCGCCAGGGCCAGGGCATGGCGGGCGCGCTCCAACTCCTGCCGGTTGTCCGTCGCGTGGCGCCGCTGGCCGGGATGCTCCGGCACCCGCGCGACATAAGGGCCATAGCCGATGATGTCCGTGGCCTCGGCCAGGGCCTGCGTCGCCTCGGGCGTGCGCTGCCCCTCGGCACCGGGGCCAAGGCCGATCACCTTCAGCCAGTTCATCAAGAAAATTCCAGAATAGAATCTTCTTTTTCTGAAGAAAAAGAAGCAAAAAGACTTTCTTTCAGGCTGCCGCCGTCTCCCGGCACAGCGGGACGCAAACTGAAAGAAGTTTTTTGGTTCTTTTTTTCAAAAAAGAACATTTTTTCCTGCATCATCTCACCCCCTGCCGCCCTGGGATGAGCACCAGCGAGAAATAGGGCGCCGGGCTGTCATCGCGCTCGGCCAGGGGCATGAGCACCTCGCCCGGCATGGTGCCGCGCTCGGCATAGAGGGCGCGCGGCAGCAGGCCCGTCTCCGCCAGCACGGCGCGCAGCTTGGGCAGGTTGCGGCCCAGCTTCATCACCACCGCCGCGTCGCACCGCGTCAGCGCCGCCGCCAGCTCCGCCGCCGGCATGGTGGCCGGCAGGACGGAGAGAATATCATCGCCATGCACCATCGGCGCCCCGGCACGCGACCAGCAGCCGGACATGGCGGTGATGCCCGGCGTCACCTCCACCCGGAAGCGCCCGCGCAGCCGGTCGAACAGATACATGGCCGAGCCATAAAGGAAGGGGTCCCCCTCGCAGAGCAGCGCCACCTCCTCCCCGGCGGCGAGACGCCCGGCCAGGCGCCCCGCGCAGTCGTCGTAGAAGGCGCCCATGCCCTCGGCGTAGCGCGCCTCCTCCACCGAAATCTCGGTGGTATAGGGGTATTCGAAGCGCAGCGCCGTGGCCGCCGGGTTGAGATGCGGCGTGGCGATGGTGAAGGAATTCCCCGCCCGCCCGCGCTTGGCGAAATAGGCATAGGCCGGCGCGCGGGCGAGGATGCGCGCGGCGCGCAGCGTCACCAGCTCCGGGTCCCCCGGGCCGACGCCCAGGATATGCAGCACGCCGCTCACTCGCGTTCGGTCGCCAGGGCGTTGACGGCGGCCACCGCCATGGCGCTGCCGCCCTGCCGCCCCTCCACGATCATCCAGGGCACGCGGTTCCAGGCCGCCAGCGCCTCTTTCGACTCGGCGGCGCCGACAAAGCCCACCGGCAGGCCAATGATCGCCGCCGGCGGCGGCGCCCCGGCATCGATCAGCTCCAGCAGGTGGAACAGCGCGGTGGGCGCATTGCCGATGGCCACCACCGCGCCGCGCAGCCGCTCCCCCCAGAAATCCAGCGCGGCGGCGGAACGGGTATTGCCGATGGCGCGCGCATGCTCCGGCACGCGCGGGTCATCCAGCAGGCAGAGAATGTCATTCGCGGCGGGCAGGCGCGGGCGGGTGATGCCCTGCGCCACCATCTTCGCATCGCAGAGGATGGGGGCGCCGGCGCGCAGCGCCGCCTCGGCCGCCGCGGTGAAGCCGGGGGCGAAGCGGATATGCCGCGCCACCTCCACCAGCCCGCAGGCATGGATGACGCGCACCGCCACCCGCGCCTCCGCCGGGGAGAAGCGCGCCAGATCGGCCTCCGCCCGGATGGTGGCGAAGGATTTCTCATAGATGGCCGCGCCGTCGCGGATGTAGTCGTAGCCGCTCATGTGCTTTCCAGTTCGGCCGCCGCCTGGGCCAGGGTCAGCCCGGTGCGCTGGGGAGGATCCCCGGCCCGGCCCTGGCGCAGCAGGGCATAGCCCCCCGGCGCCGCCACCAGCACCACCGCCGCCGGCCCGGGATGGGCGCAGCCTTTGGCGCAGCCGGAGAGATGCAGCAAGCCCTCTTGCGGCACCGCGCCGCGCGCCAGCAGGCGGCGGGCATCGGCCCGCGTCTCGGCAAGGCCGCTGGCGCAGCCGGCCGAGCCGGGGCAGGCCACCACCCGCCGGCGCGGATCGGCGGGATCGGTCACCCAGCCCGCCGCCGCCGCGCGCAGCGCCGCCGGCCGCGTCACCCCGGCCAGCAGCACAACCCGCCAGGGGGTGAGGCGCAGGGTGCCATCGCCGAAGCCCTCCGCCAGCGCCGCCAGGGCCCGCAGCCCGCCGGCCTCCAGCACGCCGAATTCCGGCATCAGCCCGAAGGCGCCGCGCCCCAGGCCGGGATAGGGGTGGAAGCCCAGCGCCTCGGGCGCCGCCTCCTGTGCCGGGGCGGGCTCGGGCCGCAGCCCGGCGGCGGCGAACAGCGCCTCCGCCCCGCGCGCCGCCAGGGTGCCGCGCATCCGCCGCGCGCCGCTGGCGCGGAAGATCTCCACCAGCGCGGCGACGCTGGCCGGGGTGGCGCCGCGCGCCTGCCACGGGCAATCCTGCAAGCGCAGCAGGGCGGTGCCATCGGGCGCCAGGCGCAGGGTGATATCCGCCTCCACCCCCGCCAGCGGCAGCACGCCGCCGCCATCCAGCACCAGCCCGAACTTGCCCGGCAGCGCGCCCGCCCCGGCCAGGATGTCTTCCAGCGCCGCGCGCCACGCCGCGGTCTGCGGCATCAGGCTGGGGTCGTCGCCCAGCAGGGGGGAGGCATTGAGGTTGCGCCGCGCCTCACGCCCCGGCTCCGGGTCCGCCAGCCCGGCGGCGAGGATGGCCTGCGCCAGGGCCGGGGCGCTCGCGGCGGTGGCGCCGCGCAGTTGCAGATTGGCCCGGTTGGTCAGCTCGATGGCGCCGGGGGCGATCTCCGCCAGGGCGCGCGCCTCGGCCGCGGTGAGGCGCCCGGCGAAAGGCTTCACCCGCAGCAGCACCCCATCGCCCGTGTCCATCGGGGCGAAGAGGTTGGGGCACCAGCCCCTTACCATCGACATGACAAGGTGGCCTTTCCTGAAGAATCTTCTTTTCTGAAGAAAAGAAGCAAAAGACTTTTTTCAGGCTGCCGCCGTCTCCCGGCACAGCGGGACGCTAAACTGGAAAAAGTTTTTTGGTTCTTTTTTTCAAAAAAGAACATCTTCTTTTCAAACATCATTCCGCCGCGCATGCCACAGCCCCCTCTCCCGCGCTTCGCGGAAGCGCGCGCGCAGGGCGTCGAGCGCCTCGGGGTTGTGCTCGGCCATGAAGGCGGTGACGGCCTCATCGCCCAGCGTGGCGGCGTGCAGCAGGTCGAACTGACGGTCGAAGCGCTGCGGCAGGGTGGCGGCGAAGCCGTGCAGCGCCTCGATGGCGCGGGCAATGCCGGCGGCGCCCTGGTGGCCGTGGCGCATCATGCCGGCGATCCAGGCCGGGTTCGCCGCCCGGCCGCGCAGCACGCGCGCCACCTCCTCCGGCAGGCCGCGCAGGCGGGGGGCGCCGGGGCGGCTGGTATCGGCGTGGTAGAGCGCCGGGCTGGCCCCCATCAGCGCGGCGGCGGCGGCGAAGCCCCCCGCATGGGTGGCGACCTCCGGGCTGTCCAGCAGGTCCGTCCCGTCATGATCCTGGCTGTGCAGGAAGGAGTCGGCCAGGGCCAGGCGGTCCCGCAGCGCCTCGGGCGCCGCCACCCCCTCCAGCCCCTGGCCATAGGCGGCGGCCGAGCCGGCGATCCAGGCCTGGCCGAGATCCTCACGCCGCGCCCAGGCGCCCTTGGCCAGCCTTTCTTCCAGCCCCGTGCCATAGCTGCCGGGGGCGGCGCCGAAAATGCGCGCCGTGGCCTGGCGCAGCGCCGCCCCCGCCTTGCCGCGCGCGGCGGCGGCCAGGGGGTTCCATTCCGGCGCCTCGTCCCGCGCGGCGATGGCGCGCACCGCCTCGTCAAACAGCGCGATCTGCGCCGGGAAGGCATCGCGGAACAGGCCGGAGATGCGCAGCGTGACATCCACGCGCGGGCGGTCCAGCAGCGCCAGCGGGAGGATCTCCACCCCGGTGACGCGGGCGGAGGCCTCGTCCCACACCGGCCGGGCGCCGAGCAGCAGCAGGGCCAGCGCCAGATCCTCCCCCCCCGTGCGCAGCGTGGCGCTGCCCCAGAGGTCGAGCACCAGATGGCGCGGCCAGTCCCCCTGTTCCTGCCGGTGGCGGCGCAGCAGTTCCGCCGCCGCCGTCTCGGCGAGCGCCAGGGCGGAGCGCGTGGGCACGCCGCGCGGGTCGATGCTGTAGAGGTTTTTCCCGGTTGGCAGCACGTCGGCGCGGCCACGGGTGGGGGCGCCGGCGGGGCCGGGGGGGACGAAGCGGCCCGCCAGCGCCGAGAGCAGCGCATCCCGCTCCGCCGCCGCGCAGGCATCCAGCCGCGCGGGGTCGAAGCCGGGCACGGCGCGGGCAAGGTTCTCCAGCAGCAGGGCGCGGCGCTCCGGCGCGGGCGGGCGGCCAAAGACGTGCAGCCCGTCGCGGATCTGGAGCTCCTTCACGTCGCACAGCCAGGCATCGAGGCGGGAGAGCGCCTCCTCCTCCGGGATGTCGCGCGGGATATGGCCTTCCGCCAGCAGCCCCGCCGCCTCGGCGCGGTCCAGGATGGCGCGGCGCAGCAGGGCGGTGCGGCGGCGGTCCAGCCCGTCGGCGGCGGCGTATTCGTCGATGAGCTTTTCCAGCTCGGCGGCGGCGCCGTGATGGCCGGCGGCTTTCAGCGGCGGCGTCAGATGGCCGATCGTCACCGCGCCGAGGCGGCGCTTCGCCACCGCCGCCTCGCCGGGATTGTTGACGATGAAGGGATAGGCCACCGGCAGCCCGCCCAGCAGGGCAGCGGGGGCGCAGGCGGCGGAGAGCGCCACCGCCTTGCCCGGCAGCCATTCCAGCGTGCCATGCGTGCCGAGATGCACCAGCGCCTCCACCCCCGCCCGCAGCGCCAGATAGAAGGCGATATAGCCGTGGCGCGGCGGCGTATCCGGGTCGTGATAGGCGGCCGAGCGGTCCAGCGCCCCGCCCCGGTCCGGCTGCACCGCCATCAGGATTTTTCCCAGTCGCAGATGGCGGGCCTGGAAGGCGCCCTCCCGGCAGGCGGGGTCCTCCGCCGGGTCGCCCCAGGCGGTGGTGACGGCCTGCCGCAGCGCCTCGGGCAGGGTGGCGAAGGCCGCCCGGTATTCTTTCAGGGACAGCAGCGGGGCGGGGGCGCCGCGCGTCAGGGCACGGGCCAGGGAATGGGCCAGGGCGTCCGCTGCGGGCGGCGCGCCGCCGGTGTCGTAGCCGGCCGCCGCCAGATCGCCGAGCAGGGCGGCGAGGCTGGCGAAGCTGTCCAGCCCCACCGCATGCCCGGCCTGCCCGCCCACCGCCGGATAGTCGGAGAGCAGCACCGCCACCCGCCGCGCGGCGGGGGGCGTGGCGGCCAGCCGCGCCCAGCCCAGGGCGCGCTCCGCCGCCAGGGCGATGCCCGCCGCATCCGGCGCCAGCAGGGTGCGCGACTGCGCCAGCCCCGGCAGCGGCGCCGCCTCCGCCTTGAAGCCGATGGCGGTGGTGAGCAGCCTGCCATCCAGTTCCGGCAGCGCCACCTGCATGGCGAGGTCGCTCTGCGACAGGCCGCGCGGCGAGGCCGCCCAGACCTCCCGCGCCGCGCCGGAGAGCATCACCTGCAGGATGGGCGCCCCGGCGGCCTCCAGCGGCGAGCCCCCCGCCTGCCGCGCGGCGAAGGCGGTGGCGTTCAGCACCACCGCCGGGCGCCACGCCGCCAGCCGCGCCCGCACCAGTTCGGCCGAGCAGGGTTCCTTCAGGCTGGCGACGAACACCCCCCGCGCCCGCAGCCCGCGCGCCCGCAGCGCCGCCGCCAGATCCAGCATCGGCGCGATATCGCCCGAGAGCAGGTGCGAGCGGTAGAACACCACCACCGCCTGGGGGTCTTTTTCTTCTGCTCCCAGCGGGTGCTCGCCGGCGAGCGGCAGGGGGATGGGCACCGCGCCGTCATCCGGCCCCAGCCCGGCCCAGTGCGCGGCGAGGCGCAGGGCAGCGGCCAGGTTCTCCGGCCCGCCCGCCGCCAGCAGCGCGTCCATCCGGGCGTGCAGGGCCGCGGGCACGGTGGAAAGCTCCGCCAGCCGGGCATCGTCCCGCCCGTCGCCGGGCAGCAGGGCGAGGGGAATGCCCTCCCGCCGGCACAGCGCCGCCACCTCCTCCGCCCCGTAGCGCCAGTATTCCAGCCCGCCCAGCAGGCGGATCACCACGCAGCGGGAGCGCGCCAGCGTCTCCTCGGCATAGAGATCCACCGACATGGGGTGGCGCAGCCGGCCGAGATTGGCCAGCCGCAGCGTCGGGCGCGGCTCCGCCAGCAGCGACCAGCCCATCGCCGCCGCGCCCAGATCCGCATCGCTGAAGGAGAGCAGGACAAGATCCGCCGGGGCATGGCCGAGATCCTCGGCCTGCTCGGCGTCGTCCAGGCTGCGGGTTTCGCGGACCAGGAGGTGCAAGAGACAGGGTCTTTCAGAAATGTTCTTTTTTAAAAAAAAAAGAACCAAAAAACTTTCATCAGTTTGGCGTCCCGCCGTGACGGGAGACGGCGGCAGCCTGAAAAAAGTCTTTTTGCTTCTTTTTCTTCAGAAAAAGAAGGAACTAGGAGAGAATCTCCTTCGCGATCGCCTCGACATCCATCCCCGCCTGCCCGATGACGACGAGATGCCCGTCCCGGTCATCCTTCCAGGGCCGGTCGAAATGGTGGCGGAAGCGGCGGCCGACGCCCTGCACGGCGAGGCGCATCGGCTTGCCCTTCAGCCGCACGAAGCCCTTGATGCGCAGGATGTCGTGCCGCGCGGCCACCTCCGGCAGGCGCTTCAGGAGGTCATCCGCCGTCTCGTATTCGGGCAGGACGAGGACGAAGCTCTCGAAATCATCATGCTCGTGCGCGCCATCCTCGGCATCGTGGTGGGAGGGGCGGGCGGCCAGGTCGTCCTCAGCGGCGGCGTTGAGGCCGAGCAGGATGGCCGGGTCCAGCGCGCCTTCCTTCGCCGGCACCAGCTTCACCGCGCGCGGCAGGCGCGGCGCCAGATCGGCGCGCAGCGCGGTGAGCGCCGCCTCGTCCAGCAGGTCCGCCTTGTTGAGCACCACGATATCGGCGGCGTTCAGCTGGTCCTCGAAGACCTCGGCCAGGGGGTTGTCATGGTCGAGCGAGGGGTCGGCCGCGCGCTGGGCGGCCACGGCCTCCGGGTCGTCGGCGAAGCGGCCCTCGGCGGCGGCGGGGCTGTCCACCACCGCCACCACGCCATCCACCGTGACGCGGGAGCGGATGGCGGGCCAGTTGAACGCCTTGATCAGCGGCTTCGGCAAAGCGAGGCCGGACGTCTCGATCAGGATGTGCTCGGGCGGGTTGGGGCGGCCCAGCAGCGCCTCGATGGTGGGGATGAAGTCATCCGCCACCGTGCAGCAGAGGCAGCCATTGGCCAGCTCGACGATGTTCTCCGCCTCGCAGCCGGGGATGCCGCAATCCTTCAGCGTCTCGCCATCGACGCCGAGGCTGCCGAACTCGTTGACGATGATGGCGATGCGCCGGCCATCGGCGCGGCTCATCAGGTGGCGCAGCAGCGTGGTCTTCCCGGCGCCGAGGAAGCCGGTGACGATGGTGGCCGGGACTTTGTCCAGGGTGCTGCTCATGCGGCGGGCTCCTGCGGGGCATCGGTGAGGGAAGGCAGGCGGCCCAGCACGGCGCCGCGCAGCGATTCAGGGCGGCGGGAGGGCAGAACGGCCCCCGTGGGATGCGCCGCGTAGGTTTCGGCATAGGCCATCAGATCCGCCACCTGGCCGGTGGAGAGAGGACCGAGCAGGTAGCTCCACTTGCCCGCCTGGGTCATGGCGGCGGCGCAGCCCTGGCTGCAGACGGAGAAGCACTTCACCCCGCGCAGCGTCATGGGCGGCGCCGGATGGGCGGCGAGGGCCGCGGCCACCGCGTCATGGAGGATCTGGCCGGGCGCCACCTCGCCCTCGGCGAGGGGGCGGCCGGCGCGGCAGGTGGTGCAGACCACGAGGCAGGGCGGGGCCGCGCGCTCCTGCGGCGGGGAATCCTGGGGGTCCGGCGCCATGCTTTCCTCCGGCACCCCCGGCGGCGGGGGCGCGTGCAGACACGGGGTGCCGACCGCCCGCGCGGCGGCGGGCGCCGCACGGGTCGAGGGTGCCACGGGGGTGGATGCCCGGGCCCATCGCCGCCCGCCGGGGCACCCCGCCCGGTGGCACGATCCGATGGTGATGGCAGGTCTCCTGGCTCGCGGATCCGGCGCGCCCCGCCGGCCTTCCCAGGAAAGGGCTTCCCAGTGGCCGGGGTGGCGGGGCGCTCTCCGCCTACAGTTGCGGGGGCAGCCGCGGAATGGGGCAAGCCCGCACCGCGTTCCCTTTTCACCCCCCTCGCGAGGGGACCATCGGGCATTCTCCTAGGATGCGGCGGGGGCGGAAGTCAAACACCGCCTTCCCGCCCCCGGCGGCCGGTCATGCCGCCCCGAGCCCAGGAAGAGGAGGCCAGCAAGGGAGGCCAGGAACGGACCGCATAGGAACCGTTAACATCTCCGCGCCTATCGTCCCGCGGCGCAAGAGGCGGGGGACGCAACGAAAGGCCATGGCCAGGACCAAGATCACGCCCACCGGCCGGGAATCCGCGCTGGGCGAGGAGGAACTGATCGTCAGCAAGACCGATCCCAAGGGCCGGATCGTCTATGCGAATGACGTCTTCCTGCGCGTGGCGAAGTTCAGCGCGGCGGAGGTGCTGGGCCAGCCGCACAGCCTGGTGCGCCACCCCGAAATGCCCCGCTGCGTCTTCAAGCTGTTCTGGGACACGCTGGAGCGGGGCGAGGAATTCTTCGGCTACGTGCTCAACCTCTCCTCGGACGGGGACCACTACTGGGTCTTCGCCCATGCGACGCCGACGCGCGACGCGCGCGGCACCGTCATCGGCTACCACTCCAACCGCCGCAAGCCGGATGCGGCGCAGGTGGCCAAGGTCTGGCCGGTCTACCAGCACCTGCTGAAGGTCGAGGCCGCCGCGGCGGACCGCAAGCAGGGCATGCAGAACGGCACCGCCGCCTTGCACGAATGGCTGGCGCAGAAGGGGACCAGCTATGAGCGCTTTGTCTTTTCTCTCTGAACCGCGCTGGCCGCTGGGCGCGGCCACGCTGCTGGCGCTGGGCCATGCCGGGGTGGTGCTGGCCTCCGGCCCCTCCTGGGGCGGGGCGCTCGGGGCGGTGCTGCCGGTGCTGGGCTGCGGCTGGGCCTTCATCGCCCTGGCCCGGCACGAGGCGGCGATGCACCGCGTGGCCGAGATCGCCCGCGCCGCCGCCGGCGGCAACCTGGAAGCCCGCGTGCTCGAAGTGCCCGCCACCGGCGCGCTCGGCCAGGTGCAGGGGGCGGTGAACCACCTGCTCGACATCACCGACGCCTATGTGCGCGAATCCGCCGGCGCCATGCGCGCCGCCAGCGCCGGGCGCTATTACCGCAAGGTGCTGCTGCGCGGCCTGCCCGGCGCCTTCCGCGCCGGCGCCCACGACATCAATGCCGGCGCCGCCGCGATGGAGGCCAAGGCCACCGAATTCGCCAGCTTCGCCGATGGCTTCGAGCGCAGCGTGGGCGGCGTCATCCGCAACGTGGCCGAGGCCGCGGGCGGGCTGCGCGACACCGCCACCGGCATGTCCCGCACCGCCGAGGAAACCAGCCAGCGCGCCGCCAATGCCGCCACCGCCACCCATCAGGCGGAGAGCAGCGCGCAGAATGTCGCCGTCGCCGCGCGCCAGCTTTCCGCCGCCGTGGCCGAGATCACCCGGCAGGTCGGCCGCGCCTCGCAGATCGCCCGCTCCGCCGTCACCGCCGTGGACCAGACCAACACCACCGTCGCCGGCCTCGATGGCGCGGCCCGGCAGGTGGGGGAGGTGGTGCAGCTCATCACCGCCATCGCCGGGCAGACCAACCTCCTCGCCCTCAACGCCACCATCGAGGCGGCGCGCGCGGGCGAGGCGGGCAAGGGCTTCGCCGTCGTCGCCTCGGAGGTGAAGAACCTCGCCAACGAAACCGCCCGCGCGACCGACCAGATCACCCAGCAGATCGCCGCCATGCAGGGCGCCCTGGCCGAGGCGGTGCAGGCCATCTCCCGCATCGGCCAGACCGTGCGCGAGACCGACGAGGTCGCCACCGCCATCGCCGCCGCCGTCGAGGAACAAAGCGCCGCCACCTCGGAAATCGCCCGCAGCGTCGAACAGGCCGCCGCCGGCACCGCCGAGGTCGGCCGCAACATCGACGCCGTGCGCGAGGCCGCCAGCGCCACCGACAGCGCCGCCACCTCCATGCGCGATGCCGCCACCGGACTCTCCGGGCAGGCCGAACGCCTCAACACCGAGGTCAGCGCCTTCATGGCCAAGGCCAGAAAAGCGGTTTGAAGAAAAATGTTCTTTTTTGAAAAAAAGAACCAAAAAACTTTTGTCCGTTTAGCGTCCCGCCTGGACGGGAGACGGCGGCAGCCTGAAAAAATCTTTTTGCTTCTTTTTCTTTAGAAAAAGAAGATCTTAGAATCCATAATTTCCCAGTACCTTTCTCGCGCTGACGATCCCGCCCACCACCACCACCGCCGGCCCTTCCATCCCCGCCGCGCGCACCGCGCCCGACAGGGTGGCGAGGGTGGCTTCCAGCACGGCCTGATCCGGCGTCGTCGCGGCGCGCACCACGGCGGCGGGGGTCTCGCCGGGCAGGCCGCCGGAGAGCAGGGACTCCACCACCGCCTCCAGCCGCCGCATCGCCATGTAGAGCACGATGGGTTGCCCGAAACGGGCCAGGGCCGCCCAGTCCAGCGCATCCGGCGCGCCCTCCGCCGCATGGGCGGTGGCCAGGGTCACGGCCTGGCTGACGCCGCGCAGCGTGGCCGGGATGCCCGCCGCCGCCAGCCCGGCCAGCCCCGCCGTCAGCCCCGGCACGACACGGCAGGGAATGCCCGCCCCGGCCAGCGCCAGGGCCTCCTCCCCGCCCCGGCCGAACACATAGGGGTCGCCGCCCTTCAGCCGCACCACGCGCCGCCCCGCCCGCGCCGCCGCCACCAGTTCCGCGATGATATCCGCCTGCTTCGCCGAGGGCCGGCCGCCGCGCTTGCCCATGAAGAGGCGCTCCGCCCCTTCCGGCGCCAGGGCGAGGATGCGCGGGTCCACCAGCTCGTCATGGACCAGGAGTTCCGCCTGGGCCAGCCCGGCCAGGGCCTCCAGGGTGAGCTTCGACGGGTCCCCCGGCCCGGCGCCAACCAGCCAGACATGGCCGGGGCGGAGTTCGGGCGGGGCTTCCCCCAGCAGGGCGGCGAGGTGTTCAAGGCGGGTCATGCCGCGGGCTCCGGCGGAGAAAGGGGGGCGAGGGGAGAAGTGACAGCGCGAAAGCCGGGGGATAAAGCTGCGGGCGTGCCGCAGGAAGACCCTCCGCTGCGCCGGGGCTGGACCACCGGCGCCTGTGCCACGGCGGCGGCCAAGGCCGCCTTCGCCGCGCTGCGCGATGGCGCCTTCCCCGACCCCGTGACCATCACCCTGCCGCGCGGCGAGCGCCCGGCCTTCGCCCTGGCCGAGGCCTGCCTGCTGCCGGGGGGCGCCGCCCTGGCCGGGGTGGTGAAGGATGCGGGGGACGACCCGGATGTGACGCATGGCGCGCTGATCCGCGCCACGGTGCGGGCGCTGCCGCCGGGCTCGGGCGTGGTCTTCGCGGCGGGGGAGGGCGTGGGCACCGTCACCCTGCCGGGCCTGCCGCTGCCGCCGGGGGAGCCGGCCATCAACCCCGTGCCGCGCGCCATGATACGCGCCGCCCTGGCTGAGATCGCGGGAGCCGAGGCGGATGCGCTGGTTGAAATTTCCATCCCCGGCGGCGAGGCCCTGGCGCAAAAGACCATGAACCCCCGCCTTGGCATCCTCGGCGGGCTGTCGGTGCTGGGGACGACGGGGGTGGTGGTGCCCTATTCCTGCGCCGCCTGGATCCACTCCATCCATCGCGGGGTGGATGTGGCGCGGGCGGCGGGGCTGCGGCACGTGGCGGGCGCCACCGGCAGCACCTCGGAAGAGGCGGTGCGCCGCCTGCACGCCCTGCCCGAACAGGCGCTGATCGATATGGGCGATTTCGTCGGCGGCATGCTGAAATACCTGCGCGCCCATCCGGTGCCGCGGGTGACGGTGGCCGGCGGGCTGGCCAAGCTGACCAAGCTGGCGCAGGGCCGGCTGGACCTGCATTCGCGCCGGGGCGGGGTGGACCTGCCCGCCCTGGCGGCCCTGGCGCGCGAGGCCGGGGGGAGCGAGGCCCTCGCCGCCCGCATCGCCGCCGCCAACACCGCGCTGGAGGCCTTCCGCCTGGCGGAGGCGGAGGGCGTGGCCCTGCCCCAGGCCGTGGCCGACCGCGCCCGCGCCGTGGCCGCCGCCGTGGTGGAGGGGGCGCCCATCGCGGTGGAGGTGGCGCTGTTCGGGCGGGATGGGGCGCTGATGGCGAGAAGTGTTTAAAAGCAAAAATGTTCTTTTTTGAAAAAAAGAACCAAAAAACTTTTATCCGTTTGGTGTCCCGCCGTGCCGGGAGACGGCGGCAGCCTGAAAAAAGTCTTTTGCTTCTTTTCTTCAGAAAAGAAGATTTAAAAACAAAAAATCATAAATTTCTTCCTGTCGGCTCAAGCCCGGCAATCCCTGGCATGCGCGCTCGCATCAGGCTGATGAAATGGCGCAGCTTGGCCGGTTGCAGCCGCCCCGCCGGATAGACGAGGAAAACGGGCAAGGGTGCTGCCCTCCAGGCCGGGGCGAGTTGCGCCAGCCGCCCCTGCCGCAGATCCTCTGCCACCACCCAGGCGGAGACGATGGCAGCCCCCAACCCGGCCAGGGTGGCGGCGCGCAGGGCGTGCAGGCTGTCCGTGCTCAGGCGCGGGCGGATGGGGAAACGCAGCGCCTCCCCCCGCGCGGCGTGGGAGAGGGTGACCTCATCGCGGTAGAAGGTGTTGAGCGCCAGCCAGGGCAGGGCCGGCAGGGCGGCGGCCTCGGCCGGGGGAGGGCCGGCGCCCCAAAGGCCGGGGGCGGACACCACGATGCGCGGCACATCGGCCAGCCGCACCGCCACCACGGAGGGGTCATCGACCCGGCCAACCCGGATGGCGCAATCCACCCCATCGGCGATGAAGTCCGGCATCCGGTCATGCAGCTGCCACTCGACGGCGACGGCGGGATGGGCGCGGAGATATTCGGCCAGCGGGGCGATGAGCTGATCCTGCCCGAAGGCATGCGGCGCCTGCACGCGCAGCAGGCCGCGCGGCGCATCACGGGCGCCGCGCAACTCCGCCTCCATGGCGCCCCAGCCATCCAGCAGGTCGCGCGCATGGGCCAGGCAGCGCTCGCCATCCTCGGTCAGGGCCATGCGGTGGGTGGAGCGGCGGAGCAGGCGCAGCCCCAGCATGCGCTCCAGCTGCCGCAGGCGGCGGCTGATGGTGGGCTGGGTGGTGCCCAGCTGCACCGCCGCCGCCGAAAGGCTGCCCGCCTCGACAATACGCAGGAAGGTGCGCATCAGCTCCAGGCGGTCCGCGCCAGCGGCGGATTCGGCGTCTTTCATACGCAGAACGTATAAAGCATCTGCGGGGGCCGCGCCTACAGGCAGGGCGCCGGGGCGGATATCTGGCAGCCAACGCAAGATGGATGCCCCCCCGATGACAAGCCTTTCCCCTTCCCATGCGGGCCATGCCCTGGACGAGGCCGGCCCCTCCCCTGGCCTGGTGCTGCTGCTGGCCAGCGGCGCCGGCTTCAGTGTCGCCGCGCTGTATTATGCCCAGCCCATTCTCGGCGTGTTGCAGGGGCAATTGCCCGGCGATGCGCGGCTGTTCGGCCTCGTGCCCATGCTGGCGCAGTTGGGCTATGCGCTCGGCATCCTGCTGCTGGCCCCGCTGGGGGACCGGCTGGACCGCCGCCGCCTGATCCTGGCCAAGGCCGCGCTGCTGGTGCTGGCCCTGGTGCTGAGCGGGCTGGCCCCGAGCCTGCCCTGGCTGCTGGCCGGCAGCCTGGCGATCGGGCTGACCGCCACGGTGGCGCAGGACATCGTGCCCGCCGCCGCCATCCTGGCGCCGGAGCGGCATCGCGGCCGGCTGGTCGGCACGGTGATGACGGGGCTGCTGCTGGGCATCCTGCTCTCCCGCGTGGCGAGCGGCGTGCTGGCGGAGCAGTTCGGCTGGCGCGCCGTCTTCCTGCTGGCGGCGCTGGCGGAGGCGGGCATTGCCCTGGCGGCGTGGCGCGCCCTGCCGCGCTTCCGCCCGACCACGAGCCTGCCCTGGGGCGGGCTGATGCTCTCCATGCTGGCACTGTGGCGGGACCTGCCGGCGCTGCGCCGGGCGGCGCTGGCGCAGGGCGCGCTCTCGGTGGGCTTCAGCGCCTTCTGGTCGCTGCTGGCGGTGATGCTGCACCAGCATTACCAGTTGGGCAGCGCGCTCTCCGGCGCCTTCGGGCTGGCGGGGGCGGCGGGCGCGCTGGCGGCGCCGCTGGCCGGGCGGCTGGCGGATCGCCGCGGGCCGGAGCGGGTGACGCGCCTGGGCGCCGCGCTGGTCGCGCTGTCTTTCGGCGGGATGCTGGCGGCCTCGCTGGCGCCGCTGCCGGCGGCGGGGCAGCTGGCCATCCTGGTGCTGGGCGCGGTGGGCTTTGATTTCGGCGTGCAGGCGACGCTGGTGGCGCACCAGACCATCGTCTATGGCCTGCGCCCGGAAGCACGCAGCCGGCTGAACGCGCTGATGTTCACCGGCGTGTTCATTGGCATGGCCTCGGGCGCCGGGCTGGGCAGCCTGGCCTATGCCCTGGCGGGATGGAGCGGGGTGATGGCCCTGGCCAGCCTGTCCGCGCTGGTGGGGCTGGCGATCCGGCTGGGCCGCCGGCCCTGACCTTCTTCCCGTGCGGCGCCCCGCCTCAACCCTGAGACGGAACGCCCGCCGGAAAAAGTTTTTTGGTTCTTTTTTTCAAAAAAGAACCCTTCCCTCCCCCGCTGGGGGAGGCCCCCCCCTTACCGGCTGCTGCCAGTCCGCCGGGTGGTGGAGGGGGTGGCCGCCGGGCGGGTGGTGGAGGTGGCGGGCGGCGCGGTGACGCGCGGCGTCACCACCGGGGCGGCGGCCGGCGGGGTAACACCCTGCACGGTGACATTGACCTTCACGCTGGTCGAGCCCGGCAGCAGGCGCACGGTGAAGCTGTCGGTCCCGACGAAGCCGGCATCGGCCACGTAGTCGAGGCGGGTATAATCGCCCACGGCCTTGACGACGACGGTGCCCTTGGCCGGGCGGGCGATCAGCAGGCCGGCATCGAAGGGTTCCGGCCCCGGCCTGGCGACGCTGACGCCGCACCAGCCGCCATCATTGCCGACGGTCATGGTGGTTTCGGCCTGCTGGCCATCGACCAGCCTGGGGCCTTCGGCCGGCAGGGTGCAGATGCTGGACTTGCCCTGCAGGTCAACGGCGTAGACCGGCAGGCGGCTGGCGGCGGTCGGGGCCGGGCCGTCGGACTTGGCGCAGGCGGCGAGCAGCGCGGGCAGGGCCAGCGCGGCCCAAAGGGTGGAAGAACGCATCAACGGGCAGCCCGGCGGGTGGTGGGGGCGGTGGCGCGGGCCGGCGCGGGGGCCGAGGCGCTGGCGACGCAGGCGCCGAGCGAGGCCGGCAGCAGGCCCTTGGCGGCGGCGTAGGGGCCGAGTTCGGCGGCGGAGGGCAGCCCCATCACTTCCTTGAACAGCCGCGCGTTGCGGGCGCAGAAATCGGCGCCGGCGCGGTGGGCTTCCTCGGCGCGGGCATTGGCGAGGTTGGTGATGAAGGTGTCGTTCGCCTTCTGCCCGGCGCGGCGGTCGCGGTTGGTGAAGTGGGCGATCACGGCGTGGTCGTTCTGGCCCAGCTCGCTGCGGTAGCGGTTGATGAAGCCGTTGTAGTCATCCGCGTTGCCGCAGGTGGTGGCGACCACCATCAGCTCGGTCTTCAGCGCCGACAGCTCGAACATCCTCTGCTGCTCCTCGGTGGGGCAGCGGAAGGGCGCGGCCATGGCGGCGGAGGAGGCAAACAGGGTGCTGACGGCCAGCAGCCCGGCCAGGGCCTGGCGGCGCAGGCGGCGGCCGGTATGGGCCTGAGGCGTCTCTGAAAGCGGGTGGCGCAGGACCATGCCCCTTTCCTCTCCGTTCTTGTGCTGCACGCGGATGCGGCGGCGGACTGGGACGACGTGTTGAAGCCATGCACGTTGAAAAAACGCGCGGGGAAACAATGCGCGGGAGGCGGCCAGGGCCACCGGCCGGTGCGGCTGCATCCTGTCGGGGGAGAGCGGGGCATCGGCATGGCGGCGGGACGCTGCCCAGCGCCCGCATACCGTGAGCGGCCGGGGCTGGGCAAGGGCGGCCGGCGCGAATCTTTTCGTTTGCGCTGTCCATAAATCAACTTGTTACACAGAATTGCTACGGCGCCGTCTGCACTCGGCGGTCTGGCATTCACCACCGCGGATGCTAAGAGGATGGCAGGCCGCGCCCTGGCGTGCGGGCGGGCGGAAGAATTCCCCCATCGAGGACAGCGCGGGCGGGCTTCGCGGGGTCAGCCCCTGGCGGGCACGAAGCTGGCAGGCACGAAGCTGGCGGGCACGAACCGGCGGACACCTGGGCCGGCCCTGCCCGGCAGGCGGCCCGGGCAGGAGAAGGCGGGCGGGAGAAGGGTCGATGCGGGGTCTGGTGATCGGCGCGCCGCGCTCCGGCGCGGGCAAGAGCACGCTGATGATGGCGTTGCTGGCGGCTTTCCGCCGGCGTGGCCTCGCCGTGGGTGGCGCCAAGTCCGGCCCCGACTATATCGACCCCGCCTTCCACGAGGCCGCCTGTGGCCGCCCCAGCCCGAACCTGGACAGCTGGGCGATGCCCCCCGCCCTGCTGGACGCCGTGGCCGCCCGCGCCGCCGCCGGGCTGGACCTGCTGCTGACCGAATCGGCCATGGGCCTGTTCGATGGCGCGGGGGAGGAGCCGGGCCGCCAGGGCAGCGCGGCGGATCTCGCCGCGCGCTTCGGCCTGCCGGTGCTGCTGCTGCTCGATGTCTCCGGCCAGTCGCAGAGCGCGGCGGCGGTGGCGCATGGCTTTGCCACCCATCGCCCCGGGGTGCGGGTGGCGGGGGTGGTGCTGAACCGCGTGGCCAGCCCGCGCCACCGGGCGGGGGCGGCGGGGGCGATCGCCGCCACCGGGCTGCCGGTGCTGGGCGCCCTGCCGCGCGAGGCGGCCATCACCCTGCCGGAGCGGCATCTGGGCCTCGTCCAGGCGCGCGAGCATGGCGACCTGCCGGCCCTGCTGGCGCGGCTGGCCGACCTCGCCGAGGCGCATCTGGACCTCGATGCCATCCTGGCCGCCGCCGCGCCTTTCCCGGCCCTGCCCGCCTCCCCTGCCGCGCCCCTCCCGCCGCCCCTCCCGCCCTTGGGCCAGCGCATCGCCGTGGCGCAGGACGCGGCCTTCAGCTTCCTCTACCCGCATCTCGTGCAGGGCTGGCGGGCGATGGGGGTGGAATTGCTGCCCTTCTCCCCCCTGGCCGACGAGGCGCCGCCCGAAGCGGCGGAAGCCTGCTGGCTGCCCGGCGGCTACCCGGAGCTGCATGCCGGCCGGCTGGCCGCCGCCGGGCGCTTCCTGTCCGGGCTGCGGCGCTTCGCCGAGACCCGGCCGGTGCATGGCGAGTGCGGCGGCTTCATGGTGCTGGGCGAGGGGCTGGAGGATGCCGCCGGCCAGCGCCACGCCATGGCCGGGCTGCTCGGCCATGCCACCAGCTTCGCCCGGCGCCGCATGGTGCTGGGCTACCGCGCCGCGCGGCTGCTGGCGGATGGCCCGCTGGGCCGCGCCGGCACCACGCTGCGCGGCCATGAATTCCATTATGCCAGCGTCCTGACGCCCAGCGTCCTGGGACCGGGGGCGGATGCCCCCTTCGCCACGCTGCGCGACGCGCTGGGCCAGGATCTCGGCCCGGCCGGCGCGCGGCGCGGGCGGGTCTCCGGCAGTTTCTTCCACGCCATCGCCACGCAGGAGGGCTGATGTCCGCCGCGCTTCCGCCAACCGACGCCCCGCCCCGCCCCGCCAGCGCGCCCTGCCCGGTGGCCGCCTTCGCCAGCCTGGAGGCGCTGCGCGCCGCCGCCCTGGCGCCGCCGCCGGGGGATGAGGCCGCCGC
>NZ_JANFNY010000061.1 GCF_024437745.1 Roseomonas sp. GC11 | reverse complement strand
CCGCCGCGCCGGCCCCCGCCGCCGCCCCGGCCGCGCCGAAGGTGGAGGAGCCGCGCCCCGCCTCCGGCCCGCTGCCGCGCCCCGGCACCGGCCATGCCCCGCTGCCCGCCGCCGCCAAGATGATGGCCGAGAACAATGTCTCGGCCGAGCAGATCGGCGCCGGCACGGCCAAGGACGGGCGCATCAGCAAGGGCGATGTGCAGGCCTTCCTGGCCAGCCCCGCCCCCGCCGCCGCGCCGAAGGCCGCCCCCAAGGCCGCGCGCGCCCTGGAGGAAGGCGAGGAGCGGGTGAAGATGACCCGCCTGCGCAAGACCATCGCCACCCGCCTGAAGGAGGCGCAGAACACCGCCGCCATGCTGACCACCTTCAACGAGGTGGACATGGGCGCGGTGATGGCGCTGCGGAACGAGTACAAGGACGTCTTCGAGAAGAAGCAGGGCGTGAAGCTCGGCTTCATGTCCTTCTTCGTGAAGGCCTGCGTCGCCGCGCTGAAGGAGTTCCCGGCCGTCAACGCCGAGATCGATGGCGACGACATCGTCTACAAGAACTTCGTGCATATGGGCATCGCGGTGGGCGGCCCCTCCGGCCTCGTCGTCCCGGTGCTGAAGAATGCCGACCAGCTCTCCTTCGCGGCCATCGAGAAGGCCATTGCCGGCTTCGGCAAGAAGGCGCGGGACGGCCAGCTGAAGCTCGATGAACTCTCGGGCGGCAGCTTCACCATCACCAATGGCGGCATCTACGGCTCGATGATGTCGACGCCGATCCTGAACCCGCCGCAGTCCGGCATCCTCGGCATGCACTCGATCAAGGACCGCGCCATGGTCGTGGGCGGCAAGATCGAGATCCGCCCGATGATGTATCTGGCGCTCTCCTATGACCACCGCATCGTGGACGGCAAGGAAGCCGTCTCCTTCCTGGTGCGCGTGAAGGAGAGCCTGGAGGATCCGCGCCGCCTGATGCTCGACATCTGACGAGCAGGGCTTTGCCCTCCATGAATTGGGCCAGGGCCGCGCTGTGCGCGGCCCTGGTTTATTTCGGCGCCGTGAGTGGTGGCATGACGGTGCTGCACCTGTTCTTCGCCGGGGCCATGCTGTGGCGCGGCGAGAAGGGCATCTTGGAGCTGCTGCTGCTGCCGGTGCTGGGCGTTGCTGCCCTCAGCGGGTTCGGACTCTCTCTGGCCTGGCGGGCCTTCGCGCGGCGATCCGCGTCAGCGTTCCTGATAGGGCTGCCACTGTGGCTCCTGTTCAACATCGAAGCGCTGCTGCTGGCCCTCTGGAATGACAAACCCCTGTTCTGGGCGGAGGAGGAAACCACCACCCCCGTCGCCGGAATGGTTCTGCTGTTTCTGGGCGCCGGCTGGCTCCTGCTCCTGCTCGGCGGCGTGGTGCTGTCTCGCCTGCCGGAGGGAGAGCCCGGGAAGGCGGAGCCCTCCCGGGACTGAAGCGCCTCAGCTATCGATGCTGAGATGGAGCCGCCCCACCATCTCCTTCTCATAGGCCACGCGCCGGACGATGAAGTCCCGGTAGGCCTCGGTATCGAGGTAGTTGAGCGGCATGTCCCACTTCTCCCGGATGGCCGTGTTCTCCGGGCTGAACAGCGCCGTCTTCAGCGCATCGTGCAGCACGCGCACCACGCCGGGGTCCATCCCCTTCGGCCCGGCGATGCCATAGGGCGAGGTCACGGCCAGATCGATGCCGAGTTCCTTCAGCGTCGGCACATCCGGGAAGCGCTTCGCCCGCTCCGGCGACCAGACGCTGAGCAGGCGGAACTGCCCGGCCTCCACCTGCGGCACCCAGGCCGAGCTGTCGGCGATGCTGTCGATCTGCCCGCCGAGCAGGGCGGTGACGCCCTCCGTCGTGCCGCGGAAGGGCACATGCGTCATCTGGAGGCCGAGGCGGGCGCAGAGATCCTCCATGGCGATGTGGTTGCTGGTGCCGATGCCGCTGGTGGAATAGGTCAGCCGCCCCGGCTTCGCCCGCGCCGCCGCCACATAGTCGGCCCAGCTTTTGATCGGGCTGTCCGTCCGCACCACCACGCCGAAGAGCCAGCCGGTGAGGCTGATGACGGGGGTGAAATCCTCCACCGGGTCCCAGGAGCGCGCCTTGGTCATGAAGGGGTGGCGCAGCACGGAGAGATGGTGCTGCGCCAGGGTATAGCCATCCGGCTGCGCCTGGAGCAGGGCCTGGGCCGCCAGCAGGCCGCGCGCGCCGGAGCGGTTCTCCACCAGCACGGGCTGGCCGAGCGCGCGCGTCGCCACCTCGGAGAGGGAGCGCAGCTGCGCATCGGCCGAGCCGCCGGGCGGCCAGGGCACCATCAGGCGGATGGGGCGGGCGGGAAAGCCGGCCTGCGAGCCCTGGGCCAGGGCGGGGCGGGCCAGCAGGCCGCCCATCAGCCCCGTGCCCATCAGCCCCGTGCCCATCAGCCCCGTGCCCATCAGCCCTGTGCCCAGAAGGCTGAGCGCGGTGCGGCGCGGCAGCGCGGCCTGGCCCGCGGGCATGGCGGCGGAAATGGCGCGGCGCGGCGGCGCCGCGCGGCGGTCGTCAGTCATGGTCGAGCCTCCCAGTCCCGGCGCCTTGTGGCGGCGCCATTACGGAGCAGGGTGGCAGAGGCGGCGCCCCGCTGTCCATCGCGCGCATACCCCCGGCGGCGGCGCGTGGCTTGGCCGCGCTGCGAGAATGGCTGTGGCACCCGCTACCCCCTTGCCGCGCGCCGCGCCGCACGCCAGTTTGCCGGCACCAATCTCAGGCAGGACCCTGCAACATGTCCGAAAGCTTCGACGTCATCGTCATCGGTGCCGGCCCCGGCGGCTATGTCTGCGCCATCCGCGCGGCCCAGCTCGGCATGAAGGTCGCCTGCGTGGAGAAGCGCACGACGCTCGGCGGCACCTGCCTGAACATCGGCTGCATCCCCTCCAAGGCGCTGCTGCAATCCTCGGAAGCCTTCGAGGAGACCAAGCACAAATTCGCCGACCACGGCATCCTGCTGGACGGCGTGAAGCTCGACCTCGCCCGCATGCAGGCGCGCAAGGCCGAGGTCGTCACCGCCAACACCAAGGGCGTCGAGTTCCTCTTCAAGAAGAACAAGGTCACCTGGCTGAAGGGCGCCGGCAAGGTCACCGCCCCGGGCAAGGTCGAGGTCGCCGGCCAGGTCTATGAGGCGAAGAACATCATCATCGCCACCGGCTCCGACAGCGCCCCGCTGCGCGGCGTCGAGGTGGACGAGAAGCAGATCGTCACCTCCACCGGCGCGCTGGAGCTGGAGAAGGTGCCGGGCCACCTCGTCGTCATCGGCGGCGGCGTGATCGGGCTGGAACTCGGCAGCGTGTGGCGCCGCCTCGGCGCCGAGGTGACGGTGATCGAGTATCTCGACCGCCTCGCCCCCGGCATGGACGCCGAGACGGCCAAGAACTTCGAGCGCGTGCTGGCCAAGCAGGGCATGAAGTTCAAGCTGAAGTCCAAGGTCACCGGCGCGGTGAAGGCCGAGGACGGCGTGACCCTGACGGTCGAGCCCGCCGCCGGCGGCGCGGCCGAGGAGATCAAGGCCGATGTGGTGCTGCTGGCCATCGGCCGCCGCGCCTATACCGAGGGCCTGGGCCTCGCCGAGCTGGGCGTGGAACTGGATGAGCGCGGCCGGGTGAAGACGGACAAGCACTTCGCCACCAATGTGCCCGGCATCTACGCGATCGGCGACGTCATCGCCGGCGCCATGCTGGCCCACAAGGCCGAGGATGAGGGCGTCGCCCTGGCCGAGATCCTGGCCGGGCAGGCGGGGCATGTGAATTACAACGTCATCCCCGCCGTGGTGTACACGTGGCCCGAGATCGCCTCGGTGGGCGAGAGCGAGGAAGAGCTGAAGGCGCGCGGGCAGGCCTACAAGGTCGGCAAGTTCCCCTTCATGGCCAATGGCCGCGCCCGCGCCATGGGCGACACCGATGGCTTCGTGAAGATCCTGGCCGACAAGGAGACGGACCGCGTCCTCGGCGTCCATATCCTGGGGCCGGATGCCGGCACGCTGATCGCCGAGGCCGCCCTGGCCATGGAGTTCGGCGCCTCGGCCGAGGATGTCGCCCGCACCTGCCACGCCCACCCGACGCTGCAGGAAGCCGTGAAGGAAGCGGCCCTCGCCGTGGATGGGCGCGCGCTGCACATCTGAATTGCTGGGAGGGCGCTGCCCTCCCAGACCCTCCCGCCGGGGGGACAGGGTCCCCCCGGACCCCGCCTTCAGGGGCTCATCATGTCCAAGGCCACGCCCGCCACACTGGCGGCGCAGAAGGCGGGAATCGCCTTCACCGTCCATAGCTATGACTACGACCCGGAGGCGGACAGCATCGGGTTGCAGGCCGCCGCCGCCCTCGGCGAAGCCCCCAGCCGCGTGCTCAAGACCCTGATGACCGAGGTGGATGGCAAGCCCGTCTGCGTCGTCCTGCCCTCTGACCGCGAGGTGGCGATGAAAAAGCTCGCCGCCGCCGCCGGGGGCAAGTCCGCCCAGATGATGCGCCCCGCCGATGCCGAGCGGATGACCGGCTACCGCGTCGGTGGCATCAGCCCCTTCGGCCAGAAGAAGCGCGTGCCCGTCTTCCTGGAGGAGGCGGCGCTGGCCGAGCCCTATATCTTCGTCAATGGCGGGCAGCGCGGGTTGCAGATCCGCCTCAGCCCGGCCGATGCCCTGGCGGCGCTCGGGGCGAAGGCCGCCGCCATCGCCGGCTGAGGCTTCATCTCTGTGTGGGTGGCTTGAGTGCCGGCCGGCCCAGGGCCATCTGCGCCGTATGCTGGTTTTTCGTCCCTCGTGGAAACGCAAGCTCGCGGGCTGGTCGCTGCTGGCCCTGGGTGTGGTCGGTGTGATCCTGCCCTTCCTCAACGGCACCATCTTCCTGTTGCTCGGCCTCTTCGTGCTGCGGGAGCAGCATGCCTGGAGCCAGCGCTGCCTCGGCTGGTGCGAGGCCCGCTGGCCCGGCCCGGTCGGCCGCCTGGGCGAGATGGAGGCGCGCCTGATCCAGCGCTGCGGCGAAGGGGCCGCCTGGCTGCGCCGGCGCCTCGGCATGGCATGACGCCGGCCCTCTGTATCAGCATGTAACCGAATCATCTGTTCCGTGAACGGAAGCTGGACCATAACGGCATGGCACCGGTTTCGCCGGGCAACCCGGCGTGCCGTGCGTGCAGAGAACAGAGGTCCGGATGACGATGATGCTTCGCCTTGCCGCGCTGGCAGGGCTTTTTCTGACGACGGCCTGCGCCAGTATCACGCAGGGGACGACGCAGAGTGTGACGGTCATCACTGACCCGGCGGGGGCGCAGTGCAGCTTGCAGCGTGGGGGGCAGTCCGTCGCGGTGGTCAGCCAGACGCCGCAGAGCGTGACGCTGGACAAGAGCCGCCAGGATGTGGCGGTGCTGTGCAAGCGTGATGGCTATCAGGATGGCGCGACGACGCTGACCTCCGAATTCGCCGGGATGACCTTCGGCAATATCCTGTTCGGTGGCCTGGTGGGGGTGGCCGTGGACAGTGCCTCGGGCGCCATGAACAAGTATCCCGCCGAGGTGAAGCTGGCGCTGATCCCGACCAGCTTCCCCAATGAGGCGGCGCGGGATGCCTTTTTCGCGCAGCGCCGGGCGGAGATCGAGCGCGAGGTGGCGGAGGTCGAGAAGCGCATTGGCGAAAGCTGTGCCGCTTCGGCCGATCTGTGCCGCCAGCAGCGGGAGGCGGCGCAGGCGCTGCGCCAGACGCGCCTCGCGGAGCTGGAGGTGAAGCGCAGCACGGCGACGATCCGCTAGCCGGCTTCCCGCGCCACCCCCTGACAGAAAAAAAGAAGAGGGGTCCGGGGAGAATTCATTCTCCCTGGCTTTTTGATTTTATTCTGACCCTGCCCGTGGATGCGCCTTTTGCCATGTCTCCAGCAGCTTGGCCGAATCGACGGTGGTGTAGCGCTGGGTGGTGGAGAGGCTGGCATGGCCCAGCAATTCCTGGATCGAGCGCAGATCCGCCCCGGCGGTGAGCAGGTGGGTGGCGAAGGAGTGGCGCAGCGCGTGGGGCGTCGCCGATTCCGGCAGGCCGACGAGGCGGCGGTAGGTGCGCAGCACCTTCTGCGCCTGCCCCGGATCCAGCCGCCCGCCGCGCGCGCCGAGAAACAGCGGCGCGTCCGGCGCCGGCGTGCCGCGCAGGGCCAGATAGGAGGCCACGGCCTTCTCCACCGCGGGCAGCACGGGCACGATGCGTTCCTTGTCCCCCTTGCCGATGACGCGCAGCCCGGTGCCGGCGCGCGGCGCATCGGCCACGTTCAGCGCCAGCGCCTCGGAGATGCGCAGCCCGCAGCCATAGAGCAGGGTGAAGAGGGCGCTGTCGCGCACGGCGAGGAAGGTGGTGTCCTCCACGCTGCCGGCGTCGCGCGTCACGTCGATGGCCTGGTCCGGGGTGAGGGGGCGCGGGGCGGGGGGCACGACCTTCGGCCCGCGCAGCCCGGCGATGGCCTTGGGCACCAGCCCGTGCCGCCGCGCCAGGAAGCGCAGGAAGCCGCGGATGGCGGCCAGCTGCCGGGCGCGGGTGGCGTTGCTGACGCCGTCGCGCATGGCGCGCTCGGCCAGGAAGGCGCGGATATCGGCGGGGTGGAGGTCGGCCAGGGCCTGGAAATCCGGCTCGCCGCCCAGGTGGCGGGTGAGGAAGCCGAGGAAGGCGGCGAGGTCCGCGCCATAGGCTTCCAGGGTGCGCGGGCTGGCGCGGCGTTCCTTCTCCAGCCATTCGAGCCAGAGGGCGCGGGCCTGGAGGCCGGTCATCATCGCAGCAGCGCGGCGGCGAGGGCGCGCGCCAGGAAGAGCAGGTGGGGGGTGGCGCCCTGCTGGGGCAGTTCGCTGCGCAGCCGGGCGCCGAGCACCAGCAGGGCGGGGGCGCCGGGCAGGGGCAGGCGGGCCAGGGCGTCGCAGCAGACCAGGGGCGCGGCCTCGGCGTGGAGCAGGGGCAGTTCGGTGGGCGCCTCGCGCAGCAGGGCCTCGCGCCCGGCCGGCAGCAGCCGCGCGGCGGTGCCGGCGGGCAGGGGGAGCCAGTGGGGGGGGCAGTGGGTGGCGGCGCGCTCCTCGCCGGCGAGGGCGCAATGGGCGAGGCCGAGCAGGTCCGGCCATTCCTCGCGCACGGTGGCGGCGGGGTCGTGGGAGGCGATGAGGGCGAGGATGGCGGCGCGGGTGCGGCTGGCGAAGCCATCGGCCTCGCGGGCGGCTTCGGCCACGCCGCGGGTGGCGGCGCGTTCGGCGGCGAGCATGGCGGCCATGTGGTCGGCCAGTCCTTCGCCGTGGATGCGGCGGGGCGGGGTCAGGCTGCGGTAGAGATCCGGGCGTTCGGCCAGGAAATCCGGGTTCTGGCGGAGCCAGCTGGCGATGTCTTCCGGTTGCATGAAGCCCCCTGATGGGAGGTCCAGGAACCTCAGGTTCCTGGCGGGGGGAGCCCGAGGGGGGCGGCGCCCCCCTCGGATAGCATCACAGAATGGACTGCCCCGTCTTCTTCCAATCCGCCAGGAAGGCTTCCAGGCCGCGATCGGTCAGCGGGTGCTTGATGAGCTGGCGGATGACGCCTGGCGGCAGGGTGGCGACATCGGCGCCGAGCTTGGCGGCCTGGGCGAGGTGGAGCGGGTGGCGGATGGAGGCCACCAGCACCTCGGTCTTGAGCTTCGGATAATTCTTATAGATCTGCACGATGTCGGCGATGAGCTGCATGCCGTCCTGCGCCAGGTCGTCGAGCCGGCCGACGAAGGGCGAGATGTAGGTGGCCCCCGCCTTGGCCGCGAGCAGGGCCTGGGTGGGCGAGAAGCAGAGGGTGACGTTGACCGGGGTGCCTTCCTCCGAGAGGGTGCGGCAGGTGCGCAGCCCGGCCTCGGTCAGCGGCACCTTGACGGCGACGTTGCCGGCGATGCCGCGCAGGAAGCGGCCTTCGGCCAGCATGCCCTCATAGTCGGTGGCGGTGACCTCGGCGGAGACGTGGCCGGGGGTGACGGTGCAGATCTCGGCGATCACCTCGGCCATCTTGCGGCCGGACTTGGCGATGAGCGAGGGGTTGGTGGTGACGCCATCGACCATGCCGAGCTCGGCGAGGGCGCGGATCTCGGACACCTCGGCGGTGTCGACGAAGAACTTCATGGCGAGGGCTTCCTGTCAGGTCGGGGCGTGTGCATCGCGCGGGGCGGGGCCTGTGCCTCGCCCGGCGGTGGCCGGGGTTGCAGCGGGGGGTTGTAGCGGAAGGCGGGTGTTGAACGAAAGGCCGCGTGGCCCGAGAAGGGGGGGTATGGCTCGTCTCCGCGTGCTGCTGCCGCTGCCCCTGTCGGGGGCTTATGACTACCGCGTGCCGGCCTCCTGGCCGGCGGCGCCGCCGGCTGGCAGCTTCGTGGAGGTGCCGCTCGCGGGCCGCAGCGTGGTGGGGGTGGTGTGGGATGGCGAGGCCGACCCGGCGCTGCCCGAGCGCCGGCTGCGCGACCTGCGCGCCGTGTTCGACGTGCCGCCGATGACGCCGAGCCTGCGCCGCTTCGTGGACTGGGTGGCGGCCTATACGCTGCACCCGCCGGGGGCGGTGCTGCGGATGGCGATGAGCGCCCCGGCGGCGCTGGAGCCGCCCACGGCCAAGGCGGGCTGGCGGCTTTCCGCCGCCGGGCAGCGGGCGCGGCGCGATGAGGGCGGGCCGCGGCTGACCGAGGCGCGCCGCCGCGTGCTGGACGCGCTGGAGCCGGGCGATGTGCAGAGCGGCGCGGCGCTGGCGGCGGAGGCCGGGGTTTCCGCGGGCGTGGTGCGCGGCATGGCCGAGGCCGGGCTGCTCGAACCGGCGCTGCTGCCGGCGGGGGCGGCCTTTCCGGTGCCCGATCTCGCCCGCCCCGGCCCGGTGCTGGGGGCGGAGCAGGCGGAGGTGGCGCGGGCCCTGCGCGCCGCCGTGGCCGGGCAGGCCTTTGGCGTGACGCTGCTGACCGGCGTCACCGGCTCCGGCAAGACGGAGGTCTATCTGGAGGCGGTGGCGGAATGCGTGGCGCGGGGCCGGCAGGCGCTGGTGCTGCTGCCGGAGATCGCGCTCTCGACGCAGTGGCTGGAGCGCTATGCCCGCCGCTTCGGCGTGGCGCCGGCGCTGTGGCATTCGGAGCTGGGCCCGCGGCTGCGGCGCGACACCTGGCGCGCCGTGGCGGAGGGCCGGGTGCCGGTGCTGGTCGGCGCCCGCTCGGCGCTGTTCCTGCCCTATCCCGATCTCGGCCTGATCATCGTCGATGAGGAGCACGAGACCGCCTTCAAGCAGGAGGAGGGGGTGGTCTACCACGCGCGGGACATGGCGGTGGTGCGGGCGCGGCTGTCGCGCGCCGCCTGTGTGCTGGTCTCGGCGACGCCGAGCCTGGAGACGCTGACCAATGCCGGGACGGGGCGCTATGCCAGCCTGCACCTGCCCACCCGGCATGGTGGCGCCGCCCTGCCGGCGGTGTCGGTGATCGACCAGCGGCGCACCCCGCCGGAGCGCGGCCGCTTCCTCAGCCCGCCGCTGGTGGAGGCGGTGCGGGCGACGCTGGCGGCGGGCCAGCAGGCGATGCTCTTCCTCAACCGGCGCGGCTATGCGCCGCTCACGCTGTGCCGGGCCTGCGGCCACCGGCTGCGCTGCCCCAACTGCACCGCCTGGCTGGTGGAGCACCGCGTCCGCCGCACGCTGCAATGCCACCATTGCGGCCATGCCGAGCCGATTCCCGAGGCCTGCCCCGAATGCGGCGCCGAGGGCAGCCTGACGCCGCTCGGCCCTGGGGTGGAGCGGGTGCAGGAGGAGGCGGCGGCGCTCTTCCCCGAGGCGCGGCGGCTGGTGATGGCGTCCGACACGATTCCCGGCCCCGCCGCCGCCGCCGAGGCGGCGCGGGCCATCGCGGCGCGGGAGGTGGATCTCATCATCGGCACCCAGATCGTCGCCAAGGGCTGGCACTTCCCGCATCTGACGCTGGTGGGCGTGGTGGATGCCGATCTCGGCCTGGCGGGGGGCGACCTGCGGGCGGCGGAGCGCACGGTGCAGCTGCTGCACCAGGTGGCCGGCCGCGCCGGCCGCGCCGAGTCTCCCGGCCGGGTGCTGCTGCAGAGCTGGAATCCAGACCACCCGGTGCTGGAGGCCCTTGTTTCCGGCGACCTGGATACCTTCATGCAGGCGGAGGCGGAGAGCCGCCGCCCCGGCCACTGGCCGCCTTTCGGCCGCCTCGCCGCGCTGATCGTCTCGGCCGAGGATGAGCGGGAGGCGGAGCGGGTGGCGCGCGACCTCGGGCTGGCCGCGCCGCGCGGGGAGGGGGTGGAGGTGCTGGGCCCCGCCCCCGCGCCGCTGGCGCTGCTGCGCGGGCGGCACCGGCGGCGGCTGCTGCTGAAGGCGCGGCGGGACATCGCGGTGCAGCCGCTGCTGCGCGAATGGCTCGCCCGCGTTCCTGTTCCGGCGGCGGTTCGCGTGCAGGTGGATGTGGACCCGGTCGGATTCCTCTGAAACGTGGGCGGAACCTGCCCGCGCGATGAATCTGGGGTAAGGAATTCGCGGCGGCCCCGTTGCCGCATTGCGACACATTGTGTTAATGCCGGGCCGCCGCGGCGGGTGCACTCCGCGCGCGTCGAAACCTGTCCAACCGCCGGAACCCGCGCTTTGAGATGGGACCGCGCGGCAGGACGCCGGGATAGCAAGAGAACGGGATCCTCCGTGGCCTCCGAAGCGACCAACGTCTCGCCGAACGCGACCCACCCCTCTGGCCTCGCCCAGCGCTATGCGCTGGCGCTGCTGGAGCTGGCGAAGGAGAAGAAGGCGGTGGATGCCATCGCCGCCGACCTGGACAGGCTGGGTGACCTGCTGTCCGGCGACGCCGGTTTCCGCGCGTTCATTCACGATCCGCGCCTGGACGGCGCCGCGCAGCAGCGCGGCCTCTTCGCCGTGCTGGAGCGTGCCGGCATTGCCGGCGACGTCCGCGCCCTCGTCGGCGTGCTGATCGCCAACCGCCGCCTGGCGGTGCTGCCGCAGGTGGTCGCCGCCTTCGGCGCGCTGCTCGCCGAGCAGCGTGGCCAGCAGACCGCCGAGGTCGCCACCGCCCATCCGCTGACCGACACGCAGCGCGCGCAGCTTGCCGCGCGGCTGACGGAAGCCGGTTATTCCAACGTGAAGCTGGTCGAGCGCATCGACCCCACCCTGCTGGGTGGCCTTGTGGTGCGCCTCGGGTCCCGCCTCTACGACAGCTCGATCAAGTCCAAGCTGCAGCGCCTGCAGTACGCCATGAAGGGGGCCGCCTGATATGGAGATCCGTCCCGCCGAGATCTCGGAGATCCTGAAGCAGCAGATCGCCGGGTTCGATGCCGAGGCGAATGTTGCCGAGGTCGGCACCGTGCTGACCGTGGGCGACGGCATTGCCCGCGTCTACGGCCTGCAGAATGTCATGGCCGGTGAGCTGGTGGAGTTCCCCTCCGCCGGCCTCAAGGGCATGGCGCTGAACCTCGAGACCGACAATGTCGGCGTCGTGATCTTCGGTGATGACCGGTCCATCCGCGAGGGCGACACCGTCGCCCGCACCGGCGACATCGTGTCCGTCCCCGTCGGCCCCGGCCTGCTCGGCCGCGTGGTCGATGGCCTCGGCAACCCGATCGACGGCAAGGGGCCGCTGACCAACGTCTCCCCGGCGCTGGTCGAGGTGAAGGCCCCGGGCATCATCCCGCGCAAGTCCGTGCATGAGCCGATGCAGACCGGTATCAAGGCGATCGACGCCCTGATCCCGATCGGCCGCGGCCAGCGCGAGCTGGTGATCGGTGACCGCCAGACGGGCAAGACGGCTGTCATCGTCGACACCATCCTGAACCAGAAGCCGATCAACGCCGGCACCGACGAGAGCAAGAAGCTCTACTGCATCTACGTCGCCGTCGGCCAGAAGCGCTCCACCGTCGCCCAGCTCGTCAAGACGCTGGAAGAGAATGGTGCGCTGGAATACTCGATCATCGTTGCCGCCACGGCCTCCGAGCCGGCGCCGATGCAGTACCTGGCGCCCTACACCGGCTGCGCCATGGGCGAGTATTTCCGCGACAGCGGCAAGCACGCGGTCATCTTCTACGACGATCTGTCGAAGCAGGCCGTGGCCTACCGCCAGATGTCGCTGCTGCTGCGCCGTCCGCCGGGCCGCGAGGCCTATCCGGGCGACGTCTTCTACCTGCATTCGCGCCTCCTCGAGCGCGCGGCGAAGATGAATGACGCGCAGGGCGCCGGTTCGCTGACCGCGCTGCCGGTCATCGAGACGCAGGCGGGCGACGTGTCGGCCTACATCCCGACCAACGTCATCTCGATCACGGACGGCCAGATCTTCCTGGAGACGGAGCTGTTCTTCAAGGGCATCCGCCCCGCCGTGAATGTCGGCCTCTCGGTCTCCCGCGTCGGTTCCGCCGCGCAGATCAAGGCGATGAAGCAGGTGGCCGGCAAGATCAAGCTGGAGCTCGCGCAGTACCGCGAGATGGCCGCCTTCGCCCAGTTCGCCTCCGACCTCGACGCCTCCACCCAGGCCCTGCTGGCCCGTGGCGCCCGCCTGACCGAGCTGCTGAAGCAGCCGCAGTTCAAGCCGGTCCCGGTCGAGGAGCAGGTGGTGGCGATCTTCGCCGGCGTGCGTGGCTATCTCGACAAGATCGAGGTGTCCAAGGTCGGCGCCTTCGAATCGCAGCTGCTCGCCTCGGTCAAGGCCAATGCGCCGGAGATCCTGGACGGCATCCGCGAGAAGAAGGAGATCACCAAGGAGAACGAAGCGAAGCTCGTGTCCTTCCTGGACAACTTCGCCAAGTCCTTCGCGGCCTGAGGTAGGACCGGGGCAGACCACCCATGGCCAACCTCAAGGAACTCCGGGGGCGCATCAACAGCGTCAAATCCACCCGGAAGATCACCCAGGCGATGAAGATGGTCGCGGCGGCGAAGCTCCGCCGCGCCCAGCAGCAGGCCGAGGCCGCGCGCCCCTATGCGGAGCGCATGGCCCGGATGCTCGCCTCCCTCGGCCAGGCGGTGGCCGGCAACCCGGACGCGCCGAAGCTGCTGGTCGGCACCGGGGCGGACAAGGTGCACCTGCTGGTCGTCGTCACCGGCGACCGCGGCCTCGCCGGCCCGTTCAACACCAATGTGGGGCGCTTCGCGCGCAGCCGCATCCGCGAGCTTGAGGCCGAGGGCAAGACCGTCAAGGTCCTGGCCGTCGGCCGCAAGGGCGCGACCTATCTGAAGCGCGAATTCGCCTCGCGGCTGATCGGCGAGATCAGCTACCAGGGCAAGAAGCGCATCGGCTTCGAGGATGCGAGCGAGGTCGCCGCGCGCGTCACCGCCATGCTCGAGGCCGGCGAGTTCGACGTCTGCACGCTGATCTACAACCGCTTCCGCAGCGTGATCAGCCAGGTGCCGAGCGCGCAGCAGCTGATCCCCGCCGAGCTGCCCGCGGCCAAGGCCGAGGAAGCGTCTCAGCCGGGCGCCTGGTACGAGTATGAGCCGGACGAGGCCACCATCCTGGCCCAGATCCTGCCCAAGAATCTCGCCATCCAGGTCTATCGCGCCCTGCTGGAGAATGCCGCCGGCTTCTTCGGCAGCCAGATGAACGCGATGGACAGCGCCACGCGCAACGCGGGCGAGATGATCAACAAGCTGACCCTGACCTATAACCGGACCCGCCAGGCCAACATCACCAAGGAGCTGATCGAGATCATCTCCGGGGCCGAGGCCATCTGAGGGGAATGAGCACCGCCATGAAGAACAATGTTGGCAAGGTCACCCAGGTTCTGGGCGCCGTCGTGGACGTGCAGTTCCCCTCCGAACTGCCGGGCATCCAGAACGCGCTGCAGGTGAAGATCGGCGAGCGCACCCTGGTGCTCGAGGTCGCGCAGCACCTGGGCGAGCGCACCGTCCGCACCATCGCCATGGACACCACGGACGGCCTCGTCCGCGGCGCCGAGGTGGTGGACACCGGCTCCGGCATCGCCGTGCCGGTGGGCGAGGGCACGCTGGGCCGCATCCTGAACGTCATCGGCGAGCCGATCGACGAGCGCGGCCCGGTGCCGCACGCCAAGACCTACACCATCCACCGCGATGCCCCGGCCTTCGAGGACCAGGCCACCGCGGCCGAGATCCTGGTGACGGGCATCAAGGTGGTGGACCTGCTGGCCCCCTACCTGAAGGGCGGCAAGATCGGCCTGTTCGGTGGCGCCGGCGTCGGCAAGACCGTGACCATCCAGGAGCTGATCAACAACATCGCCAAGGGCCATGGCGGCGTGTCCGTCTTCGCGGGCGTCGGTGAGCGCACGCGCGAGGGCAACGACCTCTACCACGAGATGATCGACGCCGGCGTCATCAAGCTCGGCGAGAATGGCGGCACCGAGGGCTCCAAGGTGGCGCTGGTCTATGGCCAGATGAACGAGCCGCCGGGTGCCCGCGCGCGCGTCGCCCTCTCCGGCCTGTCCATGGCGGAATACTTCCGCGATGAGCAGGGCCAGGACGTGCTCTTCTTCATCGACAATATTTTCCGGTTTACCCAGGCTGGCGCTGAGGTCTCCGCGCTGCTGGGCCGCATTCCCTCGGCCGTCGGTTATCAGCCGACGCTGGCGACGGATATGGGCGCCCTGCAGGAGCGCATCACCTCCACCAAGAAGGGCTCGATCACGTCCGTGCAGGCCATCTACGTGCCCGCCGACGACCTGACCGACCCGGCGCCGGCCACCTCCTTCGCCCACCTGGACGCGACGACCGTTCTGTCGCGCTCCATCGCGGAGCAGGCGATCTTCCCGGCCGTGGACCCGCTGGACTCCACCAGCCGCGCCCTCGACCCGCGCATCATCGGCGAGGAGCACTACAAGACCGCCCGTGAGGTGCAGCGCATCCTGCAGACCTACAAGTCGCTGCAGGACATCATCGCCATCCTGGGCATGGACGAGCTGTCGGAAGAGGACAAGCTGATCGTGGCGCGCGCGCGCAAGATCCAGCGCTTCCTCTCCCAGCCCTTCCACGTGGCCGAGGTCTTCACCGGCACGCCGGGCGTGTTCGTGAAGATCGAGGACACGGTGCGGTCCTTCGCCGCCATCTGCCGCGGCGACTATGACCACCTGCCCGAGGCCGCCTTCTACATGGTCGGCACCATCGAGGACGCGGTGAAGAAGGCCGAGACCCTCAAGGCCGCGGCCTGATCACCAGCAGACAGGGAGTCCGGGGAGCATGAGCGCGACCTTCGATCTGGAACTGGTCAGCCCGGAGAAGCTGCTCCTCTCCCGCCCCGTCGAGATGGCGATCATCCCGGCGGCGGAAGGCGAGATGGGCGTGCTGCCCGGCATGGCGCCGATGATCGTCGCCCTGAAGGGCGGCGTCATCCGCGTGCAGGAAAAGGGCACGATCACCGAGCGGCTGTTCGTCCTGGGCGGCTTCGCGGAGATCACGCCGGGCCGCGTGACGGTGCTGGCGGATGAGGCGACGCCGGTGGGCGCGCTCTCCCGCGCCGCCGCCACCGCGCGGGTGAAGGAGGCCGAGGCCGCCTATGCCGCCGCCGCCACCTCCGCCACGGCGGAGGAGCGCGAGGCGGCCATGGACCGCCTGCTCGCCGCGCGCGAGATGGCGCTGGCCGCCGAAGCCGCCTGACCCGGCCCCGCGCGCGGCCCGCGCGCGGAGCCCAGAGGCCGGAGACGCCGCCCGGGGGATGCCCCGGGCGGCGTTGCCATTTCCGGCGGTTTTCATGGCGATGCGGCATACAGCCCCGCCTTGCCCTGCGATATGCTCTCCCCCAGGGACAGGTGTGGGGGATGGCGATGGGCTTCGGGTTGCTCCGGCGAGGGCCGTGCGGGTGGGGGGACGTGGCCTGAGCCCGCCGCTGATGGATCGCCGCCGCCTGGGGCTCGCCCTGCCGGCCCTGCTCCTCTCCACCCCCCTGGCCCGCCCGGCCCTGGCGCAGGGTGCCAGCCTCGGTTCCAGCCTCGGTTCCAGCCTCGGCCTGCTGGCGCGTGAGCGCGGCATCACCTTCGGCGCCGCGGTGCAGGGGCGTTTCCTGGCGGCCGATCCCGCCTATGCCGCCGCCTTCGCCACCGATGCCGCCCTGCTGGTGCCGGAATGGGAGGCGAAATGGGCCGCCCTCCAGCCTGAGGAAGGCCGCTTCGACACCGCGCCGCTGGATGCCATCCTGGCCTGGGCGCGGCAGCGCGGGCGGCTGGTGCGTGGCCATGCCTTGGTCTGGCATGAGGCCATGCCCCCCTGGCTGGAGCCCGCCCTGGCCGAGGGCCGCGCCCGCGCCGAGGGGCTGCTGGCCGCGCATATGGACCGCGTGCTCTCCCACGCCCGCAACCAGATCCGCGATTGGGATGTGGTGAACGAGCCGATCGCCAATCCCGCCGGCAGCGACGTGCCGCAGGCAGGGGATGCCATGCTGCGGGACACGCCCTGGCTGCGCGCCCTCGGCCCCGGCTATGTCGAGATGGCGCTGCGCATGGCCCGCCAGCGCGACCCGACGCTGCGCCTCGTGATCAACGAATATGGCATCGAGGAGGACACCCCCGATGCCGCCGAGAAGCGCCGCCGCCTGCTGGCGCTGCTGCGCGGCCTGCTGGAGCGCAACACCCCGCTGGATGCCGTGGGCATCCAGGGCCACCTGCAACTGGTGCGCCCCTTCACCCCCGCGCCCTTCGCCGCCTTCCTGGCGGAGCTGCGGCAGATGGGCCTGGCCGTGCTGGTGACGGAACTCGACATCCGCGAGACCGCCCAGGCGCCCCAGGATATGGCGGCGCGGGACGCGCTGGTGGCCGAGCGCGCCTATGCCTTCGTCTCCACCGCGCTGGAGGCGGGTGTGCGCACCTTCCTCACCTGGGGCCTGTCCGACCGCGAATCCTGGCTGGTGAAGGAGCCGGCGGTGGCTCTGAAGGATGGCCGCGCCCATCGCGGCCTGCCCTATGACGAGTCCTGGCAGCGCAAACCGATGTGGACGGCCCTGGCGCGCGCCTTCCAGGGCGGCAACGGCTAGAAAAAAGATGGGGGTCCGGGGGAATTCCTTCCCCCGGCCTTTTTTGTTCGCCCCATCGGGTGTTTCCTCCCCGGCTTGCTTGTGCCGCCCGCAGCCGGAGCCCCCATGGACCTGCTTTCCCTAGAGACCCCCGTCCCGGTCGTGGACCTCGATATCGTCGAGGCCAATCTGGCGCGGATGCAGCGCTATTGCGACGCGCATGGCATCGCGCTGCGCCCGCACATCAAGACCCACAAGATCCCGGCCCTGGCGCAGCGCCAGCTGGCGCTCGGCGCGCGGGGCATCACCTGCCAGAAGCTGGGCGAGGCGGAGGTGATGGTGGAGGCCGGGCTGGATGACATCCTGCTCTCCTACCCGCTGCTGGGCGCCGCCAAGGCCGCGCGCCTCGCCGCCCTGGCGCCGCGCGCGAAGCTGCGGGTCGCCATCGACAGCGCCCCGGCCCTGGCCACGGTGGCCGAGGCCGCCCGCGCCTCCGGTGCCGAGATTGGCATCCTGGTGGAGTTCGACAGCGGCACCGCCCGCACCGGCGTGATGACGGTGGAGGAACTCCTGGCCCTGGCGCGTGCCGCCCGCGCCACGCCGGGGCTGCGCTTCGACGGGGTGATGACCTATCCGCTCGGCCCCAAGGCGGCGGCCTTCCTGGCGGAGGCCCTGCCGGCGCTGAAGGCCGAGGGCATGGAGCCCGCCATCATCTCCGGCGGCGGCACGCCGCGCGCCTTCCACGCGCATGAGGCCGCGCCGATCAATGAGCTGCGCGTCGGCACCTACATCTACAACGACCGCATGACGGTCGCCGCCGGGCATGCCACCTGGGCGGATTGCGCGCTGCACCTGCATGTGACGGTGATCAGCCGGCCGGAGCCGCACCGCGCCATCATCGATGCCGGTTCGAAGAGCTTCGCCGCCGACATCATGCCGGCCGGGTTGCAGGAGGGCTATGGCTACTTCCCCGACTATCCGGAGGCGAAGCTGGAGCGGCTGAGCGAGGAGCATGGCATGGTGGATCTCTCCGCCTGCGCCCGCCGGCCGGAGATCGGCGAGCGGCTGCGCGTGGTGCCCAACCATGTCTGCCCCGTCAGCAATCTGGTGGACCGCATCGCGGTGGTGCAGGGCGGTGTGTTCCAGGGCTACTGGGATGTCGCTGCGCGGGGCCGCAGCATCTGAGGCAAGTGCCCCCCAATGGGTTTCCAAAGGCCTCAGGCCTTTGGTGGGGAGAGTTTGAGAGGGGCGAAGCCCCTCTCAAGAACCTGAAAGAAAGACACCACCGATGAGCGATGCCGAAAGCCGCCTCACCGCCCTTGGGCTGAGCCTGCCCGCTGTGGGCAAGCCGCTGTTCAACTACGTGCCCTTCCGCCGGGCGGGGGATGTCGCCTACCTCTCCGGGCAGGTGCCGCGCCATGCCGATGGCACGCTGACCACGGGCAAGGTGGGTGCCGACCTCTCCGTGGAGGAGGCGCGCAAGGCCGCCGAGCTCTGCGGCCTGCATCTGCTGGCCATCGCGCGTGAGGCGGCGGGCTCGCTGGAGAAGGTCGAGTTCCTCAAGCTCTTCGGCATGGTCAACGCCACGCCGGAGTTCGGGCAGCAGCCGAAGGTCATCGATGCCTGCTCGGATCTGCTCGTCGCCGTGCTCGGGGAGCGCGGGCGGCATGCGCGCTCGGCCATCGGCATGGGGTCGCTGCCCTCCAATGTGCCGGTGGAAATCGAGGCGGTGATCCGGATTCTGGACTGAGGGGTTTCAGGGGGCTCCGCCCCCTGGCCCCCGCTGGGGGGACAAGGTCCCCCCAGACCCCGCTTTCAGGCGAGTCAGGGCTTCTGACAGCCTTGCGCGGTCCGGCTCGCCGCCCAGGGAGAGGCGGAAGAACGGGGTCTCCGCGCCGGTGTGGTGGAAATCGGTGGGGAGGGGGAGGAGGAGGCCGGCGGCCCGCCAGCGCGCCTGGAAGGCCAGGGCGCTCTCCCCCGCCGGGCGAGGGAGCCAGAGATGCCAGGCCGGGCCCTCCGGCGCGCCGAGGATGTCGGCGGCCAGGGCGCGGCGGGCCAGGCCCTCGGCGCGCTTCTCGGCGATCAGCGCGGCGGCGGCGCCGCTTTCCGCCATATGGGCCAGGGCGGCGGCCATCACCGGGTTGCCGGTCAGGCCGCGCAGCAGGATGGCCTCCTCCACCGCCTCGGCCAGGGCCGCGGGGTAGCCCAGCGCGCCCAGTTGCAGCGCCAGGGAAAAGGGCTTGGCGAGGCTCCAGGCCACCAGCACCCGCTCCGGCAGCAGCGGCGCCAGACCCGGCCCGGAGTCGAGGAAGGCATAGGCCGCATCCTCCACCACCCAGAGGTCGTGATGGCGGATGATCTCCGCCAGGGCCGCGCGGCGCGCCGGGCTGTAGGAAAAACCGAGCGGATTGTGGATGCGCGGCATCAGGTAGAGCACGCCCGGCGCATCCGGCTGGCGCATCAGGGCTTCCAGCGCCGCCGGCAGGGGGCCTTCGCCATCCATGGCCAGGGCGTGCAGCGGCGCCAGGGCCAGCACCCGCCGCGCCAGGGGGAAGGAGAATTCTTCCAGCGCCACCCCGGCCCGGCCCGTCTGCGTCTGCGCCGCCGCCTGGGCCAGGGACAGCGCCAGACCCATGCCCGCCATGCCATCGCTGACCAGCGCCAGTTCCCGTTCCTCGCCGAGCAGGCCGGCGATGGCCCGCCGGTGCGCGGCATCCCCCGCCGCCGGCCAGAGGCTGCCCGGCATCGCCCCCCGGCAGACCTCCGCCAGGGCCGCGCGCAGCGCCGAATCCTGGCCCGCCGTCACCGGGTAATTGTTCGTGAGATCGTAAGGCCGCATGGTCGGGACATTCCCAGGGAGGGCGGGCCAGGGGAGGGCGGGGAGCCTCCCATTATGCTTTCAGATACTTCTCCAGGAAGGCGAGCACCGCCGCATAGACCCGGCGCCGGTTGGCGCGCTTGGTGAAGCCATGCCCTTCATCGGGGAAGGTGAGATACTCCACCGGCACCTTGTTGCCCTGGAGTGCCGCCACGATCTGCTCGCTTTCCAGGGGGGGCACGCGCGGGTCGGTCATCCCCTGGGCCACCAGCAGCGGGCAGCGGATGCGGTGGGCGTGGTTGAGCGGCGAGAGGCGCTCCAGCAGCGCGGCATCCCGCACCGGGTCGCCATACTCGGCGGCGCGGTGGCCGATGCGCCAGGGCCCAGTCTTCTGGAAAAAGGTCTTCCAGCGGGCGATGCCGTAGAAATCCACCCCGCAGGCCCAAAGCTCGGGATATTCGGTGGTGGCGGCGAGCACCATCCAGCCGCCATAGCTCTGCCCCATGATGCCGATGCGCTGGCCATCCACCTCCGGCCGGGCGGCGAGGAAGGCATGGGCGGCGGCGAGGTCGGCCACGCTGTCCAGGCGCTTCTCGCGGTCGTCGAGTTCGGCATAGGCGCGGCCATAGCCGGTGGAGCCGCGCACATTCGGCACCAGCACGCCGAGGCCGAGGGCGAGGAAAGCCTGGAGGTCGGGCCGCCAGTTGGGCAGGGCCTGCATGGCCGGGCCGCCATGCACCCAGACCAGCACGGGCCAGCCGCCGGCCGGCATCGGGCCCTCCGGCAGGGCGAAGAAGGCCGGGATCTGCCGCCCGTCATGGGTGGGGAAGTGGAGGCTGGTCCAGTCCCGCAGGCCGGAGTCCCGCAGGCTGGAGTCCCGCAGGCCGGAGTCCCGCAGGCCGGGCGGCGCTGGCGGGGCGCCGAGCGGCGTGGCCGCCGCCACGCCCGGCCGCGCCAGCCAGATGGCGGAGGGGAAGCGGAAGCCCACCAGGTCGAAGGCCAGGCTGGCGCCATCCGGCGCCCAGCTCAGCCTGGTGATGACGCCCGCCGGATGCTCCGGCTCCTGCACCACCGCGCCGGTGGCGGCGTCCAGCAGGCGCAGCCGGGAATAGCCGCCCTCATTCACCACCACGGCGAGGAGGGACTGGTCGGGCGAGGGCTCCAGCTTCTCCACATCGAAGCCGGGGGCATAGAGCGGGGTGGGGGCGGCGCCCGGCGCCTGGAAGGCCAGGGCGAGGCTGTCCGCCCCCCGGTCGGTGAGCAGCCAGAAGCCCGAGCCGTCCTTCTTCCAGCGCGGGTTCAGGTGGCGGGCATCGCCGGCATGGGGGGTGATGTCGCGCGGCGGGGCGGTGCCGTCGCGTGTCACGTGAAACAGTGTGGATTCAAAGGTCCGCGGCGCGGTGGCGAGCAGCAGCCCGGCGCCATCGGGCGTCCAGCCGGGCAGCTCGTGCGGCCCCTCCACCTCCGCCACGCAGGTGGCGGCCCCGGTGGCGAGCTCCATCACCCAGGCATCGGTATGCGCCGGGTCGCGCGCATTGGCGGTATAGGCGATGTGGCGGCCATCCGGGGAGACGGCGCCCCAGCCATGGATCACCGCCGGGCTGGCGGTGAGGGGGCGGGCCTCGCCCTCCGGTGGCAGGTGGTAGAGCTGCACCCGCTCATCCCCCGCGCCATCGCGGCCGAAAATGGCGCCGCCATCGGGCAGGCCGGCGACGAAGGCCACGGCATCGGCGTGGTGCGTGCGCTGGCGGGCCGGGCCGCCGCCGGGCGGCACCTCCCAGACCTGGGCGGAGCCGCCGGCATCGTGCAGCACATAGAGCCGGCCATCGCCGGCATAGGCGGGCAGGGTGGTGGCGGGGGTGGAGAGCAGGCGCTCCAGCAGCGCCGCGGCGGCTTCATGGCTCATGCGCCCGTGGTGCACCCGGAATCGTGCGCCGCCAAGGGGCTTTCCCGGCCCTGCGGCATGGCGCGGGGGCGCGGGGGCGCCTAGATTGCGCCCCGTCATGCGCTATGTCTCGACCCGGGGCCAGGCCCCCGCACGCGATTTCGAGGGTGTCCTCCTGGCCGGGCTGGCCGAGGATGGCGGCCTCTTCCTGCCCGAAACCTGGCCGGAGCTCTCGGCCGCCGAGTGGCGCGCCCTGCGCGGGCTGCCCTATGCCGAGCTTTCGGCGCGGCTGATGGCGCTCTTCGCCGGGGAGAGCCTGCCGCTGGAGACGCTGCGGCAGCTGACGGGCCGCGCCTATGCCGGCTTCGGCCACGCCGCCACGGCGCCGCTGGTGCAGATCGCCCCGCGCCTCTTCTCGCTGGAGCTGTTCCACGGGCCGACGCTCGCCTTCAAGGACATGGCGATGCAGCTGCTCGGCCAGCTCTTCGACCATGTGCTGACGAAGCGGGGCGAGCGCGTCACCATCGTCGGCGCCACCTCGGGCGATACCGGCTCCGCCGCCATCGAGGCCTGCCGCGACCGCGCGGCCATCGATGTCGTCATCCTCCACCCGGAGGGCCGCACCTCCGCGGTGCAGCGCCGGCAGATGACGACGGTGCTCTCCCCCAACATCAACAACATCGCCATCCAGGGCAGCTTCGACGACTGCCAGGACCTGGTGAAGGCGATGTTCAACGACGCGCCCTTCCGCCAGGAGATGCGGCTTTCCGCCGTGAACTCCATCAACTGGGCGCGCATCGCGGCGCAGGTGCCCTACTACGTCTATGCCGCGCTGGCGCTGGGCGCGCCGGAGCGCCCGGTGGCCGTCTCCGTCCCCACCGGCAATTTCGGCAATGTGCTGGCCGCCTGGGTGGCGCGCCGCATGGGCCTGCCGATCGAGCGGCTGATCATCGGCGCCAACCGCAACGACATCCTGGCCCGCTTCCTGGCGGGGAATGACATGTCCATGCAGCCGGTGGAGCCCTCGCTCTCGCCGAGCATGGATATCCAGGTCTCGTCCAATTTCGAGCGGCTGCTCTTCGAGCTGCTGGGCCGCGACGCGGTGGCGACGGCGGAGATCATGCGCCGCTTCCGCGCCGAGGGGCGTATGCCGGTGCCGGATGCCGCGTGGCAGGCGGCGACGGAGAATTTCCGCGGCTTCACCCTCTCGGATGAGGGGACGCTGGAAGAAATCCGCCGCCTCTACCGCGAGAGCGCCTATCTGGCGGACCCGCACACGGCGATCGGCACGGCGGCGGCCCTGGCGCATCTGCCGGAGGATGCGGGGATTCCGGTGATCGTCGCGGCCACGGCGCATCCGGCCAAGTTCCCGGATGCGGTGGAGAAGGCCACCGGCTTCCGCCCGCCGCTGCCGGCGCGGATGGCCGATCTCTATGAGCGGGAAGAGCGCTACAGCGTGATGCCAGCCACGCTGGAGACGGTGGAGGCGGCGGTCCGCGCCCATGCGCGGCGGAACGCGCTGGTCTGAGGGACGGTCCTTGAGGGGGCTTTGCCCCCTCAATCTCCCCCAGCAGGGGACGGGGTCCCCTGCACCCGCCTTCAGTTGGGTTTCCAAAGGCCTCGGGGCTTTGGTTGGGAGAGTTTGAGAGGGGCGAAGCCCCTCTCAGGAGCGCGCGCTGTTTTCAGGCAGCCCCTGGCCCGGCCTCCGTCAGGCCGCGCGCACCTGGGTGACGAAGTTCTTCACCTCGCCGGTCAGCTGCTCCGACTGGCGGGAGAGCTGGCTGGCGGCGGAGAGCACCTCCGAGGCGGCGCTGCCGGTCTCATTGGCATTGCGGCTCACGGCGGAGATGTTCTGCGTGACGGCCTGGGTGGCCTGGGCGGTGCGCTGCACGGTGCGGGAAATCTCGCCCGTCGCCGCCGTCTGCTCCTCCACCGCCGCGGCGATCGTCACGGTGATGGCGCTCATGTCGTTGATGGCGCCGGCGATGCCCTGGATGGCCACCACCGCCTCCTGCGTCGCCGCCTGGATCTGGGTGATCTGCTGGCCGATTTCCTCCGTCGCCCGGCTGGTCTGGCTGGCGAGGTTCTTCACCTCGGAGGCCACCACGGCGAAGCCCTTGCCGGCCTCGCCGGCGCGGGCGGCCTCGATCGTGGCGTTGAGGGCGAGCAGGTTGGTCTGGCCGGCGATGGAGGTGATGAGGCCCACCACATCGCCGATCTTGCTGGCGCCCTCCGCCAGGGTGCGCACGGTGGCATCGGTCTGCCGGGCGCGCTCCACCGCCTTGCCCGCCACCGCCGAGGCCTGGGCCACCTGGCGGCTGATCTCGCTGATGGAGGAGCTCAGCTCCTCCGCCGCCGCCGCCACGGTCTGCACGCCGCCGCTGGCCTGGGTGGCGGAATCGGCCACCTCGCTCGCCTGCCGGTCCGTCTGCTGCGCCGTGCCGGTGAGGCTGCGCGCCGTGTTCTCCAGCCGGGCCGAGGCGCTGGAGAGCACGCCCACCATCTCCCCCACCCGTTGCTCGAAGCCGCGCACCAGGGTTTCCACCTGGGTGGCGCGCTTCTCCCGCGCGGCGCGGGCGGCTTCCTGCTCGGTGGCGAGGCGGTCGGCGGCCAGCATATTGTCCTTGAAGACCTGCACCGCCTCGGCCATGCCGCCCATCTCGTCCTTGCGGCCGCGCCCCGGCACCTCGGTGCTCATGTCGCGGCCGGACAGCCGGCGCATGGCCTGGGTCATCGCCACCACCGGCCCGCCCACGCTGGCCGAGAGCAGCACCCCGCCCGCCACCAGCACCAGCGCCAGCAGCGCCGCAGCGCTGACCAGCCCCCACAGGGCGGAACTGCTGGTCTCCCGGCTGGCGGTGGCCTGTTCTTGCCCGCCCTTGCCCTGGAAATCCAGCGCCGCCCGCACCGCCGCGCGGGCGGCGTTGAGCGCCGCAACGCTCTCATACAGCAGGATGTCGCGCGCCTTGGCCATGTCGCCCTGGGTGAAGGCGCGGTCCGCCTCGGCGGTGATGCTGCGGTACTGGCCCAGCGCGGCGCGCAGCGCATCGGCCAGCCGCCGCTCCTCCCCAGGCATGATGAGGGGCTGGTAGCGGGCGAGCAGGGTATCCAGGGTGCTGAGGCTCTTCTCCACATCCGCGCGCTGCTGCGCAACCTCATCCGGCCGGCGCAGCAGCACCAGCACCTGGCGCGAGCGCAGCTTCTCGAACTCGGCCGAGACCTCGCCCAGCAGGTCGGTGCTGGGCAGCCAGTTGAAGGCGATATCCTCCGCCACCGCCGCCACGGCATTCAGCCGCGAGACCGCGAAACCCCCCATGCTGACCACCCCCAGCATGATCAGGGCGAAGACGGCACCCAGCTTGCCGCGGATGCTCAGGTCATTGAAGAAAGCCGGCATGACACCCCCCCAGCGCGGAACTTCCGTGCAGTCCGGCCGGATCATCCTGGCAAGGGGGTTAAGAAGCGGTCTTTGCTGCGCCGCAAAAGGTCTGCTCCGTGCCGCCGGGATGCGCTTTTCTCACGGACCCGTGCGGCAGGCGGCCGGATCTTCACGGCACAGCATCACTTCGCGTGCAACCCTGGGGGGCGGGACCGTTCTGGCTGCGGGGTCGCAGAACCAGAGATTCGGTCTTACATTGTTCACGACGCAACAGCCCGCCCGCTTCCTCCCAAAAGCCGGCGGTGCACACGGGAACAGCGACACATGTCTGAAGCGGTGCGGCTGACGCGCCTTCCGAACGGCCTGACCATCGTCTCCGAGACCATGCCCCGGGTCGAGACGGTCTCCATCGGCGCCTATGTCCATGCCGGCACGCGTGATGAATCGGCCGCCGAGAACGGCGCCTCCCACTTCCTGGAGCACATGGCCTTCAAGGGCACCGCGGCGCGCGACGCGGCCGCCATCGCCCGCGAGATCGAGAATGTCGGCGGCCATCTCAACGCCTACACGGCGCGCGAGAACACCGCCTACTACGCCAAGGTGCTGAAGGAGGACATGCCGCTCGCCGCCGACATCATCGGCGACATCCTGACGCATTCCACCTTCATCCCCGAGGAGATGGAGCGCGAGCGCGGCGTCATCCTCCAGGAAATCGGCCAGGCCAACGACACGCCGGACGATATCGTCTTCGACCATTTCCAGGCCACCGCCTACCCCGACCAGCCGATGGGCCGCCCCACCCTCGGCACGGAGGCGAGCGTGGGCGGCATGGGCCGCGAGGTGCTGATGGACTATATGCGCCGCCATTACGGGCCGAGCCGCATGGTCGTCGCCGCCGCCGGCGCGCTGGAGCATGAGCGCCTCGTCCCGCTGGTGGAGCGCCACTTCGCCGACCTGCCGCTGGTCGCCCCCAGCCCCTCCGAGGTCGCCCGCTATGGCGGGGGCGAGTTCCGCGAGGAGCGTGACCTCGATCAGGTCCATGTCGTGCTCGGCTTCGAGGGGCCGGCGGTGGCGACGCCGGGGCACTACCCGGCCATGCTGCTCTCCACCCTGCTCGGCGGCGGCATGTCCTCCCGCCTCTTCCAGGAGATCCGGGAGAAGCGCGGGCTGGTCTACTCGATCTATTCCTTCACCCAGATGTTCCGCGACAGCGGCCTCTTCGCCATCTACGCCGGCACGGGCGAGGACCAGGCGGCGGAGCTGGTGCCCGTGGCGCTGGAGGAACTCCGCCGCGTCCAGCACGACGTGACGGAGGAGGAACTGGCCCGCGCCAAGGCGCAGCTGCGCGCCTCGGTGCTGATGTCCCTCGAATCCACCGGCAGCCGCTGCGAGCAGCTGGCGCGGCAGATCCAGGTGCATGGCCGCGTCATCCCGCCCGAGGAAACCAAGGCCAAGATCGCCGCCGTGACGGTGGAGCAGGTGCAGGCGGTGGCGGCGCAGCTCTTCCGCTCGCGCCCGACGCTGGCGGCGCTCGGCCCGGCTGGTAAGGTGCCCGGCCTGCCCAGCATCGCGGAGAAGCTCGCCGCATGACCCGACTCGAGAGGCTCGATTCCCTGCTCGCCGCCGCCCGCGCGGCGGGGGCGGAGGCGGCGGATGCGCTGCTCGTCACCGGCGCCGCGCTCTCCGTGCAGCGGCGGCTGGGCAAGGTCGAGCATCTCGAACGCTCGGAGGGGCTGGATCTCGGCCTGCGCGTCTTCGTCGGGCGGCGGCAGGCCATCGTCTCCGCCACCGATGCCGACCCGCGCGGCTTCCAGGCCCTCGCCGAGCGCGCCGTGGCCATGGCCCGCGCCGTGCCGGAGGACCCGCTGGGCGGCCTGGGCGAGCACCGCGCCTTCACCCCGCCCGACCTCGCCCTGAACGACCCGGCCGAGCCAGAGGCCGAGGCCCTGCTGGCCCGCGCGGCGGCGGCGGAGGAGGCGGCGCTGTCCCGCCCCGGCATCGCCAGCGTGGAGGCGGAGGCCGGCTTCTCCCGCTCCGAGATCGCGCTGGCCACCAGCCAGGGCTTCCGCGGGGAATATGCGCGCAGCGGCCATTCCATCTCCGTCACCGCCGTGGCGGGGCAGGGGACGGGGATGGAGCGCGATTATGATTTCAGCAGCGCCGTCCACCTCGCCGATCTGGAGGAGGCCGCCGGCCTCGGCCGCGCCGCCGCCGAGCGGGCGCTGAAGCGCCTCAACCCGGCCCGGCCGCGCACCGGCCGGCGCAGCGTGGTCTATGATCCGCGCGTCTCCGCCTCGCTGGCCGGGCATCTGGCCGGGGCGCTGAACGGGGCCAGCGTGGCGCGCGGCACCTCCTTCCTGCGCGACCGCATGGGGCAGCGCGTGCTGCCGGCGGGGCTCTCGCTGCGCGATGACCCGCTGCGCCCGCGCGGCCTGCGCTCCCGCCCCTTCGATGGCGAGGGCATGCCGGCCGCGCCGCTCGCCCTGGTCGAGGATGGCATCCTGTCCAGCTGGGTGCTGGACTGGCGCAGCGCGCGGCAGCTGGGCCTGGCCTCCACCGGCCATGCCAGCCGCGGCGTCTCCGGCCCGCCCTCGCCCTCCACCACCAATCTGTGGCTGGAAGGCGGGCAGGGCACGCCCGAGGCGCTGATGGCCGATATCGCCGAAGGCATCTATGTGACCGAGATGATCGGCATGGGCGTCAACGGCGTCACCGGCGATTATAGCCGGGGCGCGGCGGGCTTCATGATCCGCGATGGCGCGCTGGCGGAGCCGGTGTCGGGCATCACCATCGCCGGCAATCTGAAGGATATGCTGCTGCGCCTGCGCGCCGCCGGGGATCTGCGCTTCCGGCGCGGCACGGATGCGCCGACGCTGCGGATTGATGATCTGACCGTGGCCGGGAGTTAGGGGGGGCTTTGCCCCCGCGCCCCCACCGGGGTGGCACGGCCACCCCGGACCCCGCGATCCGTTGGCGCCAAACTGATGGCGGGGCCTGGGGGGACCCTGTCCCCCCAGCGGGGGTCAGGGGGCGGAGCCCCCTGCTGCCCATCCTTTGAAGGCCGCGAAGACCTCCGCCACCCGCCGGTAGATGGGCTGGCGGAAGGCCACAACGATCTCCGGCACGTCTTCCAGCTCGGCCCAGCGCCAGGCGTTGAATTCCGGATGCGGGTCCTGGTCCAGCCGGATCTCGTGGTCTTCCCCGGTGAAGCCCAGGGCGAACCATTTCTGCTGCTGCCCGCGGTACTTCCCGCCCAGCGCCTTGCCCACCAGCTCCGCCGGCAGGTCATAGGTCAGCCATTCCGGCACCTCGCCGAGCAGGGTGGCGGAGGCGGTGCCGATTTCCTCGCGCAATTCGCGCAGCACGGCGCTGGCGGGCTCTTCCCCCGCATCCAGCCCGCCCTGTGGCCATTGCCACGCATCCTGCGCCACATCGGCGCGGCGGGCGATCAGCACCTGGCCGGCGCGGTTGAACAGCACGGCGCCGACATTGCGCCGGTAGGGAAGTTCAGCGGTCATGGATTACCTGGAAGCGGACGGAGAAGCGGAGGCCGGGGCGCGCGTCACCGCGCTGGCGGGGGCGAGGGTGAAGCCGCGCTCCTCCAGCCCGGCGGCCCAGGCGGCGATGCGGTCCACCAGCAGCGGCGCCGGCTCGGCGGCGAGGCCGAGGGCGCTGCCACGTTCCCGCGCGATGCCTTCCAGCGCGGTGAGGCGGCGTTCCAGCTCGCCCCGCGTCAGCGGCTCGTCCAGGATGAGATCCGCGCTGGCGCCCCAGGCCTCGGCCGGGGCGGGGGCGCCGGGGCGCGGCTCCAGGTAATAGAGGCCGCGCGCCTGCATTTCCTCCTGCACCGCGTCCAGCTGGGCGCGGTCGGTGGCGAAGCGCTCGCCCCGCTGGTTGCTCAGCGCGCCGATGACGCCGGCATAACCGGCCATGCGGCCCAGGGCGCGGTGCAGCCGCTCCTGGTTCTCCCACAGCGCGAGGCCCGGGCGCAGGGCGAATTCCCCCGGCTCGGCGCCGCCGGAGTCCAGCGGCAGGCCCAGCACCACCTCCATGCCGCGGGCCCGCGCCTGGGCCAGCAGCAGGTCTGGCCGCAGCGCCTGCGGGATGAAGGCCAGGGTGGTGGCGGCCGGCAGGCGGCGGATGGCCTCTTCCGAACGCGCCGGGGAGAGGCCGAAGCCCCCCACCACCAGGGCGATGCGTGGCCGCGCCTCGCCGGCGGGGAAGGGGCGGGCATAGGCCAGCCGTGGCTCCCGCCCATCGGTGGTGACGCGGGGCAGGGGGCCGTAGGGCGAGTTTTCCAGCAGCGCCGGGTCGGGCGGCGGGATGGGGCCGCCCCCGGCCTCCCGCGCCGCCTGGAGGGGCGGCGGCAGGGGCGGCGGTGCCGGGGCCTCGGGCGGGGCCAGGGGCGGCTCGGGCGCGGCGGGCGGCGGCAGGGCGGCGGTGACGATCTCCGCGCGCGGCGCGGTGGCCAGGGGCGGCTCGGTAGGTGGCTCGGTGGGCGGTTTGGGCGGGGCGTCCGGCGGCGCGGGCGGTGCGCGCAGGGCGGCGGGCGCTTCCACCCCGCGCTCCGCCATGCGCTCCACCATGCGCTCTACCACGGGGGCGGGTTGCGGGATCGCGGCCGGCGTGGCCGGGGAGAGGGCCGGCGGCATGGCCGGGGCGGTGGGGCCAGCGGGAGCGGCGGCGGAAGCCGGCGGGGCCGTATCGCGCGGGGCGAGGCCGGCCAGGGAGGCGACACCCTGGGGCGCGACACCCTGGGGCGCGGCGCCCTGGAGCCTGGCGCCCTGGGGCGGGGCGGGCAGCGGGCCGAGATGGTCGAGCCAGGCGATGCCGCCAGCCCCCCCGGCCAGCACGCCCAGCCAGAACAGGCCGAGCGCCCGCCAGGCGAAACCCGCGCCCTTGCTCATGCCCCCCGGATCCGCGCCGTGCCCGGCCTCAGCGCGCGGCGCGGCGCTGCGGCTCGGCGGCGGCCCAGGCGCGCAGCAGGTTGGCGGCCTGCTGGGCCTGGAAATCCGTCTCCGGCTTGGTGGGGTCGAAGGACGGCGCCCCCTCGGGCGGCAGGCGCTGCACCTTGTCCGCCACGCCGGCGGGCAGGTTCAGCGGCGGCAGCTGCGGGGCTTCGGCGGCGGCGTCGTTGCGGAGCGCGCGGCGCAGATCGGCCTCGCGGTCGCGCACCGGGGCATTGGCCTCCTCCCGTGTCGCCAGCACCTCGATATCGGGCTTGATGCCGGTGGCCTGGATGGAGCGGCCGGAGGGGGTGTAGTAGCGCGCCGTGGTCAGGCGGATGGCGCCATTGCCCGGGATGGGCATGACCGTCTGCACGCTGCCCTTGCCGAAGGAGCGGGTGCCGAGCACCACGGCCCGGCGGTGGTCCTGCAGGGCGCCGGCGACGATCTCGCTGGCCGAGGCGCTGCCGCCATTGACCAGCACGACGACGCGCAGCCCGTCGGTGATGTCGCCCGGCTTGGCGTTCCAGCGCTGCCCGTCATCCGCCTTGCGGGCGCGGGTGGAGACGATCTCGCCCTGCTCCAGGAAGTCGTCCGAGACCTGCACCGCCTGGTCGAGCAGCCCGCCCGGGTTGTTGCGCAGGTCGAGGATGATGCCCTTCAGGCTATTGCCGGCCTGCTGGCGCAGCGTCGTCACCGCCCGGCGCAGGGCGATGTCCGTCTGCTCGTTGAAGGAGGAGAGGCGGACATAGCCGACATCATTCCCCTCCATGCGGAAGCGCGCCACCTGCGGGCGGATCACGTCGCGCGTCAGGGAGAGCTCGATCGGCGCCTCGGTGCCGGGGCGGCGGATGGTCAGCTTGATGGCGGTGCCGCGCTCGCCGCGCATCTGCTCCACCGCCTCCTGCAGCGTCAGCCCCTGGACGGAGTTGCCGTTGAGGTGGGTGATCAGGTCGCCGGGCTTGACGCCGGCGCGGGCGGCCGGGGTGTCGTCGATCGGCGAGATGACCTTGACGTAGCCGCCCTCCTGGCTGACCTCGATGCCGAGGCCGCCGAACTCGCCGCGCGTCTGCACCTGCATGTCGCGGAAGGAGCGGGCGTTCATGTAGCTGCTATGCGGGTCGAGCCCCTGCAGCATGCCGTTGATGGCGTTCTCGATGACCTCGCGGTCATTCACCGGCTCGACATATTCGGCGCGGACGCGCTCGAAGATGTCGCCGAAGAGGTTGAGCAGGCGGTAGGTCTCGGCGCGGTTGCCGGCCTCCTGCGCGAGAGCGGACACGATGGGCGGCGTCACCACCGGACCGAGCACGGTGCCGGCGGCGAAGGCCGCCGCCACCACACCGACCATGCGCAAACCAGGCTTCATGCGGTGACCCCTCATGCGGTCAGCAATCCTTTCGCCGCGGCGAGTTCCACGGCCCTGCGAGACACCTTAGAGCGGCTTCGTGTGCAAGGGGCAAACTGAAACCTTTTTCGACAAACCGGCACGACAGAATCGTGACGGCCCGCTCGCGCCCCGCTTCTCCCCCGCCCGGGCTGTCCCCGCCGGGCGGCCACCACCCGGGCGCTGGCGGCACCCTGTGGGAGATGGCCCTCAGCCACGACCGCGCAACCAGCCCTTGGGGTCCACCGGCTGGCCATTGCGCCGCAATTCGAGATAGAGCGAGGCGCGGCCATTCTCCTCCCCGGCGCCGAGCTGGCCGAGCGGCTCCCCCGCCAGGACGCGGGCGCCCGTTTCGGCGTCCAGCCGGTCCAGCCCGGCCAGGACGACATGGTAGCCCCCGCCGCAATCGACGATCAACAGCTGGCCATAGGAGCGGAACGGCCCGGCGAAGGCGATGCTGCCGCCACAGGGGCTGACGACGCGCGCCCCCGGCGGCGCGGCATAGGTCAGCCCGCGTGCCGGGCCGGCGGAGGTGCTGTCGCCAAAATCGCGCGTCACCTCCCCGGCCACGGGCACGGCCCGGCCCCCCGCCGGTGGGGGAGGCGTGGCGGGGGCGCGGCTGGCCTCCTGGCGGCGCTCCTGCTCGCGCTGGCTCTGTTCACGCTGGCTCTGTTCACGCTGGGCTTGGGCGGCCTGCTCGCGCGCGGCGCGCTCCCGCTGGGCCAGGGCCTCCGCCTCCCGCGCGGCCCGCTCGCGCGCGGCCCGCTCGGCCGCCTCGCGCTCCGCCCGCTCCCGCTCCGCCCGCGCGCGGGCCTCGGCCTCGGCGCGGGCGCGCGCCTGCTCCAGCTTCTCCAGCATCTCGCGCAGCGTGCCGGCGCGGGCGGCGGCGGCGGCGGCCTCGCGCGCCGCCTCCTTCTCCTCCTCCGCCAGGGCGCTGCGATGGGTGCGGGCCTGGGC
>NZ_JANFNY010000060.1 GCF_024437745.1 Roseomonas sp. GC11 | reverse complement strand
TGCCATCACCCCGGCGGCGGCCTCGGCGGCCAGGCGCTGCTGGCGGCGGCGCATCAGGATCAGCCCGGCCCCGGCGCCGACCACCATCACCCCGCCCACCACGGCCCACTGGAGGCCATTCAGCCCCAGCGTGGTCTGCTGGTCGGCGGAAGCCAGGGTGCCCAGCCCCTCATCCGGCAGGAAGCGCAGGGTATCGACGGTGACGGTATCGCCACGCTGCTGGTTGAAGCCGACGGCCGAGCGCACCAGCGCGGCCAGCCGGTCCAGCTCCTCCTTCGGGCGCGGCTGGGTGTTGCCCTCCGCATCCGCCACGCCATCGACCACGACGGCGACGCTGACGCGCTTGACCGTGCCCGGCTCGCGCACCGTCTCCTCGACCTTCGAGGAGATCTCGAAATTGACCGTCTCGTTGTTGCGCTGGCTGGAGCTGCTGCTGCGCTGGGAATTCTGGTTGGCCTGCTGGTTGGGCAGGTTCTGCCCCACCGTCACCGGCGCCTGGCCGCGGCCATCCTCGCTGTTCTCCTGCTCCGTCTGCACCTGGCGGCCGCGCTCGACCTGGCCCAGCGGGTCATAGGTCTCGGCCCGCGCCACGGTGCGCGCGCCCTCGACCTCGACGGAGGCGACGGCGCGCACCTTGCCGCGGCCGACGAGCGGCTCCAGCAGGTCGAGCACCGCCTTCTGCATGGCCTGCTCATGCGCCATGCGAATTTCGCCCAGACGGCCGGCGGCGGCGCCCATGCCGCCATCAGCGGCGAGCACCACGCCATTGCCGTCCATCACCGAGACATCCTCCTGCCGCAGGCGCGGCACGGCGCCGGCGACGAGCAGGCGGATGGCCGAGGCCTGGGCGGAGCCGAGCCGCTGGCCGGCCGTGGTCGTGACGGTGACGGAGGCGGTGGGCTGCGGCGCATCGCGCGAAAAACTCTCACGCTCCGGCAGCACGATATGGACGCGCGCGGCGCGCACGCCCTGCATGGTCAGGATGGTGCGGGCCAGCTCCCCCTCCAGCGCGCGCAGGCGCTGCACGCGCTGCATGAAGGAGGTCATCTGCATCGGGCTGGTCTGGTCGAGCAGCTCGTAGCCGGCGCCACCCTGGCGCGGCAGCCCCTCGGAGGCGAGCTGCATGCGCAGCCGCGCCACCTGGTCGGAGGGCACCAGGATGGTGCCATCGCCCCGCGCCTCGACCGGAATCTTCAATTCCTCCAGCCGCGTGGTGATGCGGCCGGCCTCGGCCGGCTCCAGCCCGGCATAGAGCAGGCCGGTGGGGGTATTGGCCGAGCGCGCGACCATCACCACGGCCACCAGCGCCGCCAGCCCCACCACGGCGAGCCCGATCAGTTTCGCAGGACCGAGGCGTGCCAGGCTGCCGCCCAGCCCGCCGAGATCGAAACCAGGTCCTAGGGTCCGTACTTGCTGCATCGACCTTCTATCGCCCCATGCTGGCTTATGCCTGTCGCGGCTTCGGGCACCCCGGCGCGGTCACGCCGGGGCAGGCCCCTGGCACCCAGACCCTGTCCCTCCCGCGCGCCACGCTGGCGGCTTCCCGCCTGCGAGACTTCGACCCCCGGTTGTTTTTAGCGTGGCATGCGAGAACGCGTCGGTTTATATCTGCCGGCACTCCGCTTGTCGCGCGAAAAATCGCCAGTGCCGGGAGATCTGCCGCCCATGCCCTCGCCCCCCGCGGACAAATCCGCCAACCCCTCGGAAAAGCCAGCCAAGAAGAAGGGCGGGTCCAAGCGTCTGCTGATCCTGCTGCTGCCGCTCGTCCTGCTGGGCGGCGGCGGGGCGGGCGCCTGGTTCTTCGTCCCCGCCGTGCAGACGATGGTCCAGGGCCTGCTCGGGGCCAAACCGGCCGAGGAAGGGGAGCAGGCCGCCGCCGGCGCCCCCAACGCGCCGCCGGGCAAGCCCAGCTTCGTCGAATTCCCGGAGATGACGCTGTCCCTGCCCAATGGCGGGCGGCCGCGCCAGCTGCGGCTCAAGATCGCGGTCGAGGTGGCCGGCGACCCCACAGCCGTCCAGCCCGACCTGCTGAGCCCGCGCGTCTATGACAGCCTCGTCCTCTACCTGCGCACGCTGCGCGAGGGGGAGATGGAGGGCGCGCTGGCGATGGACCGGCTGCGCGGCGACCTGCACCGGCGGCTCGACCTCGTGCTCGGCCCGGGCAAGGTGCGCGACGTCCTGATCACCGGCTTCGTGGTGGCCTGAGCATGAGCGGAACCGAGAACAACGAGGATCCGGCGCCCGAGGGCGCGGGCGGTGAACCGGATCCGATGGCCGATTGGGGCGCCACCGGCGTCGCCATGGGCCAGGGGGATATCGACGACCTGTTCGGCGGCCCCGAGGGCCCGGCCGAGCCGGAAGCCCCCAAGCGCGGCCTGGAAGCCCTGGTCGGCGGCGCGGTGCGCTACGAAAAACTGCCGATGCTGGACATCGTGGTGGACCGCCTGGCCCGCCTGATGACCAGCTCGTCCCGCAAATTCACCGCCGACAACGCGGATGTGGTGATCGACCGCACCCGCCCCGTGCGCGTCGGCGCCTTCCTCGACACCATCACCCTGCCGGCGCTGATCGGCATCATCCGCATCGAGGAATGGGATGGCTACTGCCTCGCCGCCCTCGATTCGCGGCTGATCGGCTCGATCGTGGACATCCTGCTCGGCGGCCGGCGCAACGCGCTGCAGCCGATCGAGGGGCGGCCCTATACGCCGATCGAGCGCACCTTCGTCGAGAAATTCGTCTCGGTCGTCACCAACGACCTGAGCCGCGCCTTCGAGGCCGTCTCGCCGGCCAGCTTCCGGCTGGAGCGCTTCGAGATCACGCCGAGCTACGCGCTGATCACCAAGCCCACCGCCTCGGCGCTGACCTTCCGGGCCGAGATCACCATGGAAGGGCGCGGCGGCTATATCGACTTCCTGATCCCCTACGCCTCGCTCGAGCCGGTGCGCGACCTGCTGAGCCAGGAGGTGCTGGGCAAGAAATCCGGCGGCGACACCATCTGGCGCAGCCACCTGGCCGAAGAGCTGCCGCGCGCCTCGCTCGAGCTGACCGCCGTGATCGAGAGCCGCACCGTGCCCTTCTCCGAGGTGGCGGCGTGGCAGGTCGGCTCCGTCTTCGTGCTGGACAAGCGGCAGGAGGACACGATCGATGTCTTCTGCCAGGGCCTGATGGTCTGCCGCGCCACCATCGCCACCAAGGATGACCGGGTGGTGCTGCGGGTCGAGGAGACCGTGATCGAGAAAAGCTGGCCCGGCGATTCGCCGCTCGGCCACGACGGATGAGGGAGAATCCCCCATGACACTCACCCAGGTCCTCGATGCCTCGGCACTGATCGTGCTGGGCGGGCAGGCGGTCTGGATCGGCCTGCTCTATCGCCGCATGGGCCGGCTGCGCGCCGCCCTCGACAGCGCGGGACCGGTGATCGGCCAGCTCGACGAGGCGGCACGGCGGCTCGATGCCTCGGCCGGCGGCATCGTGCAGAAGGTGAAGGAGGGCATCTCCGAGGTGGACAGCAAGATCGGCGCCTGCCGCAAGCTGGCGCAGGATCTGAACTCCGCCTCCCGCCAGGCGGAGGAGGTGGCCACCCGGCTGGATCAGGCGTTGCGCCAGAACCGCAAGCTGCAGCAGGCCCGCGCCGCCGCCCCGCCGCGCGAGATCGTCGAGCCGCTGGGGCTGGCGGACCGCCTCTCCTCCGGCCGCGCCGCCGCCCCGGCCCTGCCCCTGCTGGCCGAGCCCGCGCACGACCCGATGGCCGAGGCCCTGCCGACGCTGCGTGAGACCTTCCCGCGCGAGCCATCACGGCGCGACCCGGGGCTGCGCATGGCCCCCGAAATCTCCCATCGGGACCTCTCCCACCGGGAGATGTCTCACCGGGAGATGCCCCACCGCGAGAGCGCCTATCGCGAGCCACCGCCCCGCGACCTGCCCCCCCGCGCGCTGGCACAGGAGGATGACCCCCTCCCCTCGCCCCTGGCCGAGCGCCTGCGCGCCAGCCTGCCCAACCGCCTGCCCGAGCGCGCGGAGCGGGTGGCGGAGGAACGGCCGCGCCCGCTGCCGCCCCTGGCGCCAGCCGCCCCCCCCATGGCCACTCCCGCGGTGAGCGCCGAGGCCCCGGCCCTGCCGGCGGCCTTCGCCCCGGCCCCCGCGCCCCTGCCGGAGCCGCCCGCCTTCCCGCCGCCCGCCACCCTGACCGAGCCGCCGCTTGGCAGCGTGCTGGCGGCGGAACTGCTCTTCGCCGGCCGGGCCGCCGCCCAGGCGCCGGACCAGCGCACCATTCGCGTCAAGCTCGACTGAGACCTGGAAGAACACCATGACCCAGCCGTCCCCCCTGGTCGCCGCCGCACCGCGGCGCAGCCTGTTCGGCCCCCGGCTTGGCTTGCCGCTGATGGCCCTCGCCCTGGCGGCCCTGCTGCCGGGCCGCGTCAGCGGGGTGTGGGAGAGCGCGCAGGCCCTGGCGCAGCAGCCGCTGCGCCCGCCGCCGGCACCCCCCGCCCTGGCCCTGCGGGAGGGCGTGGTGGTGACGCCGCAGGTCTCCGCCACCCTGGCCGCGCCCGTGCGCACCAACCCGCTGGGCGATGACCGCCCGGGCGAGGGCCGCCTGCTGGCCGAGGTGACGCGCCGCCAGGCCGAGATCGAGCGCCGCGAGCGCGCGCTGGAGGTGCGCGAGGCGCGCCTGCAGGCCGCCGAGACCATGGCGCGCAGCCAGCTCGCCGAACTCGCCCGCCTGCGGGACGAGGTGGAGAAGCTGGTGGTCAGGGAGAGCACCGCCGCGGAGTCCGATATCGACGCGCTGGTCTCGCTCTACGTCAACATGCGCCCGCAGCAGGCGGCGAAGGTGCTGGAGCGGCTGGAAGCGCCGCGCGCCGCGGTGATCCTGCTGAAGATCCCCGACCGGCAGGCCGGCCCGATCCTGGCCCAGATGGAACCGCCCGCCGCGCTGGCGGTGACGCAGGAAATCGCCGGCCGGCGCGAGGCCTTCCGCCCCACCAACTGAAAACGGCGCCCCGTGGGGGCGCCGTCTTTGTCTTGCCTGAAGGCGGGGTCCCCAGAACAACCGGGGGTGGCCCTGCCACCCCGGCGGAAGGGTCCAGGGAAGGCGGCGCCTTCCCTGGCCGCGCGTGTCAGCCGCGCACCGTCGTGCACTGCGCCAGCAGCCGGTCCGCCAGCTGCGCCGAGATCGGGTGGAACCCATCCTGATCCTGCAGCGCATACCCCCCCTCGGCCAGCGCCGTCATGCGGCTGCGCGCCGTGGGCAGGGGGAACTCCATATCGCATTCCAGCAGCTCGGCCGCCTCGCGCAGGCTGCTATCGCCCGAGCGCACCAGCCCCTGCTGCGCGAAGAGGCGGCGGGAGAGGTTCAGCACCGCATCCAGCGTGGCGGCCTGCGCCAGGGGGACGGATTCCTCCGGCAGGTCGGCGCGGCGCAGTTCCATGCGCCAGGGCAGGTCCTCCGGCCCGCTGCGGAGCAGGCCCAGGCACCATTCCCCCCGGCGGGCGCACCAGCTCATGGGCGCGGTGGTGGCGAAGCGCAGCACGCCATCCATGGTGGGGGCCATGTCCATCGGCCGGTTCAGCTCCAGCCGCAGATCGCCGAGGCCCAGGCGGCCGGGGCGGCCGCGCCAGGCCATCCAGGCGGCGGCACCGGCGGCCAGGGCCAGGCCCCCGGCCATGGCCCAGTCGAGCGGCGGGGTCAGCCCTTCCATCAGGCCAGCCCCCAGGGCGGCCCCGGCGAGGCCGATCACGCCGGCGGTCTGAAGCAGGGCATGGCGGCGCCAGGGCGCGGAGGGCATCGGGTTTCTCCACCAGCAGGGTTGTTGCCAGTCTGCGATTTCATTCCATTATTTTTCGCAAAAAAGCCCCCGAGGGCCGTTCCGCACCCTCCGCATTTCATGCGAAATTTCACAAATGCGCGACCCCGCCCCGCCCTCCCCCCTGCCGGTGCTGACCGACCCCGCCCTGCCGGAAGCCGGGGCCTGGGTGGCCCTGCCGCTGGCCATGCTGCGCCGCCTGCCGGCGGTGCGGCAGGGCGGGCGGGTGGATTATCTCGGCCTGCCGGAGCAGCTCGCCGCCCAGTGCCAGCCGCCGCCGCGCATGACGCTGAGCCTCGCCTATGTGCCGGCCGGGGCGCTGCCGGCCACGCTGGGCCACCCCCTCGCCGCGCCGGCGGTGACGGTGAACCTGCCGGGCTGCATCCGCCGCCTGCTCGCCCTGCCGCCGCTGGAGGCGCGGGTGGTGCGCTTCGGCTTCCTCGGCGCCCGGCTGACGCTGCTGGACGGGCAGGAGGGCCAGGTGGTCGGCACCCTGCACCAGGGCCGCCCGGCCGCGCTGCGCATCGCCCTGGGGAATGCCATGGGAAATGCGATGGGGGATGCGCTGCTGGACCTGCCGCTGCATGCCTTCGCCCACCGCGTGCGCCATTGGGAAGGCCCGCCAGGGCCGGTTCGCAGTGAAGATGGCACTTGAACTTCGCATGCGAAAAACAGAAGATTGCTCACCCGCCCGCACCGGAGAGCCGCCATGCTGACCGCCACCCCCAGCGCCCCGCCGCCCGATTGGGAGGCCCACGCCGCCGCCCTGCTCGACCGCGCCGCGGCCCTCGGGCGGCGCGATGGCCTGGAAGGGATCGAGGATGTGCCAGACTGGCCGGAAGCCGAGCTGCTGCGCCCCCTGCCCCTCGCCGGCAAGCCGCCACGCCTGCTGCTGCTCGCGCTGCGCCACTGCTACGTCGCCGGGCACCGGCATGGCAGCGACGTCCGGCGCGAGAATGACCGGCGCGCGGCGCCGGAGCGGGGCGGCGCCATCGCCCGGGAAAGCGTTCTTTTTTGAAAAAAAGAACCAAAAAACTTTTGCCGGCTGGCGGCCCGCCTCAGGGATGAGGCGGGCCGCCGCCGTTCAGGGTCAGAGCGGAGTGCTGGAGGTATAGGCGCGCCGCGCCTCGGCCGCGCTCGCCGCCAGGGCCGCAGCCTGCGCCGCCGCCTGCGCCTCAATCAGGATGTCGTCAGCGGCAGCGGGGAGGGCGGGGGCTGTGGCGGCGCTGGTGGTGGTGGCGCTGGACTGCTCGCGCAGCGCGCTCAGCACCGTGCCGGGGAGGGAGGCACTGTCCTCGTCGCGGCCACGGGCGGCGGCGGCGCGGGTCATGCGGTTGAACACCTCCACCAGGGTGGAGACCATGCTCTGTTCCTGCGGATGCGAAATCCGCGCGGGGCTGCCGCTGCCCCACCAGCGCGGCTCCTCGCTCGCCACGGCGGTGCCGGCCTTCGGGGCCTGGGCCGTTGGCTTGAAGTCCACCGGGCCGGCCGGCGCGGCGAGGCCGAGCTGGGAATAGACCTGGCTGATCCGCCCGCGCAGCTTGTCGATCACCTGCTGCACCGAGAGCGGCGCGCCATCGGCCCCGCGGAAGATGGAGGGGTTGGCGCGCGCCGCATCGGGCAGGATGTCGCTCGCCGCGCGGCCCGGGTCGTTGACCGAGGCGCGCAGGAACTCCGTCGCCCCGCGCAGGCCGAGGAAGTGGCCGAGATAAAGCTCCGTCGCATCGGGCGCGCGGCCGCCAAGCGGGGCGCGCAGCGCCTCGGAGAGGTCCTTCAGGTGCTCGGCGCCGAGCCTGGCGGAAATCTCCGGATCGTCGCGCAGGGCGAGGATGCGGGAGCGCATCGCGGGGTCGGAGACGGTCAGGCGGCTGCCATCGCGGACAATCGCGGCGGCCTCCTGCGTCAGCCCATGCGCCGCGCCATGCTCCTGCACGACGCCGAGCCAGGTCTGGTCGATGAACTGGAACAGGCCGCGGGCGGAGGAGGTGCTGGCCTGGGCATCGCTGCGGAAGCCGCTTTCCATCGCCGCCTTGGCGGCCAGCACCTCGAAGCCGAGGCCGGTGGCCTTGGCGGCGCTGCGCAGCGCGCCCGCGACCTGCGCATCGACCTTGTAGCGGCCCAGCGCCTCGGTGCGCGGGGTGGCGGCGGAGGCGCTGCCCTGCGTGACCTTGTCCAGGGCCTGGGCGATGCCGGTGGGAAGGGGCATGGGCGTTCCTTTCTGTGGCGCTGATGCGAAAAATGCTCATAGCATGGAAAGATGCGAAATGATAAGAGCGTTGCGCCGGCCAGATTCTGGCCCGACCGTCGCAACATGCGGGGCCGTCCCATTCGATGATCCAGATCGCCGGAATCCTTGGAGTGTTCGTCGCCGTCTTCGGCGGCTACCTGATCGCAGGCGGCAAGATGGGCGTGATCCTCCACGCCGTCGGGCCGGAAATGATGATCATCGGCGGCAGCGGCTTCATGACGCTGCTGATCGGCGGTGATGCGGCCCTTGTCGGCAAGACGCTGAAGGGCTTTGGCAAGGCCTTCAAAGGCTCCAGCTGGAACCGCAAGGATTTCAGCGACCTTCTGTGCCTGCTCTACCTGCTGCTGCGCACGCACCAGAAGGAGGGCGCGGCCAAGCTCGAGAAGCATATCGAGAAGCCGGAAAGCTCGCCGATCTTCAACCGCTACGGGCGGCTGACGAAGGACGCGGCGCTGCGCAACCTGATCTGCGACACGCTGCGCACCATCACGCTGAACAACAAGGACCCGCACCGGGTCGGCGAGATGATGGAAACCACCATCGAGAAACGCCACCACGAGAACATCAAGCCGGCCAAGTCGATCCAGACGATGGCGGACGCCTTCCCGGCGCTCGGCATCGTCGCCGCCGTGCTCGGCGTGATCAAGGCGATGGGCGCGATCAGCGAGAGCCCGGAAGTGCTGGGCCGCATGATCGGCTCGGCGCTGGTGGGCACCTTCCTCGGCGTCTTCCTCTCCTACGGCCTGGTGGGGCCGATCGCCGGCCGCCTCAAGATGATCCTCGAGGAGGAGCGGAAGATGCTGGACGTCACCCGCGCGGTGATCACCAGCTATCTGGAAAACCTCTCGCCGCAGATCTGCGTCGAGGTCGGGCGGCAATCCGTCCCCTCCAAGCTGCAGCCGAGCTTCGACCAGATGGAAGAACAGCTGCGGGAGGCCGGGCGGATGAAGACCGACGGCTCCGAGGGCGGCGGGGAGTAAGCGCGGATGCGCCCCACCCTGCGCCGCGCCCTGCGTCATACGGGGCTGGTGCTGCCGCCGCTGGCTCTGCTGGCCCTGGCCAGCCTGCCCCCCGCCGCAGCGCAGCAGCCGGCCCCCCCGGCTGCCGCCGCCAATGCGGCCACCGATGCGACGGCCACCGCGCCGGCCCCCATGCCGGCCACCGCCGCCACGGCGGAGCCGGTGCGCGTGCGCAGCGGGCAGCACCCCGATCGCGGGCGGGTGGCGCTCAACCTGGGGGGCGCGATCCCGCCCTATACGCTGCGCCGCGTCGGCAACGACTATGAGGTGCGGCTGCGCGGCGCCTACCGGATGGACCTGTCCGGCCTGCGCCGCCTCACCGAGCTGAACGGCGCCGAGATGCGCCAGGAGGGGGAGGACACCGTCCTTCTCCTGCGCACCAATTGCGATTGCACGGCCGAGGCCGGCAGCAGCGGCGGGGCGATCTTCATCGACCTCAAGCGCGCCCCCGGCGCGCCGCCGCCCGCCCAGAACCCGAATCAGAACCAGCAGAACACGCCGCCGGCCGGCCGTGCCGCCAGCCCCGCGCCCCCACCGGCCCCGGCGGCCCGCAACGCCGCCCCCGCCGGCAATGCGGCGCAGATCACCGAGGCCCGGCGCAAGCTGCTGGACGATGCCGTCCGCCTCGGGCTGATGAGCCAGGAGCAGGCCAGCACCCTGCTGCGCCAGGCTCCGCCGCCCGCGCCCCCCGCCCCCGCCGGCGGGCGCAACGCCGCCACGCCCCCGCGCGACGACCTCGCCGAGCTGCGCGAGGCCATGCTGAGCCGCCTCGCCCTACTGAACGGCGCCCCGGCGCCCGCCCCCACCCCCGCCCCGGCGGCCAATGGCGCGGGCAATGGCAATGGCGCGCCGGTGCCGAACCCGCGCTTCGCGACCCCCGCCAGCGCGCCGCAGAAGCCGCCCTGCATGGGCCCGCCCTTCACCCTCAACAACTGGGCGGGCGAGCAGAGCTTCACCGAGGAGGTGGCGCGCCGCCGCGCCGCCCTCGCCCTCTCCGACCAGGGCAGCGCCGAAATGGCCGCCCTGGCCGAGTTCTATGCCGCCCATGAGCTGACGCGGGAGGCGCTCGACGTGCTCTCCGTGCCACTGGTTGAGGCACCGCCGCCCGCCGTGCTGCTGCGCCTGCAGCGCGCGCGCGATGTCGCCCGGCTGCTGGCGCGGCAGAAGATCGAGCCCACCTCGCCCCTGCTGGCCGAGATGCCGGATTGCACCCGCCCCGACCTCTCCCTCTGGCGCGGCCTCGCCTCGGCGGTGGAGGCGGATCCCACCACCCTCTCCCGCCTCGCGCCGCAGATCCGCGCCACGCTGCGCGACGTGCCACTGAACATGCGCATGGCCTTCATCGGCGTCATGGCCGAGGCGGTGGAGGAGGATGCGGAAACGCTGCGCACCCTCGTCGCCCCCATCCGCACCGCGAGCGACCTGCGGCCGGACCAGCAGATCCTGCGCAGCTGGCTGCTGGCGCGGCTGGCGCGGCTGGAGGGCAACCGCGCCGATGAGGTGATGCATCTGGAGCGCGCCGCCACGGCCGGGCGCACCCTGCCCGCCCTGCAGGCGCAGGTCCGGCTGGCCGCGCTCAACCTGACCCGCCCCGGCGCCGAGGGCCAGCGCGCCGAACTGGCGCTGATGGATTTCAGCCGCACCTACCGCCAGGACCCGCTCGGCGAGGAGGCGGCCATGCTCTATGGCCAGCGCCTGCTGGAACGTGGCGAGCTGACCAAGGCCCTGGCCGTGGCCGATACCGCCAGCCAGGCCAGCCAGACCGGCCAGCGCCCGAGCACCGAGAGCCGTGGCGCGCGGCTGGCGGCGCAGGCGCTGCGCCTGCTGCTGGTCGATGCCAAGGGCCTCTCCCTGCCCCCGCCGGGGGAGCGCCTGGCGCTCTACTGGCAGTATGAGGGCTATGCCACCCCCGGCGAGCGGGGCGATGATATCCGCCAGGGCGCGGCCCGGCTGATGCTGGAGCAGGGCCTGGCCGATGCCGCGCTGGAGACGGTGCGCGCCTTCGCCCCCACCACGGCGCAGCAGCCCGCCGGCGCCCTGCTGGTGGCCCGCGCCGAGGCCGCCGCCAACCAGGGCGACCCGCAGCGCGCCCTCGCCCTGCTGCGCCAGCTGCCACCCGGCGACGCGGTGAAGCGCGCGGCCAGCAGCGCCCTCTCGCGCATGGGCATGCCACTCGAAGCCGCGCAGGAGCTGACGGGCCTGCGCGAGCTGGCGGACCGCATGCTGCGCGCCGGGCTGCTCTTCCAGGCCCAGGCCTGGCCGGAAGCCGCCAGCGCCTATGCCGAATTGCTGCGGGACCCCGCACTGGACGCCACGGCGCGCGCCGAGGCGACGGCGCGGCTGGCCTCGGCCTCCGCCCTGGCGCGCCAGCGCCCGGGCGTGCCGAGCGAGCTGCTCGCCCCCGAGAGCAGCGCCGCGGCGCTGCTGCAACTCTCGGCCAACCCGCAGGTGCCGGGCGAGCGTGGCGTGCCGGCGCTGCGCTCCGCCATCAACCGGAGCCGGCAGATCGAGCAACTGCTGCCAGAGGCAGGGAAGAACTGACATGGACAGCCCCAGCATCGTCGGCCTCTCCGGCCAGCTCGCGCTGCGGCAACAGCTGGATGTGGTGGCCAACAACCTCGCCAACGCCAACACCAACGGCTACCGCGGCGACCGCACCCTGTTCCAGACCTACGTCAACAAGCTGAACGTGCCAGGGCGCGAGATCGCCTTCGTGCAGGACCGCGCCACCTATATCGAGAACCGCCAGGGCGCGATCTCCTCCACCGGCAACCCGCTCGACCTCGCCATCGATGGCGAGGCCTTCTTCGCCGTGCAGCGCCCGGGTGGCCAGCCGGGCTATACGCGCGACGGGCGCTTCAAGGTCAGCCCCGAGGGCACGCTGGTGGACGGCCAGGGCCGCGCCGTGCTCGGCGAGGGCGGCGCACCCATCCGCTTCCCCGACCGCGTCACCGCCGTCGAGATCCGCGCCAACGGCAATATCCTCGTCACCAATGAGGGGCGGGTGGAGCAGGCCGGGCGCGTCGCCGTCTATTCCGGCGGCGACATGCGCGGGCTGCGCAAGGCCGGTGACGGGCTCTTCGATTTTCCGGCCAACACCGCGCAGCCGGTGGACCTCGACTCCCCCGACAACCGCGTGCGCCTGGTGCAGGGCTCGCTCGAGGCCTCGACCGTTCAGCCGGTGACGGAGCTGGCCAACCTCACCCTGCTGCAACGCTCCTATGAGGGCATACAGCGCATCATCGCCGACGATGACAGCCGCATCCGCCGCCTGATCGAGACGCTGGGGCGTCCGAACTGAAACCCATGATGAGCCAGCACGGCTTCTGAAGGACACGACCCATGCGCGCCATGAACATCGCCGCGACGGGCATGCAGGCCCAGCAGACCAATGTCGAGGTCATCGCCCACAACATCGCCAACGTCTCCACCACCGCCTTCACCCGGCGCAAGGCGGAGTTCCAGGACCTGATCTACCAGTCCGCCGAGCGCGTCGGCTCATCCTCCTCCGAGACGGGCACGCTGCTGCCGGTGGGCACGCAGGTGGGCCTTGGCGTGCGCGGCTCGGCCATCAACCGCATCACGCTCCAGGGCACGCTGGGGGAGACGGGCAACCGCTACGACCTCGCCCTTGAGGGGCGTGGCTATTTCGGCATCGACCTGCCGGACGGCACCACCGCCTATACCCGCGATGGCAGCTTCAAACTCTCGCAGGAAGGCCAGCTCGTCACCACCGAGGGCTATCCGGTGCAGCCGGCCATCACCATCCCGATCGACGCCAAGGAAGTCACCGTCAACCAGGCGGGTGAGGTGCTGGTGACCCAGGCCAATGGCCAGCAGCAGAATGTCGGCCGCCTGCAGCTCTATCTCTTCCCCAACGAGGCGGGGCTGGAGGCCATCGGCGGCAACAAGTTCCTGGAGACGGAAGGCTCCGGCCAGCCCAACCAGGGCCTGCCCTCCGATGCTGGCTACGCCAAGGTGCGGCAGGGCTATCTTGAGGCCTCCAACGTCAATGTCGTGCAGGAGATCACCTCGCTGATCGCCGCGCAGCGCGCCTACGAAATGAATTCGAAGGTGATCGAGGCGACGGACCAGATGCTGCAGACCGCCAACAACGTGCGCTGAGGGCAGGGCGGATGCTCAGGCTGCGCACCCTGCTCGCCACGGCGCTGCTGCTGGCCGGGCCGGCGGCGGCGCGCGAGGTCTGGCACGCCACCCGCTCCCTCTCGCCCGGCGACATCCTGCGGCCCGAGGATATCGAGCCGCAGACGCCGCGCCGCGAGCAGCCCGGCATGGTCAGCGCGGAGCGCGACATCGTGGGCATGGAGGTCAAGCGCCGCGTGCGCGGCCTGGTCGCGCTGAGCGAGCGTGACATTGGTGAGCGCGCGGCCGTGCGCTCCACCCAGATGATCCGCGTCTTCTGGAAGCGCGAGGGCATGACGCTGGAACTGGAGGGCCGCGCCATGGAATCCGGCGCGGTCGGCGAGGAGATCCGGGTGCACAACCCGCAGAGCGGGCGCACCATCCGCGCCATGGTCGTGGCCGATGGCACGGCCGAGGTGCGCGGCGCGCCATGAGAGGAAGACGAACATGACCGCCGGCCGTTCCGCCCTGCGCATCGCCCGCCGCACCCTGCTGCTGGGCCTGCTGCCGCTCGGCCTCGGTGCCTGCGACAGCTGGGGGCATTTCCAGAAGCCGCCGCCGATCTCGCAACCCGGCTCCATCGAGGGCATCCCGCCCACGCCGGAGGCGGATACGCCGCTCGATGCCGCCTCGCGCCCGCGCATGGGCAATAGCGGGCCGACGATGATGGGCTCGCTCTGGCGCCCGGGCGCGCGCACCTTCTTCCGCGACCAGCGCGCCCGCACCGTGGGCGACCTGCTGACCGTCGAGATCGACCTCGACGACAGCGCCCAGCTCGACAACAAGACCGAGCTGGAGCGCGAGGCCTCGCAGACCTTCAAGGTGCCCTCGCTCTTCGGCCTGGTCGGGCAGATGTTCGGCGGCAACAACGACCCCGCCTTCGAGATGGGCGGCGAGTCCACCGCCAATGGCACCGGCAAGATCCGCCGCACGGAGAAGATCCGCCTCCAGGTCGCCGCCACGGTGGTGCGCGTGCTGCCGAGCGGCAATCTGGAGATCGCCGGCTCGCAGGAAATCCGCGTCAACAACGAGCTGCGCGAATTGCAGCTGCGCGGCCTGATCCGGCCCGAGGATGTGCGGCCCAATAACCGCATCGCGGCCGAGAAGATCGCCGAGGCGCGGATTGCCTATGGCGGCCGCGGCGTGTCGAGCGACCTGCAGCGCCCGCGCTGGGGCCAGCAGCTGATGGAACGCGTCATGCCCTATTGAGGGCGCTCGGCCAGCAGCGCCGCGCGCAGGGCCTCGGCCACCTCCGGCCCCAGCCCCGCCGCCAGCAGGCGGGGCGGGTCCGGCGGCGCCAGATCGGCCCAGAGGCGGGTTTCCGCCGCGTGCTGCCGCGCCGCGATGCGCGCGGCCAGCGCGTGCATCCCCGGCGCCGTGGCGGCATGGCGGCCGGGCTCCGGCTGCTCCAGGCGCAGCGCCCGCACGGCGCTCCAGGGCAGGCGCTCGCCCTCAGGCAGGGCCAGCCCGGCGGCATCGGCCAGCAGGCGGCGCGGCGCGCGCCCCTGGCGCGAGCGGCGCAGGGCCAGCAGGGCCAGCACCGTCACCGCCAGCCCCGCCAGGGCCGCCCCCAGCGACACCACGTCATGCCGGCGCGGGTCGATGAGGACCGCCAGCACCGGCAGGCCGAACAACCCCACCAGCAGCAGCGCCGCCGCCTGGAACCCCCGCGAGGGGCGGGCGGGGCGGATGGTGAAGGCCACGCCCTCCGGCACGGCGCTGCGGGTGAAATGGCCCTGGTCCGGGGTGAACATGCCCGCCAGCTTAGGGCGGCGCGGTATCCGGCGCCACAGGGGCGAAAAGCCACAGGGGCGGAAAGGGAGGGATAGCCTGGCACGCCCCCTCCCCCCTGCGCCCCAGGCCCTGGCCCGGCGGCCCCGACCGGCAGGTTGTTAACGGGCCACCAGATCATCCCAGCGCAGCACCGGCGCCGCGGAGCGCGCCAGCAGCCGGGGGGCAAGGCCCGCCTGCGCGGCCGGGGCGACCAGCATGAGCAGCGCCCCCGCCTCCTCCACAGCCACCAAGGGCTTGCCGAGGATGATCCCCCCCTGGCCGGAACAGGCCGCGGGATCGGCGGTCAGCCCATCGAGGCGCCGCCACAGCGGCCCGGCATAGGCCCGCAGCAATTGCGCCGTCTCGCCGAGGCCGAAGCCGAGCAGGCGCCCCTCCGGCGCCCGCGCCAGCAGCGCATGGCCCAGGCGGGCCCAGCGGGCCATGTAGCGCCGCCGCGCGGTGGCCCCATGCGCGCCGGGCGGCAGGGCGGCACGGCGCACGGGTCCGGCGCGCAGCAGCAGGGCTTGGGTCCCGCCGGGCTGTGGCTCGGCCCGGCAGACCCGCCACCCGGCACGGCCCGCCAGCCAGCCCAAGGCCCGCGGCAGGAAGGAGAAACGGTGGTCAAGGACCAGAAGCTCAACCCAGGGCAGGCTGCCATCGGGGCAGAGCAGCAGGGCATGGCCGCCCGGCGCCACGCAGCGGCGCAGCAGGCGGAGGAAGCCCAGCGGATCGGCCGTGTGCTCGATGACATTCACCGACACCACCAGCGCCGCGCGCTGGCCGGGGCGGGCCGTGGCCTGCACCGCGAGGCCCCCTCGCCGGGCGGCCGCGGCCGCCTGCGGCGCGGGTTCCACCCCGGCCAGGCGGGCCGCCGGCCACAGCGCGCCCAGCGCCCGCAGCAAGGTACCATTGCCACAGCCGATATCGAGCACCGAGGCCGGGGCCGCCGCATCAGGCCAGAGGGCAGCGATCCGCCGCGCAAGACCTTCCTGGCGCGCGACCTCATACGGGGTCGGCGCCTGACGGTTGAGTTCATAGCCCGCCCCGAACAAACGGCGCGGCAGCCGCCTCGCCACGCGCGGCGAGAGGCCGGCGCAGCCACAGCGGCGGCAGTGCCAGCGGGCTGTGGGCAGGCCGATCATGCGCCCATCGCTGACCATGCCGCGCAGGCCGGGGGCTGGCAGAGGCAGCAGGCCGCGCGCGCCGCAAACCGGGCAGGCGGCGGCCGCGCGGCCCCGGCGCTGCGGCGTGGGGGCAGGCAAGGCCCCGCTCAACTCTGCCCCCCGAGATAGAGGCGCTGCTCCTGCGGCCGGTAGAACTCATCCATCCGCGCCGGCACCCGCGCGTTGAAGCCGAGCCAGCTGCGCAGCGAGGGGCTGAGCGCCGCCGCCGCCTCTTCCGTGAAGAAGCGCGGGAAATCGAAGCGCGGCTTCATGAAGGGCCGCACGGCATAGAGCGTCAGCCCGCAGCGCCGTTCAGCGGTGGTGTTGAAGCCGGCGCGGTGCCAGGCGCGCGGGTTGAAGAACAGCGCCGCGCCGCGCGGCCGCGCCACCGAGACGGCATGGCGCGCGAAGAGCGCCTCCTCCGGCGGTTCCAGCTGCTCCTGCGAGCCGGGCAGGTATTGCGTGGCGCCGTTCTCCTCGGTGAAGGGGTCCAGCGCCAGCGTCATGAGCAGCGCGCTGGCATAGCCGGGGATGACCCGCCCGGCATCGACATGGATGCGCGAGGCCCCCGGCCGCGCCCCCGGATCCAGCACCGTCGAGCCGTAATTGTAGACGATGCAATGCGGGTCGAAGACCTGGCGGAACACCGCCCGGATCACCGGCGTCTCCAGCAGCTCCAGGAAGGCGCCGCCATGCAGGACGAGGTTGTCCACCCGTGCCGGGTCCTTGCCGGGCAGGTGGCCGAACCATTCCTGGTCCTGCCGCAGGGCCTCCAGCAATTCCGCGCGCAGCCGGGTGAGCAGCGGCTCCGGCACCGCATCCTCGACGATCGAGAAGCCCAGGCTCTCGATCTCATAGCGCACGCGGCGCAGCAGGGCGGTGGGCACGCCCTCGGCCGTGCTGTCCTGGGGGCGGTCTCCGCCGGGTTGGGTCATGGCATTCATGGAGGGATGTCCTGCGATGATGCGGCGGCGCGGCGCGCCGGGGCCTTGGCGAAGGGCTAGCGGAACAGGCTGAGGGTGAAGTCGAACAGCCCGTAGCCCTGGTCGAGCACGAAGCGGTGCGACAGGCGCGCCGCCAGCCGGTCCACCAGCGCGCCCGGCGCGGCATGGTGCAGGCCGGGGCGCGGCTGGTCGGCATGGCCGCTGAGCATGTTGAAGGCGATGCCCCGGCGCGCCCGCCGCCACATCGCGTCCAGCGTGGCCTCGACATGCGCCGCCCATTCGGCCGCGCCGATGCCGGCCTGGACGTTGAAGATGCCGCTGGCGACGACGAAATCATGCGTCTCGCCGGGTGGCAGCGCCTCCAGCGCGAGGCAGCGGAAGGTTGCGTCCGGCTGCTCCGGGTGGCGGGCGCGCGCCGCCGCCACCATGGCCGGGACGAGGTCGATCCCCGCATAGGCGGCGCAGCCCGCGCGCTCCCGCGCCAGCAGCCGCAGCAGGGCGCCGGTGCCACAGCCGACATCGAGCAGGCTGGCCCCGCGCAGGTCGAGATGGCCGACCAGGCGCGACAGCCGCAGGTCCTGCGCCGTCTCGTCGCGCCAGTCCACGCCCTGGGGCGTGTCGCCGGCGCGGGCGAAGCGGTCCTGGTAGTAGAGCCGGGTGGCCTCCAGCGGCGAGGCCAGCGGAGACGGGAGCGGGCCCGCCTCGGCCAGGGGGAGAGGGAGAGGAAGAGTCTGGGCCATGGTCATTCCCGCGCCTGGAGGCGGGCCAGCTGGGCCTGCCGCCACGCATCGACCCCGGGGGCCCTGGCATAGTCGGCGCCGAGGAAACGGCGCAGCCGGGGCTCCAGCGCCTCCTCCGTGTGCAGCTGGATCTGCTGCGCCAGGATGGGCACGCCGAACAGCGTGTTGACCGCGCGCCGCGGCACCGCGCCCAGATTGACGCCCCCCCGGTGCAGCACCATTGCGTCAAAGACGACGATGCTGCCCGCCGGGGCCACGGCCTGATACTGCCAGCGCTCGATGAAGGCGCGGCTGGGCGGCTCCGCCACATGCTGCGAGCCGGGCAGGAACAGGGTGCCGCCGCTCTCGGCCGAGAAATCATCCAGCACCAGCAGCGAGCCGAGCGCCAGCGGGCGGCTGCACACCCATTCCTGATAGGGCAGGTCGCGGTGCCAGGAATGCTGCCGGTGCCCCTGCCGGGCCGGCGGCATGACGATGCCGTTCTGCTGCAGCACGATGGCGGCGGGGCCGAGCACGCCCTCCACCATGCGCTGCAGGTGCGGCAGGCGCAGGATCTCCAGGAAGATGGGGGCCTCGCACAGCAGGGCGCGCGCCGTCATCGCATCGCCCATGCGGGCCAGGGCGGCGGCATCGCCAAAGCGGGCCGCCTGCTGTTCGACCAGCCCATCCAGCGCCGCGCGCATCGCCGCCAGCGTCTCCCCCGGCAGGGCCGGCGGCAGGATGGTGAAGCCGTTGCGGGCGAGTTCCTCGAAGGCCAGCGCCTCGGCGGGGTCGGGGATCTCCGGGCGGGGCCGGTGGTCCAGCCCGTAGCTGAAGGGATTTTTGACAGTGGGCTCCATGGCGGAGGGCATGGGGGGCTGCATGGCGGGCATGGCGTGTTCCTGCACGGGTCAGGGTTCCTCCACCGCCAGGCCGATGCCGGCGCGGCCATGGCCGGCGCCGTTGTAGAGCAGCCAGCGCCGCCCCCCCTGGTGGAAGACCGATGGATAGGTGGTGGCGCCCTCTTCCCAGGGCGCGCGGGGCGGCAGGCCGCCCCCCGGGACGCGCTGCCAGCGCAGGCCATCCCCGGAGACGGCCTCGGCGATGCGGTAAGGCCCATGGCCGCGCGCGGCGAAGAGCATGCGGTAGCCGCCCCCCGGCCGCGCCTCGACGCAGGGCCGCACGACGGCGATCTCCTCGCCCTCCGGCGCCAGCACCGGCTCGCGCTGGCGCTCCCAGTGCAGGCCATCGGCCGACCAGGCGGTGCGCAGCGCGTGGCTCATATCGGCGGTGGCCGCCCCCCAGGCGAGATGCGTGCCATACCACATGCGCCAGCCCGCGCCCTCGGGCAGCACCCAGGGATAGGAGAGGCTGAAGACATCCACCCTGTCGCGGTCCATCAGCGGGCCCTCCGAGAAGCGGGTGAAGCGGCCCTGCCGCGCATCCCCCAGGGCGAGGCCGATGGCGTTGCGCCAGGGCACGCTGCCGCCGATGTTCCAGCCCATGTAGTAGAGCCGGTCCCCCTCCCCGTCCGGGCCGGGCAGGATGCAGCCGAGGCCGAGGCCCGCATCGTCGAAGGTGCCAAGCCCCCCCGGGGCGAGCACCGGCGCGGCGGCCTCCTCCTCGATGCGCGGCGGATCGCCCAGGCGCAGCACCAGCGTGCCGATGCTGCTGCGGTTCCGCGCGTCGCGCCCGCTGAAATAGACGCGCACCAGATCGCCCCCCAGCGGGACCCCCACGGGCAGGGCGGCGTGGCTCACCAGCAGGGGGTGAGGACCGGTGGGCTGATAGATCAGGCCAAGGCGGTGCCAGGCCATGGCTCAGATCCGCCGCAGCTGGTCACTGGTGATTTTCGCGATCTCGGTGGGCGGGGTGATCAGCACCGAGCGGTCCGGCAGGCTCTTCATCACCACGGCGCCGGCGCCCAGCACGCAATCGGCGCCGATCGTCACATGGTCGCGGATGGTGACGTTGACGCCGACGAAGCAGCGCGGCCCGATGGTGACGCCGCCCGAGACCACGACATGCGAGGCGATGAAACAATCCTCGCCGATCCGCGCATGGTGGCCGATATGGTTGCCGCTCCACAGCGTGACATTGCGGCCGATCGTGGCGAAGGGCTGGATCGTGTTGTCCTCGAGGATGAACTGGTTCTCGCCCGGGGTGAAGGTTTTGAAGCGGCTGGCGCGCGCGCTCACATAGCTGGCGAGGCGGTAGCCGCGCGCGGCGGCCGCCTCCACCTTGGCCCGGCGCAGCGTGTTGAGCCTGCTGAAGCCGATGGCCACGAAGAGATCGACTGCCTCGGGCGGAAAATGCTCTTCCAGGGTCTCGAAGGCCAGCATGGGCCGGCCCAGCACCTCGGGCCCCGGCAGGAAGGCGGCATCGACGGTGAAGGCCACCACCTCGCGCCGTTCCTCCTCACGGAAATAGTAGTCGGCCAGTTCGGCGATCTCGCCATGGCCGAAGATCACGAGAGGCTTCATTCTGAAGGCTCCTGGGTACGGGGGGCGGGCCGCGTCAGGCGGCGGCGCGGAGGGGCGCGAGCAGGCCGGGCGCCGCCGGCCCCGTGTTCAGCAGCAGGTCGACGATGGAGAGCTGGGGCGCGAAGGGCCCCCAGGGCTGCGGGTATTCGGGCAGGCCGCCGTAATCCATCCACTCCACGGCGATGCCGGCGGCGGCGAAGCGGGCCTCGTCCAGATAGGCGCGCGCCGCCGGGCCGCTGAGGTAGCGCCGCGCGCCCTGTTCCTGGCAGAGGCGGATCAGCCGCCCTGTCGGATCGGCGGCATCGAGGGCCGCGCGCGGCAGGAGATCGGTATCGCGCAGCAGCGGCGTGGCGATGCCGAGCCGCCCCAGCAGGGCGCGCAGCAGCGCCGCGTTCATGGCGCTGAGCCCGCCCTGCCCCGCCGCCGCCCGCAACTGCGCCGCGATCCAGGGCAGTTCCGCGCGGGCATGCGGGGCGCGGGCGTAATTGGCCTCCAGGCTGGCCATGTGCTGGCCGATCCAGTCCGTGCCATCGAGTTCGATGGCGTCGATCGGCGCGTGGTAGAGGCCCTTGCTGCGCACCGGCACGGTGATCCAGGCGAGGCCGCGCGGCGTCTTGATGCGGTTGCGGTTGCGCCAGTCGCGCCGGGTGAATTGCACGCTGTCGAGCAGGATGCAGGCCTCGGCACGGGCCAGCATGGCGAAATAGCCGCGCCAGGGCAGGTAGCAGGATTGCACGACCACGACGCGCCCCGCTGGCCGGCCTTCCGGCGGCCGCTCCGGCCTGTCCTGCGCGGGCCGTTCCGCTGGCAGTTCCGGCCCTCTCTCAGGCGTCCCCGCCAGACAGGCCACGGGCCGCGCGGCTTCTCCTGCCTGTGATGTGCTCATTCCTGGCATGCTCCGCCATCCTGGCGTCCTGTGCGGGCATCATGCGGCCTTCCGCTTAGGGTTCAGATAACGCTCCCGGCTTCCAGGCCGCTCCGGCTGGGAAATTTGCGAAATTTCCTGATTCTCCGGCAGGGCGGGTTTGATTTTAGCGAAAATCCATCCTTTGAACTCTAACCCTGGCTGCCAGAGCTCCGCATTCCAGGATGGAAGCCCAACGATGCTGCCGGTTGCCTCGCCCACTCCCTTCATGCCGGCCATCCTGCCGGGACAGGCGCCGATCCCGTTCTATCTCGCCGATATCAGCCAGGCGGAGATGCTGGCGGTGCAGGCCGTGCTGGCCGGCAACCGCCATGCCGGCGGCGGACAGCAGACCGAGCGCTGCCACGCCCTGCTCGCCGCCACCCTGCCGGGCAGCACGCCGCTGCTGACGCAATCCTGCACCGCCGCGCTGGAAATGGCCGCCCTGCTGCTGGATCTGCGGCCGGGGGATGAGGTCATCATGCCCTCCTGGACCTTCTGCTCCACCGCCAATGCCGTGCTGCTGCGCGGCGCGGTGCCGGTCTTCGCCGATATCTGCCCGCGCACGCTGAACCTCGACCCCGCCGCCGCCGCCGCCGCCATCACGTCGCGCAGCCGCGCCGTGCTGTGCGTCCACTATGCCGGCGTGGGCTGCGCGATGGAGGAACTGGCCGCGCTCTGCGCCGCGCATGGGCTGGCCCTGGTGGAGGATGCCGCGCAGGCCGTGGGCGCCACCTGGCGCGGCCGGGCGCTGGGCGGCTTCGGCGTGCTCGGCACCTTCAGCTTCCACGCCTCGAAGAACATCAGCGCGGGCGAGGGCGGCGCGCTGCTCATCAACGACCCCGCCCTGCGCGCGCGGGCCGAGATGATGTGGGAGAAAGGCACGGACCGGGTGCGCTTCTCCCGCGGCGAGGTGGCGCGCTACACATGGCAGGAGATCGGCTCCTCCTTCCTGCCCTCGGAGATCACGGCGGCGCTGCTGGCCGCGCAGCTCACGCGCTGCGGCGAGATCACGGCGCGGCGCCTGGCGCTGTGGGAGCGCTACCACGCCCTGCTCACCCCCCTGGCCGCGCGCTTCGAGCTGCGCCTGCCCGAGATCCCCGCCGAGGCCGGGCACAACGCCCATATCTACCACCTGCGCCTGCCGGATGCCGGGCGGCGGGACCGGGCGCTGGCCCTGCTTGCGGCGGAGGGGATCGGCGCCACCTCGCATTACGAACCGCTGCACCTCTCCCCGGCCGGGCGGCGCATGGCCCGCGCCCGTGCCCCGCTGCCGGTGACGGAGGATTGCGGCGCCACCCTGCTGCGCCTGCCGCTGCACAATGAGCTGAGCCCGGCCGACCAGGAACGGGTGGTCCAGCGCCTCATCGCCGCACTCAGCGGGCGCTGGCACTGAGATGGCGCAATTCCTGACGGCGGAAAGCTTCGACGCCGCCCTGATCCCCGGCTTCCGCATCCAGGTGCGCGCCCTCTACCACGACCTCTCCGCCGCCGAGCAGGAGCGCGCCGCGCAGCTGCGCGCCGAGGCTCGCTTCCATCAGCGGGACTGCCCGCTCTGCGGCACCGCCGCGCGCAGCGCCACGGCCCTGCCCCGCTTCGCCGGCGCCTGCCTGACCCTGCTGCGCTGCGCGGCGTGCCACATGGTCTACAGCGCCGAAGTGCTCGACGCGGAGACCGACCGCAGGCGCTATGCCGAAGCCGGGCGGGACAGCATCCCGCGCGCCTTCGCCTCGCTGAAGCAGCATCACGCCTATGCGGCGCTTGAGGTCAGCAAACAGGCCTATGTGGTCCAGCGCATCGCGGCGCAGGGCCTGCGTCAGGGGCGGATGCTGGATATCGGCTGCGCCAATGGCAGCGCGCTCGATGCCTTCGCCGCCGCAGGCTGGCAGGTCGCGGGCGTCGAGCCAACCGCCGAGTTCGCCGCCGCCAGCAGAACGCGCCACAGCGACGTTCAGCACGGCTATTTTCCCGAGGCCGCCCCGGAAGGGCCGTTTGATCTCATCACCCTGTTCGATCTGCTCGAGCATATCGAACAGCCCCTCGGATTTCTGGAAGCCATTCGCGCACGGCTCCGGCCGGGCGGCATCCTGGCCGTGCAGGTGCCCAATCTCGATAGCCCGCTGGTGCAGGTGCAGGGGGCGGCCTCCACCGTCGTCACCTTCGGCCACTGGAACTATTTCGACCCGGCCTCGCTGCGCGCCTGCCTCGAACGGGCCGGCTTCGTCACGCTCGGGATCGAAAGCTACATCTCCGAGCTGGACCGGCTGATGGCCTATCCGGAAACGGAACTGCGCGCCGTCCTCGGGCCCTGGGCCCCGGCCGATCTCGCCACGCTGCGCCCGGCCGATCTGTTCGCCCGCCTGCTGGGCTTCAAGCTGTTCGGGCTGTTCCGGCGGCCCGGCTGAGCGCCTCCTCCAGCGCGGCCTCGAAGGCGCGCGCGGGGGTGGCATGGTCGGCCAGGTAGCGGGCCACATAGGCCTGCTGCGCCTGCCCCACCTCGGCGCGCAGCGCATCCTCCCGCGCCAGCCGGCAGGCCCAGGCGACATAAGCCGCCACGTCATCCAGCGCAGGGGCCGCATCCAGGCCAGAGGGCGTGGTGAGCAGCGCATCGCGCTGCGCGCGCTCCGCCGCCGGCAGGGTGGCATCACGCCGGGCGCGGTGCAGATGGTTGTCCAGCAGCCCGCTCATCGGCGCATCCACCGGGTAGGTCAGGAAGACCGAGGGCACAGCCTGTGCCGCGCATTGCATGCTCACCAGGCCACCCGCCATCGGGAAGCTTTCCAGGTGCAGATCCAGCGCCGCCGCCCAGCGCGCCGTGTCCACCCAGCCGATGAAATGCGCCCGCCCCTCCAGCCCGGCCTCGGCCAGCCGCTCCAGCAGCCCGGCGGCGGGCGCTTGGCCCGTATACACCCAATGCGCGCCCGGCACGGCGCGCAGGATGGCAATCACCGCCTGCTGGAAAGCAGGCTCGGCCATCTTCTCCTCACGCGCCAGGGTGCCGAGCAGCAGACCCCCCCCAAAGGGCGCGCGGAGCGCGGCACGCGCCGCCGGATCCGGCGGGGCCAGTTCCACCTCCATGCAGCCGGGCAGGTTGAGCCAGGCATGCCCCTCGCGATCCAGCCGGAGGGGCTGTGCCGGGAAAGTCCCGAGGCGCAGATCCGCATCCGGCGCGGCGGGGGGATGGAACTTGACCGACCACCAGACCTGCACCGGCGCCAGGCGGCGGCCGAAGGCATAGGCCAGCCCGAAGGGCACGCAGAGCCAGACCAGCGCCGCCGGCGCGCTCTGGAAGAGGCGCCGCGCCATCACCTCCAGCAGATCCGCCATCACGACATCGGCCGGCAGCTCATGCGCCAGCGCCACAACCCCCATGGCCCGCAGCCGGGCAAAGAGTTCCTGATCCCGGCCGTGCATGACATGCACCTCATAGTCGAAGCGGCGGCCGGGCAAGGCCATGCAGGCTTCCAGCATGGTCAGCATCACCGCCACATGCGCCAGGTGGGTGGCCGTATTGACCAGCAGCGCGATGCGCGGACGGCCCTCCGGGCCAGGGCGGGGGATGGCCACGGCCCGGGCATTGCGCCGGCCCAGCGCCGCCAGGGCCGGCGCCCAGCGGCCGATCCAGCGGGCGTAATGCGCGTGGCTTTCCTCCCGTTTCACCCAATAGACGCAGAGCCAGATCTCCACTTGCAGGGCGAGGGCCCGCTGATCCGCCGCCGCCGCCGCCAGCAGCGCCGGCAGCGCCACCCCCTCGACCATGGCCTGGGCATAGGCCATCGGCCGCTGCTCCATCAGGCCAAGCAGCAGCAGGAAGCGGAGCCATTTCGGAATATCCTCTGACAACAGCCGGAGCGTGGGAGGCTGCAGGCTCTCCAGGAAGGCGGCGTTTTCCTCCGCCCCCAGCAGCCCGGCCTGCCACAGGCGCCGATGCAGGTCCTGGCAGCGGCTCACGGGCAAGGGTGCCTCCACAGCCAGCGACAGCCCCCAGGACAGGGCCTCGGCGCGCCCCACCTCCAGCGCGCGGGCCGCGATGGCCGCCAGCCAGGGCGCGGGGTCTCCCGCCGCCACGGCGGCCGGCGCCCGTTGCGCCAGGAAGGCCGCGACCTGCCGCCACCCCGCATGCGCCACACGCAGATCCAGCGCCTCCACCAGCCGCGCCAGCCGCGTGAGGGTTTCCACCTCCAGGACAGGGCGGCCGGTGGCGAAGACGGCGGCCACCATCCTCTCGCCCAGCAGGGCGGGGTCGAGGGGCGCGCCGGGATTCTCGAGCGCGCCGGAGAGGTCAGCCAGGAGGGCGTCCCAGGATGTCTTTTCCAGGTTCAGAGAAACACTCACGGGATACCTCCTGAGCAACGCCCGGGCTTCCGCCGGGGCGGGCACCTCATCCTGGGCAGGCTGGGCGGCGGCTTTCCCGCACGCCTTCTCAGGGGCAGCCCGAACAGGCCCGGCGCCTGCGGGATCGAGAGGGCTTTGGCCCCCTCGAACGCCCCTTTTATTCCTTGGGCAAGGGGCGGGGGGGGCAGGGGGCAGGATTGCCTTCCCCCGCCATCCGTGGCCGCCGACACAAGGGTTTCCAGAGGCCTCAGGCCTTTGGTGGCCGCAAGGCACTGCCTGGCAGGTTTGAGAGGGGCAAGGCCCCTCTCAGGAGCCGGCGGAGAGCCGCCCTCAGGCCACATCCGTCGCCGCATTGTCCCCGGCCAGCGCCAGGGCGGTGGCCGCCGAGTTCAGCCGGCGGATGCTGTCCTCCACCGCGCGCAGCAGTTCCGGCGTGCGGCTGGCGAGGGAGGAGGGCAGCCCCGTCCCGGCCAGCATGGATTGCCGCGCCAGGGCCTCGGCCTCGGCCAGGAGCTGGGTGGCATTGGCCTCGACGCCGCCGAGATGCTCCAGCGTGGCGCGCGCCGTGGGCGGCAGCGGGGTGTCGCGCAGTTCCGCCAGCACCTGCCCGGCGGTGGAGGGCAGCGGCGCGGGGCGGCTGGCCATCACCTCGACGGCGGCGGTCAGCGCCTCGCCCAGCTGGTGCTGCGTGCTTTCCAGCGCGTGGCCCAGGCGGGCGGCGGATTCGATCTGCTTTTCCAGCGCCTGCACGAGGTCGCGCAGCGGCGCGGCCTCGGCCTGCGGGTCGCGGTTGCCGGCGATGCTGATGAGCGCCTGCAGCCGCACCGCGTAGGTCTCCAGCTCGGAGGTATTGGCGGCGAAGCGGTCGGTGGTCTCGGTCAGGTAGCGGGCGGCATCGCCCATCGTCGCCTCGTTGCGCAGCATGCGGTCCACATAGGCCGAGAGGCTGCGCAGCTGCTCGCCCAGCTGGATGGCGGCGGCGGCATCGGTCTGGCTGTTGATCTCGGCCAGGCGGCGGCTGGCCTCGGCCAGGGTAGCGTCGCCGCGGGCCGAGATCTGGGCCAGCCTCTCCGCCTGCTGCTGCGTGGTGGCGAGGTGCCCGCTCATCTCCTGCGCGGCGCTGGAGAGCTGGGCGGCGCTGTCCGGCAGGTGGCCGAGGGCCTGGGCGGCGGCCTCCATGCGGCCATAGGCGAGGCCCACCTGCTCCACCCCCGTGGCGAGGTAGGAGGCGGCGGCGGGCAGGGCGTCCAGCGCGCGGTCGAAGGCGGCCATGCGCCCGGCCGAGTTTTCCATCTGCGCGGCGGCGGCGGCGATCTGCCCGGTGGTGTCGGGCAGGGTGGAGAGGGCGGCGCTGGCCGCGTCCATGCGCTGCGCGGTGCGGGCGATGCGCTCCGCCCCGTCCACCAGATGGGCAGCGGCGGCGGGCATGGCCTGAAGGGCATCGTGCAGGGCGGTCATCTGCTGCGTCGCCTGCTGCACCTGGGCGGCATTCTCGCCGAGGTGGCGGGCGGTGCCCTCCATCTGCGCCAGGGTGGCGGGGGAGAGCACCTGCTCCATCCGCTCCAGCACGGCTTCCAGCCGGCGGGGCAGGCCGTCATTCGCGGCCTGGGCCTGCCCGGCGCGCTCCGTCATGGCGGCGATCTGGGTGATGGCGGCGCCGAGGCCGGCCTCGGCGGAGGCCACGGTCTGGCGCAGCTCGGTCAGCAGGGGCTGCACATCCTCGCTGGTGCCGGCCGGGTTGGCGCGGTCCAGCGTGACCTTCAGCTGCTTCTCCGCCGCGCGGGCGAGGCCGGAGAGCTGCGCCCCGGTGGCCACGGCGCGGCCGACGGCGGCGGTGGCCTCGTGCATCTGGCTGCGCTGTTCCTCCAGGAGCTGGCGCAGCCCGCCCACCAGGTCATGCGGGATGGCCATGGGCGCCTGCGGCGCGGCCTCGGCCGCGCTGGCGGCCAGCAGGTCCTGCAGGGTCTGCACGCTGCCGACCAGCGCCAGCGCCCCGGCGCCGATGGCGCAGAGCAGTGCCGCGGGCCCGGTCCAGATCGCCTCCGGTGGCAGCAGCCCGGTCAGCGGCAGCAGCGCCAGGAGTGGCGCGGCCAGCAGCAGGCCCAGGGCCAGTTTCCACGGCCAGCCCAGCAGGGCCACCATTTCCCCCAGACGGGGCTCGTCCTGTGTCATCGCTTCCGCGCTTGTCATGCCGGCCTCCTGCCGGGTTAGGGTCACAGCAGCCGCCCGAGCGGCCCGAGATCGAGATTCAGGTCGTCCACGCCGAGGCCGAGGCGCGCGCACAGCGCCTCGATCGCCGCGCGGGCGGCCTGGAGGGTGAGGCCCAGGCGCTCGGCCTCGGCCTCGGTCAGGGTCCCGGCTTCCAGCCGGCGGAGGGATTGCGCCTCCATCAGCCGGCGGAGGAATTCCACCAGCGTCAGCACCAGCCGGCCGAGATCCTGTTCCAGCCGGCCGGGATCCAGCTCCAGCCGGAGCGGGCCGGGCGGGGTCTGATCCAACAGGGTCTGGCCGGGGGAAGAGGGCAGAGGCAGGGCGCCGCTCATGCGACACGCTCCGCAAGGGGGTGGGCCGCGAGGGGGCGGGCCGCCTCCACCGAGGCGAGCAGGGCGCGCAGGTTGAGCTGCACGAGGTCCACCCCGGCCACCGAGAGCACCAGCTGCCCATCGAGCATCACGCCCCGGGCCAGCAGCCGGTCCAGCACATCCACCAGCGCCTCCCCCTGGGGGAGGAGGCTGGGGGCCTGGCCCGGGGTGAGGGCGGCGGAGAGGGCCGGGGGATGGGCCGGGGGGCGGGCCTGAGGGCGGGCCGGGTTCCTGCTGGCGGTCATGCCGGCGTTCCCGCCTGGAGGCCGGGCTGGAGGCCCGCCGGGCTTCCCGCCGGCTGGCCGGCCAGGGCGGAGATGGCCAGGTCGGAGATGGCCGCCGGCGGCATGCGGGTGGCGGACCAGGGCGCCGGGCTCTCCAGCGTCTCGGCCAGCACGGCGCGGGCGAAACCATAGGCGGGCCAGGGGCCGGAGAGTTCGAGCGCCACGCCACTGCCCTCATGCACCGCCGCCCAGGCCTCAAGGGCCGGGCGCAGCGCGGCGATCTCGGCCTCCCCGGCGAGCAGGGTCAGGCGGCCGGGGCGCGGCTCGGGCTGCGCCGGCAGGCCGATGCTGGCGGCGACCACGGCCAGCTCCTCCCGCAGATTGGCGAGGCGGGCGGCACGGGCGGCGGGCAGGGCCTGCTCCAGCCGGCGGCCGAGCAGGAAGCCGGTGCCCGGCCCGGCGGCGGCGCATTGCGCGGCCAGGGCGGCGAGCCCCGGCTCGGTGCGGCAGAGATGCGCGGCATGGGCCGCCGCGTCCTCACGCAGGATCAGGCTCCATTCGGCGCGCTGGCCGAGCCGCGCCAGCGCCTCGGCCAGGGATTCCTCACGCGCGGCGGCCCAGTCCAGCAGCGGGGCGAGGCCGCTGAACAGCGCGCCGAAGGCGAAGGGCAGGCAGGGGCCGGCGGCGGCCACCACGGTGTGGTGCGCCTGCACCCGCGCGGCCACCCAATCCGGGTCGGCGGTGCGGCTGCCGGGGCTGTCATGCTCGAAGAGGGCGCGCGGCACGGGGCTGGCCAGCAGCGCGACCGGCCCGGCCGGCAGGGCGGCCAGCGGCGCCTCCGGCAGGATGGCCAGACGGTGCGGCGCCTCCTGCCCGGCGGCCACCACGGCATAGGCATACCAGGCCTCGGTGTTCATGCCTGCGTCCTCCCTTCCTGGGTCGTCCCTTGGGCTGCCCCTGGGGCCGCCCCGCGCGCCGGGACGGCGGCGAGGCCGCTCGGCACCAGCCGCCGGCGCGCGCGCGGCAGCAGGGTGGCGAGGTCCGATTCCTGCGCCCCGGCGAAGAGCGGGGCGAGCAGCCTGTAGGCGCCCTGCATCTGCGCCATCTGGCCGCCATCGCCCACGCCGCCCGCATCGGGGTGGAGATCCGTGGCGCGGTCGCGCCAGCGGCGGCGCAGCGCCTCGGCATCCACCCGCTCCGGCAGGCCGAGCAGCGCCCAGGCGGCGCGCAGCGCCTGTTCCTCGGCCTCCGCCACCTCCCAGGCGTGGAAATTCACCGGCGGCATCGGGCCCTGCAGCTCCGCCACGGCGCCGCGGCTCAGCTCCTGCGGCAGGGCGTGCAGCACATCCTCGATCGCCGCCTCCCCGCCGCGCGGCACCAGCAGGAGGAAGCGCAGCTCGCCCTCCTGCCCCGCCGGCTCCCGCCGCAGGCTGCGCAGGGCGGGCTTCAGCGCCGCCTCGATGGCGGCGGCGCGGTAGGCGAGTTCCTCGGCCAGGGCGGCGGCCAGGGCGGCGGCCATGGCGCTGGCCTCGGCCTCCGGCGCGGCGCCGAGCGCCGCCAGCTCGGCCGCGATCATCTCCCGCCGCAGCGCCAGCAGCGCCTCGGCCGGCCAGCGCAGGGCCAGCTGCCATTGATGCGTCCCCGCATCCTCCTCCAGCGCCAGGCGCAGGCGCGGGGCGGCGGCGGCGAGCAGCGCCGGAAGCTCCGCCGCCGGGCAGAGCGCCGCCGCCGGCGAGGCCGGCAGGAAAGGCCCGGCCATGCAGGCCGCCTCCAGCCGCCGCTGCACCTGGTGCAGGGCGCGCAGCCGCGCCGCATCGGCCACCCTGCCGCTCTCGCCGCGCGGGCCGGAGGGCTCCAGCTGGGCGATGGCCACGCAATCGCCCTCGCGGTGCTGGGTCAGGGCGGGGCCGGCGACGCGCCCCACCGCCAGCCGCACCGCCTCCGCCGCCTCGGCCGGCGCGATGCCGAGCAGCCTCACCAATCCCGCCATGCCGATGCCTCCTGATATCCGGTCATGCCATCCCTCCCCTCAGCCCTGGCCCTGCTGGCCCTGGCGGGCGGCGCGGATGGCGCGCAGCTCGGCGAGCAGCGCGGCCTCCTCGGCCTCGAAGGTGGCGTCGTCGATCTCTCCGGCCTCCAGCCGGCGCTCCAGCGTGAGCAGCGCGGCCTCGATGCGCTTCGGGTCCAGCCGCTGTTCATCCGCCAGCTGCGCGACCTGGCGCGCGATCCACAGCAGCCCGCCAAGCGGGCCGGTGACGGGGAAGGCGAGGGCGCGGCCAATCATGCTGCTCACCCCCGCCCGAACAGGCCGGCCTGGAGGGAGACGAAATTGTAGGGCGGCACCGGCCCGACATAACGGAACTCGATGCGCTCCGCCTCGCGCCCGGCCAGGGCCGCCATGGCGGCGTCGAAAGCCTCCTCCCGGTCGCGGCGGACCAGGAAGGCGCGGTTCAGGATCATCCGCTCATCCAGCAGGGAGAGTTCCACCTCGCGCTCGGCCAGCGGGCTGAGCTGGGCGAGCAGCGCGGCGGCATCCGCCTCGCGCCGCGCCTGCAGGGCGGCCTCCACCTGGCGGCCGAGGGCGATGCGCTCGGCCTGGGTTTCCTCCGGCGGGCGGCCGCGCAGGCGGTCGCGCATGCGGCGCAGCCCGGCATCATCGGCCAGCAGCTGGGCGAAGGCGATGTCCGGCCGCCAGCTCGCCTTCACCCCGAGCTCGACGCGGCCGGCGATGGTGTCGAGCGCGGCGGAGAGGCTCGGGGCGTTGCGCGCGAGGCAATCGGCCAGGATGGGCGCGGCGGGGGCGACGGTGCCGAAGCGCACCGGCAGCAGCGGCGCGGCCTGCATGGCGCGCTCCAGCACGGCGGTATGCGCCAGCATGTTGCGCCGGGTGGCGTCCAGCTCGCCCTCCGGGGCGGGGCTGGTGAGCGCGGCGAGGCCGCCGCCCTGCACCCAGCCGAGGCTCGCCCCGGCGAGGCCGGCGCCCAGCGCCTCCCCCTCCGGCAGCGATCCGGCCGCCGCCAGTCCGTAGACGTAAAGGCCGTTCATGGCGTGTCCTCCTCGGGGCGGGTGCCGCGCGGGGCCAGCAGGGCTTCCAGCAGCCCATGCGCGCAGTGCCAGCGCAGGCTCTTCGGCTCGGCCTCGGCGGGCAGGGGGATGCGCGCGGCATAGGCGTGGCGCCCCGCCGCGCTGACCAGCAGCGCGCCCCTGGCCTGGGCCACCGCCACCTCCTCCGGCGCCACGCCGGGCAGCTCGACGCGCAGGCGCCAGCCCTCCGGCCCCGCCAGCATTTCGCAGCGCGGGCGGCGCGGCGTGGTGGCCCCGGCGGCGAGCGCCGCATCCACCTCCCCCATGCGGTCGAGCAGGTCGCGCATCGCCTGGCGCATGCCCTCCACCGCGGCGGCGGCGCCCGGCAGGCCGGGCTGGGGCGCGCGGGCGCGCTCGCTCATCCGGCGGGAGAGGCCGGGGGTGGCGCTGGCGGTGAAGATGCGGTGCGGGGCCATCGGGGTCCGGTTCCGTGGGTGGGTAGGGGGCGGGTTCAGGTGGCGGGGGGCGCGGCGATGGCCTGTTCCAGCCGCAGCAGGCGCTCGGCCAGGGCGGCATTCTCGGCGCGCAGGCGCTCGGCCTCCTGGGCGAGCGGCGTGCCCTGATAGGCGGGCTCGCCCTCCCACCAGCGGATGCCCATCTCCAGCGCCCGGTCCACCGAGGCGACGACGAGGCGCACACGCACGGTCAGCAGCTCCACCCCCACCAGGCTGATGGAGATGTCGCCGGCCACGACAATGCCCTTGTCGAGGATCCGTTCGAGGATATCGGCCAGGCTGCTGCCGCCGACGCTGTGTTGCAGGGACATTCTGTCTCCCGGGTTCGCGGTGTCGGTGTGGCGCTCAGCTTTCTTCGAGCAGCTGGCCGCGCTGGGTGCGGGCGGTGCGCTTCCAGCGGCGCAGCGTGCCCTCCTCGTCCAGCTCGATCTCGTAGCGCGCGATCAGGTCATGGGTGCGCGGGATGGCGCTGTGCTCCAGCATGTCGAGGCCGAGCGCCCAGCCGCCTTCCGGCGCGCGGTCGAAGCGCGAGACGGTGTCGGTGGGCAGGCCCAGCAGGGCCTCCAGCTGCTGCTTGGCGCGGGCCACGAGGGCGGCGGTGTCCATCGCGATCCTCCTCAGTATTCCAGGACGAGGCCACGCCGGCCGGCGGCAGGGCCAGCGGGCGGAACGGGGTGGGCACCCGGCGCCGCGGGGGCGAAGGGCACGGCCAGGGCCACGGTGTGCGGCGTGGCGGCCGGTGCCAGCAGCGGCGGCGCCTCGGGCGGCAGGGTGGCGGCGGATTCGGCGGGGGGCGGGGCGGCCCCGGCCTCCGCCGCCTCAACACCCGCTGCGGCGGCGCCCAGCGCGGCGACACCAGATGCCTCCATGGCAGACACCTCCACGGCCGGCGGCTCGGCGGGCGGATCGGTCGCCGGGGCGGGGGGTGGCAGGTGGCGGGCCAGGCTGGCCATGCGGGCCTCCAGCGCCAGCAGGGTGGCGCCGGCCTGGGCCTGCTGGCGCTCCAGCAAAGCAAGCTGGCGCAGCAGGCGGGCGCGGCGCTGGGCCAGCAGGGCGTATTCCGCCGCGGCGGCCTCCAGCCGCTGGCTGGCCTGCCCGGCCGGGGCGGGGCGCCCGCGCAGGGGGGCAGCGGAAAGGCGGCTGGCGGGGCGTGTCTGCATCGGCTTTTCCGTCGCGGCCAGGGGT
>NZ_JANFNY010000005.1:1770-112826 GCF_024437745.1 Roseomonas sp. GC11 | reverse complement strand
TCTCCCCACCAAAGGCCTGAGGCCTTTGGAAACCCTTTCTGAAGGCGGGTGCAGGGGACCCTGTCCCCTGCTGGGGGAGTTTGAGGGGGCAAAGCCCCCTCAAGGCCACAGGCGCCCCTCACGCCCGCCGCTCCGCCTGCAAGGCGTCGCACAGCGCGGCGAGGCGGCGGGAGACGCCCTCATGGCTCAGCGTCTCCACCGCATAGGCGCGGGCGGCGGCGCCGAGGCGGGCGCGCAGCGCCGCATCCTCCCAGGCGCGCAGCAGCGCCGCGCGCAGCGCCGCCACATCGCCCGGCGGCACCAGCAGCCCCGTCTCGCCATCGGCGATATAGTCCTCCGCCCCGATCGAGCGGGTGACGACGACGCAGCGGCCGAACATCATCGCCTCGATGAAGGTCACCTGCCCGGAGGCGGAGAAGCTGTTGGCCGTGGGCACCACGCTGAGCCGCGCGCGCTGCGCCAGGGCGTGGCACTCGGCCAGCGTCAGCCCGTGGCGCAGCTCGGCATTCTCCGGCACGGCGAGCCCCGCCGTGGCATGCGCCCCCGCCACCACGACGAGGCGCAGCGGCAGGCCGCGCACCGCCTCGAACAGCGTGGCGTAGTCGCGGTTGGCGCTGCCCATGGCGAGCAGGAAGGGGGCTTCCATCTCCTCCTCCAGCGCCGGTTCCACCGCCTCGACGCTGAAGGGGACGAAGGTGAAGCGCTCGCGCGGCAGGCCGAAGGCGGCGGCGTAGCTGTCGATCTCGCGCCGCGAATGCACCACGATGCGGTCCACCGCCGCGAGGCCGAGCCGCGCCAGCGCCGTCTTCGCCCGCCCCTGCGCGTGGCCGAGGTTGAAGCTCCAGGCGAGGATGGGCATGTCCAGCCCGAGCAGCCGCTTGAGCAGCCCCGCCATCAGCGCGAGCTGCGGGAAGACGGTGAGGCAGCCGATGGCCGGGTCCTTCGCCAGCCGCGCCGCGCGCACGCCGCGCCAGGCCTGGCGCAGATAGTCCAGCCATTCCCGCGCCGAGGTCGCCCGGCGGGAGCGGTCATGCGCGTAGTCCGGCAGGATGTCGAAGAAGCGGTGGCGCCAGGCGGGGATGAAGCGCGTCAGCCAGTGGTGGTCATGGCCGCCGGGGACGGGCCCCATCAGGATCCATTGCATGTTGCCTCCGTCAGCAGGGCGGGCGGCCGAGAAGGCGGCGCAGCCAGGCGCGGCGCCGCTCGAAGCGCCGGAGCGCCGCCGCGTCCTCCATATACGCGCGGAGCAGGGGCGCGTCATGCCAGGGCACGTCATGCCGTGCCTCACGCAGCCAGGGGCTGGCGGGGTCGCGCAGCCATTCGCTGGGGAAGAGGGCGATGGTGGTGCCCGGGGCGGGCAGGGGCACCGCCGCCGGGTCGCGCCCCGCGAGATGCGCCGCCAGCGCCCCCGCCAGCCCGCCGCCCGGCGCGTCGCTGAGGTGGCAGATCGGCGTGGCGCGCGGGTTCATCTCCAGCAGCAGGGCGCGGCCGGTGCCGGCCTCCAGCACGAAGTCGAAGCCGAGCAGGCCGGACAGGCCGAGCCGCGCCGCCATCGCCGCCGCTGTCGCCGCCATCTGCGGGTGGTCGATGACGCGCACGACGCTGCCCGGCCCGGTGGGGGAGAGGGTGGTCAGCACCTCGACGCTGAGCCCGGCCAGGACGCGGCCGCGCTCGGCCAGCACGGCGCGGTTGGCCGGCGGGCCGGCGATGAAGGCCTGGAGGTGGAGCGCCGGCCGGCGCCAGGCGCGGCGCGCGGCGAAGGGGCGCAGGCTGCCCTCCCAGGCCGCCAGCTTCGCCGTCTGCAGCAGGGAGGGCCGGGTGGTGGCCGCGGCATAGGCGGCCGGGGCGGCGGCGGCCTCGCGCAGCAGGGTGACGCCGGTGCCGCCCCAGCTGCCATCGGCCTTCAGCACGCGCGGCAGGCCGGACTCGGCCAGCGCGGCCAGCAGGGCGGGCAGGCTCTCCACCGGCCGCGTCTCCGGCACGGGCAGGCCGAGCCGCGCGGCCAGCGCCATCTGCGCGGTCTTGCTGTGCGCCACCGCGGTGCTCTCCGGCGCGCCCAGCGAGGCCTCGACCAGCGCGGCGAGGTCGGGCTCGGGCCGCAGGGTGGCGAGCAGGGCGGCGGCGGCGTCATCGGCGGGCAGGACGCGGTCCGGCCGGGCGCGGCGCAGCGCCGTGGCGAGGTCCCGCCGCAGCCGCCACGGGTGGAGCCGGTGATGGGCGCGGGGGGCGCCGCTGCGGGCCAGCAGGGCGTGGGGCGGGCTGGCGGCCTCCACCACGCAGCCGGCCTGGGCGAGGGCCCCGGCCAGCCGGGCCGCCATGGTCCAGGGCTGGGTGGAGACGACCAGCAGGCGCGGGCCCTCCCCTTCGGGCCCGGCGGGGCGCGGTGTGGCCGGGGCGGCGGCCGGTGGCGCGGCGGGAAGGGGCGGGATGGGGGCGTTCATCCCGCGATTTGTTTCTTATTTGCACCGTTTTGCCAACGGGGGCCGCCCTACCATGGCGTTTTGCGCGACATGCTCCACCAGACCAGCTTGCCGGCGACCTCGGCCAGCTTGACCGAATGGCGCTCCGCCCGCGCCTCGCCGCGCAGCGTGGCGAGGCCCCAGCGCAGCGCCACCAGCCCGAGCTGCACGCTGGCGCGCAGCGCGGTGCGCAGGGCGAAGCAGGGCTTGCACGCGCTGTGGCGGAAGGTCATGACGCCGTAGATCTGCCCGGCATGGAAGCTGCGGCGGCGGATATAGGCCAGGGTGGTGCGGCTGGCGGGCACTTCCTCCTGGGCCACGGCGCCGGCGCACCAGACCATGCGCCGCCCGGCGCGGTGCAGCCGCACGAAGAGGTCGTAATCCTCGCCGCCGCAGATCCCCAGGGCAGGGTCGAAGGGCACCGGCTCGGCCAGGCAGGTGGCGCGCCGCAGCAGCAGGTTGCCGGTGGCGATCCAGCGGCCGCTCTGGCTGTCATTGTGGTCGAGCGGCATGGGCGTGCCGCTCGGCCAGTCCACATCGCGGCGGTAGCTACGCCCGGTCGGGTCCCACGCCGGCATGCCGCCGGGGAAGAAGGGGCGCACCGGGCCGAAGACCATGTCCGCCCCCGTCGCCTCCGCCGTCTCCAGCAGGGCGGCGACGCAGCCGGGCTCGAACCACTGGTCGTCATCGAGGAAGATCAGCGTCTCCCCCGCGGTGTTGGCGACGCCGGCATTGCGCGCCTCGGACACATTGGGCACCGGCGTGGAGAGGTAGCGCAGCGGCAGGCCCGGCCCCTCGGCGGCCAGGGCGGCGACGCTGTCGCGCGCATTGGCGGCGGGGGAATTGTCCACCACCAGCACCTCCGCCTCATGCCCGGGTGGCAGGGCCTGGGCGCGCGCGCTCCGCACCGCGCGGCGCAGCATCTCCGGCCGGTTGTAGGTGCAGATGACGATGGCGCTGCGCGGCATGGCGGGTCCTGCGCTGGGGAAGGGGGAGGGATTGTTCCCGAAGCCCTCGGGAAAGGAAAGCCGTGCGCGCCAGGGGCGTGGGGCGCCTGCCGTTGAGAGGGGCTTCGCCCCTCTCAAACTCTCCCGACCAAAGGCCTGAGGCCTTTGGAAACCCATCCGTGAGGCGGCCTCAGCCGCCGGCGCGCCGCCTGTCCTGGCGCGGCACCTGGCGCATCAGCCAGAGCAGGCGCGGCGCCTCCAGCAGGTAGCGGCGCCACAGCCGGCGCGGCTCGCTCAGCAGCCGGTGCAGCCACTCCAGATGGGCGCGCTGCATCCAGGCCGGGGCGCGCTGCTTGGCGCCGGTGACGAATTCCAGCGCCGCGCCCACGCACAGGCCGATGCCGGTGGCGCGCCCGCTGGCGGCGATGCGCGCGGCGAGGATTTCCTGCCGGGGCGAACCGACGCAGAGCAGCACGAAGCGCGCGGGATGCGCGAGGACGAAATCCACACAATCCGCGACGGCTGCGGGATCGTCGATGAATCCCATCGGCGGGTTGTGGTGGGCGAGGCGGCGCAGACCGAGGCGTGCGCGCAGCGCCTCCGCCACCTCCGGCGCGCCGCCGATGACGGTGAGCGGCGTCTCCGGCCCAACCAGCCCGCGCGCGAACAGCGCGGCGGTGAGATCGGAGCCGGGCGCGAGCTTCAGCGCGATGCCGCGCCGCGCCGCCAGCAGCCGCAGCACGCGGCTGTCGCAGACGGAGAGCCAGGCGTTTTCATAGATGGCGCGCAGCGCGGCATCGGCGCGGGCATGGCGCAGCAGGTGGTCGGCATTGGGCGTGACGACATAGGCGAAAGGCGCCGCCGCATCGCGCGCCGCGAGGCGCTGTAAGGTTTCTTCAAGATCCAGCATATCGAATCGCAGGCCGAGCAGGCGCTGGGCAGGCGGGGCGGTCGCGGGCTCGGTCATGCGGGGCTCGGCGCTGGAAGGGCGAAATGATGCGGCGCCAACACTACCACTGCATCGCGTCTTCGTCCTAAACTGCGGTGGGACAGGAAGCGCGGGGCTGTTCCACCGGGCCGCGCTTTTCCCCGCCCGCCGCTCCCTCTCGTGCTCATCGTCTTTCGTCATCCGCTGAGGAAAATCCCGCTGGTGCGCCTGCCGATCGTTCTGGATGTGAAGGCCCCGCCGCCGGGCCAAAGGCTGCTGGCATGAGCAACGGGACGCCGCCGGGCCAGGAGGGGGGGGACCAGGGAGAGCCGCGCGAGGGAGAGCCGCCGCCGGGCGGGGAGCCTCGTGAGGAGCAACCCCGGGGCAAGGAGCCCCGGGGGCAGGAACCAGCCGCGCCGCGCGCGGAGGACGAGCCGGAGGCGGAGTGGGAAAGGGTCGTCCCGCCCCCCCGCCAGGAGGCCCGCGCCGGCGGCGAGACGGCCGGACAGGGAAAAAGCCGGCCAGAAACCGGTGGACCAGAAACCGGTGGGCCAGAAGCCGGTGGGCCAGAAGCCGGTGGGCTGGCCGCGCCGCTGCCCGCCCCCGCGCCGGAACCGGCCGCCTCCCTGGCTGCCCCTCTGGCCGCCCCCCCGGCGGCCGACCCCTTCGGCGCGCCGCCGGTGGGGGGCTTCCATCTGGCGGACCTGCTGGTCACGCTGCGGCTGCGCTGGCGGCTGCTGGCGCTGGCCTTCGCCGCGCCGGTGGCGCTCGGCCTCGGCCTCGCCCCCCTGCTGCCCACCCGCCACACGGCCGAGAGCGTGCTGCTGGTGCAGACCAGCCGCGAGGCCACCGGCGCCCCGGATGTCACCGGCTTCGGCCCCAGCGTCATCCCGGTGGAGATGCTGAAGGTGTCGCGCGCGGAGCTTGAGATCCTGCGCAGCACCGAGGTGCTGCGCGAGGCGCTGCGCCGCGCCGGGCTGCACACCCTTTTCCCCGACCTGCGCGACGAGGGCGGCGCCGCCGAGGAAAAGGCGGTGGAGGCGCTGCAGCTCGCGCTCAAGACCGAGGCCGACACCGCCAGCACCATCCTGCGCGTCAGCCTCACCCTGCCGGACCGCGGCCGCGCCCTGCGCGGGCTGGAGGCGGTGGTGGGCGCCTATCTCGACCGCCGCGCCCAGATGTATGCCGATGAGAGCGCCCGCCTGCTGATGGCGGAGCTGGACCGCTACAACCAGCGCATCCGCGCGGTGGAGGAGCAGATCCGCGCCGTGCGCGCGCAATACGGCGTGCTGGAGATCGGCCAGGACATCCAGCTCGCCGCCACGCGGCGGGAGGAGCTGTCGCGGCGGGAAAACCAGGTGCGCGAGCAGCAGGCCACGGCGCGCGCCCAGCTCGCCGCCGCCGAGGCCGCGCTGGCCGCCCAGCCGGGCCGCGTCTTCGCCTCCTCCGAGGCCACCAACCTCGCCCCCGGCGATGATTCGCGCGGCCAGCTTGCCCGGCTGATGCTGGAGCGCGAGCGCATGGCCGGCCAGTACACCGCCGATTACCCGGGCCTGCGCGAGCTGGACCAGCGCATCGCCGCCCTGCGCGGCGCCATGCGGGAGAATGCGCGCGCCACCTTCTCCACCACCCGCGAGGTGCGCAACCCGAATGTGGAGATGCTGAGCCAGCGCGTCGTCTCCCTGCGGCTGGATGCCGAGGCGCTGGACCGCCAGCAGGCGGAGCTGACGCGCCAGCGCCAGGAGGCGGAGGCGCGCGGCGGCGCCCTGCTGGTGGCCGAGCAGCGCCTGCGCGACCTGGGGCGGGAGCGCGAGGGCTTCGAGGCCATCGCCCGCCAGCTCACCACGCGCGAGGCCGGCAGCCGCATCGGCGAGGAGGCGCGCCGCCAGGGCCGCCCCGGCGTGCAGCTGGTGCAGCCCCCCGCCGCGCCGCTCCAGGGCCGCAGCCTGCGCCGGCTGGTGGCGGCGGGCGGCATCGCCGGCGGGCTGGGGCTGGCCGGCGGGCTGGCCCTGCTGCTCACCCTGACGCGCCGCGTCCTCGCCACGCCGGAGGAGGCGGAGCGTGGCCTGCGCCTGCCCGCCCTGGCGCGCTTCGCCAGCCTCGCCCCCGCCGCGCGCGACCTGCGGCCGATGCCGCCGGTGGAGGACCTCGTGGCGCTGCTGCGCGACACCCGCCTCCAGGGCCGCCGGCCGCGCATCGTGCAGCTCGTCGCCACCGGCCCGGCCGATGGGCGGGACGAGCTCGGCCGCGCCCTGGCCGTCGCCCTCGCCCGCCGCGAGGCCGGGGATGTCGCGCTGCTCGACCTGCAGACGGACGGGCGCGGCCACCTCGCCGCCCTCGGCTCCCAGCCGGTGGAGGCGGAGCGCATCCCGGGCCATGTGCTGGTCTACAGCACGGTGCTGCCCAATCTCTGGATTTCCTACCAGGCGATGGAGTCGGACCTGACCAACCCGCGCGCCTCGCGCGAGGAGACGCAGACCCTGCTCGACCGCCTGCGCGCCGCCTTCGACACCGTGGTCCTGGTCGGCCCGGACGAGACGGAGAACTACGCCATGCGCCGCCTCGCCGCGATGGTGGACGCCAACCTGATGGTGGTGCGCGGCGAGCGCACGCGCGGGCCCGAGGCGCGCGCGGTGCGGGACTGGGTGCTGGGCTCGGGCGGCGCGCTGCTCGGCTTCGCCTTCACCGGCCAGCGCCGGCTGCTGCCCCCGGCCCTGGCCCGCCTGCTGTGAGCCTGCCCGCCATGCCCCGCCCGCCCTTTCGCGCCCCTTTTCTTTCGGTGCCGCCGCCTGCCGGGCTTCTTTCGGTGCCGCCGTCTGCCGGACCGCTGCCTGCCGGGCCGCCGCCTGCCGGGCCGCCGCCTGCCGGGCCGGGGCTGTCGCGCCGCCGCTGCGCCGGGTCCCTGGGCCTTGGGCTGCTGGCGCTCAGCCTGCTCGCCGGCTGCACCGGCCAGACGCTCGACCCGGTGGAGCAGAACCCCGCCGGCTTCGCGCCCTGGAGCGAGGCCACGCCGGAATACCGCATCAGCACCGGCGACCGGCTGCGCGTGCAGTTCCTGCTGACGCCGGAGATGAACGAGACGGTGCTGGTGCCGCCGGATGGCCAGGTGGCGCTGCGCGCCGCCGGGCGCGTGCCCGTCTCCGGCATGACCCTGGCGGAGGCGGAGGCGGCGGTGGCCGGTGCGTCGCGCCGCATCCTGCTCCACCCCGTCGTCACCCTGGGGCTGGAGGAGGCGGGCGGCTCCAGCGTGCTGGTGGGCGGCGCGGTGCGCAACCCGGGGGCCTATGCGCTGCCCGGCCGCCGCGGCGTGATGGAGGCGGTGCTGCAGGCCGGCGGCTTCGACGACACGGCGCGCATGGGCCAGGTGGTGCTGATCCGCCGTGGCCCGGGTGAGCGGCCGATGCTGCGCGCCATCGACCTGCGCGGCTTCCTCCAGGGCGCGGCCAATGACGTGCCGCTCTTCCCCGGCGACATCGTCTATGTGCCGCGCAGCCGCATCGGCGAGGTCAATCTGTGGATCGACCAGTTCGTCAACCGCCTCGTGCCCTTCAACCGCTCCTTCAGCTACGCGATCAACCGCAACGGCACGGCCACGGGGGGCTTCTGATGCCGCCCCGCCCGCTGCCCCGCCTGTCATCCCGCCCGCTGCCCCGCCCGCTGCCTGCCCGCCCCTCCGGAGATCCCGCCGCGTGACGTCCCCGCCTGCTTCCGCCCCCCCCTCCGCCGCCGCCCCGGCCGCGGAAGGGCTGGTCCGGCGCCTGTCCGTGGTGCGCTGGACGCACGGGCTGATCAACCGCATCGCCAAGGCGGTGGACCTGCTGATGCTGGCCCTGCCGCCGCTGCTGCTCGGGCTGCTCGGCGCCGGCGCGGCCACGCCGCTCACCTGGCAGCAGGTGCTGGTCGTCGCCGGGGCCGAGCTCTGGGCCTATCTCTCGACCATGAAGCGCATCTCCGCCTACCGGGTGGAGCATTATGCCGGCTTCTTCGGCCAGATCGGCCATGTGCTGGCCGGGCTGGCCATCGCCTGGGGCGTGGGGCTGGTGGCGCTCCAGGCCTGCGTCCCCGGCCTGCCCTTCACCCAGCCCTGGTTCGTCGAGGGGCATGGGCTGCAATTCCTCGCCGTCGTGGCGGGGCGGCAGGGCACGCGGCTGCTGGTCTATGTGGTGGAGCGGCGCCGGCTGCTCTGCCGCCGCGTCGTCGTCGTCGGCGCCAACCCCACCGCCGCGCGCGTCCTGGCCGAGATGGCGGCGCGGCCGGAGGCCTTCGCCGTCGATGCCCTCTTCGCCGATGACAGCGACGCCGCCGCCGGCCCGCTGCCCCAGGCGGTGGGCGGCCTGCCCGTCTCCGGCGGGCTGGAGGAACTCGCCGCCTACGCGCAGGACCACACCATCGACCTGATCGTCCTCGCCCTGCCCTGGAGCCGCGCGCCGGAGATCTTCCGCCTGATGCACCAGGTGGAGTGGATCGCCGCCGATGTCGTCATCCCCTTCGACCCGGAGGGGGTGCCGCCCAATTATGCGCGCATCGCCCCGCTCGGCGCGATGAGCGCGCTGCAGGTGATGGTCCGCCCCTTCAAGGGCACGCAGGGCGTGGTCAAGGTGATCGAGGATTACCTGGTGGCCAGCCTCGCCCTGCTGCTGGTCAGCCCGATCATGCTGGTCGCCGCCATCGCCATCCGGCTCGACAGCCCGGGGCCGATCCTGTTCCGGCAGTGGCGCCCCGGCCTCGGCCAGAAGCCCTTCGCCATCTACAAGTTCCGCACCATGCTGGTGGACCCGGAGGATGATGGCTCGGTGGGCACGCAGAGCCGCGACGACCCGCGCATCACCCGCGTCGGCGGCATCCTGCGCCGCCTCTCGATCGACGAGCTGCCGCAGCTCTTCAATGTGCTGCGCGGGGAGATGTCGATCGTCGGCCCGCGCCCCTATGTGGCGAACATGCTGGTGGGGGAGGAGCGCTTCTCCGAGATGGTGCGGCAATACGCCGCGCGGCACCGCATCAAGCCGGGGCTGACCGGCTGGGCCCAGGCCAACGGGATGCGCAGCTATGCCCTGCGCTCGCCCGAGAATGCCCGCAAATCCATCGAGATGGACCTCTACTACATCACCCACTGGTCGCTCTGGCTGGATATCCGCATCATGGTGCGCACCGTGATGGTGGGGCTGGCCGGGCGGAACGTCTTCTGATGCCGGCCGCGCGCGCCGCCGGCGTGGCGCGGCCCATGCCCTTCCCGCCGCCCGCCGCCGCGGCGGGGGCGCCGCACCGCCCCTGGCTGGCCTGGCTGCAGGCCGCGCTGGTGGTGGTGGCGGTGCTCTCCTACAGCAGCGCCCGGCTGCAGATCGGCACGCCGGACGCCGATGAGCTGAATGCCTCCGACCCGCTCGGCGCCGTGCTGCCGCTGCTGCTGCTGCTGGGCTGCGCGGTCTCGGCGCTGCTGCACTGGCGGCGCGTGCTGGCGCTGCTGCCGCGCCTCTGGCCCTTCCTGCCGTTGATGCTGCTGGTGCTGGCCTCCGCCCTGTGGTCGGAGGCGCCGGCGGCCTCGCTGCGCCGCGCGGTCAGCCTGGGCGTGCTGATGGTCTTCGTGCTCTCCACCCTGGCCGGGCCGGGGCTGGAGCGCTTCATGGCGCTGGTGGTCGGCACCAGCCTGGCGCTGATCCTGGCCAGCCTGGCCGAGGCCGCGCTGCGCCCCGCCCTCGGCTTCGACACGGGCGAATACGCCAATGCCATCCGCGGCGTCTTCCGCCAGAAGAACGTCTTCGGCATGGCGCTGCTCTGCTGCGCCCTGGCGCTCTCCGCCCTGGTGATGGAGCGCGGCCGGCTGCGCTGGCGGGATGGCGCGCTGCTGCTGCTGCTGCTGGCCATGCTGGTGCTGGCGCGCTCCACCACCTCGCTGCTGCTGACGCTGCTGGTGGCGGGGGCGACGGTGGCCTTCCTCTGGCTCGACCGTGGCGGCGCCTGGATGGCGGCGGTGCTGCTGGCCGCCACGGTGGGCGCCATGGCCGGGCTGCTGGTCTTCGCCGCCCTCGGCGTCGAGGGGCTGTTCGAGCTGCTGGGCAAGGATTCCTCGCTCACCGGCCGCACCTTCATCTGGGCCGGCGTCTGGGCGGCGATCGAGCGCAAGCCGCTGCTCGGCCATGGCTATGCCGCCTTCTGGCTGCCGGATTCGCCCCAGGTCCAGGCCATCCGCGACATCGTCCAGTGGAACGTGCCCTCGGCCCATAGCGGCTATCTGGAAGTGCTGGTGCAACTCGGCTGGGTGGGCGGCGTGCTGCTGGCGATGATGGCGCTGGGCACGCTGGCCCTGGCGCTGCGGGCGCTGTGGCATGGGCCGCGCCGGCGCGGCCTGTGGCTGCTGATGCTGCTGCTGGTGATCGGCATCTTCAACCAGAGCGAATCCGCCCTGCTGAACCCGGACCTGCCGATGGCCTACTGGCTGATGATGCTGCTGGCGGTGCAGGAGCGCAGCCCCCGCGCCGTGCCGGTGCCGGCGTGGCGCCGCGCCGGCTACAGCGCCCGCCACCCCGGCGGGGCGCCGGGCGCCCCGCCCCCCCTCCCGCCGCGCCGTTGACCCCCGCCGCCCGGCATGGCAGGCAGAGGCCATGCCCCAGCTCCAGGCCGCCCAGATCCCGGTCACGCCCTTTCAGCAGAACTGCGCCCTGATCTGGGACGCGGAGAGCGGGCGCGGCAGCGTCATCGACCCCGGCGGCGATGTGCCGCGCATCCTGGCCGCGCTCGACCGCGCCGGCTTCCAGGTGGAGCAGATCCTGCTCACCCACGGCCATCTCGACCATGCCGGCGGCGCCGCCGCGCTGAAGCGGGCGCTGGAGGCGCGCCAGGGTGGGGCCGTCCCCATCCTCGGCCCCGACCGGCGCGATGCCTTCCTGCTCGAGGATATCGCCGGGCAGGCCGCGCGTTTCGGCATCACCGGGCTGGAGAACGCCACCCCCGACCGCTGGCTGGCCGAGGGCGAGACGGTGGCCATCGCCGGGCAGGATTTCGCCGTGCTGCATTGCCCCGGCCATACGCCGGGCCATCTGGCCTATGTCTCCACCGCGCTCGGCGTCGCGCTGGTGGGGGATGTGCTGTTCCGGGGCTCGGTCGGCCGCACCGATTTCCCCTATGGCGACTCCGCCGCGCTGATCGCCTCCATCCAGGCGAAGCTGCTGCCGCTCGGCGATGAGATCCAGTTCCTCTGCGGCCATGGCCCCGGCTCGACCTTCGGGGCGGAGCGCCGCGCCAACCCCTTCCTCCAGGGGCCTTGAGGGGGCTTTGCCCCCTCGCCCCCAGCAGGGGACAGGGTCCCCTGCACCTGCCATCAGTTTATAGATTCTAACAAATGGGTTTCCAAAGGCCTCAGGCCTTTGGTGGGGAGAGTTTGAGAGGGGCGAAGCCCCTCTCAACAGCAGGCGCCGCCTTCTCAGGCGGGGCGGGACCACACCTGGCCCGGCCGCGCGGCGAGGAAGCGCTCCGGCTCCACCCCGCTGGCGGCGAGGGCGGCGGCGAGATCGGCCAGCGGGCGGCCCACCGCCTCGTCGGTCAGCTTGAAGGTGCCCCAGTGGTAGCCAAGCGCCTGCCGCGCGCCGAGCAGCCGGAAGCCCTGCACCGCATCCGCCGGGTTCATGTGCTGGTCGGCCATGAACCAGCGCGGCTCATAGGCGCCGATCGGCAGCAGGGCCAGTTCCAGCGCCCCGTGCCGCGCGGCGACGCGCCGGAAGGGCCGGCCCTCGTCGAAGCCGGTATCCCCGGCGAAGAAAACGCCCCCGCCCAGCCCCCGCAGCACGAAGCCGCACCACAGTGCGCGGTTGCGGTCCCACACCCCGCGCGCCGTCCAGTGGTGGACCTGTTCGAGCACCACCTCCACCCCGGGGGCGAGGGGCACCACCGCGCCCCAGTCGGCGGTGGTGGCCACCATCTCCGGCTCATGCGCGCGCAGCGTCGCCTCCTGGCCCAGCGGCGCGATGATGCGCGGCCGGTCGCGCCGCCAGAGGCGGGCCAGGGTCTCCACATCCAGATGGTCGTAATGCCCGTGGGAGAGCAGCACGGCATCGATGCGCGGCAGGTCGTCGAAGGCGATGCCCGGCGGGTTGGCCCGCCGCGGGCCGATGAAGGAGAAGGGGCTGGCGCGCTCGGACCAGACCGGGTCCGTCAGGATGTTCAGCCCCGCGCCCTGGATCAGGAAGCTGGCATGCCCGGCGAAGCTGACGCGCAGCGCCGCCCCCTCCACCCGCGCGGGCGGCCGGTCGGGCGGGAAGGGGCTGGGCCAGGCCTCGGGCCAGGGCTCGTCCCCACCGCCGAGCTTCCAGCGCGCCAGATCCAGCAGGCCGCGCGGCGCGGCGCCGCCGGGGTTGAAGAAGCGCCCGCCATCGAAGTGGTCGCTGGCGGGGAAGTCCCCGCTGCCGGAGGCCAGCGCGGCGCGGCCATTGGGGCGGCCATTGGCGCAGCCGCCGATCCAGGGCAGCGCCGCCAGCAGCGGCAGCAGGGCCAGGCGGCGCCGGGGCAGGCGGCCCCGGAGGAAGGGCGGGGTGCGGCGGGTCGGGTCGGTCACGCGGGGGGCTCCAGGGGCGGCGGCGCGGCCGGAGCCTCGCCGGCCTTCCCATGTGGCGCAATCGCTCCGGGCGGAAAGCCCCTATCGTGAAAAACCCCCTTATCGCGGCGCGGCTTCGACCGGCACGGCGGTGACGCTGTTGAAGGGCGAGCCATCCACCACCTTCGTGCTGGTCACCAGATAGACCAGCACGTTCTTCTCGCGGTCGTGGATGCGCGTCACCGTCAGCGACTTGAACAGCGCCGAGGTGGATTGCCGGAAGACGGATTCCGTCTGCGGCAGGTTGGCCGGCAGGGCGACCGGCCCGGTGGCGCGGCAGGCGATGCTGAAGCGCGAGGGATCCTCCGCCAGCCCGACCCAGCCCGAGAGCCCGCCCGTATCGGCGCGCGAGACGTAGCAGGAGACATTGGCGACGCGCGGATCGTCATAGCGCTCCACCACCACCTTGTCGTTGGGGCCGACGAGGCGGAAGGTCGTGCTGACCTCGCCCACGCGGGTCTGCGCCGCCGCCGGCATGGCGAGCCAGGGGAGGGCGGCCAGGGGCGCGAGCAGCAGGGCGAGCGGCAGCAGGGCGCGGGGTCGGCGAGGGGGCATGGGCATTCTCCGGCGCCATTCTCCGCCACCCGTGCGGGTGCGCAAGGGGCGGGTCAGTGTGGGGCCATCTTGTGGGGGGCCATTTTGCGGGGGGCGGCCTTGCGTGGGGCCGCCTTGCGGGGGGCGGGCTCTGGCGCCTCCCGCGCGCCGGCGGCCGCGATCTCGGCGCGGGCGCGGTGCCAATGGGCTTCCTCCTGGCCTTCGGGGCGGCCCTCCGCCTCCCACAGGGCATAGGCGCGCTGGCGGATGCGGTCCTCGATCTGGCGCTCTGCGTCGGTCATGCTTTTCCCTCCTGTGGCCGGGGGCGTTGTGGCGCCGCCCCGCGGGCACAATGGCGGGAAGGCCCGCGGGTTTACGCAACCCAGGGCCGGCCTGCTTCACGCTTGCGTCGGGCCCGCCCCTCAGAGGTAGCGGCCGCGCTCCATGATCTCGAGCGTATAGGCGCGGTAGCTCATGCCCAGCTCCTCCGCCCGTTCCAGCCGGCGCAGGGCGATCTCGCGCGGCGGCGTCTTCCAGGCCTTGCGGTGCGCGCGGCGCCAGTTCCAGGCGTTCCAGGAGAGGTCAGGTTCCGGGTCCAGCGGCGGGCCGCCATTATGGCCGATCATCGGGGCGCTTCCTGGGCAAGGGGATCCGGAAGAGAATGTTCTTTTTTGGAAAAAAGAACCAAAAAACTTTTTAAAATTTTTCCAGGAGGCGTCCCGCTTTTGGCCTGAGGCGGGACGCCAGACTGGAAAAGTCTTTTTGTTTCTTTTTCTTCAGAAAAAGAAATCTTTGAAAAATCAAACTTTTTCCGCGGTGTTCAGCATCGCCTCGTTCGGCAGCCCGTCGATCGGGCATTCCTGCGTGCCGATGGTCGGGCGTGTCAGGGCCTCGACGGCATCGCGCGTGCCCTCGGGGTCGGTGATCCAGCGGCGGTAGAAATCATAGGGGCAGGCGGCGACGCCGCGCGGGCCGTCGCCGGAGTGGATGACGCCGGTATAGCCGCGGTGCAGCAGCTTGAAGAGATGGTTCTCCGACTGCATCGTCCGCCGCGCGTCGCGGATGAGCGTGGTGGAAAGCTGGGCGTACTGGATGCCCATTTCCTCCGTGCCGCATTCGCCGAGGGTGCGGCCATCGAAGCCGATGATGGCCGAGTGGCCGAAATAGGAATAGACCCCGTCGAAGCCCGTGGCGTTGGCGACGGCGACATAGGCATTGTTCGCCCAGGCCATCGCCTTGGCCATCAGGATCTGCTGTTCCTTGGCCGGGTACATGTAGCCCTGGCAGCGGATGATGAGTTCCGCCCCCTTCATCGCGCAGTCGCGCCAGATCTCGGGGTAATTGCCGTCGTCGCAGATGATCAGGCTGACCTTCAGCCCCTTCGGCCCCGCCGAGACATAGGTGCAGTCACCGGGGTACCAGCCCTCGATGGGCACCCAGGGCATGATCTTACGGTATTTCTGTACGATCTCGCCCTGGTCGTTCATCAGGATCAGGGTGTTGTAGGGCGCCTTGCGCGGGTGGTCCTCGTGCCGCTCGCCGGTGAGGGAGAAGACGCCCCAGACCTTCGCGGCGCGGCAGGCGGCGGCGAAGATCTCCGTCTCCTCCCCCGGCACCTGGGAGGCGGTCTCGAACATCTCCTCCCGGTCGTACATGATGCCGTGGGTGGAGTATTCGGGGAAGATGACGAGGTCCATGCCGGGCAGGCCGGCCTTCATGCCGACCACCATCTCGCCGATGCGGCGGGCATTGGCCAGCACCTCGGCGCGGCTGTGCAGGCGGGGCATCCTGTAGTTCACGACGGCGACGCCGACCGTGTCCTGACTGCTGCTGATATCACCGTGAATCATGCGGGCCTCCTGCGGTGGGGGCGGCGCGGCCCGGGCGGGGCCGCGCCGGGCGTCAGTGGCTGATCATCCAGGGGCGGCGGCCGGGGAAGGACTTCGCCTCCGCCGCCGTGGCCGCGGCCTTGCGCGGGAAGGGCGAGGGGCCGCAGCAGGCGCAGCCCGGCGCGTGCCCGGCCGAGCGGCGCGGCGCATGGGCGCTGCGCTCGTTGGTGGCGTGGGCGCGCCGGGCGCCGGCCTCCATCACCGCCAGGCGCGGGCCGGTGAGGAAGGCGCGCGGTGCCGCCGCGCCGCAGCCGGGGCAGGCGCAGGCCTCGCGGCTGGCCGCCATCGGGCGGAAGGCGGTGAAGGGGCCGCAGGCGCCGCAGGCATAGTCATAGACCGGCATGGCGCCCTCACAGATCCGGCGAGAGCGGCATGTCCACCGAGCCGTCGAGGAACTTCGTCGGCCCTGCCGCGCTCGGGTTGATGTCGAAGTCGAAGATTCCGGTGGGAATCCACAGCGTGGCGCAGGCATTGGGGATATCGACCACGCCCGAGACATGCCCCTGCACCGGCGCGGTGCCGAGGATGGAATAGGCCTGCGCGCCGGAATAGCCGAACTTCTTCAGATACTCGATGGCGTTGAGGCAGGCCTGGCGATAGGCGACGTTGACATCGAGATAGTGCTGCGCGCCGCTTTCATCGACGGAGATGCCCTCGAAGATCAGGTAGTCGTCATAGCGCGGCGTGATCGGGCTCGGCTTGAAGACGGGGTTGCGGATGCCGTATTTCGCCATGCCGCCCTTGATGAGGCTGACCTTCAGGTGCAGCCAGCCGGCCATCTCGATGGCGCCGCAGAAGGTGATCTCGCCATCGCCCTGGCTGAAATGCAGGTCGCCCATGGAAAGACCTGCGCCCGGCACATAGACCGGGAAATAGATGCGCGAGCCGCGCGAGAGATCCTTGATGTCGCAGTTGCCGCCATGCTCGCGCGGCGGCACGGTGCGGGCGCCCTCGGCGGCGGCCCTGTCGCGCGCCTCGCCCGAGAGGCGGCCCATATGCGCCGTGGCGGCGAAGGGCGGGTTGGCCAGCGGCGGCACGCGCGTGGGGTTGGTGGCGATGAAGCCCGTCTCGCGCGTGTTCCATGTCTCCAGCAGCTTCGGATCGGGCAGGCAGCCGATCAGGCCGGGGTGGATCAGGCCGGGGAAGCGCACGCCCGGCACGTGGCGGGACCTGGTGAACATCCCCTCGAAATCCCAGATGGATTTCTGCGCCAGCGGGAAATGGTCGGTCAGGAAGCCGCCGCCATTCTTCTTCGAGAAGAAGCCGTTGAAGCCCCACTGGCTGTCCGGCTTCGCGCCGATGTCGAGCAGGTCGACCACCAGCAGGTCGCCCGGCTCCGCGCCCTCGACGCCGACGGGGCCGGAGAGGAAATGCACGATCGACAGATCGATGTCGCGCACGTCATCGGCGGAGTCGTTGTTCTTGATGAAGCCGCCGGTCCAGTCATAGGTCTCGATGATGAAGTCATCGCCCGGCCTGACCATGGCGACCATCGGGATGTCCGGGTGCCACCGGTTGTGGACCATGTCGTTGTCATAGGCGGACTGGGTGAGGTCGACCTTGATCAGCGTCTCAGGCATGGATCTGTTCTCTCCGTGGTTTCTGCCGCGCCCGGCGCGCCCCGCCGGCCTGGCCGGGGGCGCCGGGCAGACTGGCCGCCTTCCCGTCAGACCGACAGGAAGGCGGAGACCTTCGCCTCATCGACATCGGCGCGCGCCGCCTCGTGCACGATGCTGCCATTCTCGATGACCAGCACACGGTCGGCGACGTCGAGGGCGAAGCTGAGTACCTGTTCCGACACGATGATGGACAGGCCGCGCTCGCCGCGTATTTTTTTCAGGGTGCGGGCCATCTCGCGGATGATGGAGGGCTGGATGCCCTCGGTCGGCTCGTCGAGCAGCAGCACCTTCGGGTTGGAGGCGAGGGCGCGGGCAATGGCCAGCTGCTGCTGCTGCCCGCCCGAGAGGTTGCCGCCGCGCCGCCGGCGCATCTCCAGCAGGACGGGGAAAAGGGCGTAGATGGAATCCGGCACGCGCCGCGCGCCGGAGACGGTCAGCCCCGTTTCGATATTCTCCTGCACCGTCATGGTGGAGAAGATCATCCGCCCCTGCGGCACATAGGCGATGCCGGCGGCGACGCGGCGGTGGCTGGGCAGGGCGGTGACATCCTGCCCGGCGACGCGGATGCGCCCGGCGCGCGCGGGCACGATGCCCATCAGGCTTTTCATCAGCGTGGTCTTGCCCATGCCGTTGCGGCCCATGATGGCGACGATCTCGCCGGGCGCGACGTTGAGCGTGATGCCGTGCAGGACCTCGCTCTGCCCATAGGCCACGTGCAGGTCGGTGAGGGAGAGCGCGGCCTGGCCATGGGCGGCGGGGGGCGCGCGGTCGAGAAGCTCCTGCATGGTCAATGCCCCAGATAGACTTCGACGACCTTGGGGTCGTTCTTCACATGCTCCATCGAGCCTTCCGAGAGCACCTTGCCCTGGTGCAGCACGGTGACGCGGTGGGCGATGTCCTCGACGAACTTCATGTCGTGCTCGATGACGAGGACGGAGCGGTTGCGGATGATGCGGTTGAGCAGCTCGGCCGTCTTCTTCCGCTCGCTGACGCTCATGCCGGCCACGGGTTCGTCCAGCATCAGGAGTTCCGGGTCCTGGATCAGCAGCATGCCGATTTCCAGCCATTGCTTCTGGCCGTGGCTGAGGAACTCGGCGCGGGCCTGGAGATGCTCCTTGAGGAAGATCATCTCGGCCACTTCATGGATGCGGTCGCGCACTTCGGCATCACGGCGGAAGCGCAGCGCGCCCCAGACGCTGCGCCCGCGCGGGAAGGAGATCTCGAGATTCTCGAACACCGTCAGGTCGTCATAGATGGACGGGTTCTGGAATTTCCGCCCGACGCCGGCGAGGACGATGTCGCTCTCGCTCATGCGCGTCAGCTCGCGGCCACGGAAGCGGATGGAGCCGGCGGTGGCGCGGGTGCGGCCGCAGATCAGGTCCAGCACCGTCGTCTTGCCGGCGCCGTTGGGGCCGATGATGACGCGGATCTCGTTGGGGTCGACGTAGAAATTGACGCCGTTGACGGCCTTGAAGCCATCGAAGGAGACGGTGAGATCCTCGACGCTCAGCAGGAAATCCTGCGCGGGTGTGGGGGTGGCGTTCATCGCGGCGCGCTCCCGTGGGAGGGGAAGGGAAGGGCGGGCATCACTTCGTCACCATGCCCGGGCGCACGGGGGCGGGCTTGCCGCCGCGTGCCAGCATGCGCCCGGCCCAGGGCAGCAGGCGGTTGCGCACCAGGCCCGCCAGCCCGTCCGGGAAGGCCAGGACGACGGCGATGAACAGCGCGCCGAGGCCGAAGAGCCAGAGTTCCGGGAAGCTCTCGGAGAAGGCGGTCTTCGCGCCATTGACCAGCAGCGTGCCGTAGACGGCACCGAAGAGCGAGGTGCGGCCGCCGACGGCGGCGTAGATCACCATCTCGATCGAGGGCGTGATGCCGACGAAGGAAGGTGACATGAAGCCGACCTGCAGCGTGAACATGGCGCCGCCGATGGCGGAGAAGCCCGCCGCCAGGCAGAAGGCGAAGATCTTGAAGCTGGCGACGGCATAGCCGGAGAAGCGGACGCGGTCCTCCTTGTCGCGCATGGCGACGAGGATGCGGCCGAGCTTGGAGCGCCGCACGGACTGCGCCACCAGGATGCAGCCGATCAGCAGTGCGGCATTGACGAAGTAGAGCAGCAGCTTCGCGCCATCGGTGCGGATATCCCAGCCCGCCAGGGTGCGCAGGTCGGTGATGCCGTTGATGCCGCCGGTATAGCCCTGCTGCCCGACGATCAGGATGGTCATGATGGCGGCGATGGCCTGGGTGATGATGGCGAAGTAGACGCCGCTGACGCGCCGCTTGAACATCGCCGCCCCCACCAGCAGCGCGAAGGCCACCGGCACCGCCACCACCAGCAGCAGCGTCAGCGCCAGGCTGTGGAAGGGCTGCCAGAACCAGGGCAGCGCGGTGATCTGGTTCCAGTCCATGAAATCCGGGATTCCTGGCGTGGACTGGATCTTCGTGTTCTCGACGGTCGAGGCCTCGAGCTTGAGGAACATCGCCATGCAGTAGCCGCCGAGGCCGAAGAACAGGCCCTGGCCAAGGCTGAGGATGCCGCCATAGCCCCAGCAGATCACCAGCCCCAGCGCGACGAAGGCATAGGTGAGGTACTTGCCGACGAGGTTGAGGCGGAAGGTGTCGAGCCCGAGCGGGAAGGCCACCAGCAGCAGCGCCGCGAGCAGCGCGAGGCTCAGCCAGTCGAGGCGCGTCAGGAAGGGATTGTCGTTCTGCATCATCCGTTCCTCAGCGGCGGATCTTGAGGGTGAAGAGGCCCTGCGGCCGCAGCATCAGGATGCCGACCACGCCGAGCAGCGTGATGACCGAGGCCATCGAGCCCGAGGTGAAGAACTCCAGCGTCGACTGCGTCTGGGAAATGGTGAAGGCCGATGCGATGGTGCCGAGCAGGCTCTGCGCGCCGCCGAAGACGACGATCAGAAAGGTGTTGACGATATAGAGCTGGCCCGAGGTCGGCCCGGTGGAACCGATCATGGTGAAGGCCGAGCCGGCGATTCCGGCGATGCCGCAGCCGATGCCGAAGGTGAGCCGGTCGACCCGCCCGGTATCGATGCCGACGGCGCCGGCCATGACGCGGTTCTGCACCACCGCCCGCACCTGCTGCCCCCAGCGTGAGCGGAACATCATCAGCCCGACGGCGATGGTGATCAGCACCGTCAGCGCCATGATGAAAAGCCCGTTGATCTGGATTTCGATCGTCTCTGTCGCCTGCAGCGATCCGATCATCCAGCCAGGAAGATCGACACCCACCTCGCGCGCGCCGAAGCTGGAGCGGTAGGCCTGCTGCAGGATCAGGCTGAGGCCCCAGGTTGCCAGCAGCGTATCCAGCGGCCGCCGGTAGAGATGGCGGATCAGCAGCCATTCCACCGCCATGCCGAGCGCGCCCGCGGCGAGGAAGGCCAGCACCATGGCGACGAAGAAATAGGCGTCGAACAGGCCGGGAAGATGGTTCTGGAAGAAGGTCGCCGTCAGGTAGGTGACATAGGCGCCGAGGATCATGAACTCCCCATGCGCCATGTTGATGACGCCCATCTGGCCGAAGATGATGGCCAGGCCAAGCGCCATCAGCACGAAGACCGAGAAGAGGATGAGCCCAGCGAAGCCCTGCATCACGAAGATGGAGCCGAGGTCGCTGAGCGAATAGTCGCCGAACATGGGGCCTCTCCGCCGTTGCAGGGTTGCCGTGCGGGGCGGGCCCGCGGCCCGCCCCCGGCGCGGTGCGCCGCGCCGTCGCTTACTGGTAGCCCTTGGGGAAGGGGTCCGGCTCCATCAGCTCCGCCGTTTCGTAGATGACGTCGAACTGCCCGTCGGTGCGGGCACGGCCGACGCGCGTCTTCGACCACAGGTGATGGTTCGGGTGGATGCGGACATAGCCTTCCGGCGCGCCCTTGAACTCGATTCCGGCGGAGGCGGCGGCGATCTTGTCCACGTCGAAGGATTCCGCTTTCTCCGCCGTCAGCTTCCACAGCCAGGGGCCGAGATAGGCAGCCTGCGTCACATCGCCGATCACCGTCTTCGGGCCCCACATCCGGTGGAAGGCCTCGACGAAGCGGGTATTGTTCTCGTTCTGCAGGGACTGGAAGTACTTCATGCAGGCGAAGGCGCCGGCGATATTCTCGCCGCCGATGCCGTCGATCTCGTCCTCGGTGACGGAGATCGTCATCAGCGCCTGCCTGGAGAGATCGACGCCCGCCGCCTTCAGCTGCTTGTAGAAAGCGACGTTGGAGCCGCCGACGACATCGGCGAAAATCACGTCCGGCTTGCTCAGCTTGATCTTGTTGATCACCGAGTTGAACTGCGTGTGGCCGAGAGGGAAGTATTCCTCACCCACCACGCGGCCCTTCAGCACGGCCTCGATGTGCTTGCGGGCGATCTTGTTGGAGGTGCGCGGCCAGATATAGTCCGAGCCGATCAGGAAGAACGACTTGCTGCCGCGCTCCTTGTTGATCCAGTTGAGGCCGGCGAGGATCTGCTGCGTCGCCTCCTGCCCTGTGTAGATGACGTTCTTCGACTGCTCCAGGCCCTCGTAGAAGGTCGGGTAGTAGAGCATGCCGTTATACTGCTCGAAGACCGGCAGCACCGCCTTGCGCGAGGCCGAGGTCCAGCAGCCGAAGACGGCGGCGCATTTGTCGTTGACCAGCAGCTTCTTCGCCTTTTCCGCGAAGGTCGGCCAGTCGGAGCCGCCATCCTCCTGGATCACCTTGATGCGGCGGCCGAGCACGCCGCCCATGGCGTTGATCTGCTCGATCGCCAGCTTCTCCGCCTGGATCGAGCCGGTCTCGGAAATCGCCATGGTGCCGGTGACGGAATGCAGGATGCCCACTGTCACCTCGCTGTCGGTGATGGCGAGGCCCGTGGTGTTCACCGCGGCCGTGGCCGGGCCGGCGGCGGCGGCCAGGCGGGGTGCCGCCGCCATCGCCGGCAGCGCCGCCATGCCCATCAGCAGCCGCCGCCGCAGCGACGAGTCCGGCCCTTCCGCCCGCGGGCGGCTGTCCTTCTCTCCTGACATCTCGGGATGCCCCTTGCTTCCTGTGGTGGCTGTGCGGGGCTGACGCTAAGGGCCGTTTTGTGCTGCCAGGAATAAGGAGAAATGCGTATAAGGGCGGCGGCGCGGCTGTTGCATCCTGCCGCCGCATCCTGCGGGGATGCGACGCCGCGCCCCATGAAAGCCAGTCACCGGGCGTCTTGTCCTCGCGGAGCGGATGCGCGGAGTGATGGTGGCCAATCGTCCCAGAATCATGCCGATCCGGCGGGCTTACAACCGCTGGGTCGCCAACCAGATGCTCGAGGATTTCGCGCTGCGCTTCACGGCGAAGCAGGCCCGGCGCTGGTCCGGCGCGCGCGTCGCGCAGACCGCGCTCGGCGCCACCTCCTTCCTCGCGCTGGAGGCGATCGGCGGCACGCTGGTGCTGAGCTGCGGCTTCACCAACACCGCCCTCGCCGTGCTCGCCGCCGGGCTGCTGATCTTCCTCACCGGCCTGCCCATCGGCTACTACGCCGCGCGCTTCGGGGTGGATATCGACCTGCTCACGCGCGGCGCGGGCTTCGGCTATATCGGCTCCACCCTCACCTCGCTGGTCTACGCCACTTTCACCTTCATCTTCCTCGCCATCGAATCGGCGATCATGGCGCTGGCGCTGGAACTCTGGCTCGGCCTGCCGCTGGCCTGGGGCTATCTCGTCAGCAGCCTCGCCATTGTTCCTCTGGTGGTCTACGGAATCACGCTGATCAGCCGCTTCCAGCTCTGGTCGCAGCCGGTCTGGCTGGTGCTCAACCTGCTGCCGCTCGGTTTCATCGCCGCCTCGGGCACGCAGCCCTGGCATGACTGGGTGGGGTATCCCGGCGCGCGGCTGCCGGAGGGCGGGTTCGACATCACGCTCTTCGCCGGCGCCACCGGCGTCGTCATCGCCCTCATCGCGCAGATCGGCGAGCAGGTCGATTTCCTGCGCTTCATGCCCGAGCCGCGCGCCGGGGAGAAAGCCGCGCGCCGCCGCTGGTGGGCCTGCGTGCTGGCGGCCGGGCCGGGCTGGATCATCGCCGGCGCGCTGAAAATCCTGCTGGGCTCCTTCCTCGCCGTGCTCGCGGTGGGGCAGGGGGTGCCGGCGGCGCTGGCGGGCGAGCCCACCCGCATGTATGCCGCCGCCTTCGCCCATGTCCTGCCGCAGCCGCACCTGGCCATCGCGCTCACCGGGCTGTTCGTGGTGCTCTGCCAGATCAAGATCAACGTCACCAACGCCTATGCCGGCTCCATCGCCTGGTCCAATTTCTTCTCGCGCCTGACGCACAGCCATCCCGGCCGGGTGGTCTGGCTGGTGTTCAACGTCGTCATCGCGCTGCTGCTGATGGAGCTCGGCATCTACAAGATGCTGGAAGGCACGCTCAGCCTCTATGCCATCATCGCCGTGGCCTGGATCGGCGCTGTGGCGGCGGATCTCGCCATCAACAAGCCGCTCGGCCTCAGCCCGCCGGGCATCGAGTTCCGCCGCGCCCATCTCTACGACATCAATCCGGTGGGCGTGGGCGCCATGGCCTTCGCCATCCTGCTCGGCCTCGCCGCCTATGCCGGGCTGCTCGGGCCGCTGGCGCGCGCCGCGGCGCCGCTCGTCTCGCTCTTCGCCGCGCTGGCGGCGGCGCCGGCCATCGCCGCGCTGACGCGCGGCCGCTATTACCGCGCGCGCAAGCCGCGCGCCGGCTGGGCCATGCGCGGCACCATCACCTGCACCGTCTGCGACAATGGCTTCGAGGCGGAGGACATGGCCTTCTGCCCGGCCTATGGCGGGCCGATCTGCTCGCTCTGCTGCTCCCTCGACGCGCGGTGCCATGATGCCTGCAAGCCGCAGGCGCGCCTCTCCGCCCAGGTGAACCGCGCGCTGGAATGGACGCTGCCCGCGCCGCTCGCCGCCTGGCTGACCTCGCGCGTCGGCCGCTACCTCGCCGTCATGCTGCTGCTGGGGCTGATCTTCAGCCTCGTCCTGGCGCTGATGGACCGGCAGGTGGCCGCCCTGCCGCCCGACCAGCACGCGCCGGTGACGCAGGCGCTCGTCACCATCTTCCTCGTGCTGATGATCATCCTCGGCGTTGTCGTCTGGCTGTTCCTGCTGGGGCAGGAGAGCCGGCGCGTGGCGCTTGAGGAAACCGCGCGGCAGGCCGCCCTCTACCGCCAGGAAATCGCCGCCCACCGCAAGACCGATGCCGAGCTCCAGCGCGCCAAGGAAGCCGCCGAGGCCGCCAACAACGCCAAGAGCCGCTATGTCGTCGGCCTCAGCCACGAACTGCGCACGCCGCTCAACGCCGTGCTCGGCTACGCCCAGCTGCTGGAGGCGGACCCCTCCATCCCCGGCGCGCGGCAGGGCGGCATCCGCGCCATCCGCCGCAGCGCGGAGCATCTCTCGGGCCTGATCGACGGGCTGCTCGACATCTCCCGCATGGAGGCGGGGCGGCTGGAATTGCAGCGCAACGAGATCCGCCTCGGCGAGTTCCTCGACCAGATCGTCGACATGTTCCGCCTCCAGGCGCAGTCCAGCGGCCTCGAATTCCGCTTCTCCCGCCCCGAGCGAATCCCGGAGGTGGTGGCGGCGGATGAGAAGCGGCTGCGGCAGATCCTCATCAACCTGCTGTCCAACGCCATCAAGTTCACCGCCGCCGGGCATGTCTCGCTCGATCTCAGCTTCCGCAGCCACATCGCGGAATTCGTCGTCAGCGACAGCGGCCGAGGCATTCCGCCGGAAGAACTGCCGCGCATCTTCGAGCCCTTCTACCGTGGCCAGCAGCCGGGGGCGGATACGGTGCCGGGCACGGGGCTCGGCCTGACCATCGTGCAGCTCCTGGCCAGCGTCATGGGCGGCGAGGTCAGCGCCACCAGCCGGCCCGGGGAGGGCAGCAGCTTCCGCCTGCGCCTGCTGCTTTCTCCGGTGGAGGCGCCGGCGCGCACCGCCGCCAAGGCGCGGCCCGGCGGCTATCGCGGCCCGCGCCGCAGCATCCTCGTGGTGGACGACAATCCCGACCACCGCGAGCTGATGCGCGAGATCCTGCTGCCGCTCGGCTTCATTCTCTTCACCGCGCCGGATGGGCCCACCGCCCTGGCGCTGGCGGCGCAGCAGCGGCCGGATCTCTTCCTGCTCGACATCGCCATGCCGGGGATGAATGGCTGGGAACTGGCCGAGGCGCTGCGCGCCGCCGGGCACGACCAGGCGCGCATCGCCATGCTCTCGGCCAATGTGCACGAGATCCTGCCGCTGCGCGGCGGGATCCGTCCGCCGCATGATGACATCATCTCCAAGCCCATCGACATCGACCTGTTCCTGGGGCGGCTGCAGGTGCTGCTCGGGCTGGACTGGGCGGAGCCGGCGCCCCCGCCGGCCGAACCGGCGAACGGGCTGATCGTGCCGCCCCGCGCGGACCATTTGGGCGAGCTGCTGGCCCTCGGGCGCATCGGTTACGTGCGCGGCATCGAGGCCAAGCTTGCCGAGATCGAGGCAGAGGAACCCCTCCATGCTCCCTTCGTGCAGGAGATCCGTGGCCTTTTGCGGGTCTACGACATGCGGCGATACCTGGCCTTCCTGGAGCGGCTCCGTGGCGATGGCTGACGCGGCGGAGCCCCGTGGCGAGGCCGGGCGGCGCGACATCGTGCTGGTGGTCGATGACTCGCCCGATACGCTCGGCTTCCTCACCGAGGCGCTGGAGCGCGGCGGCGCCACCGTGCTGGTCGCCGTGGCGGGGGATCTCGCCATCTCCCTCGTCGGCCACATCACGCCCGACATCATCCTGATGGATGCGGTGATGCCGGGCCTCGACGGTTTCGAGACCTGCCGGCGGCTGAAGGCGCTGCCCGGCCTCGCCCATGTGCCGGTGATCTTCATGACCGGCCTCAGCGAGACCGAGCATATCGTGCGCGGGCTGGAGGCGGGCGGGGTGGACTATGTCACCAAGCCGATCCGCACGGATGAGCTGCTGGCGCGCATCCGCGTCCATGTCGCCAATGCGCGGGCGGCACAGAGCGTGCGGCTGGCGCTGGACACGGCGGGGCGCTTCCTCTTCGCCGTCGGGCCGGAAGGCGGGGTGCGCTGGTACACGCCCCAGGCGGCGCGGCTGCTGGGGCCGATGGCGGAGGGCGGCGCGCCCCTGCCGCCGGCCATGCAGGCCTGGCTGCGCGCCGGCCAGGGCAGCGCCTTCCACCTGGAGGTGGAGGGCCGCTCCCTTCAGGTCAGCCTCGTCGGGCGGGTGGGAGGGGTCGAATGGCTGCTGCGCCTGACGCAGAACACCATGGACGAGCAGATCCACCGCCTGCGCGAGCGGCTGAAGCTGACAGCGCGGGAGGCCGAGGTCCTGCTCTGGGTGTTCCGCGGCAAGTCCAGCCGTGACATCGCGGACATCCTCTCCCTCAGCCCGCGCACCGTGACCAAGCACCTGGAGCAGATCTACGCCAAGCTCGGCGTGGAGAACCGGACCTCCGCCTCCCTGCTGGTGACGCAGCATCTGCAGGATCTGCTGGCCTGACGGCTGGAAGAAAGCGTTCTTTTTGGAAAAAAGAACCAAAAACTTTTTTCAGGTGGCGTTCCGCTTCAGGCCTGAGGCGGGACGCCAGGCTGAAAACAGATGAAGCGCGGGGGCTGCTGCCCGACCGGCCCCGCCGCCATGCCCAGATGAGTAAGAGGTTGCTTATGGATTGCGAAGGTTTCACTGCCAGTTCCGTCGCAATGGCGCATAGTCGACCCCATCAATAGCCTGTCCGGCTGACACGCCAGCGCAAAGTTGGCTCGTGAAGTTGGCTCCGGGCATGCGACAGAATATTGCGAAGATTATTCTAAATTTATTGAGAGTAAATCTTCGCAATTAAAAATGATTGAGGTGCCCCATGAGTGCGAAGAAGCTGTCCCGCATGATGACCCTGGGTTCCGTCCTGCAAGGGCTGATGGCCCTGCCCTGGACGGCGGCGCTGTTCGGACCCCTGCTCTGATCCGGCGCGAGGCGCGGCGGCAGGGTCATGCGGCGAGGCGGGAAGGGTGGCGGACCCGATACGATTCGAACGTACGACCTTTGCCTTCGGAGGGCAACGCTCTATCCAGCTGAGCTACGGGTCCTCGCCAGGGACTTCTTTAGCCGGATGTGGCCGGCATGGGAAGCCCCGGATCGCCTTCTCCCTCGTCCTTCTGCCTCAGGCTGAGGCCAGCGTCGCCTCCACCGCCGTTGCCACGCCGAGCAGGGCGGCATCCCCGTCATGCGCGCCGGTCAGCATCAGCCCGACCGGCGCCTCGCCGGGGGCGTGGCAGGGCAGGCTGATGCTGCAGCGGTCGAGGAAGTTGAAGGCCGCCGTGTTGCGCAGCAGCAGCAGGTTGATGCGGTTATACGCCTCCTCCTCCGCCACGGCGGCGAGGGGGGGCGGGGTCAGCGCCGTGGTCGGGCAGAGCACGGCGTCATAAGGCGCGGTGCGCGGCGCGGCGGCGGCGATGATGCGCGCGCGCTCCTGTTGCAGCGCCTGGTAATCGGCCGCGCTCATCGCCGCGCCGCGCTGGATGCGGGCCAGGATGCGCGGGTCATACCCCGCCCCGGCCCGCGCGATCAGCGCGCGGTGCCAGGCATAGGACTCGGCGGCGGCGAAGCCGCCCGTGGCATTGGCGCGCGGGATCTCCGCCAGTTCCGGCAGGGCGAAGCGTTCGATGAAGGCGCCCGCCCGCTCCAGCCGTGCCACGGCGCGGGTGAAGGCGTCCGCCACGGCGGGCTCCAGCCCCTCGAACAGGTAGCTCTCCTCGGGGATGCCGAAGCGCAGCCCGGCCACCGGGCGCGGCGCGGGCGGCGCCGCCTCCTCCGCCCCGCTCATCAGCCCGTGCAGCACGGCGCAGCAGCCCGCGCTGTTGGCGATGGGCCCGATGCTGTCCAGGCTGGCCGAGAGCGGCAGGGTGCCGGTGAGGGGCACGCGCTTCGCCGTGGGCTTGTAGCCGACGATGCCACACAGCGCGGCGGGGATGCGGCAGGAGCCGCCAGTGTCCGAGCCCAGCCCGGCCAGGCCCATGCCATCGGCCACCGCCACGGCGGCGCCGGAGGAGGAGCCGCCCGGCAGCCGCCCCGTGGCGCGGTCCCAGGGCGAGAGCGGGGTGCCGTAATGCGGGTTCACGCCCAGGCCGCTGAAGGCGAATTCCACCATGTTGGTGCGGCCGAGCACGACGAAGCCGGCACGCTCCAGCCGCGCCACGGCGGGGGCGGTGCGGGGGGCGGGCGGCGCATCGGCCAGGATGGCGGAGCCGCCGCGCGTGGTGGCGCCGCGCTGGTCGAAGAGATCCTTCACCGAGATGGGGATGCCCGCCCAGGGGGAGGGGGCGCGGCCGGCGGCGCGCAGCGCGTCCATCGCCCCGGCGGCGGCGAGGGCCTGCTCCGCCTGGACGGCAATGAAGGCGCGGGCGCCCTCGCCGGCGGGGTCGGCGATGCGGGCGAGGGCCGCCTCGGCCAGGGCCCGCGCGGTGGTGCGGCCGGCGGCGAGGTCGGCGGCGGCGGCGGCGAGGGTGCGGGGCTCGGTCATGCGGGGTCCTCAGGGCGGGCGAAAGGCGGCGCATGCTGCGGCGCGGCCCCGCTCCGGGCAAGGGGGCGGGGAGAGGGAGGCAGGGGAGGGGCGCCGGCCATGCGGCGGATGATTGACAGGGGCGGGCAAGCGTTTCATGATCCGCACAAAATAAGCACGCCTCGCGTTGTATGATGACAAGACGTCATACGCCGTGAGGAAAAACCCAGGCCGCAGCCCGCCCGGGAGCGGCGGCCAACAGGAGACGTCTGATGACCCCCATGCTTTCGCGGCGCCGCGCGCTGCTGGCCGCCTCTGCCTTTGCCGCGCCGGCGCTGATCGGCTTCAAGGCCAGTGCGCAGGCCATCAATCTGCGCTCCGCCGATATCCACCCTGATGGCTACCCGACCGTCGAGGGCGTGAAGATCATGGCGAAGCTGGCGCAGGAGCGTTCCAACGGCCGGATCAACATCCAGGTCTTCCACTCCCGCCAGCTGGGCGAGGAGAAGGACACGCTGGAGCAGACCCGCTTTGGTGTCATCGACCTCAACCGCACCAACTTCGCGGGGCTGAACAACCTGGTGCCGGAGACGGTGATCCCCGGCCTGCCCTTCCTGTTCCGCGACGAGAAGCACATGCACACCGTGATGGACGGCGCCATTGGCCAGGAGATCCTGGCGGGGGCCGAGAAGCACGGGCTGGTCGGGCTCTGCTGCTACGACAGCGGCGCGCGCAGCATGTATAACCGCATCCGCCCGATCAACGAGCTGGCGGATATGAAGGGCATGAAGATCCGTGTGCAGCAGTCGGATCTCTGGCTGGCGATGATGCGCGCCCTGGGCGCCAACCCGACGCCGCTGCCCACGGGCGAGGTCTATTCCGCGCTGCAGACGGGCGTCATCGACGGGGCGGAGAACAACTACCCCACCTACCAGTCCCAGCGGCATTTCGAGGTGTCGAAGTTCTACTCCGTCACCGAGCATTCGATGTCGCCCGAGATCCTGGTGATGTCGAAGCGCAGCTACGACAAGCTGCCCAAGGACATGCAGACCATCCTGCGCGATGCGGCGCGCGACAGCGTGCCGGAGATGCGCAAGCTCTGGGTCGCCCGCAGCGAGGCCGCGCGCAAGGATGTCATTGCCAGCGGCTCGCTGATCAACACGGTGGACAAATCCTCCTTCGAGCGGGCGATGGCGCCGGTCTATGACCAGTTCGTGCGCGATGCGCGGCTGAAGGCGATGGTGCAGCGCATCCGGGAGACCGCCTGACCATGGCGGGCTCCTGGGAGGCCCGCCAGCGGGGAGGCCGGGGGGCGCTGGCGCGCGCCCTCGGCCAGGCGCTGGACCGTTGCTGCACCATCTGCCTCGGTATCGCCGGCCTTTCCCTGGTGCTGATGACCGGGGTCGTTTCCTGGAGTGTCTTCGGCCGCTTCGTGCTGAACGACACGCCCGCCTGGGCCGATGCCACGGCGCTGCTGCTGCTGGGCTGGGTCATCCTGGGGGCCGCCGCCGCCGGCGTGCGCGAGGGCTTCCACATGGGCTTCGACACGCTGAAGGTTCTGTTGCCCGCGCCGCTCGCGCGCATCTGCGACATTCTCTCGGATGCGGTGGTGACGCTGTTCGGTGCCGGCATGGCCTGGTTCGGCGCCGATCTCGCGCTCGGCGTGTGGGATGCCACGCTGCCGGCCCTGGGCGTGCCGGGGGCGGTGGAATACCTGCCCCTGGTGCTGGGCGGGCTGATGATCACCCTGTTCGGCGCCGAGCGCCTCGCCGCCCATGCCACCGGCCAGGAGGCACCGGCCGAGGCCATGGTCACCCCGCTGGTCAGCGACGCCTGAGGACGCCCCACCGATGGAAATCACCATCCTGCTCGGCAGCTTCACGCTGCTGCTGCTGATCGGCACGCCGGTCGCCTTCGCGCTTGGCGCCGCCTCGCTCGCCACCGTCCTCTACATGGACCTGCCGGCGATCGTCGTGTTCCAGCAGCTTTCCTCGGGCATGAACGTCTTCTCCATGCTCGCCATTCCCTTTTTCGTCTTCGCCGGCGACCTGATGATGCGCGGGCAGATCGCCGACCGGCTGGTGGCCTTCGCCGCCGCGCTGGTCGGGCATATGCGCGGCGGGCTCGGCCAGGTGAATGTGGTGGCGGCCACGCTGTTCGGCGGCGTCTCCGGCTCGGCCGTGGCCGATGCCTCGGCCATTGGCGGCGTGATGATCCCGCAGATGCGCGCGCGTGGCTATGCGCCGGACTACTCGGTCAACGTCACCGCCAATGCGGCGCTGATCGACCTGCTGATCCCGCCCAGCCACAACATGATCCTCTACGTCATCGCCGCCGGTGGCGCGATCAGCGTGGCCGATCTCTTCACCGCCGGCATCGTGCCGGGCATGCTGCTGATGGCGGTGCTGATGTTCACCGCCTGGGCGGTGGCCGTGAAGCGCGGTTACCCGCGCGAGACCTTCCCCGGCTGGTGGGCGCTGGCGCGGCTCTCGGTCGGCGCCTTCCCCGGCCTGATGCTGATCGTGCTGATCTTCGCCGGTGTGCGCAGCGGCATCTTCACCGCGACCGAGAGCGCCGTGGTCGCCGTGCTCTATGCCCTGCTGGTGACGGTGCTGGTCTACCGCAGCCTGGACTGGAACGGCTTCGTCCATGCCGTGATGGGCGGCGCGCGCACCACCGGCATGGTCATGCTGATCATCGGCTGTGCCAGCGCCTTCGGCTGGCTGATGGCGCTGCTCCAGGTGCCGGCGATGACGGTCGCTATGATGCAGGGCATCACCGACAATCCGCTGATGATGCTGCTGCTCATCAACATCATCCTGCTGATCCTCGGCACTTTCATGGATATGGCGCCGCTGATCATGATCGGCACGCCGATCTTCCTGCCGCTGGCGCTGAAATTCGGCATGGACCCGGTGCAGTTCGGAGTGGTGCTGATCCTCAACCTCGGCATCGGCCTGATCACCCCGCCGGTTGGCCCTGTGCTCTTCGTCGCCTGCGCGGTGGGCAAGGTCTCGATGTGGGAGGCGACCAAGACGAGCCTGCCCTTCTACACCGCCGCCTTCGCCGTCCTGATGGTGGTCACCTATATCCCGGCGGTCTCGCTCTGGCTCCCCGCCCTGTTCCACTGACCCTCGCGGCGTTCCACCCTTTCCCCTGGCGCGGAACGCCGCCCTGAAAAAGTTTTTTGGTTCTTTTTTCCAAAAAAGAACATTCTCTCTCTCCTTCCCCTCGCGGAAGGCGTGGCGCCCTGGCCAGGGGCGCCGTTTTGTTGGAGCCTCGGCGCGTCGTGGCCCGAGCCCGAATCGTCAGGAGTCTGTTCTGCATGAGTGCCCCGAAGACCGTCCTCATCACCGGCGCCTCCGGCAATCTCGGCCGCATGCTGGCGCGCGAGCTTTCGGCCCGCGGCTACCGCCTGCGGCTGACCGACATCAAGGCCTTCCCGGAGGACCTGCCGGCCGGCGCCAAGTTCATCACCGCCGAGTTGGGCGATGAGGCGGACATGCTGCGCATCGCCGATGACTGCTTCGCCATCCTCCATCTCGGTGGCGTCTCGGTGGACCGGCCCTTCGAGGAGGTGCTGGACCCCAATATCCGCGGCCTCTACCACATCTACGAGGCGGCGCGGCGGGCCGGGGCGCGGGTGCTCTTCGCCAGTTCCAACCACGCCATCGGCTTCCACAGCCGCCCCGGCGAGGGCGAGCCGAAGCTGGATGCCCCCGGCTCCTTCCGCCCTGACAGCTTCTATGGCCTCTCCAAGGCCTATGGCGAGCTGATGGGCCGGCTCTACTGGGACAAGCACGGGGTGGAGAACCTCAACCTCCGCATCGGCAGCTGCTTCCCCGAGCCGGTGGATGCGCGGATGCTCTCCACCTGGCTCTCCTTCGACGACCTCGCCCGCCTGGCCGCCGCCTTCCTGGAGGCGCCGCGCATCGGCCATGCCGTCGTCTGGGGCGCCAGCAACAACCCGGCCAGCTTCTGGGGCGTGGACCACCGCGACCGCATCGGCTGGCAGCCGCAGGACACGGCCGAGGCGTTCCGCGACAAGGTGGGGCAGATCTTCTCCGGCAACCCGGTGGCGGAGCGCTACCAGGGCGGCAGCTATTGCGCCAATGACTACAGCCGGAAGGGCTTCAGCCCGCGCGACGCCTTCTCGCTGGAGGACTGAGGTGCGGCTGGCCGCGGCGGGGTGGGAGGCGGAGCTTCTCCCCGCTCGGGGCGCCGCCTTCGCCGCGCTGCGCTGGCAGGGGCGGGAAGTGCTGGCCCCCCTGCCGCCCGGCGCCGACCCCAATGCCAGCCAGTCCGGCGCCTTCTGGATGCTGCCCTGGACCAACCGGCTGGAGGATGGCGCCTTCCCCTGGGGGGGCGCCACGCACCATTTCCCGCTGACCCACCCGGCCGAGGGCAATGCGCTGCATGGCCTCTCCCGCGCCCTGCCCTGGGCGGTGGAGGAGGCCGGCCCCGCCGCCGCCCTGCTCGCCCAGGAGGGGGAGGGTGGGCCCTTCCGCTGGCGCGCCCGGCTGGAGGTCGCGCTCTCCGCCGCCGGGCTGCGGCTGGAGATGGTGCTGGCCAATGCCGGCGCCGCGCCCTGCCCGATGGGCTTCGGCTGGCATCCCTGGTTCGCCCGCCCGGCGGGCTGCGCGCTGTCCTTCGCCGCCACGGCGCGCTTCCCCACCGATGCGCGCAAGCTGCCCCTGCCGCCGGAGCCATGCCCCGGCCTTGAAGGGGGCGAAGCGGCATGGCTGGGCCTCGACTCGGCCTTCGCCGGCTGGGGCGGGCAGGTGGAACTGCGCCGCCCCGGGGAGGTGCTGCGCCTGCGCGCCAGCGGCGACTGGGCCCGCCATCTCCAACTCTACGCGCCGCCCCATCTGCCGGTGCTGTGCCTGGAGCCGGTCAGCCACGTGCCCGCCGTCATCAACCGCCCGCATCTCGCGCTCTGGGGGGCGATGCGCGTGCTGGCGCCGGGGGAGGTGTTGCGGGGGGGGATCAGTCTGTCCTTGGAAGAGAGTTAGAATCTTCTTTTCTGAAGAAAAGAAGCAAAAGACTTTCTTTCAGGCTGCCGCCGTCTCCCGGCACAGCGGGACGCCAAACTGATAAAAGTTTTTTGGTTCTTTTTTTCAAAAAAGAACTAAATCTTCCCTGAACCCTGCTTTTCCGCCATGCTTCCGGCCATGCCGCACGCGCTTGTCCTCGGGGCCGGGATCATGGGCCTCTCCGCTGCCTGGGGGCTGTCCCGGGCGGGCTGGTCCGTCACCGTGGTGGAGCAGGATGACCTGCCCAATCCGCGCGGTGCCAGCGTGGACGAGCACCGGCTGATCCGCCACGCCTATGGCGCCCAGCGCGGCTACATGCGGATGGTCGATGAGGCTTATGCCGCCTGGGAGCTGCTCTGGGCCGATCTCGGCGCGCGGCACTATGTCCCCACCGGGGTGCTGGCGCTGGGCGATGCCGCCGGGGGCTGGCTGGCCGAAAGCCGCGCCGCCCTCTCCGGCGATGGCCATGACTTCACCGATCTCGACGCCGCGGAACTGGAATCGCGCTTCCCCATGCTGCGCGCCGCCGGGGTGGGCGATGCCTTCCATATGACGCGCGGCGGCGTGCTGCTGGCGCGGCCGGTCGTGGCGGCGCTGGCGGCGCATCTGGCGCGGCGCGGCGTCACCTTCCGCCCCGCCCGCGCCCGCGAGGCGGACCCCGCCCGCGCCGCCCTGGTGCTGGAGGATGGCACCACCCTGGGGGCCGACCTGCTGGTGATCGCCGCCGGGCCCTGGGCGCCGCGCTTCCTGCCGGCGCTCGAAGGGCGCGTCACCGCCTCGCGCCAGATCGTCGTCTATCTGGAGGCGCCGGCGGCGCAGCGCGCGGCCTGGGCGGCGGCGCCGATGCTGCTCGATCTCTCGGCGGCGGGCGGCTTCTACGCCGTGCCCCCGGTGGCCGGGACGGCGCTGAAGATCGGCGACCACCGCTTCTCCCTGCATGGCGACCCGGATGGCCCGCGCGAGGCCACGCCGGAGGAGGCGGAGGCCATCCTGGCCCTCGCCTGGCCCCGGCTGCGCGGCGCCGATGGCTACCGCGTCCTCGGCGCCCGCGCCTGCTTCTACGATGTGGAGCCGCAGGAGCGCTTCCTGCTGGAACCCCTCGGGGACCGCGCGCTGGTGATGAGCGGCTTCTCCGGCCACGGCTTCAAATTTGGCCCCCTGCTGGGCCTGGCCGTGGGGTCGGAGGAGCGCCGCCGCCGCGCCGCCTGGGCCGCCGGGGCGGAGGGTGTCGCGCCTTTCATGGAACCGTCACACGGCAGCGCATAAAGCTGCGGCTAGGGTCCGCGCGGTTTCCCCAAGCCGCGGACACGAACCCGATGCGACGCTTCCTCCTCGCCACCTGCCTGATGCTGCCGGGGCTCGCCGCCCCGCTCGCCCCCGCCTTCGCCGCGCCGGAAATCCTGGTGCTGGAGAGCGATGACCCGGTGCTGCGGCTGGGCCGCTACACCTTCCCCGGCGGCCGCACGGCGGAGCTGACGGTGGGCATCGGCAGCGCCGCGTCTCGCCGCCCGGATGATCCGGAGGATATCGTCTACACCCTCTCCGACCGCGGGCCGAACATCGCCTGCGCCGATGCGGAGGAGTTCACCGGCCAGAAGCCGGCGCAGATCTGCGCCGCCGATCCGCGCGGCCGGCTCTACCCCGTGCCGGACTATGCCCCCACCCTCTATGGCGTGCGGCTGCTGCCGGAGCAGCGGCGCTTCCACGTCTTTGACATGGTGGCGCTGAAGCGGGCCGATGGCCGGCCCATCACCGGCCTGACCAACCCGCTGACCGGCCGCACGGAGCAGCCGCTGGACGGCCAGGGCAAGAAGCTGGACCACGACCCCGCCGCGCTGGATGCCGAGGCGCTGCTGCGCCTGCCCGATGGCGGCTTCTGGGTGGGGGAGGAGAATGGCCCCTCCCTGGCCGAGGTGGCGCCGGATGGGCGCATCCGCCGCCGCGTGGTGCCGGCGGGCACGGCGCATGAATTCGCCGGGGCGGGCTACCCCATCGTCGAGGGCCTGCCGGCCATCCTGGCGCGCCGCCAGTCCAACCGCGGCATCGAGGGCATGAGCGGCACGCCGGAGGGGGATACCCTCTACTTCATCCTCCAGAACCCGCTGGCCAACCCGGACGCGGCGGCCTACCGCACGGCGCGGAATGTGCGGCTGATGCGCTTCGACCCGGCGGCCAACCGGGTGACGGGCGAATGGGTCTATCAGCTGGACGACCCGCGCAGCTTCCGCCGCGACCCCTCGGACAGGCAGAACGACCCGCGCATCTCGGAACTGACCTGGCTCGGCCCGGACCGCCTGCTGGTGCTGGAGCGGACGGAGAAGACGACCAAGCTCTACGAGGTGCGGCTGGACCCGGCCATCAGCGAGATCAGCGGCAGCCGCTGGGATGACCCCGCCACCCTGCCCAGCCTGGAGCAGCGCAACGACCTCTCGGGCACCGGCATCACCCCGCTGGCCAAGCGCCTGATCCTCGACAGCGCCGACCATGCGGAACTGCCGGGCAAGATCGAGGGCGTGGCGGTGCTGCCGCAGAACACGCTGATGCTGATCAACGATGATGATTTCGGCATTGGCGGCGAGCGCACCAAGATCATCCTGGTGCGCGGAGTTTTGGATTGATTTTTTTCAGGCTGCCGCCGTCTCCCGGCGCGGCGGGACGCTGAACTGAAAAAAGTTTTTTGGTTCTTTTTTTCAAAAAAGAACGTCTTTTCCTGAAAAAAGGGGAGGCCTGAGCCTCCCCTTTCCAGTCTTACTTGAAGACGACGGGTGCGTCGTCGTCTGGCATGTCCGGCATCGGGACTTCGATGCGGACGGTGCTGGGGTCCACGCCGGAGGGCGGTTCCAGCCAGTAGGTCACGCTTTCCGGCCAGAAGATGACGATGGCGACCAGGATGAGCTGGAGCCCCACCCAGGGGATGGCGCCCCAGTAGATATCGCTGGAGCGGACTTCCTTGGGCGCGATGCCGCGCAGGTAGAAGAGCGCGAAGCCGAAGGGCGGGTGCATGAAGCTGGTCTGCATGTTCACGCAGAGCAGCACGCCGAACCACACCAGGTCGATCCCGAGCTTCTGCGCCACCGGGCCGAGCAGCGGCACGATGATGAAGGCGATCTCGAAGAAGTCGAGGAAGAAGGCCAGGAAGAAGACGAAGATATTGACGAAGACCAGGAAGCCGACCTGCCCGCCGGGCAGGTGGGAGAGCAGGTGCTCGATCCACAGCCCGCCATCGACGCCCTGGAAGACGAGGGAGAAGACGGTGGAGCCCACCAGGATGAAGATCACCATGCAGGTGATGCGCATGGTGTTGTCCATCGCCTGACGCACCAGCGTCCAGGTGAGGCGGCCATTCAGCGCGGCGAGGCCGATGGCGCCGACCGCGCCCATGGCGCCCGCCTCCGTCGGCGTGGCGAGGCCCATGAAGATGGTGCCGAGGACGAGGAAGATCAGCACGACGGAGGGCACCATGCCCTTGGCGACGCGCCAGATCAGCGGCCAGCCGCGGGTGCCCAGCGCCTCGTCCGGCAGGGCCGGCACCTTGTGGGGCGCGAAGATCGAGACGGCGGCGATGAAGAGGATGAACAGCCCGACCTGGAGGATGGAGGGGCCGATGGCGCCGGCATACATGTCGCCCACGCTCTTGCCGAGCTGGTCGCCCAGGATGATCAGCACCAGCGAGGGCGGGATGACCTGGGTGATGGTGCCCGAGGCGGCGATGACGCCGGTGGCGATGCGCATGTCGTAGCCGTAGCGCATCATCACCGGCAGGCTGATCATGCCCATGGCGATGACCGAGGCGGCGACGGTGCCGGTGATGGCGCCGAGCACCGCGCCCACCAGGATGACGGCATAGGCGAGGCCGCCCGGGATCTTGCCGAAGAGCTGGCCGGTGCCCTCCAGCAGATCTTCCGCCAGGCCGCAGCGCTCCAGGATGGCCCCCATCAGGGTGAAGAAGGGGATGGAGAGCAGCAGGTCGTTCGACATGATGCCGAAGACGCGCAGCGGCAGGTTGCCGAGATAGGCGGTGGTGAAGAAGCCCAGCTCGATCGAGAGGAAGCCAAAGAACAGCCCGACCGCGGCCAGCGAGAAGGCCACCGGGAAGCCGATCAGAAGGAAGACGACGAGGCCGCCGAACATCAGCGGCGGCATCATCTCAAGGGTCAGCATCGGGGGAGGGTTCCGGGTTGCGGTTGCGGGGTCATTGCTCGGGGCGGTGGTATTCGACCACCACCTCTGTCCCCGGCGTGATGCCGCGCAGCAGGGCGATGCGCTTGATCAGCTCGGCCAGCCCCTGCAGCCAGATCAGCAGGAAGCCCACCGGCAGCAGCAGCTTCACCGGCCAGCGGATCAGCCCGCCGGCATTGGAGGACTCTTCCAGCCGCACGAAGCTGTCGAGGAAGAAGGGCCAGGTCATCCAGGCCAGCAGCCCCATGGCGGGGAGCAGGAAGAGGATGAGGCCGAAGACATCCACCCAGAGCTGCGCCCGTGGCGAGAGATTGCCGAAGACGAGATCGACGCGCACATGCTCGTTGCGGAGCAGGGTCGGCGCGGCGCCGAGCATGACAATGCCGGCGAAGAAGTACCACTGCACCTCCAGCCAGGCGTTCGATGAGTAGCTGATGCCATAGCGCACCACGGCATTGCCGGCGCTGGTCGCGCAGGCCAGCAGCACCAGCCAGTAGGCGATGACGCCAAAGACGGTGCTGACCTTGTCCATTGCCCGACTGAAGCCAAGCAGGGCACCCATACCGGGGGGTCCTCCCAAGAGGGGTCACGAAGAAATCCGGCGCCGGGGGGGCCGGCGCCGGGGCGGGTCACGGTCAGCGGCGCGCCTGCGCCTCCTGGCCGTACATGGCGTAGACGAACTGGTCGAAGCCGTATTCCGCGACGCGGAACCAGCCATACTGCTCGTCGCGGAAGGCCTTCCAGTGGGCATAGACCTTCTTGAAGGCTTCGTTCTTCGCCGCCGTCTCGTCATAGAGCTCGAAGGCGGCCTTGTAGCTGGCCTGCATCACCTCGCGCGGGAAGGCGCGGAGCTGCGTGCCGGCGGCGATCAGGCGGCGCAGCGCGGCGGGGTTCTGCACGTCGTACTTCGCCATCGTCTCGATGGTGGAGTCGCGGCAGGCGCTTTCCAGCACCTCGCGGTAGAGGGGCGGCAGCTCCTCATACTTCGCCTTGTTGATGTAGAGGGAGAGGTTGAGGCAGCCCTCCCACCAGCCGGGGTAGTAGTAGTAGGGCGCGACGCGGTTGAAGCCCAGCTTCTCATCGTCATAGGGCCCGACCCATTCGGCGGCGTCGATGGTGCCCTTCTCCAGCGCCGGGTAGATGTCGCCGCCGGCGATCTGCTGCGGCACGACGCCGAGCTTCTGCAGCACGTTGCCGGCGAAGCCGCCGATGCGGAACTTCAGCCCGTTGAGGTCGGCGACCGTCTTGATCTCCTTGCGGAACCAGCCGCCCATCTGGGCGCCCGTATTGCCGGCGGGGATGGAGACGATGTTGTACTTCGCGAAGAAGTCCTTCATCACCTCGCGCCCGCCGCCCTGGTTCAGCCAGGCATTGGTCTGGCGCATGTTCAGGCCGAAGGGCACGGCGCCGTCGAAGGCGAAGGTCGGGTCCTTGCCGACGAAGTAGTAGGAGGCGGTGTGGGCGGCCTCCACCGTGCCGTTCTGCACGGCATCGGCCACCTGCAGGCCCGGCACCAGCTCGCCCGCCGGGAAGACGCGGATCTGGAACTTGTTGTCGGTCAGCGCCGCGACGCGCCTGGCCACATGTTCGCCGGCGCCGAAGATGGTGTCGAGGGAGCGCGGGAAAGAGCTGGCGAGGCGCCAGCGGATTTCGGGCGCGGTCTGCGCGATGGCCGGCGCGGCGAGGGCGGAGGCGCCGATCACGGCTCCCCCCGCCAGCAGTTGACGTCGGATCATGGGCTGAATGGCTCCCTTGGACACCCGGCGACTGGTGCGCCGGCACGGAACCATTTTCAGATATTCTTCAGCCTTTGTCATCCATGTGGCGGGTGGGGGGGGGCGGCCACCGCCTGCGCTCCCCCCGCCCGCGCCCGGCTACAGCAGGAAGTCCCGCGCCGTCAGCGTGCCGGTGAAGCCGGCGAGGAAAATCTCCATCTCCACCGTCGCCGTATCGGCATCGGTGTTGAGCTGGAGCAGGGTGCCGCCCTCGGTGGCCTCGGCGCGGACCTGCCCGGCGGCGCTGAAGGCGGCGCTGCCGATGAAGCCGAAGGCGTCATTGGCGGCGGTGGCGCCGCGCGCGTCGATCGGCGCCAGCACCAGCCGGTCCGTGCCCTGGGTGAAGTCGGTGACGCTGTCCAGGCTGGTGGCGCTGCTGTCGTCCAGCGCGCTCCAGACGAAGCTGTCCCGCCCGGCGCCGCCGGTCAGGAGATCGGCGCCGCCCTGGCCGAAGAGGAAATCCTCCCCCGCGCCGCCCAGCAGCGTGTCGTTGCCGGCGCCGCCGTAGAGCACGTCATTCCCGGCGAGGCCGGAGAGGGTATTGGCCCCGTCATTGCCATCGAGGCGGTTGCCCTGGGCATTGCCGGTGGCGGTGAGGTCGGCGCTGCCGGCCAGGCTCAGCCGCTCCACGCCATCGCCCAGGGTGTAGCTGACGCTGCTGATGACGCGGTCCGCGCCGCCCCGGGGGCCGGCCACCTCCACCACCACGTCGCCGGCATCATCCACATAATAGAGATCGCTGCCGGTGCCGCCCTCCAGCCGGTCCGCCCCGGCGCGGCCATCCAGCGTATCCGCGCCATCGCCGCCCATCAGCGTGTTGGCGGCGGCGTCGCCGGAGAGGGTGTCGTTGCCCCGGCTGCCGGCCACCGCCTCGATATGGGCCAGGGTATCGGCGCCGTCGCGGCCGTTCACCGCCTGGGCGGTGGAGAGGGCGAGGTCCACCGTCACGGCGGCGCTGGCGTCGCTGTAATCCACCATGTCCCAGCCGGCGCCGCCATCGATGGTGTCGTCGCCCCTGCCGGGGCGGAAGGTGTCGTTGCCGTCGCCGCCCGTCAGGCTGTCATTGCCGGCGCCGCCGATCACCAGGGAATAGGTGGTGCCAGCGCCGACCGCCACCGTGTCATGGCCCGCCCCGGCATCGATATGGTCGTAGAAGCCGCCGCCGCCGGTGATGGTGTCATCCCCGCTGGTGCCGAGGATCACCTCCAGCCCGTCGCCCTGGTCCGTGCCCGCCAGCCCGCTGGCGAAGCGGGCGCTGGTGAAGGGCAGGTCGCTGCCGCTGCTGGCCTCGTGCAGGGTGAGGCGGAGCTGCACCGTGCCCAGGCCATGCCCCGCGTAATGGCCGGCGATGCGCACCCCCTCCGCCATCCGGCCGCTGCCGCCGGAGAGCAGGACGAGGTCATCCCCCTCCCGCCGGGCGAAGGAAAGGTCGGTATAGGCGCCGCCGAAGATCAGCGTATCCCCTGCCTCGGCATCGGTGATGGTGTCGAAGCCGTCGCCCCGGTGGAAGACGAAGGTGTCGTTGCCCTCGCCGCCGGAGAGGGTGTCATTGCCCCCGCCGCCATTCAGGCGGTCATGGCCGCCGAAGCCAAAGAGGGCGTCCTCCCCGCCGGAGCCGGTGAGGTAGTTGGTCCTGGCTGAGCCGCGGAACTGGGTCATGGGGTCCTCGCCCGGAGGTGGATATCCGTGCGGGAAAATATCCCACATAAGTTGAATGGGGTGTGAAGAAATACGCGGCGCCGAGGCCCCCGCGGCCGCCTTCGCAAAAGGGCTTCCAAAGGCCTGAGGCCTTTGGAAGCCCTTTTGTAAAAAAAACCCTCAAAGCCACAAGCGGCAAGGGTTTTCAAACAGACAGTCAGACCGGCAGGCCCGGCCCCTCGCTCAGTTCAGGAAGAGCTTGCCCGGGTTGAGGATGCCCTTCGGGTCCAGGCTGGCCTTCAGGCCGCGCATCACGGCCAGCACCTCGTCGCCATGCTCCTGCACCAGGAATTCGCGCTTGCCGAGGCCGATGCCATGCTCGCCCGAGCAGGTGCCGCCCAGCGCCAGCCCGCGCGCGACGATGCGGCGGTCCAGCTCCCACGCCTTCTCCAGCCCCTGCGGATCGTCGGCGGGGAAGAGGATGACGCAGTGGAAATTGCCATCCCCCACATGGCCGACGATGCAGGTGTTCTGCCCCATGGCCACCGCCTCCGCCTTGGCGCTCACGATGGCCTCGGCCAGGCGGGAGATGGGGACGCAGACATCGGTGGTGATGCCGCGGCAGCCGGGATAGAGCGCGTTCGCCGCCCACCAGGCATCATGCCGCGCCTTCCACAGGCGGTTGCGCGTCTCCGCGTCCTCGGCCCAGGCGAAGCCCTTGCCGCCCATCTCGGCGGCGATGGCCTCCACCGCCTCGGCCTGCTCGCGCACGCCGGCGGGGCTGCCGTGGAACTCCAGGAACAGCGTCGGCAGCGGCTCGTAGGGCAGCCTGGAATAGGCGATGGAGGCGCGCATCTGGTCGGCATCGGCCAGCTCGATCCGCGCCACGGGAATGCCCGCCTGCATCGTCATGATGACGGCCTCGACGGCGGATTGCAGGCTGTCGAACTGGCAGACGGCGGCGGTGGTCGCCTCCGGGATGCCGTGCAGGCGCAGGCGGATCTTCGTCACCACGCCGAGCGTGCCCTCGGAGCCGATGAACAGCCGCGTCAGGTCATAGCCATTGGCGGATTTGCGCGTCCGCCCGCCGGTCTGGATGACGCGGCCATCGGCCAGCACCACCTCGAGGCCCATCACCGCCTCGCGCATCGTGCCGTAGCGCACGGCATTGGTGCCGCTGGCGCGCGTCGCCACCATGCCGCCCAGGGTGCAGTGGCTGCCCGGGTCCACCGGGAAGAACAGGCCCTGGTCGCGCAGGAAGTCGTTGAGCTGGTGGCGGGTGACGCCCGGCTCCACCAGGCAGTCCATGTCCTCGGCATTGACCTCCAGCACCGCCGTCATGCGGCTGAGGTCGAGGCTGATGCCACGGCGGACGGGCACCACATGCCCCTCCAGGCTGGTGCCGGCGCCGAAGGGCGTGACCGGCACGCCCTGCGCGTGGCACAGCGCCAGCAGGCGGGAGACCTCCTCCGTCGTCTCGACGAAGGCCACGGCATCGGGCAGCACGGGCGGGTTGGAATCCTCGCCCTTGGCGTGCTGCTCGCGGATGGAGGCGTTGGTGGAAAGCCGCTCGCCCAGGAAGGCGCGGGCGGCCGCCAGCACGGCGTCCAGCGGGGTGGTGTCGATGGTCATGCGGTTTCCTCCTCCCGCGCGAGCGGGCAGGTCAGGCAATGGGGGCCGCCGCCGCCCAGGGTGAAGAGGGAGAGTTCCGGGTCGAGCACGGTCAGCCCCTCGGCGCGCAGCGCGGCGTTCAGCGCCGTGCTGCCCCGGGCGGAGACGACCTTGCCCCCGCCCAGCGCCACGATGTTGCAGCCGAGCCGCATGGCGTCCTTGTAGGAGACGGGCAGGATGCGGATGCCATGGGCCTTGACCCAGGCCAGGAAATCCTCGTCCAGCACCTCGGTGCAGGCCACGGCGAGGCCGGGGGCGGCCATGCAGAACAGCACGTCGAGATGCAGGAAATGCTCATCGAAGGGCTGCAGGCGGACGTCCCAGCCCTCCTCCCGCAGCCAGGCGGCGAGCTGCTCCGCCCCCGCCTCGTCGGTGCGGCCGCCGGAATGGCCGATCAGCGCCAGGCCGGGGCGAAGGATGTGGATATCGCCCCCCTCCAGCGTGCCGGCATTGGACATCTTCCAAAAGTCGCCGCCCTGCCGGCGATGAAAATCCAACAGGAAAAAATATTCGCCGCGGCGCTGGGGGCGTTCCAGCTGGCACAGCACCGGGCCCTGATGCGTCACCACCACGCTGTCGCGGGTATAGACCATGTAGGGCAGGTGGGGCTGCGGCTCCAGCCGGTGGACCCGCGCGCCGCCCTGCTCCAGCGCCGCCACCAGCTCGGCATGCTGGGCCTGGAGGTGCGGCAGCGCCGGGCCCTGGCGGGATTCGGCCAGGGTGCGGCGGACGATGCTGTTGGTGGGGATCCACCGGTAATGGTCCGGCGGGCAGACCAGCACATCGGTCAGCACACCGGTTTCCGAGGAGACGCGCCAGCGCGGCAGGGAAGTCGACATGGCCGCGCAGGCTACGCCCGGCGCGCCCCGCCGCAAAGGGCGGGAATTCGCGGCCCCGCGCGTTGACGCCCCCCGGAACGAGTCCTAGCGTTTCCTTCCCGCCGTCCCGGAGGAAATGGAATAACAATGGCGAACAAGGTGAAAGAGGCCTGGGCGCAAGGACGCGCCGTGGTCAATGGCTGGCTTTCCATCCCGAGCGCCTTCAGCGCCGAGGTGATGGCCCAGGCCGGCTTCGACAGCCTGACCGTGGATATGCAGCACGGGGTGCAGGACTACCTCTCCACCGTCGCCTGCTTCCAGGGCGCCCAGCCGCATCCGGTGACGCCCCTGGTGCGCGTGCCCTGGAACGAGCCGGGCATCATCGGCAAGGTGCTGGATGCCGGCGCCATGGGCGTGATCTGCCCGATGGTGAACACGGCGGAGCAGGCTGCCGCCCTGGTCTCCGCCTGCCGCTACCCGCCGCAGGGCACGCGCAGCTTCGGCCCCATCCGCGCCGGCATCTATGGCGAGGGGGGTGACTATTTCGCCACCGCCAATACCGACATCATCGTCATGCCGATGATCGAGACGAAGCAGGCGCTCGACAACCTGGAAGCCATCCTCGACACGCCGGGCATCGATGGCATCTATGTCGGGCCGGCCGATCTCGGCATCTCGCTCGGCCTGCCGCCGAAGCTGGACCGCGAGGAGCCGGAGATCCTGCGCGTCTATGAGCGGCTGCTCTCCGAATGCGGCAAGCGCAACCTCGCCGTCGGCCTGCACAATGGCAGCGCGCCCTACGCGAAGCGGATGATCCAGATGGGGTTCAAACTGACCACCATCCTCAATGACAGCGGCCTGCTGCTGCAGGCCGCCCGCGCCGCGGTCGCCACGGCCAAGGGCTGACAATACCCTGCGCGGTCTTGAGAGGGGCTTCGCCCCTCTCAAACTCTCCCCACCAAAGGCCTGAGGCCTTTGGAAACCCATCTGCGGGGGGAGCCTTGAGGGGGCGAAGCCGCCTCAAGGCCCCAGGCGGCAGGTTCAGGCGGCCTTGGCCAGCTTGCCGGGCAGGGCTTCGATGAGGGCGGTCAGCGCGGCCAGCTCGGCCGGCTCCAGGTCGGTCAGCGGCGCGCGCACCGGGCCGGCCGGGCGGCCCACCGCCGCGCAGCCCGCCTTCACGATGGAGACCGCATAGCCCTTCTTGCGGTTGCGGATGGCGATATAGGGCAGCACGAAATCCCGCAGGCCCTGGAACACCGCCTCGCGGTCATGCCGGCGCACGGCGGCGTAGAAGCTCTGCGCGAATTCCGGCACGAAGTTGAAGATGGCCGAGGAATAGGTGGTGACGCCCATCTCCAGATAGGGCAGGGCGAAGGTCTCCGCCGTCGGCAGGCCGCCGACATAGGTCAGGCGGTCGCCCATGCGGGCATAGATGCGCGTCATCAGCTCGATATCGCCGACGCCATCCTTGAAGCCCACGAGGTTCGGGTTGCGCTCACACAGCCGCGCCAGCGTGTCCTCGTTCAGGATGGCGTTGTCGCGGTTGTAGACGATGACGCCGAGGCCCGTGCTCCTGCACACCGCCTCGATATGCGCGGCAAGGCCCGCCTGCTCGGAATTCACCAGGTAGTTCGGCAGCAGCAGAAGGCCATCCGCCCCCGCCGCCTCGGCCGACTTCGCCAGGTCCTGCGCGATCGGCGTCGCCATGCCGCAGGGCGCGATCACCGGCGCGCGGCCGGCCGTCTCGGCCACGGCGGCGCGCACCACCGTCTCCACCTCGGCCGGGGAGAGGGAGAAGAACTCGCCCGTGCCGCCAGCGGCGAAAAGCCCGGCCGGATCATATTCCAGCAGCCAGGAGACATGCGCGCGATAGGGCGCCTCGTCAAAGCTGTGGTCGGCGCGGAAATGCGTGACGGGGAAGGAGAGCAGGCCGCTGCCGATCTGCTTCGCCATCGCGTCCGGGGTCATGGGCATGCCGGGTATCCTCCTGCTCATGTCATGCTGTACGGTCATCATACATCTTGGGCGCCGGGCGTCCACCGCCGAAGTGAAAGGGAGATGGGAGTTTGTTAACAAACCGTTTGCAAAACAGAGTGAGGGTCCGGCCATTGTGAGCGACTCCCCGCCCCCTTCCGAGGATGGCCGAATGCGCCGCTGGGGCGCGGCCGGCGCGGCGCCGCCGCAGGAGGCCGCCGCCGCGCTGCCGGCCCCCGCCCCGCCGAAGGCCGAGCCACCGCCGCGCCCCGCGCCTGTGCCCTCTGGCCCGCCGGTGCTGCTGCGGGACCACCGCATCCTGACCTTCGCGCCGCAGATGCTGTGCCTGGCGCTGCACCATGCCGGGCGCAACCAGATGCGCCTGCCGGTCGGCGAGATCTCGGCCGCTGAATTGCTGCCGGACAGCCAGGCCGTCCGTTTCCGCTTCGGCCCCCAGGGGCGGGCGGGGGAGGTGGTGGTGGGCACGCCCGCCCTGGCGGCGATGCTGATCGCCTATTGCATCGGCGCCGGTATTCCGGTGCCCACCCAGGCTGCCAAGACCCTTGAAGTGACCGATCTCGGCGTGAAACTGGAATTGCGGATCGTCCTGACCGCGCCGCCCTTCTTCAAGCCGCGCAACGCGGCGGAGTGGTAGGTCAGCAAGACGTTCTTTTTTGAAAAAAAGAACCAAAAAACTTTTTCAGTGCGGCGTCCCGCTGTGCCGGGAGACGGCGGCAGCCTGAAAAAAGTCTTTTTGTTTCTTTTTCTTCAGAAAAAGAAAATTCTTAAAAATCAATATTCTGATTTCTTCAAAGCCCTCCCCCGCATCACCGCGCCTGCCCCGAAGCGCGCGCGCAGGGCTTCCTCGGCGGCCCAGCGGGCGGCGCGGCGGGGGGCTTCGGGGTCCACGAGGTCGCCCTGGTCCGCCTGCGCCCCCGGCAGCAGCGGCTGGGCGCCGATGCCGATGAGGCGGAAGGGCGTGCCATCCGCCTCCCGCGCCAGCAGCGGCCGCGCGGCGGCGAAGAGCGTGTCCGGCAGGCGGCTGGGCGCGGCGAGGCGGGCGGTGCGGCTGCGCAGCGCGAAGCTGGCGGTCTTCAGCTTCAGCACCACGCCGCCGGCGGCCAGGTCCTTCTCCGCCAGCCGCCGGGCGAGCTTTTCCGCGAGGCGCCACAGCGCATCCTCCAGCGCGGGCAGGGCGCGCAGGTCGGCCTCGAAGGTGGTTTCGGCGCTGACGGATTTCGTGTCCCGCCCCGGCGTCACCGGGCGGCTGTCCTCGCCCCGGGCGCGGGCGGCCAGGGCGGGGCCGTCCTCGCCCAGGCGCATCGCCGCCTCGCGCGGGGTCAGGCCCTGGAGCTGCCCGAGCGTGGCGAAGCCCGCCGCCTGGAGTTTGCGCGCCAGCACGGGGCCGACGCCGGGCAGCACGCCCACCGGCTCCGGCGCCAGCAGCGCGGCGGCTTCCTCCTGGCTGATGATGGCGAAGCCGCGCGGCTTGTCCCGCTCCACGGCCAGCTTGGCCAGCAGCCGGTTGGGCGCCAGCCCGACCGAGACCGTCACCCCCACCTCGCGCTCCACCCGCAGGGCGAGGCGCGCCAGCACGGCGGCGGGCGGGGCGCGGTGCAGCGCCTCGGTGCCCGAGAGGTCCAGCACCGCCTCGTCAATCGAGAGCGGCTGGACCAGGGGGGTGAGTTCCTCCATCAGGGCGCGGATCTGCTGGCCCACGGCGCTGTATTTGGCATGGTCCGGGGGGACCACCACGGCATCGGGGCAGAGCGGCAGCGCCTTGAACATCGGCATGGCCGAGCGCACGCCGCGGATGCGCGCCAGATAGCAGCAGGCCGCCACCACGCCGCGCCGGCCGCCGCCGACGATCACCGGCTTCGTTCGCAGGGCCGGGTTGTCGCGCTTTTCCACGCTGGCGAAGAAGGCATCGCAGTCGATATGCGCGATGGAGAGCCGCGTCAGCGCGGCATGGCGCACCACCCGCCGGCCCCCGCAGGAAGGGCAGGACCTGGCCTCATCGAACAGATGGAGGCAGTCGCGGCAGAGCGCGGGCATGGGGGCAGGTTACAGGATGTTCTGGGAAAGTTCCAGCGGGGGCGCCGCCCCCTCTGTTGCCTTGGGCACCCCCGCCGGGGTGGCAGGGCCACCCCAAATTTTCCTTGGGGGACCCCGCCTTCAGTCCCAGAGGCGGGCGGCGCCGAGGACGCCTGACGAGTCGCCGTGTCGCGCGGGGAGGAGGTTCACCCGCGCCACGTCGCCGAAGATATAGGGGGCCATCAGGGCGGGGACGCGCTCGTAGAGGGTGCGCAGGTTGGAGAGGCCGCCGCCCAGGATGATGGCCTCCGGGTCCAGCAGGTTCACCACACCGGCCAGGGCGCGGGCGAGGCGGTGGGCGTGGGTTTCCAGGGCGGCGCGGGCGGCGGGGTCGCCGGCGGTGGCGGCGGCCTCGATGCCGCCGGCGTCGCGCTGGCCCTCGCCCTTCCAGCTGGCGGCCAGGGCGGGGCCGCAGAGCATCGTCTCGATGCAGCCGTGATGGCCGCACCAGCAGCGCGGGCCGGGGTGCTCGGCGGCGGAGGCCCAGGGCAGGGGGGTATGGCCCCATTCGCCGGCGACGCGGTTCAGCCCTTCCAGCACCCGGCCGCCCACCACCACGCCGCCGCCCACCCCGGTGCCGAGGATGACGGCGAAGACCACGCCATGCCCCGCCCCCGCGCCATCGGCGGCCTCGCTGAGCGCCAGGCAATTGGCGTCGTTGGAGACGCGCACGGGCCGGCCGAGCCGTGCCGCCAGATCCTGGTCCAGCGCCCGCCCGTTCAGGCATTGGGTGTTGGCGTTGCGCACCACCCCCGTGGCCGGGCTGAGGCTGCCGGGAATTCCCATGCCGATGCGCGCCGCCCGCGCGCCCAACTGCCCTTCCACCCCCTCGACCATGGCGGCGAGGTTGCCAATGATGCCCTCATAGTCGCCGGGCGTGGGCTGGCGCTGGCGCAGCAACACCTCTCCCTGCTCCCCGAGGGCGACGATTTCGGTCTTGGTGCCTCCCAGGTCGAGGCCGATGCGCGGGATCATGCCGCGACGATGCCCCTTGCGATGGGCCCGGACAACCCGCCGCCCGCCAGCGGCGGGCGGCCCTGGCAGAAAAAAGAAGGGGGTGCGGGGGAATTCATTCCCCCCCCCTTTTCCCCTAACCTTATTCCCCATGAAGATTCCCCCCCTCCCCTATACCGTCACTGACTGGTCCCAAATCGAGCCGACGCGCCATGCGGGCGAGAGCGGCGAGGCGCTGTGGCGTACCTTCACCGTGGGCGAGCTGCGGGTGCGGGTGGTGGAGTATTCGCCGGGCTATGTGGCCGACCATTGGTGCGACCGCGGCCATGTCGTCTATGTGCTGGAGGGCGAGGTGGAGGCCGAGCTGAAGGATGGCCGCCGCTTCGTGCTGCGCCCTGGCATGGGCTACCAGGTGTCTGATTTCGGCGATGCCGCGCACCGTTCCTGCACGCCGAAGGGCGCGAAGCTGTTCATCGTCGATTGAGAGTTGGCCTTGCGTCCTCGCCCGCCCGGCGTTCATCATGCCGGGCATGAGCGAGACAACGCTGGACGTCCAGGGCCTGACCTGCCCCCTGCCGGTGCTGAAGGCCAACAAGGCCCTGCGCGGCCTGCCCGCCGGGGCGAAGCTTGTGGTGCTGGCCACCGACCCGGCCAGCGTGAAGGATTTCCAGGCCTATAGCCGCGAGACGGGGCATGCCCTGGTTGGCTTCAGCGAGTCGGCCGGGCTGTACCGCTTCACGCTCCGCAAGCGGGACGAGCCGGCGGTGGCTGAGGCGCCATGAGCGTCCTGCCATGAGTGTCCTCCTCGTCACCCACCGGGCCTGCCTCGGCCATTCCAATGGCGAGGACCACCCGGAATGCCCGGACCGCCTGCGCGCGGTGCTGACGGCGCTGGAGGCCGAGGAGTTTTCCGACCTGATCCGTGAGCAGGCCCCGGCGGCGACGCTGGAGCAGCTCGCCCGCGTCCACCCCGTTTCCTATGTGGAGGGCCTGCTGGCCATCCGCCCGCCGGAGGGGGAATGGGTCTCGATCGATGGCGACACGGCGATGGGCGCGGGCAGCGCCGAGGCCGCGCTGCGCGCCGCCGGGGCCGGGGTGGCGGCGGTCGATGCCGTGTGCCGGGGCGAGGTGCGGCGGGCCTTCTGCGCCGTGCGCCCGCCCGGCCACCATGCCGAGCCGGGCCGGCCCATGGGTTTCTGCCTCTTCGCCAATGCGGTGGTGGCCGCCCGGCATGCCCAGGCGGCGCATGGCATCGCCCGCGTGGCGGTGCTGGATTTCGACGTGCACCACGGCAATGGCACCCAGGCGGCGGTGGAGGCGGATGGCTCCATCCTCTTCCTCTCCTCCCACCAGTCGCCCTGCTACCCGGAGACGGGGATGGAGAGCGAGACGGGGGTGGGCAATGTCGTCAATGCCACCCTGCCGCCGGGGGCGGATGGCGCGGCCTTCCGCGCCGCCTGGGGCAACCGGCTGCTGCCGGCGCTGGAGGCCTTCCGCCCGGGCCTCGTGGTGATTTCCGCCGGTTTCGACGCCCATGCGCGGGACCCGCTGGCGCAGCTGCGCGTGCGGGAGGTGGATTTCGGCTGGCTGACCACGGAAATCTGCCAGATCGCGGACCGGCTATGCGGTGGGCGGGTCGTCTCGCTGCTCGAAGGCGGCTATGATCTGGCGGCGCTGGCGGCCTCGGCCGCCAGCCATGTGCGGGCGCTGATGCGCGCCTGAGCCTGCCAGACGTTCGCCTGCCTGACATTCCCCTGCCTGTTCCTTCGCCTGAGGTTGCTCCCATGTCCGAGACGCTCCACCAGGACGTCGCCGCCCTGTCCTTCGAGGCCGCCCTGGCCGAGCTGGACGCCATCGTGAAGAAGCTGGAGGGCGGCCAGGCGAAGCTGGAGGACGCCATCGCCGATTACGAGCGCGGCGCCCTGCTGCGCCGCCACTGCGAGGCCAAGCTGGCCGAGGCGGAGCAGAAGGTGCAGGCCATCGTGGCCGGCCCCGGCGGGGCCGCCGCCGGCCTGCGCGACCTCGACTGAGCGGCCGCCCCATGTCCGGCACGCCGCTCACCCTCGCCCTGGCCGCCGCCGCGGCCGAGATCGAGCACGCCCTCGACACCCTGCTGCCCCCGGCGGAGGGGGCGGAGGCGCGGCTCTACGCGGCCATGCGCTATGCCGCCATGGGCGGCGGCAAGCGGCTGCGCGGCTTCCTGGTGCTGGAGGGGGCGGCGCAGTTCGGCGTCTCCCGCGTCTCCGCCCTGCGCGCCGCGGCGGCGATCGAGATGCTGCACGCCTATTCGCTGGTGCATGACGACCTGCCGGCGATGGACAATGACGATCTGCGCCGCGGCAAGCCCACCGCCCACCGCGCCTTTGACGAGGCGACGGCGATCCTGGCCGGGGATGCCCTCCAGGCCCATGCCTTCGCCGTGCTGGCGGCGGAGGACACGCATTCCGACCCCGCCGTGCGGGCCGAGCTGTGTCTGCGCCTGGCGCTCGCCGCCGGCCCCAAGGGCATGTGCGGCGGCCAGATGCTGGACATGCTGGCCGAGGACAGCGCCGAGCCGCTGAGCGAGCCGGCCATCGGCCGCCTCCAGCTGCTCAAGACCGGCAAGCTGATCGAGTTCTCCGCCGAGGCCGGGGCCATCCTGGGCAAGGCGCCGGGGCCGCAGCGCCATGCGCTCTGCGCCTATGGGCGCGAACTCGGCGCGGCCTTCCAGATCGCCGATGACATCCTGGACGCCACCGCCAGCGCGGAGGAGGCGGGCAAGGCCACCGGCAAGGACGCCGCCGCCGGCAAGGCCACGCTGGTCGGGCTGCTCGGCCTCGATCGCGCGAAGGTGCAGGCGGAAAGACTGGCCGCCCAGGCCCGGGCGCATCTCGACAGCTTCGGGGATCGTGCCGATCTCTTGCGGATGCTGGCCGACTACACCATCGCCCGGAGGTCCTGATGGCGAATTCCCCGAATGCGGCGGCGGGTGGCCTCGTGCCCCCCGCCACGCCGCTGCTGGACCGCGTGCGCATCCCCGCCGACATGCGCAACTTCTCCGCCGAGCAGCTCCGGCAGCTCGCCGCCGAGCTGCGCGCCGAGACGATCCACGCCGTCAGCCAGACGGGCGGGCATCTCGGCGCCTCGCTGGGCGTGGTGGAGCTGACGGTGGCCATCCACGCCGTGTTCGACACGCCGCGGGACCGGCTGATCTGGGATGTCGGCCACCAGGCCTATCCGCACAAGATCCTGACCGGGCGGCGCGACCGCATCCGCACGCTGCGGCAGGCGGGGGGGCTGTCCGGCTTCACCCGCCGCAGCGAGAGCGAATACGACCCCTTCGGCGCCGCGCATTCCTCCACCTCCATCTCGGCCGGGCTGGGCATGGCGGTGGCGCGCGACCTGAAGCGCCAGGCGGGGGCGAGGGATGACCGCAACGTCATCGCCGTCATCGGCGATGGCGCGATGAGCGCGGGCATGGCCTATGAGGCCATGAACAATGCCGGGGCCATGCGCTCCCGCCTGATCGTGGTGCTGAACGACAATGACATGTCGATCGCGCCGCCGGTGGGGGCGATGTCGGCCTATCTGTCGCGGCTGATTTCCTCCCGCCCCTTCCTCTCGCTGCGGGAGATGATGGCGAAGCTGGCGCGGCGCTTCCCGGCGCCGCTGGAGCGCGCCGCGCGGCGGGCCGATGAATATGCGCGCGGCCTGCTGACCGGCGGCACGCTGTTCGAGGAGCTGGGCTTCTATTACGTCGGCCCGATCGATGGCCACAGCCTGGACCACCTGCTGCCCATCCTGCGCAACCTGCGCGATGCGGAGGATGGCGCGCCCGTGCTGCTGCATGTGGTGACGCAGAAGGGCAAGGGCTATGCCCCCGCCGAGGCCAGCGCCGACAAGTACCACGCGGTGGCCAAGTTCAACGTGGTGACGGGCACCCAGGCCAAGGCGCCGCCCGGCCCGCCGACCTATACCAAGGTCTTCGCCCAGTCGCTGATCGCCGAGGCGGAGGCGGATCCGCGCATCGTGGCGGTGACGGCGGCCATGCCCTCGGGCACCGGGCTCGACCTGTTCGAGAAGCGCTTCCCGAAGCGCTGCTTCGATGTCGGCATCGCCGAGCAGCATGCCGTGACCTTCGCCGCCGGCATGGCGACGGAGGGGATGAAGCCCTTCGTGGCGATCTATTCCACCTTCCTCCAGCGCGCCTATGACCAGGTGATGCATGACGTGGCGCTGCAGAAGCTGCCCGTCCGCTTCGCGCTGGACCGCGCCGGGCTGGTGGGGGCGGATGGCGCCACCCATGCCGGGGCCTATGACATCGCCTATCTCGGCTGCCTGCCGCAGATGGTGCTGATGGCGCCCGCCGATGAGGTGGAACTGGCTCATATGGTCGCCACCTCCGCCGCCTTTGACGAGGGGCCGGTGGCCTTCCGCTTCCCGCGCGGGGAGGGGTTCGGGCTGGAGGCGGTGCCGGCGCGCGGGCGGGTGCTGGAGATCGGCCGTGGCCGGGTGCTGCGGGAGGGCACGAAGGTGGCGCTGCTCAGCTATGGCGGGCGGCTCCAGGAATGCCTGAAGGCGGCGGACGAGCTCGCGGCGCGCGGCCTGTCCTGCACCGTGGCCGATGCCCGCTTCGCCAAGCCGCTCGACACCGCGCTGGTGGAGCGGCTGGCGCGCGAGCATGAGGTGATGATCACCCTGGAAGAGGGCTCGGTCTGCGGCTTCGGCGCGCTGGTGATGCACCATCTGGCCGGGCGCGGCCTGTTCGACCATGGGCTGAAGTTCCGCCCGATGACGCTGCCGGACCTCTACCTGGACCACGACACCCCGAAGGCCCAGTACGAGACCGCCGGCCTTTCCGCCCGCGCGATTGTCGAGACCGCCTGCGCCGCCCTGGGCGTCGCCGCGCAGACCGCCCGCGCGTAAATCAGAACGGAAGGCGGGGTCCGGGGGGACCCTGTCCCCCCGGCGGGGTCCAGGGGCGGAGCCCCTGGAATCCTGCCCCTGGAGTGATAACCATGCCCAAGCAACGCGCCGATGTGGCGCTGGTCGAGCGCGGCCTTGTGGAGTCGCGCGCCAAGGCGCAGGCCCTGATCATGGCCGGCAAGGTGTTTTCCGAAACGCGCCGGGTGGAGAAGCCTGGCCAGCCGGTGGCGGAGGACACGCCGCTGGAGGTGAAGGGCCAGGAGCACCCCTGGGTGAGCCGTGGCGGCATGAAGCTGGCCCATGCCCTGTCTTATTTCGGGCTGGACCCGGCGGGCCGCGTGGCGGTGGATGTGGGGGCCTCGACGGGCGGCTTCACCGATGTGCTGCTGCATCATGGCGCGGCGAAGGTCTATGCCGTCGATGTCGGCCATGGCCAATTGGCGTGGAAGCTGCGCAGCGATGCGCGGGTGGTGGTGCTGGAGAAGACCAATGCCCGCCGCCTGGATGCCACGCTGATCCCGGAGGCGCCGGGGGTGGTGGTGTGCGATGCCAGCTTCATCGGGCTGGCGACGGTGCTGCCGGCGGCGCTGGGGCTGGCGGCGCCGGGGGCCTGGGCCGTGGCGCTGATCAAGCCGCAATTCGAGGCGGGGCCGGAGAAGGTGGGCAAGGGCGGCGTGGTGCGCGACCCGGCGGTGCATGACGAGGTCTGCGCGCGGGTGGTGGAATGGTGGTCCGCCCTGGCGGGCTGGTCCGTGCTGGGGGTGGAGGCCAGCCCCATCCTGGGGCCGGAGGGCAACCGGGAATTCCTGATCGCGGCACGGCGGGAAGGCTAGGCCGGGCCTGCCGGCGCGGCCTTTATGAGAGGGGCTTTGCCCCTCTCATACTCTCCCCACCAAAGGCCTGAGGCCTTTGGAAACCCATCCGTGAGTCCTCTCCCTCAGGCCGCGCGGGGGGCGGCCGGGGCGGCTTTGGCGCCGGAGATTTCCTGCAGCAGCGACCAGACACGATGCGGGTCCATCTGGACCTCCGGATCGTTCAGCAGCCGGTCCAGCTCCACCAGCTTGGCTTCCATCTCTCGTTCAGACATCGGAGCGCCCTTGGAGGCAGGGGTTGCGGGATTGCATTGCAACGCACCATGCCGGGAAAAAGTGGCAGCACCGAGACGAAACTTTGCGGTGGGCGTGGAATGTGTCCGTCACGTTTCGGTTACGAATGCCTCGGTTTGATACAAAAACCCCCGCCGCACCGATCGGGTGCCGCAGGGGTTTTTTGTTTTCAAAATGTTAAAGGAGAAGCCTCAGCAGGAGGCGATGGCCGGCAGCAGGGCGGGCTCCCGCGCCGCCGGATGGGACTGGTTGCGGAATCGCAGCTCCCCGGCCTCCGCGCCGTCGGGCGGGGCGAGGCCGAACATCTCCAGCCGGGTGGCGCAGGCGGCGGCGGTGATTCGCGCCGCGGCCTGGGTGGTGAAGAAGCGGCGCACGGCGCCTTCCAGCTCCAGCGTCTCGCGCAGCATGCGCCATTCGGCGCGCTCGATATCGTCGAGGAAGATGCAGACGATGCCCGGCCGCGTGCCGGTGAGGCCCTGCTCCGCCGCCGCGCCGAGGTGGCGGACGACGGTGGCGGCCAGGGCGTTCTCCCGCCCGGCGCGGGCGGCCATGACGAAGAGGCTGCCCGCCGCCGGGTCGCCGGTCACGGCCAGATGGGCATCGGGGCCGAAGAGGTCGCGCAGCTTCTGCGGCAGGGCCTGGGCGATGGACTGCCCGGCGGCCTGGACGCCGGCGAGCATCAGCGGGTCCAGCTTCAGCACGGCGGCGGCGGTGGCGTCCTGCCGCTTCTCGGTGGCGAGGAGGTTGCTCACCTGGCGCTGGAGGTCGGCGAGGGCCGCCTGGTCCTGGATGCCCTCGGGCAGGGTCATCTTCAGCAGGTAGCGGCCGGGATGGGCGGCCAGCCAGGTTTGCAGGTCGGGGTTGATGCCATCCACCAGGGTGCACCAGTCCTGCCGGTGCAGGTGGCGGCCTTCCTCGGCGGAGACGGTGCGGCAGGCGAGTTCCGCCGCCATGCCCTCGCGCTCGATCAGCAGGTCATAGGGCGCGTCATCGGCGAGGCCGGCGAAATGCACGGTGAAGCCGCGCGCGCGCTGGCGGCTGGCCTCGCGCAGCAGGTGGAAGAGGGGGATGAGGGTGGCCTCCCCCGTCAGCCCCTCCATCAGGCGCTGGCGCAGGCGGGCGCGGGGGTGGGCGGGCAGGGTATCGGCCAGGGCCACGGCCTCGCGCGCCAGGGCGAGGACCTGCTGCTCGGCGGCGCTCAGGCGCGGGGTCTGGCGCGGGTCGGCGAGGCGGGCGAGGAGGAGTTCCAGGGCGTGGCGCTGCTGCGCGGCGCGGCCGCTCCAGGAGCGGGGGCGGGCGCGGGCGGCGATATCGGCCATGCGCTGTCGCCAGACCTGTTCCCCGGCCAGGGCCAGGAAGCCGCGGCAGGCGCCGCTGGCATCGGAGGTGGCATCGTCGGTGGCGGGGGAAGCCTGGAGCATGGTTGAGGTGCCTCGGCCGTTCTGTGTGCCTTCCCTATCCTGACAGACCCGAAAATAGTCAAGTGCTTTGCTTGGTTATTCGGTGGATGCTCTTTCTGATGGCGGGGTCCGGGGTGGCCCTGCCACCCCGGTGGAGGGGTCTGGGGAGGCGGAGCCTCCCCAGAGAATCTTCTTTTCGTTTGGGGAGGCGGAGCCTCCCCAGAGAGCAAAGCCTGGTGTGGGGAGGCGGCGCCTCCCGCCTCAGTTGCGCGGCAGCCGGGGCCGGGTGGGGGCATCCGGGTTCTGCGCCCGGTGGCGCAGCAGGTGGTCGGCGAGGACGCAGGCCATCATGGCCTCCCCCACCGGCACGGCGCGGATGCCGACGCAGGGGTCATGCCGCCCCTTGGTGAGCACTTCGACCTCTTCCCCGAAGCGGTCCACGCTGCGGCGGGGCGTGAGGATGGAGGAGGTCGGCTTCACCGCGAAGCGGGCGATGACGGGCTGCCCGGTGGAGATGCCGCCCAGGATGCCGCCGGCATGGTTGGAGAGGAATTCCACCTCGCCCTGCGCGCCCATGCGCATCTCATCGGCATTGGCCTCGCCATCGAGGGCGGCGCTGGCGAAGCCCTCGCCGATCTCGACGCCCTTGACGGCGTTGATGCTCATCAGCGCGGCGGCGAGGTCGGCATCCAGCTTGCCATAGAGCGGCGCGCCGAGGCCCACGGGCACGCCCTCCGCCACCAGTTCGATGACGGCGCCGAGGGAGGAGCCGGCCTTGCGGGTGGCGGCCAGCTTTTCCTCCCACAGCGGCACGGCGCCGGGGTCGGGGCAGAAGAAGGGATTTCTGTCGGTTTCCGCCCAGTCGAAGCGGGCGCGGTCGATGCCGAGCGGCCCCATGGCCACCATGGCGCCGCGGAGGAGGATGCCATCGCCCAGCACCTTGCGGGCGATGGCCCCGGCGGCGACGCGCACCGCCGTCTCGCGGGCGCTGGAGCGGCCGCCGCCGCGATAGTCGCGCACGCCGTATTTCAGGTGGTAGGCGAGGTCCGCATGGCCGGGGCGGAAGCGGTCCTTGATCTCGCCATAGTCCTTGCTGCGCTGGTCCTGGTTCTCGATCACCAGGGCGATGGGCGTTCCGGTGGTCACCCCCTCGAAGACGCCGGAGAGGATGCGGACCTGGTCCGGCTCCTGCCGCTGGGTGACGAATTTGCTCTGGCCGGGGCGGCGCTTGTCGAGGAAGGGCTGGATATCCGCCTCGGTGAGGGGAATGCCCGCCGGGCAGCCATCCACCACGCCGCCAATCGCGGGGCCATGGCTCTCGCCCCAACTCGTGACGCGGAAGAGATGGCCGAAACTGTTGTGGGACATGGGCGGGGCACCGGCGGCAAAGGTCAAGGGCGCCGGTTATGCGGGATGGGAGGGGGAATGGCCAAGGGGGCAGCGCGAAGGCATGTCCGCCGAGGGGCAAACTGAAAGAAAAACTGGGGAGGCTCTGCCTCCCCAGACCCCTCCGCTGGGGTGGCAGGGCCACCCCAGGCCCCGCCTTCCGGGGGTCAGACCACCGAAATGTCCGGCGCGTCCACCGCCTTCATGCCGACAATGTGGTAGCCGCAATCGACATGGTGCACCTCGCCCGTGACGCCGGAGCCGAGGTCGGAGAGCAGGTAGAGCCCCGCACCGCCGACATCCTCGATGGTCACGTTGCGCTTCAGCGGCGCGTTGTACTGGTTCCACTTCAGGATGTAGCGGAAATCGCCGATGCCGCTGGCCGCCAGCGTCTTGATCGGGCCGGCGCTGATGGCGTTGACGCGGATATTCTGCCCGCCGACATCGACCGCCATGTAGCGGACGCTGGCCTCCAGCGCCGCCTTGGCCACGCCCATCACGTTGTAGTGCGGCGTGACGCGCTCCGCCCCCAGATAGGAGAGGGTCAGCAGCGAGCCGCCCTCCGGCATCAGCGCCGCCGCGCGGCGGCTGACCGAGACGAAGGAGTAGCAGGAGATGTCCAGCGCCTGGAGGAAAGCCTCCCGCGGCGTGTCCATGTAGCGGCCGCGCAGGAACTGCTTGTCGGCGAAGCCGATGGCATGGACCAGGAAGTCGATCTTGCCCCAGCGCTTTTCCAGCTCGGCGAAGACGGCGTCGATGCTGGCCTCGTCGGTGACATCGCAGGGCAGCAGGATGTCAGCGCCGATGGACTGGACCAGCGGGCGGACGCGCTTCTCCAGCGCCTCGCCCTGGTAGGTGAAGGCGATCTCCGCTCCCTGGGCGGCCAGGGCGCGGGCGATGCCCCAGGCGATGGAGCGGTCATTGGCGACACCCATGATGAGGCCGCGCTTGCCGGCCATCAGCGTGCCGGTGGGGATCGTCGCTTGGGGATCGGCAGCTTCCATGGGCAGGCAGAACCGCTTTTCACTGTTGGGGGGAGGAGGGACGGGGCGCAGGGCATTCCCCGGGCTTTCCCCGTTGCAAGGGTGTGGGCGTGGTGGCACACCCCCGACGCCTGGGCAAGGGGGAGCCGCATGACCGCGCCGATCACCGCCACCGAACCTTTCGCGCTGTTCCGCGACTGGATGCAGGAGGCCGAGGCTTCCGAGCCCAACGACCCCAATGCCATGACACTGGCCACCACGACGCCGGAGGGCTTTCCCTCCGCCCGCATCGTGCTGCTGAAGGGGCTGGAGGAGCGGGGTTTCGTCTTCTTCACCAACCGGCAGAGCCGCAAGGGGGATGAGCTGGCCGCCAACCCGCGCGCCGCGCTGCTCTTCCACTGGAAGACCCTGCGCCGGCAGGTGCGCGTCGAGGGCGCGGTGGAGCTGGTGAGCGAGGCGGAGTCCGATGCCTATTATGCCACCCGCCCGCGCCTGTCGCGGCTGGGGGCCTGGGCCTCGCAGCAGTCGCGCCCGCTCTCCGGCCGGGCGGAGCTGGAGGCGGCGGTGGCCGCGGCCGAGGCCCGCTTCCCCGGTGAGGATGTGCCCCGCCCGCCGCACTGGGGCGGCTACCGCCTGCTGCCGGCGCGCATCGAGTTCTGGCAGGACATGCCCTTCCGCCTGCATGACCGCCGCGTCTTCCTGCGGCTGCCAGAGGGCGGGCCGGAGAGCGGGCCTGGGGGCGGCTGGCGGGTGGAGACGCTCTACCCGTGACCATCCCGGCGGGGCAGGCGGAGGCGGCGGCGCTGCTCCGCCGCCTCACCGGGGATGAGCGGCCGGTGGAGACGCATATCTCCGCCATCTTCATCGGCCCCGACCGGGTGCTGAAGCTGAAGAAGGCCGTGGCGCTGGAGTTCCTGGACTTCAGCACGCTGGCGGCGCGGGGGCGTTTCTGCCAGCGCGAATTCGCCCTGAACGCGCCGGCCGCGCCCGGCCTCTACCGCGCCGTCCACCCGCTGACGCGGGGCCCGGATGGCGCGCTGCGCCTCGGCGGGGAAGGCCCGGCGGAAGAGTGGGTGCTGGAGATGGCGCCCCTGCCGGCGGCGGATTTCCTCGATGCCATCGCCGCGCGCGGGGCGCTGGATGCGCCGTTGCAGGATGCGCTGGGCGATGCGGTGGCGGTGCTGCATGCCGCCTTGCCCACGGTGCGCGGCTGGGCCTCGCCCTCTGCCCTGGCGGCGGTGGTGGAGGGGGCGGCGGAGGCCGCGCTCTCCACCGGCCTGCCGCCCGCGCGCATCGCCGCGTGGCGGGCGGCGGCGCTGGCGCTTGACCGCCGCCTGGCCCCCGCCCTGGTGGCGCGCGATGCGGCGGGGCGGGTGCGGCGCTGCCATGGCGACCTGCATCTGGGCAATCTGGTGCTGTGGCAGGGCGCCCCGGTGGCCTTCGACGCGCTGGAATTCGACGAGGCCCTGGCCACCATCGACACCGGCTATGACCTCGCCTTCCTGCTGGCCGATCTGGTGATGCGCGCCGGCCTGCCGGCGGCCAACCGGGTGCTCAACCGCTATGTGGCGCGCGGCGGCGATGCCGGGCTGGTGGCCGGGCTGCCGCTCTGGCTGTCCCTGCGTTTCCTGATCCGCGCGCATTGCCTGCAACGGGTGGGGGAGGATGGGCTGCCTTGGCTGGCGCGGGCCGAGGCCGCGCTCTCCCCGCCGCCGCCCTGCCTGATGGCCGTGGGCGGCCTGCCCGGCGCGGGCAAGAGCCTGCGCGCCCGCCAGCTGGCCCCCGCCCTCGGCGCCCTGCCCGGCGCGCTGGTGCTGCGCAGCGACGAGATCCGCAAGCGCCGCCACGGCGTCCCCCCCGAAACCCACCTTCCCCCCTCCGCCTATACCGAGGCGGAGAGTGCCGCCGTCCATGCCGAGCTGTTCGCCGAGGCCGAGCAGGCCCTGCGTGCGGGCCACAGCGTGATCGCCGATGCCGCCTTCCTGGACCCGGCGATGCGCGCGGGCATCGAGGCGGTGGCGCGGCGCGCCGGTGTTTCCTTCAGGGGCCTCTGGCTGGAGGCCCCGCTGGAGGTGCTGCGGGCCCGCGTGGCGGCGCGGCGGGGTGATGCCTCCGATGCCGATCTGGCGGTCCTTGAGGCGGCCGCGCGCCGCGACATCGGGGCGCTGGGCTGGGAGCGTTGCGCGGCTGGCTGAAGGCGGGGTCCGGGGGGACCCTGTCCCCCCGGCCGGAGGGTCTGGGAGGGCGGAGCCCTCCCAGTTTTCTTTCAGCTTGGGTCTGAGAGGGCGGAGCCCTCCCAGTTTTCTTTCAGCTTGGGTCTGGGAGGGCGGAGCCCTCCCAGTTTTCTTTCCGTTTGGGTCTGGGAGGGCGGAGCCCTCCCAGTTCGGGACATTTTTTTAACGAGTCGTCTCGCCGTGTGACGGCTCCCTTCGCCGTGCTTGGCTGTTAGACTGGCGATGAGACCGGGCACACCAAGGACCCGGGCATGATGAAGGAGAGCGACCCATGGCCTATCGCCGGCTGCTGCTGCCGCTGACCGGAACCGCCGCGGGCGAGGCGGCGCTGAACACCGCGCTGATGGTGGCGCGCACCTGGAACGCGCATGTCCACTGCCTGCATGTGCGGGTGGATGCGCGGGACGTGGCGCCGCTGGCGGGCGAGGGCCTTTCCGGCGCCATGATCGAGGAGATGATGGCGGCGACGGAGCGCGAGAGCGGCGAGCGCGCCGGCCGCGTGCGGGCGCTGTTCGAGAAGTTCGTGCAGGGCCGGGATGTGACGATCGCCCTTTCCGCCGAGAGCGCGCTGAAGACCGAGGGGCCGACGCTGTCCTTCGAGTCGATCGCGGGGCGGGAGGAGGATATCGTGGCGCAGCAGTCGCGCCTCTATGACATGGCGGTGGTGCCGCACCCGGAGGCGGATGAGGATGTCTCCTCCTCCGACGCGCTGCATGCGGTGCTGTTCGACTCGGGGCGGCCGGTGCTGATCGCCCCGCGTGAGGCGCCGAAGACGATTGGCAGCCGCGTCTGCTGCGCCTGGAACGGCACGGCGGAGAGTGCCGCGGCGGTGGCGGCGGCGCTGCCCTGGCTGCACCATGCCGAGGCGGTGCGCGTCCTGCACAGCGAGGATTACCAGCGGCGCGGGCCGGCGGCGGAAGGCTTGCAGGCCTATCTGCGCTGGCACGGCATCAGCGCGGAGGCGGTGCCCTTCAAGCCGCTGACGCGTGAGGTCGGCGCCGGGTTGCTGGGCGCGGTGCGGGATTTCGGGGCGGACCTGCTGTGCATGGGCGCCTACAGCCATTCGCGCCTGCGCCAGCTCATCCTGGGCGGCGTGACGCGGCATGTGCTGGAGAATGCCGATATCCCGGTGCTGATGTGCCGGTAAAGGAAGAGCCGGGGCGCTGCCCCGGACCCCGCTGGGGGAACTGAGTTCCCCCAGACCCCCACGACTGTTTTTCTGAAGGCGGGGTCTGGGGTGGCCCTGCCACCCCAGACGAGGGGTTTGGGGAGGCGGAGCCTCCCCAAGGGCCTCAGGCCGCGGCGGGGTCGATCCAGCCGATATGCCCATCCGGGCGGCGATAGACGACGTTCAGCTGGCCGCTGCCGCGGTTGCGGAACATCACCACCGGCACCTGCCCGAGGTCGAGGCGCATCACCGCCTCGCTGACGGAGAGGTGGGCGATCTCGGTGGGCGCCTCGGCGATGATGGCGCCGTGGTCGCCCTGGTCCTGCGGCGCCTCGGGGGCGGCGGTTTCCAGCTGTTCTTCCTCGGGCTCCTCCAGGGGCTGGGCGAGGATCACCTGGCGCGCCGTCTCGGCGCTGCGCGGCAGGCGTTCATCGGCCAGGCTGCGGGAATGCTCGTTCATGCGGCGCCGGTAGCGGCGCAGGCGCTTGGCGATGTGTGTGGCGGCCTCGTCGAAGGCACGGTGGGCATCGGCGCCTTCGCCCTCGCCGCGCAGGCTCAGCCCGCGTCCGGCGTGGATATCGATGGTGCAGCCGAAGAAAGACCGGCTCTTGGAGAAGGTGACATACGCTTCCAGGGCGTGATCGAAGTATTTCTTGGTGACGGTCTTCAGACCCTCGGCCACATGGACCTTCAGGGCTTCGCCGGTTTCGACCTGTTTCCCTGCGACGACGATGTGCATGGCGGGGTAACCCCTCCTTCTTGTATGGGGGAGGGGCCGCCCCTGGGGACGGCGAAGCGGACGGGGTGCGCCTGCCTGCCAGGGTATGGCAACCGGGTGCGCCCGCTTCGGGTCAGGCCGGGACGGCCTTCTCCCGTTTGCGCTGCACCGAAGATGGTATCCGCAGCGCTTCCCTGTATTTGGCCACCGTTCGCCGGGCGATGTCCACACCTTCCCGACGCAAAGCTGCGACGATGGCGTCATCGCTGAGGATATCATCCGGCGTTTCCGCCGCGACCATGCTGCGGATACGATGGCGGATGGCCTCGGCGCTGAAGGTCTCCCCGCCGGTGCCGCCGATGGCGGTGGTGAAGAAATATTTCAGCTCGAAGAGGCCGCGCGGCGTCGCGATGTATTTGTTGGCGGTGACGCGGCTGACGGTCGATTCGTGCATTTCCACCGCCTCCGCCACGTCGCGCAGGATCAGCGGGCGCAGGTGCTCGACGCCGTGGCGGAAGAAGCCGTCCTGGCGGCGGACGATCTCGGCGGCGACCTTCAGGATGGTGCCGGCGCGCTGCTCCAGGCTTTTCACCAGCCAGTTGGCGGCCTGGAATTTCTCCGAGAGGAAGGCGCGGTCCTCGCGCGAGGCGCTGACCAGGGCGCGGGCGTGGAAGCCGCGGTTGACCAGAACGCGGGGCAGGGTCTCGGGGTTCAGCTCCAGCACCCATTCGCTGGCCTCCCCCGGGGGGGCGCCCGGGATGCCTCCCATGGTGGTGCCGCTGGTGTCGCCCGGGGTGGCGCTGCGCAGCGGGGCGCGGCGCATCAGCACATCGGGCAGCAGGGCGGGGGGCGGGGTATCGTCGTAGCCGGCGCCGGGCTTGGGGTCGAGGCGCTTCAGCTCCGCCACCATCTCGGCCAGGTCCTCGGCATCGACGCCGCAGGCGCGCATCAGCCCGCGCATGTCGCGCCGGGCGAGGAGTTCGAGGTTGTCGAGCAGGGCCTGCATGGCCGGGTCCAGCCGGTTGCGCTCGGCGAGCTGGGCGGCGAGGCATTCGGCGAGGCTGCGGCAGAACATCCCCACCGGCTCGAAGCGCTGCATGCGGGCGCGGATGGCGGCGACATGCGCCTCCTCGCAGCCCATGGCGGCGGCGATGGCGGCATCCTCCACCAGCAGCCGGCCGGAGGGGTCGAGCAGCGCGATCATCTGCGCGCCGATCAGCCGGTCCCCCGGCGTGTCGAAGGCGAGGCGAAGCTGGGTGGCGAGTTCCTCGCGCAGGCTGCGCGGGCGGTCGGGCGCCATCTCGTCGATGCCGCGCTCATCCTCGCCGAAGTCGAGCCGGCCGCCCCGGCCGCCGGCCTCCTGGAAGCCGCCCTCGCCGTCATAGACGTTGGACCAGTCGCCGATGTCGAGCGGAGCCTCGGACTCGGCCGGCAGGGTGGGGGCGGCGGCGCTCTCGAAGCAGTCGGCGGGGGCGGTGGCGGCGGGGGCGGGCTCGGCGCGCTCGGCCGGCAGCTCGGGGCGCTCGTCGCGCTCCAGCAGCGGGTTGCGCTCCAGCTCCTCCTCGACGAAGGCGATGACCTCCAGATTGGAGGATTGCAGCAGCTTGATGGCCTGGCGCAGCTGCGGCGTCATCACCAGGGACTGGCTCTGCCGCAGGTCGAGGCGCGGACCGATGCCGGCCATGCGGGTCAGCCCTTCAGGCGCGGGGCGGGGGCGGCCGCACGGATGGGGTGCAGCGCAGCCATGCTAGAGGCTGAACCGCTCGCCCAGGTAGACGCGGCGCACGCCCTCATGCGCCACGATGTCCTGCGGCGTGCCTTCCATGAGCACCTGCCCGTCATGCAGGATATAGGCGCGGTCGATGATCTCCAGCGTCTCGCGCACATTGTGGTCGGTGATCAGCACGCCGATGCCGCGGTTCTTCAGGTGCTTCACGAGGTCGCGGATCTCGCCCACGGCGATGGGGTCGATGCCGGCCAGCGGCTCGTCCAGCAGCACATAGGCGGGGTGGGTGGCGAGCGCGCGGGCGATCTCGCAGCGCCGCCGCTCGCCGCCCGAGAGGGCGAGGGAGGGGGAGCGGCGCAGATGCGTCAGCCCGAATTCCGCCAGCAGCTCGTCCAGCATCTGCTCGCGCCGGGCGCGGACGGGCTCCACCACCTCCAGCGCGGCGCGGATATTGTCCTCCAGGCTGAGGCCGCGGAAGATCGAGGCTTCCTGCGGCAGGTAGCCGAGGCCCATGCGGGCGCGGCGATACATGGGCAGGGTGGTGACGTCGTGCCCGTCCATGAAGACTTGCCCCTGGTCCGGGCGGACGAGGCCGGTGATCATGTAGAAGGTGGTGGTCTTGCCGGCGCCGTTGGGGCCGAGCAGGCCCACGGCCTCGCCACGCTTGACGCTGATCGAGACGTTGCGGACCACGGGGCGCTTCTTGTAGCGCTTGCCGAGGCCGGTGGCGACCAGCCCGGCCTCGCCGGGGACGACCTTGAGGGAGGGGCTCACCGGGTGTTCGCTCCGCCGGGGTTGCGGGGTTGCGGGGCGGGGTTCTGGCCCTGTTGGCCCTGGCTGGGCTGCCCCTGCGGTTGCAGGGCCTGCTGGCCCTGCTGCGGGATGATCAGCCCCTGCACGCGCTGGCCGGGGGTGGAGACGAGGCGGGCCACGCCACTCTTCATGTTGACGATGGCTTCCTGGCCGTTGAGCTGGTTGTCGCCGCGGGTGATGCGCACGCCGCCGAGCAGCCGGGCCATGCCGGTGGTTTCGGAATAGACGCCACGGTCGCCGCGCACCACCTCGGCGGGGGTGCGGATCTCGACATTGCCGAAGCCCTCGACGCGGTCGAGCTGGCTGCCCTCGGCGCCGGCCGCGCTTCCCGCCGGGGAGGCGGGGCGCGGTGCCGGGCTGGCCGGGCGGGTGGCGGCCGCGGTGTTTCCGGCCGGGGGCGCGCCCTGGTCGCGGAAATAGCCCACCAGCGTGTCGGCGGCGATGCGGCGCTGGTCCTCCGTCACCACCACGGCGGCGCCGCGCGCCACGGCCATGCGGCGGGCGGGCCAGTATTCCATGCTGTCGCGGCTGGTCAGCGTGTCCTTGGGGGTGGTCAGCTTCAGGGCGCGGCCGGTCATCACCATCACGGCCTGATCCATGTCGTAGATGGCGCGGTCGCCCTCGGCATGGTCGGTGGCGGTGTCGATGCGGACATTGCCTTCCGCCTCCAGCCGCCAGATCTCGCCGCCGGACATCGGGGTCTCGGCGCCGCCGGGCGTGGCGGGCGGGCTCGCCCCCTGGCTCGCTCTGGGGCGGTAGCGGGCGATCAGCCGGTCCGCCGTCAGCGTCACGCCGCCGCGCACGGCGCGGGCATTGCCGCGCGCGATCACCACCTGTTCCAGCTGGCGCCACTCGATGCCATCGGTGGCGGTGACCTCGACGGGGCCGCCCTGGGTGAGGTCCAGCGCCTGGGCGCGGGCGGCGGCGGGCAGCAGGGCGGCGCCGAGCAGCGCCAGCAGAGCCGCGGCGGGCAGGCGGGGCAGAGCCTGGGTAGGCAGAGCCTGGCGGGGCAGAGCCTGGGGGGAGAAGGTGGCGCGCATCAGTGGCCGCCCTCCAGCACGGCGCGGGCATGGCCGGTGAAGACCACCACCTGGCCCCGGTTCTCCAGCCGGAAGCCCTCGCTCACCAGGGTGCCGAAGGGCCCCTGGGCGGCCACGGGGCGGTCCCCGGTGGCACCGCCGGCGGTGATGTCGATCTCTGCCGTCTCGGTCCGCAGCATGCTGCCATCATCATGCCAGAGGGTCACGTCGCCGTTCAGCGACAGGTGGTTGGCCTCGCGCTGGTAGCGGCCCTGGCGGGCCTCCAGCAGCACCCAGGCGCCGCTGCTCAGCAGCATGTCGGCGCGGGGCTGGTCGAGGTCGATCGGCGCGTCCTGGTTCTGCTGCAGGGCGGTGGCGGCGGTGACGTTCACCGGCCGGCCCTGCTCGTCGATCCCCTGGTAGCGCGCGGCGGAGAGGCGCATGGCCTCGGCGCTGGTCTGCGTCACGCGGCGGAAGGCGAGGCGGCCGCGATCCTCCGCCCGGTCGAATTCCGGCCAGAGGGCGATGGCCGCCAGCAGCCCGAGGGCCGCCACCGGCAGCAGCCATTTGGCCAGCACCAGCGCGACGCGCCGCCGCGCCATCGACCCCGCATCCAGCGTCTGCCGCGCGCGGGAGGGCAGCAGCGTCCGGGGCCGGCCGGTGCCGCGCTCGGCGCGGGGCGCGGGCGGGCGGCCGCGCGGGGGGGAGGACAGGGTCATGCCTTGGCTTTGCTGGCGGCTTTGCGGGCCGGCCCCACCGGCATCTCGGCCCCCGCGGGGGCCTGGCGAGTCGCAGGGGCTGGGCGAGTCGCGCACGGGGCGGGATGGGGAGAGGACCTCACGCCCCTTGTATGGGGCGGCAACCCCGCCGGGTCAACGCAGGAGTGTGGCGCCCTTCCAAGAACCATGCCAGTTCAGCATTGTTCCAGGGCGTTGGAAGCAGAAGAAAGGGGGGTGAATTTCACCCCCGCCGCGCAGCCCGGGCGGAGAAACCCGGCGGGCCGCCCGCCTCAATGGGCGAAGATGTCAGGCTCCTCATAGCCCATCAGGTCCAGCTGCCCGCGCGCCGGCAGGAAGCGGAAGCAGGACTCGGCCAGCTCCAGCCGCCCCTCGCGCTTCAGCAGCGCCTCCAGCTTCGCCCAGAGCGCATGCAGGTGCAGCACGTCGGAGGCGGCATAGGCCAGCTGCTCCGGCGTCAGCTCCGGCGCGCCCCAGTCGCTCGACTGCTGCTGCTTGGAGATCTCGACGCCCAGCAGCTCGCGGCAGAGGTCCTTCAGCCCGTGGCGGTCGGTGAAGGTGCGCACCAGCTTGGCGGCGATCTTGGTGCAGCGCACGGGGGCGCATTCAATGCCCAGGGCGGCGCGCAGGATGGCCACGTCGAAGCGGGCGAAATGGAACAGCTTCACCACATCCGGGTTGGTGAGCAGCGCCTTGAGGTTGGGGCAGTCAGCGCCCCGGCCCCCCAGGCTCTCCGGGATGATCTGCACGCAGTGCGCGTTGCCATCCCCGGCCGAGAGCTGCACGAGGCAGAGCCGGTCCCGCCGCGGGTCGAGGCCCATGGTTTCGGTGTCGATGGCCACGACGGAGCCGAAATCGAGGCCGTCCGGGAGGTCGTGCTTGTGCAGCTTGATCATGGCATTCGGTGCGAAAAGGGTGTGTCCCATATCGCCATCCCCTGGCGTGCCGCCTTTCGGCGTGCCGCCGGCGACCGAACCGCCGTATGGATTTGCAAGGGAATATGCCCAGGAAAGGACTCGAACCTTCACGACCTTGCGGTCACTGGCACCTGAAGCCAGCGCGTCTACCAATTCCACCACCTGGGCAAGGAGGCGAACCGCCGTTTGGCGTGAGAGGGCTTTTATGGGGCCGCCGCGCCTCCGTCAACGGGGGTCTTTGCAAAAATACGACAGCGGATCGAAGGGGCGTCATCCACCCCTTCATCAACGCCCTTCATCAACTCCCTTCATCACTGGCGTGGATGGTGGCGATAGGCGGCGCTGCATCGCCAGCGGGGGGCTGGCGCGCCTATCTCCCGCCCCGACAGGACGAGGATGCCCCCATGATCGAGATCCGCCCCTTCGCCGAGCTGGGCCAGGCCGAATTCGGCTGGCTCAAGGCCCGCCACCACTTCTCCTTCGGCCATTACAGCGATGCCGAGCGCATGGGCTGGGGCCGCATCCGCGTCTGGAATGACGACGAGATCGCCCCCGGCACCGGCTTCGACCCCCACCCGCACCGGGACATGGAGATCGTCACCTTCGTGCGGGAGGGCGCCATCAGCCACCGCGACAATCTGGGCAACCAGGGCCGCACCGAGGCGGGCGATGTGCAGGTGATGTCCGCCGGCAGCGGCATCGTCCATGCCGAGTATAATCTGGAGCCGGTCACCACCAGCCTGTTCCAGATCTGGATCCGGCCGGACCGCCTGGGCCTGCCGCCCGCCTGGGGCAGCCGCCGCTTCCCGCGCGGCACGGGGGAGGGCTTCACCCTGCTGGCCTCCGGCCGGGAGGGGGATGCGGCCAGCGGGGCGCTGCCGCTCAACGCCGATGCCGCCGTGCTGGCCGCCACCCTGGCCCCCGGCGAGGCCGCCACCCTGGCCATCGCCGCCGGGCGGGTGGGCTATCTGGTGGTGGCCAAGGGCGCCGCCGGGCTGAATGGCCAGGCCCTCGGCCTGCGCGACGCCGCCGCCATCGCGGGGGCGGAGGAACTCCGCCTCACCGCCGGCGGGGAGGGGGCGGAACTCGTGTTCGTGGAAACAAAAGAGTAAGCGTTCTTTTTTGAAAAAAAAGAACCAAAAAACTTTTTCAGTTGGGCGCCCCGCCGTGCCGGGAGACGGCGGCAGCCTGGAAAAAGTCTTTTTGCTTCTTTTTCTTCAGAAAAAGAAGATTCTTAAAATCAGACGATCACTGGAAACGCGCCGCTAGACCCCCAGGCCGGGCACGGCCTCGACCGGCCGGCTGGCGGCGCGCTTTTCCGCCACGCGTTCGATGCGGCGTTCCAGGGCCGGGGCCTCGGCCAGCAGGCGGTGGAAATCCGCCGCGCTCAGCTCCAGCAGGTGGCAGAAGCTGGTGGCGCGGGCGCGGCCCTGGCGGCGCTGGCCCTGGATCACCTCCACCTCGCCGAAGATGTCGCCATGCGAGAGCAGGCTCTCCTGCCCCTCCCGGCTCAGCGTCACCTCGCCCCGGCTGATGAGATAGACCGAGCGGGAGCGCTGGCGGCGGCGGTAGATATCCTCCCCCGGCACGGTGAAGCGGCTGGTCACGCTCATGGCGAGGTCGTGCAGCAGCGCATCCTGCAACCCGGCGAAGAGCGGGAATTCCGCGATGCGCTTGTCGAGGCCGGACTGGATGTTGAACTGCAAGGGCCGCGTCACCTGCCGGCGGATCGCCTCCAGGCCGCGCATCAGCTCCTCGTGCAGTTCCTCGCCGACGAGGGATTCCTGGCGCAGCGTGGCGTATTCCTCCGCCTCCAGCCGCAGGCCGAGCTGGCGCAGCAGCCGCGTCTCCAGCGCCTCGGCATAGCCGGGATATTGCAGGCGCAGCGTGTCCATCGCGTCCTGCAGCAGGTCCTCCCGCCGGGCGATGATGTCGCGCACCACATCGGTGACGCGGCTGCCCAGCACCGGCTCCATCCGCCGCCGCATGAAGCGCGACATGGTGGCGGAGACGAGATGCGTCAGCAGCAGCATCTCGAAGCGCTCGGCCATGCAGTGCATCAGCGGCTTGTCGATGCGGAACTGCCGGTGCAGCCTGTGGGCGAGGTGGAAGCGCAGCCCCGGCTGGAGGCGCCGCCGCGCCGCCTGGATATAGCCGAGCCGCCCCTCGGTGCGGGCGCCGTCGATCATGCTTTCCGCGTTCCACAGCAGGCTCTCCATCATCCGGCGGGAGAGGCCCTGTTCCTGGAACAGTTCCAGCAGCAGGGAACGCTCCTGGCTGGCGAAGGTGATGAGGCCGAGGGTGACGCGCTCGCGGTCGGAAATCGCGGTGTCGAAGGTGTTGGCGGCCGTCTCCACCTTCACGCGGCGGTCGTAGATCTCGACGACATGCGCGGTGGTGGGGGCGGAGAAGCCGTAATCGGCGGCGGTGTCGCGCAGCTTGTCGCGCACCTCGCCAAGGCCGATCGCCACCACCTGGTTGCGCAGCGCCTGGTCCGCCGGCGAGAGCCGGTCGAGCTTCAGCGCGCGCACCAGGAAGCGCAGCGTGGTGCCGTTCACCAGCAGGGTGGAGAGCACATAGCCGGTGGCGACGATGGCCACGAATTGCTGCACCTCGCGCGGGACGGCGCGGTTCTCGGTGACGGCGAGCGCCAGCGCCAGGGTGATGGCGCCGCGCAGCCCGCCCCACAGCATCGTCACCTTGAAGGGGATGGGCACGCGCTGCGACAGCTTGGCCAGCAGCAGCAGCGGCATGACGCCGAACAGCACCGCCGCGCGCGCCGCCATCGCCGCCAGGACGACAACGCCGATCAGCATCAGGTCATGCTGCTGCATGCCCAGCAGCAGCTTCGGCACCAGCATCGAGGCGAGGATGAACACCATCGAGCTGGCCCAGAAGGAGAGCTGGTCCCAGATATCCTGGAGGAACTGCCAGGAGCGCGGGCGGAAGGTGGAGGGGCCGACGGCGCTGACCGTCAGCCCCGCCGCCGCCGCCGCGACGACGCCGGAGAATTCCAGCGCCTCATCGCACAGGATGTAGGCGACATAGGGCAAAGCGAGGGTCAGCGTGACCTCGGCCATGCGGTTGCCGCCCATCCAGGGCAGCACGGCCAGCATCGCCCGCGCCAGCACGAAGCCCACCGCCATGCCGCCGGTGAAGGAGGTGAGGAAGGTGAGCGCCGCCTCCATCGGCGCCGCCGGGTGGTCGCCCGTCAGCTGCGCCAGGAAAATGGTGAAGATGGAGATGGCGGCGGCGTCGTTCAGCAGGCTCTCGCCCTCCACCAGCCGGGTCAGCCGGCTGTTGGCGCCGATCTCGCGGAAAATGCCGACCACGGCGGAGGGGTCCGTCGTCGCCACGATGGCGCCCAGCATCAGGCAGGCGGTGAGCGAGACGCCGGCGATGGGCGCCAGGGCGAAGCCGATGGCCGCCGTGGTCACCAGCACGGCGACCACGGCCATGACCAGCACCGGCGCCCAGTCCCGCGCCAGCCGCCGCACATCGATCGAGAGCGAGCCGTGGAACACCAGCAGCGGCAGGAAGACGAAGAGGAAGACCTCGGCATTCACCGGGAACTGCACCAGGGTATTCGCCACCTCGTCGAGCGGGGTGGGCTTGGCGGTGTCGAGCAGCAGCGCGGCGCCGCCGCCCAGCAGCACCCCCACCACCGCCAGCAGCACCGTGCTGGAGAGCATCAGCCTCCGCGCGAGCGGCTGGATGGCGCTGACGACGACCAACAGCAGGGCGATGGCGAGCAGGGTATTCGGCAGGGTCGTCAGCATGCGGTCCACTCATCTGGCGCGGCGGGGTGTGTGCCGCGGGGGGGCTCCCCGGAAGGGGCCTCAAGGGGGTTGGCCGCGCTATCGGGCGGCTTCAAGGCGGATATAGGGCACCGCCGTGGCGGATGCCGGGCTGTTTCCCTCGCTGACGCTGCGTTGCAGGATGAAAGACGACAAGGCGGGAGAACGGGGCATGGCGGCACGCGCGCTGCGGGGGGCGGCGATCAGTTTCCAGGCGGATCCCTTCCGGGTGCCGGAGGCCGAGGCGCTGCGATACTGGCCTGATGCGCTGCTGGTGGTGGAGGATGGCGAGATCGCCGCGATCGGCCCCTGGCCCGGCGCCGCCCCCGCCGGCCTGCCGCTGGAGCACTGGGCGGGCGGGCTGATCTGCCCCGGCTTCATCGATGCCCATGTCCATTACCCGCAGCTGCCGATGATCGCCGCGCCGGGGGAGGAGCTACTGGGCTGGCTGGAGCGCTACACCTTCCCCGCCGAGGCCGCCTTTGCCGACCCTGGGCACGCCGCCCGCGTGGCGCGGCTCTTCCTGCGCGAATTGCTGGCGGCGGGCACCACCACGGCGGCGGTCTATGGCACCGTCCATGCCGCCTCGGCCGAGGCGTTCTTCGCCGAATCGGCGCGATGCAACACCCGCATGATCGCCGGCAAGGTGCTGATGGACCGCAACGCCCCGGCCAATCTGCTCGACCCGCCGGGCGGCGGCATCGCCGAGAGCGCGGCGCTGATCCGCCGCTGGCACGGGCGGGGGCGGCAGCTCTACGCCATCACCCCGCGCTTCGCCCCGACCTCCAGCCCGGAGCAGCTCGCCGCCGCCGGGCGGCTCTGGGCGGAGCATCCCGGCACCTATGTGCAGACCCATCTCTCCGAGAGCCCGGCGGAACTCGCCTGGGTGCGCGACCTCTTCCCGGAGGCGTCGGATTACCTCGATGTCTATCGCCGGGCCGGGCTGACGGGGCGGCGCGCCATTTTCGGCCATGGCATCCACCTCTCGGAGGGGGAGCTGTGCCACTGCCATGCCAGCGGCAGCGCCCTGGCCCATTGCCCGAGTTCCAACCTCTTCCTCGGCTCCGGCCTGTTCCGGGCGCGGCAGGCGCGGCGCGCGGGGCGGGAGGTGGCGCTCGGCCTCGGCTCCGATATCGGGGCGGGGACCAGCCTCTGTGCCCTGCGCGGCATGGCCGATGCCTACAAGGTCTCGCGCCTGGCCGGGGAGCCCGTCTCCGCCGCCCAGGCCTTCTGGATGGCCACGCGCGGCGGCGCCGAGGCCCTGGCGCTGGAAGGGCGCATCGGCAGCCTGGAACCCGGCAGGGAGGCCGATCTCGTGGTGCTGGACCCGGCGGCGACGCCTCTGCTGGCCTTCCGCATGGGGCTCTGCGCCGATCTGGCGGAGCGCCTCTTCGTGCTGATGACGCTCGGGGATGAGCGCTGCATCCGCGCCACCTATGTGGCGGGGGGGAAAGTGTATGATCGGGAAGAGAAGGAAAGCGTTCTTTTTTGAAAAAAAAAGAACCAAAAAACTTTTTTCATTTGGCGTCCCGCCTCGGGCCTGAGGTGGGACGCCAGACTGAAAGAAAGTCTTTTTGCTTCTTTTTCTTCAGAAAAAGAAGATTCTATAATTCCACCACCAGCTTGCCGAAATTCTTCCCCTCCAGCAGCCCGATGAAGGCTTCGGGCGCGTTCTCCAGGCCCTTCACCCGGTCCTCACGCCAGCGCAGACGGCCTTCGGCGATCCAGGCGCCGCCGATGCGCGGCCATTCCACCCAGGCCTGCGGGTGGTCGTTGACGATGAAGCCCTGGAGGCGCAGCTTCTTCTTCACCAGCGCGCCGAGATTAGGGCCGGGCGGCAGGGGGCGGACATTGTAGGTCGCCACCGTGCCGCAGAAGGCGATCCGCCCGAAGGGCCGCATGCGGGGGAAGACGGCCTCCTGCACCGCGCCGCCGACATTCTCGAAATAGACGTCGATCCCCTCCGGGCAGGCGGCATCCAGCGCGGCGCCGAGGTCCCCCCGATGGTCCAGGCAGGCGTCGAAGCCCAACTCCTCGGTGACGTAGCGGCATTTCTCCGCCCCGCCGGCGATGCCGATGACGCGGCAGCCCATGGCCTTGGCGATCTGCCCCGCCACGCTGCCCACCGCGCCCGAGGCGGCGGAGACGACGAAAACCTCCCCCGGCTTGGGCCGCCCGATCTCGGTGACGCCGACCCAGGCCGTGGTGCCAGGCATGCCGAGCACGCCGAGATGGGCGCTGGGCGGCACGCCGCCCGAGGCGGGCAGCTTCACCAGCGTGCTGCCATGGGCGGCGGAATGGGTCTGCCAGCCGCGGGCGCCGCGCACCCAGTCGCCGGGGGCGAAGCCGGGGTGGTGGCTGGCCAGCACCTCGGCCACGCATTCGCCCTCCATCACCGCGCCGAGTTCCACCGGTTTGGCATAGGACGGCACGTCATCCATCCGCCCGCGCATATAGGGGTCGAGCGAGAGGACGCGGTGGCGCAGCAGCACCTCGCCCCGGCCCGGCTCGGGCAGGGGCGCCTCGGCCAGGGCGAAATGCTCCGGCCCCGGGCGCCCGGTGGGGCGGGCCTTCAGCAGGATCTGGCGGTTGGTTTCGGCCATGGCGCGCTTCCCTTCTGGAATCCTTCGGAGGAGGGTGGGGGGAAGCGGCCAGCTTGCCAAGGCCAGCTTGCCAAGCCAGGGGGAGTCCGCAAAATGCAGGCTGGCCTTCCCTGCCGGGCTGGGCCACTCCCGGAAACGCTGTGCCATAGGGATGCAGCAGAGCATGACCCTCCCGGTTCCGCCGGCTCCTGAGCTTGATCTCCTGGAACTGGAAAGGGCGCGGCTTTTCGCCCTGCTGGGCCGGTTGCTGGCGGCGCCGCCGGATGGCGCGCTGCTGGCCAATCTGCGCGCCCTGCAGGGGCGGCCGGACACCCTGCTGGGCCGGGCCTATGCCGCGCTCTCCACGGCCGCCCGCGCCACCGACCTGCCGGGGGTGGAGGCCGAGTTCCACGCCCTTTTCACCGGCGCGGCGGCCCTGCACCCGGTTTCCTCCGCCTTCCTGCCCGAGGCCCCCTCCGCGGGCGGGCCGCCGGCCGCCTTGCTGGCGGAGCTGGAGCGGCTGGGTGTCGGCCGCGCCCCCGGCGTGACGGAGCCGGAGGACCATCTGGGCGTCCTCTGCGAGACCCTGGCCGGGCTGATCGCCGGCGTCTTCCCGGCCCCGCCCGAGGAGGCCGGGCCTTTCTTCACGCGCCACATGCAGCCCTGGGCCGGGCGCTGCTTCGCCGCCCTCGAGGCGGTGGCGGAGACGCCCTTCTACCGCGCCGTCGGCGCCCTCGGCACCGCCGCGATGGAGGTCGAGGCGCAGGCCGTCCTGGCGGCCTGACCGCCCCGCGCGGGGGAGGGCCGGCGGCTTTTCAGGGCAGGCCCTTCGCCTGCCACCTTTTTTTATCGCTCCCCCCGGATAAGTATCCCCCATGCGCGTGATCGGACTGGCCGGCTGGAGTGGCGCCGGCAAGACAACCCTGCTGACCCGCCTGCTGCCGGAACTGATCGCCCGTGGCGTGAGGGTCTCGACGCTCAAGCACGCCCACCACAATTTCGACGTGGACCAGCCCGGCAAGGACAGCCACGCCCACCGCCAGGCGGGCGCGCATCAGGTGCTGGTCTCCTCCGCCAGCCGCTGGGCGCTGATGACCGAGCTGCGCGGCGCGCCGGAGCCGCCCCTGGCCGAGCTGCTCGCCCGTTTCACCCCGGTGGATCTGGTGGTGATCGAGGGCTTCAAGCGTGACGCCCACCCGAAGATCGAGGTGTTCCGCGCCGCCAATGGCAAGCCCTGGCTGCACCCGGAGGACCCGGCGATCCGCGCCGTGGTGGCGGATGTGCCGCCGCCTTCCCCCGGCCTCCCGCAGGCTGGCCTGGACGATATTCCCGCCGTGGCCGCGCTGGTGCTGGAGCATGCCGCCCCCTGGGTCGCGCCATGGGCCATCTGACGGAGGACTGCTTCGCCTGCGGTGGCGCCGCCCTGTCGGTGGAGGAAGCGGCGGCGCTGATCCTGGAGCGCGTCGCCCCCCTGCCGGGGGAGGAGATGCTGCCCCTGGCCCGCGCGCGGGGCCGCGTCCTGGCCGCCGCGCTGCATGCGCCGCATCCGCTGCCGCCCTTCGCCAACAGCGCCGTCGATGGCTACGCCATCCGCCATGCCGATCTCGCGGCGGCGGGGGAGACGCGGCTCTGCCTCGCCGGGCGGGTCGCGGCGGGGCAGGTGGCGGGGGGGGCGCTCGCGCCGGGCATGGCCTGCCGCATCTTCACCGGCGCGCCCCTGCCCCCCGGCGCCGATACGGTGATGATGCAGGAGGATGCCCGGCTGGAGGGCGAGGCCCTGCACCTGCCCCCCGGCCTGGAGTGGGGCGCCAATTGCCGCGCCGCCGGGGAGGATGTGGCGCAGGGCGCCCTGGCCCTGCCCGCCGGGCGGCTGCTGGATGCGGCGGCCATCGGCCTCGCCGCCGCGCTGGGCCAGCCGGCCCTGGCGGTGCGGCGGCGCCCGCGCATCGGCGTCTTCAGCACCGGGGATGAACTGGCCGCGCCCGGCACCCCGCTCGGCCCGGCGCGGACCTATGACAGCAACCGCTTCTCCCTGCTGGCCCTGCTGGGCGGCCTGCCGGTGGAGGCGGTGGATCTCGGCATCCTGCCCGACCGCGCGGCGGAAACCCGCGCGGCGCTGTGCGAGGCCGCCGCCGCCCATGACATGCTGCTGACCTCCGGCGGCGTCTCCACCGGGGAGGAGGACCATGTCCGCGCTGCGCTGGAGGCGGCCGGCTCGCTGGTCTTCTGGCGGCTGGCGCTGAAGCCGGGGCGGCCGGCGGCGCTGGGCGTCATCGGCGGGACGCCCGTGCTGGGGCTGCCGGGCAATCCGGTGGCCTGCTTCGTCACCTTCCTGCATCTGGCGCGGCCGCTGGCGCTGCGGCTCAGCGGCGCCAGCGCCCCGCCGCTGCCGCGCTTCGTGGCCGAGGCCGCCTTCGCGCACCGCAAGAAGCCGGGGCGGCGCGAATATCTGCGCGTGCGGCTGGTGCCGGGGCCGGGCGGCATGCCCCTGGCCCATCAGCATCCCGGCGCGGGCTCGGCCTCCCTGGCCTCCCTGGCCGAGAGCGATGCCTTCGCCGAATTGCCCGAGGCCAGCACCGGGGTGGCACCGGGGGAGCGGCTGGTGGTGCTGCCCTTCACGGGGGTATTTTAGAGAAGAGTTCTTTTTTGAAAAAAAGAACCAAAAAACTTTTTCAGTTGGGCGGCCCGCTGTGCCGGGAGATGGCGGCAGCCTGAGAAAGTCTTTTTGCTTCTTTTTCTTCAGAAAAAGAAGATAAATAAAAATATGCCAGAAGCCCTGGTTCTGCCTTCCGCCGCCTGCGTTCGGTTTCATCGGCTGGGGCGATAAGTGCTATCGTCATGAACCGATTTTCATCATCGGTTCCGCTTCCTATCTCCGCGTCAGACAAGAGCAGGCCCCGCCTGCGATCCCTGACGCAAGGAAGACGATGATGACCAGCTTCTCCGCCCTTCGTGCCCTGACCCTTGCCGCCGGCCTGGCCGTGGCCCTGCCCGGCCTCGCCCCCGGCGCGGCCCAGGCGCGTGATCTCTTCGAGAACGCCAATAACGGCTCGACCAGCAGCCTCTCCGCCTCCTCGATGGCGGTGACGCAGGCGCGCGAGGCGGCCGGCATCCCCGAGGCGGTGGGCAACAATGCTCAGGCCGATGGCAACCCGCTGGCTGCCCCGGTGAACACTTCCCGCGCCCATGGCGGCAGCATCGCCCAGCCGGTGGGCAACTCCGCCAATGCCTTTGGCGGCTTCGGCACGGGCCCGGTTCGCGGCTGACGGATGCGCGGCTGACGGATGCGCGGCTGACGGAACGGGGTGGGCTGGTTCAGCCCACCGCCTGCGGCGCATCGGCAGGCCCGGGGGAGGCATCCCCCGGGCCTTTTTCAGGGGCGCCCCTGCCGTGCAGCCCGGCCTGCCATTCGCCCAGGGCCTGGACCAGCCGCTCCGTCAGCCAGCGGCCGGCGAGGCCGGGCGGGCGGCCGCGCTCATGCACGATGTGCAGCGCCAGGGTATAGCCCTGCTGTTCCTCCAGCTGGAGCCGGTGCAGCAGGCCCTGCGCGGCGGGGCCGGCCACCAGATGCTCCGGCATGTTGCACCAGCCGAAGCCGGCGAGCAGGAAGTTCATCCGCGTGTTGAGGTCGGCGAAGCGCCAGGTGCGCTGGCTGAGCACGCCCCAGCTCCAGCCATCGCGTGGCGAGCCATCGGTGAGGACGAGCTGCACATGCTCGGCCAGGGCGGCGCGGGAGAGCGGCCCAGGCAGCGCCGCCAGCGGATGCCCGGCGGCCACCACCGGCACCATCGGCACTTCCATCAGCAGGGTCGATTCCAGATCCGGCGCGAGGTCGCGCACCGGATAGATGGCGAGCTGCACCGTGCCGTCGCGCAGGTGGCGCTCCGGCGCGCCGATGCCTTCTGTCAGCAGCGTCACCGGCAGTTCGGGGAATTGCGCGCCAAGCTCGCGCAGCGCGTTGATGGCGGGCGGCAGGGGCAGCAGCGGGTTGGCGGCGATGCTGAGTTCCGGCTCCAGCCCGCCGGCGATGCTGTCCGCCCGGGCGCGCAGCATCTCGGCGCTTTTCAGCAGGCGCCGGGCTTCCTCCAGCATGGCGCGGCCGGGTTCGGTCAGGCGCGGCAGCTTGGTGCTGCGGTCGAAGAGCTTCAGCCGGAGGTGGCCTTCCAGGGCCTGGATGCTCTGGCTGACGGCGGATTGCGCGCGGCCGAGCCGGCGGGCGGCGGCGGAGAAGCCCCCGCTATCCGCGACGGTGACCAGGACACGCAATTGGTCAAGGGTCAAAGGGTCGAACATTCATCACCTGCGCCGATAGTCACTATCACGAAACCGGCCTTAACCTCGATGGTTCGCGAGGCCATCTGGCGCGCCACGGCAGTGCCCAGGCCTGCCGGTCACACGAAAGACCTAAGAATGTTCCAGATCAAGAGCCCCTCTTCCCTTTCCCGCGCCCTGTTGCTGGCGGCCGGGGTGGCGGTGGCGGCGCCGATGCTGGCCCTGGGGCTGGCCCCGGGGCAGGCCCAGGCGCGCGACCTCGCCGAGAATGCCAATAACGGCTCTTCCACCGGCAATCCTTTCGCCTACTCGATGGCGGTGACGCAGCCGCGCGAGGCGGCGGGTATCCCCGAGGCGGTCGGCAACAACGCCCAGGCCACCGGCAACCCCCAGGCGGCGGGGGTGGCGACCACCCGCGCCCAGGGTGGCCCGGCGCTTCAGGCGGTGGGCAATTCGGCCAATGCCTTTGGCGGCTTCGGCACGGGCCCCGCGCGGGGCTGAGCGGCCGTCTGGCAAGACGCGCGCGGTCTTGAGGGGGGCTTTGCCCCTCTCCGCGCCTGTTCGGCGGTGCCGCCAAAGGCCGGGGCCTTGGGAAACCCATCCGGGTCTCTCCCTCCCGCCCCGGGCTGATGTTTGGCGGGCCCGGGCTGCTCCTGCGCGGCCCGGGCATGCCTGCCTCCCACCTCTGTTTCCTGCCCGGGGGTGGTTCCGGCACGATCTCTGGTTGACCGGCCCCTGCCTCTCATGGCTCAGAGGCGGCCACAGCAACAGACAGGCAAGGTTTTCATGAAGCTCAGAATGGCCGGGGCCGATGGCGTGTTCGTGACGATCCCGGAGGGGCGCTACGGCATGCAGGGGCGCAATGGCCGCATGGTGGCGATTCGCCGCGGTGCCATGGGCCTGCAGGGCAGCGACGGGCATATGGTCGCGGTCCTCAGCGGCATGCTGACCACCGAGGGGCCGGATGGCCGCCTCTGCGCCTATCGCGAGGGCGATGAGGTGAAGATCGACCGCCATGGGCGGGCGGTGCGTATTCCCAAGGGCTGCACCTGGTCCGAGGATGAGGAAGGCCGCATCACGGTGGCCGAGTTGGAGGCCGGCGGCTGAGGCCGCGATGAGGGGGGAGGGGTTGAAATTCCTCCCCGAAGGCTGGAAAAGGAGGCGCCCGGCGGCATGATGCGGTGAATCGCGTCATCTGGCGGGCTGTGGGGGCGCCAGACCGGCATCCCCGCCGCGCGATGCGCCGGGTTAGCACAGCGGTAGTGCAGCGGTTTTGTAAACCGAAGGTCGGGGGTTCGATCCCCTCACCCGGCAAGCCACTCAGCCGATTCCATCCACAGGCCGGCTTTTGCTGCGGATCCTTTTGGGCGCGGCGTGCCAGCCTCGCAAGCCGGACTTGCGGCCACCGCCTCCGGTTGCCTAGGGTCTGGGTGCTCTGGCCCTCTTGCGCACAAGTATTCCCGGCCGGTCCATTCCGGGGCTGCTTTAAAAGGAGGGACTGGGACCGGGTTCAGTCGCGGGGTTCTCGCTCCCGCGGCCAGGGCGTTCCGCATGGCGGTGGCGGCTTGGCCTGTCGGCCGCCAGCGGCGCGCCACCAGGGCCACAGCCCGCCCGTTTCGCCGGAGAGCGGCAACGGGCAGGGCGGCACTCCCCTCAGCCGGCCGCGCCCTCCGTGACGAAGACCGGCTGGTGCAGCACCGGGAAATTCACCGAGCGGGCGACGAAGCACATGGCATGCGCCGTGTGGTGCAGCGCCTCGGCCTCGGCCAGGTCGCTGCCCGGGGCCAGGGTGACGCGCGGGCGCAGAGTCACCTCCGTGAACTGCCCGGCGCCGCTGGCCTCTTCCAGCATGGTGCCTTCCGCCGCGTCCTCATAGCCCGTCACCACGACGCCGGCGCCGGCGCAGAGCCCCAGATACCAGAGCTTGTGGCAGGCCGAGAGCGAGGCCAGCAGCAGCTCCTCCGGATTCCAGCGCGCGGGGTCGCCGCGGAAGCTGGGGTCGGAGGAGCCTTCGATCGGTGGCTTGCCCGCGGCGGTGATGCGGTGCGCCCGGCGATAGCCGCGATACGTGGCGGTGCCCGCCCCTTCATTGCCCGTCCAGAGCACCGTGACGGCGTAGTGGTGCAGCTTCTCGGCCATGGCTGGTTCCTGCGGTCTGAATTGGATACATGTTGCCAATCTTTCCGCCCCGCCGCAAGATATCCCCGAAGGAGACCAGGATGCTGAAGGCACAGACCACGCAGGATCTGGTGGTGGAGGCCCTGCGCGCCGATATCGCCCAGGGCCGCATCCCCCCCGGCGCCGCCCTCCGCCAGGAAGACCTCGCGGCGCGCTTCGCCGTCAGCCGCATTCCCATCCGCGAGGCGCTGCGGCGGCTGGAGAGCGAGGGGCTGGTGCGGGTCTTCCCCAATCGCGGCGCCTTCGTCGTCGAACTCTCCCCGGCGGAGATCCAGGAGATCACCGACCTGCGCGCCATGGTGGAGGCGGATCTGGCCTGCCGCGCCGTGCCGCGCCTGACGGAGGCGGCGCTGGCCCGCATCGCCACCAGCCTGGAGGTGGCCGAGCGCGCCGCCGCGACCCTGGACTGGTCGGCGACCGATCGCGCCTTCCATGCCAGCCTCTATGCCCCGGCGGAGCGGCCGCGCCAGCTGGCCCTGGCCATGGGCCTGCGCGGGGAGGTGGAGCGCTACGCGGCGCTCTACCGCCACCTGCCGGAGGGGCGGGAATCCTGGCTGCGCGACCACCGCGCCATTGCCGCGGCCTTCGCCCGGCGCGATGCGGTGGCGGCGCGCGACCTCGTGGCGGCGCATGTCGCGGCGGCGGGGGCCTTCCTGATCGCGGCCCATGCGGCGGGCCACCGGGGTTGAGGGGGCTTTGCCCCCTCAAACTCCCCCCTTCTTTCCCTTGGGCAGGGGACGGGGTCCCCTGCACCCGCCATGAGAAAGGGTTTCCAAAGGCCTCAGGCCTTTGGTGGCTGCGCGGCACTGCCGCGCAGGTGCAGAGAGGGGCGAAGCCCCTCTCAAGAGCAAGCGCCGGGTTTTCGAACGGGGTTCTCAGGCGGGCGCCATGTCCCGCGCCAGATCGTCCGGGGTCGCGTCCGGCCCCGTCACATCCAGCAGCCCATAGGCCTCATAGAAGGCGCGGATCGCCGGGTCGGCCAGCAGCGGGCCATGCACCTGGAAGACATCCAGCCCGCTATGGCTGTTGCCCTCGATGATCGCCGGGCCTTCCGGCGTCAGCGCGATGTCCCAGCCGACATGCCGCAGGAAGGGCAGCCGGGCGAAAGGCGCCAGGGCCAGCGCCACCACCTCCGGCCAGAGCGGCACCCGCCCGCCGGCGATCGGCTGGCCGGATTCGGGGTGCGCCGCCACCGGCTCCGTCCAGCCATCGGCGCGGCGGCGCACGCCGGGCAGGATCACCCCCTCCGCCCGGTCCAGCGGGAAGGAGAGGCCGCCGCGCGCGAAATTGTCGATATCGCCGGAGGTGGTGGTGCCCACCCGCAGCGCCGCCGCCGCCAGGAAGGGCGTGCCGCTCCCCGGCGCGCGCAGCACCAGCAGGCGCAGCGTGTTGGTGGTGCCGGGGTGCAGCGCCGCCAGCGCCGGGTGCTGCGCCAGCCCGAGGGTGACGAGATAATCCACCCCGCTCGCCGCCAGCCGGGCCAGGAAGGCCTCGCCGCTGAAGCGCCGGCCGTTCCACAGCACCGCCCCGCCGCCCATCCAGGCGCGGCGCAGGCCCCAGCCCATCGCCCCCTGCGCCGGCTTGGCATAGACCTCCACCGGCGTGGCGCCGTGCAGCGCCGCCGCCCAGCCCGGGGAGAGGCTGCGCGCCGCGCCGCGGTCATAGAGCGCGGCCAGGATCTCCGGCTGGCGGGCGTGGCCCTCCAGCAGCCGGGCCAGGGCCAGCTTGTCATCCAGCAGCGCCGCCTGCGGCCCGTTGATGGCGCGGGCCAGCCGGCGCTGCAGGTCGCTCACGAAGCCCGCCATGCCGTGGCGCGGCATGTCGAGCAGCCGCCATTTGTCGGCCAGGAAGCCGCGCGCCCAGAGCCGCGCCCGCAATTCCGGTGCCAGGTCGGGCTGCAACCCCGCATTCTTGCGCGCCATGGCACGCAGCACGCCGGCCAGCAGCGCCTCGGCCGGGATGTCCTCCTGGCGGCTGTCATGGCGCAGCACGGCATTCAGGCGGGCAAGATTCATGCGGTGGGCTCCGGCAAGGGGCGGTGGATTCCGCGCCTGATTCGCAAATGCCTTGCGCTGGATCAAGGCGAGGCCCCGCCGGGCGGCGCAACCTTGGCGGGCAACGCAAGGAAGACACCGCCATGTCCGCTGGCCTCTCCGACTCCCGCTCCTTCGGCGCGCCGGGCGCCCGTGGCGGGCTGCGCCGCCTGATCGGCCCCGTGCTGCTGCCGCGCGCCTTCGACCTGACCAACCCGATGAACATCATCCGGATCCTGGCCGGGCTCTACTACGCGCCGCATGTCTGGCAGAAGCTCTCCGGCATCGAGGCCTCGCTGGCCTTCTTCGGCAAGGCCGGGCTGGTGCCGGCGCCGCTCTTCCTCGGCCTCGCCCTGCTCTGCGAGGGGGCGGCCTTCATCGGCCTCACCGCCGGGCTGCTGGCGCGCTGGGTGCCGCTGCTCTCCGCCGGCTGCATGGTCGTCGCCGCCTATGCGATGATCGAGACCCGCGGGCTGAACTGGTACTGGGCCAAGGGCGGCATCGAGTATCTGGTGTTCTGGGGCATCGTCTCGCTCGCCATCGCCCTCGACGCCTGGCGCCGCACCGAGCGCTGACAGCGCGGCGGGCCACGAGAGGCCCCGCGTGGCGCAGAGAGGGGCTTGGCCCCTCTCAACGCCTGTTCAGCAGCCAGAGCCGCAGCGCCAGCCAGCAGCCCATCGCCCAGGCGGCGCCCAGCACCCAGCCGGCCAGCACATCGCTCGGCCAGTGCACGCCCAGATAGACCCGGCTGCCCCCGGCCAGCAGCGCCAGCAGCAGCGCCGCGCCCAGGATATAGGCCTTGAGCCGCCGCCGCTCCGCCACCCCCGCCAGCAGCGTGCCCAGCGTCAGATAGGCGGCGGCGGAGAGCATGGCGTGGCCGCTCGGGAAGCTCGCCGTGTAGACCTCCGCCAGAGGCGCCACCAGATCGGGGCGGGGGCGGGCGAAGCCCTGCTTCAGCAGGAGGTTCAGCGCCGCCGCGCCGCCCAGCGACACCAGCAGCAGCACCGCCGAGGCCCAGCGGCCCAGCAGCAGCAGCGCCCCGAGCGCCAGCAGCCCGGCCAGCAGCAGCACCGCCTGGCTGCCCAGCGCCGTCAGGTCGCGCAGCGCGATCTCCAGCCAGAGCGGGCCGAGCGGGTCGGCCCTGTCCGCCGGGTTGCGCAGGCCGAGCAGGATGGCCTCGTCGAAGCGCTGCATCCCGCCGCCGCGCGTGCCGCCGGCCAGCGCGGCGAAGCCCAGCAGCCCGAGGGCGCAGCCCAGCACCGCCGCCAGCGTGGCGAATTGCCCCCAGCCGAAGTTTTCCTTCAGGATTTTCCGCCACGTCATATCCGCCAGCCTCCGCCCTTCCTGGCCAGGACGCTGCTGGCCCCCACCGGGTTGCGCATCCCGCGCCCGCGCCGCGCGTTCAGCAGGGGCATGGCAGGAAGAGGGGGGCATGGCAGGAAGAGGGGGCATGGCAGGAGGAGAGGGCAACCGCATGGCCGAGGCGCCGCAGGGTCTGGTCATCGTCAACCGGCAGGCCCGCAATGGCGGCGCCGCCATCGATGCCGCGCTGGATGTGCTGCGCGAGGCGGGGTGGCGCCTCGTGGAACATGCCTGCGCCCCCGGGGAGGGAACGGGCGAGCGGATCGAGGCCGTGATCCGCCGCCGCGCCGGGGAGGGCTTCACCGCCACCCTCCTCGGCGGTGGCGATGGCACGCTGAACGCGGCGGCGCCGGCGCTGATGGAAACCGGCCTGCCCTTCGGCATCCTGCCGCTCGGCACCGCCAACGACCTCGCCCGCAGCCTGGACATCCCGCCCGACCCGGTGGCGGCGGCGCGCGTCATCGCCGGCGGCACGCTGCGCGCCATCGACCTCGGGGAGGTGAATGGCCACCCCTATTTCAACGTCGCCAGCATCGGCTTCAGCGCCGAGCTGGCCCTGCGCCTGGGGCGGGAGGAGAAGAAGCGCTGGGGCCGGCTGGGCTATGCCCTGGCCGCCTTCCGCCTGCTGCGCCAGGCGCGGCCCTTCACCGCCTGGCTGGCGCATGGGGGGGTGACGGAGCGGGTGCGCACCATCCAGGTCTCGGTCGGCAATGGCCGCCACTATGGCGGCGGCATGACGGTGCAGAGCGATGCCCGGCCGGATGATGGCAAGCTCGATGTCTACAGCCTGGAGCTGGATCACTGGTGGCGCCTGCTGGCGCTGCTGCCCGCGCTGCGGCGCGGCACACAGGGGGAGTGGAAGGATGTGCGCGCCTTCCCCACCTTGGCCTGCGAGATCACCACCCGCCGCCCCATGCCGGTCAACGCGGATGGCGAGATCAAGACCATGACCCCCGCCCGCTTCCGGCTGCTGCCGGGGGTGGTGCGGGTCTTCGTCCCCTCCGAGCAAGGTCCAAAACCCTGATGGACACGCTTCTCGCCCTGGCTGCCGACCCCGCCGCCTGGGTGGCCCTCGCCACCCTGTTCGCCATGGAGGTGGTGCTCGGCATCGACAACCTGATCTTCATCTCGATCATCACCAACAAGCTGCCCCTGGCGCAGCAGGAGCGCGCGCGCCGTATCGGCATCGGGCTGGCGCTGGGCATGCGCCTCGCCCTGCTCGGCACGGTGGCCATCATCGTGCGGCTGACGGCGCCGGTCTTCGAGGTGTTCGGCCATGCCTTCTCCTGGCGTGACCTGATCCTGATCGCCGGCGGCCTCTTCCTGGTGTGGAAGGCCACCAAGGAAATCCACCACAGCGTGGACCCGCCGGAGGAGGGTGACATGTTCTCCGGCCGCGCCACCCTCACCTTCGGCGGCGCGGTGGCGCAGATCCTGGTGCTGGACCTCGTCTTCTCCGTCGACAGCATCATCACCGCCGTGGGCATGACGCCGCATGTGCCCATCATGGTCATCGCCGTGCTGGCGGCGGTGGCGGTGATGCTGCTGGCCGCCAACCCGCTGGCCGATTTCATCAAGGCCAACCCGACCGTGGTGATGCTGGCGCTCGGCTTCCTCATGATGATCGGCATGACGCTGATCGCCGAGGGCTTCGGCGCGCCTGTGCCCAAGGGCTACATCTACGCCGCCATGGCCTTCTCCTGCCTGGTGGAGCTGCTCAACATCCTGTCGCGGCGTGCGAAGAAGGAGAAAAAATAAATGTTCTTTTTTGGAAAAAAGAACCAAAAAACTTTTTCCGGTTGGCGTCCCGCTGTGCCGGGAGACAGCGGCAGCCTGAAAAAAAGTCTTTTTGCTTCTTTTTCTTCAGAAAAAGAAGGTTCTTCAAAAACTAGGCGACGGCGTCGAGCAGCAGCGGCAGCGCCGCCCCGGCCTCCTGCACCACGCCGAGGGGCAGGATGTCATCCCCGTCGCTCAGCAGGACCTCCAGCCCAAGCTGCCCGCGCTGCACCATGAAGGCGCTGTCCGTGCCGTCCCAGGCGCGCGGCGTCAGCATCAGGGTGATGCCGCCATCGCTGTCCACATGCGGGAAGATCGACCAATCCCCCTCCGCATGGCGCAGCGCCAGGGTCAGGCTGGTGATATCGGCCTCGCTGAGACGCGGGGCCAGGATGGGCTCGCACATTCTGTGCTCCTCTCAGCGGATCGGCCAGGGCCGGTTCGGGCTGCAACGCACCATGCGGCGAAAAGGTAAAGAACTCTTAAAGATCCTCAACCAATCACGAATAAGTTAACGGATTGCTCCCAAGGCGCGGGCAGGGCAATGTTCCCATCCTGTTCGCGCCCTGGCGGGGTCCGGCCCGCCACCCCACATGCTGCCCGCCGCTTTCTCTCCGCCCGGGGGTCCCTCGCCCATGAACCACATCATCCCCGCCGCCACCCCCTTCCTGCCGCCGAAGCGGCCGGCGCCGGCGGCCACGCGGCGCCTTCAGGTCGTCTCGCCCTATGAGCCGGCGGGCGACCAGCCCACCGCCATCACGCAGCTGGTGGAGGGGCTGCGCCAGGGGGAGCGGGACCAGGTGCTGCTCGGCGTCACCGGCTCGGGAAAGACCTTCACCATGGCCAAGGTGATCGAGCATGTGCAGCGCCCGACGCTGATCCTCGCGCCCAACAAGACGCTGGCGGCGCAGCTTTACGGGGAGATGAAGTCCTTCTTCCCCGAGAACGCGGTGGAGTATTTCGTCAGCTACTACGACTACTACCAGCCGGAAGCCTATGTCCCGCGCTCCGACACCTATATCGAGAAGGACGCGCAGATCAACGAGCAGATCGACCGCATGCGCCACTCGGCCACGCAGGCCCTGCTGGAGCGCAGCGATGTCATCATCGTCGCCTCCGTCTCCTGCATCTACGGCATCGGCTCGGTCGAGCTTTACTCGAACATGGTCATCAAGCTGCAACTGGGCAGCCGCATGGCGCGCGAGTTGCTGCTGAAGGCGCTGGTGGAGCAGCAATACCGCCGCAACGACGCCGCCTTCCAGCGCGGCACCTTCCGCGTGCGCGGCGAGACGGTCGATGTCTGGCCCTCGCATCTTGAGGACCGCGCCTGGCGCATCTCCCTCTTCGGCGACGAGATCGACGGGTTGCGCGAATTCGACCCGCTGACCGGCGAGATCGCCGGCGAGATGGAGAATATCGCCATCTACGCCAACAGCCACTACGTCACCCCGCGCCCGACGCTGCTCCAGGCCATCCGCGACATCCGCATCGAGCTGAAGCAGCAGCTGGAGAAGCTCCATGCCGAGGGCAAGCTGCTGGAGGCGCAGCGGCTGGAGCAGCGCACGACCTTCGACCTGGAGATGATGGAGACCACCGGCTCCTGCAAAGGGATCGAGAATTACTCGCGCTACCTCTCCGGCCGCGGCCCGGGCCAGCCGCCGCCGACCCTGTTCGAATACCTGCCGGAAAACGCGCTGCTCATCGTCGATGAAAGCCACGTCACCGTGCCGCAGATCGGCGGCATGTATCGCGGTGACTTCGCGCGCAAAACCATCCTCTCCGAATTCGGCTTCCGCCTGCCCTCCTGCATGGACAACCGCCCGCTGAAATTCGAGGAGTGGGACAGCTTCCGCCCTGACACCCTCTTCGTCAGCGCCACCCCCGGCCCCTGGGAGATGGAGCGCACCGGCGGCGTCTTCGCCGAGCAGGTCATCCGCCCCACCGGCCTGATTGACCCGGTCTGTGACATCCGCCCCGTCGAGGGCCAGGTGGATGACCTCCTCGCCGAGTGCCGCGTGGTGATGGGCCAGGGCGGGCGCGTGCTCGTCACCACCCTCACCAAGCGCATGGCGGAGGATCTGACGGAATACATGACGGAGGCGGGCATCAAGGTCCGCTACCTCCATTCCGATGTGGACACGCTGGAGCGCATCGAGATCATCCGTGACCTGCGCAAGGGTGTCTTCGATGTGCTGGTGGGCATCAACCTGCTGCGCGAGGGGCTGGACATCCCGGAATGCGCCCTCGTCGCCATTCTCGACGCGGACAAGGAAGGCTTTCTGCGCTCCACCACCTCGCTGATCCAGACCATCGGCCGTGCCGCGCGCAATGCCGAGGGGCGGGTGGTGCTCTATGCCGACCGCATGACCAACAGCCTGCGCAACGCGCTGGAGGAAACCGAGCGCCGCCGCGCCAAGCAGCAGGCCTACAACACGGAACACGGCATCACGCCGCAGACCATCCGCCGCCAGATCAGCGACGTGCTGCAAAGCGTCTATGAGCAGGACTATGTCACCGTCGCCCCCACGGCCGCCGAGGAGGCCGGCCCGGCCGATTTCGTGGGCAAGGATCTGCGCGCCAGCATCGCCGAGCTGGAACGCCGCATGCGCGCCGCCGCCGCCGATCTGGAATTCGAGACCGCCGCCCGGCTGCGTGACGAGATCAAGCGGCTGGAGGCGCTGGAACTGGGCCTTGCCGCCCCGGCGGGCACGCCGCTCGCGCCCAACACCGCCGGGCGTTCCCTCCAGGAGGCCACGCCGAAGCGCGGCAAGGCCGGCTGGAAGCCCAAGCCCCTGGGGCCGGGTGGCGGGGGCTATGAGCCAAAGAAAGGACGCGGAAAGTAGAGAAAATCTTCTTTTTCTGAAGAAAAAGAAGCAAAAAGACTTTTTCAGGCTGCCGCTGTCTCCCGGTATGGCGGGACACAAACGGATAAAAGTTTTTTGGTTCTTTTTTTCAAAAAAGAACCCTTTTCCCTTACCCGGCCATGGCTTCCGCCTCGGCCCGCACCAGCCGCAGGGGGGCGAGGCGCAGCACGGCGCCGGGCAGGCTGCCGCCGCGCAGGGAGAGCACGGTTTCCAGCTCCCCGGTGTCGCGCGGGTTGTCGAAGGGCAGGTCCACCACCACCGGCTGCCCGGCGGCCAGCTGCGCCACCGGCAGGACCAGCTTCGCCAGTTCCTGCGCCGGCATGCCCTTGGTGACGCGCAGCAGCAGGGCCTCGGCCGTCGCGGCGGGGGGGAGGTGTTCCACCAGGATCTCCCCGCGCAGCACCCAGCGCCCGCGCGGCAGCCGCACATAGGGGCCGAAGACCAGCGTGGCCGGCGCCTCGGCCAGCACCAGCCGCAGATCCTCGCCAAAGGGCATCAGCCGGTGGGCGGAGCGCAGCCGCGCCGGGTCCACCGGCAGGTCCGGCCCCTCCCCGGTGAAGAGGCTGCGGCGATACTGTTCCTCCACCCCGCCCAGCATCGGCTCCGGCAGGGGGGCGCCGGCCAGGGAATAGGGCGGCAGGCCCGGCGGCGGCGTGGCGCCCAGGCGGCGCTCCACCGCGGCGCGGATCAGCGCCACGTAAGGCGGCAGGTGGCGCGCCACGAAGCCCTGCCGCTCGGCCTCGGGGGCCGGCGCGGCGGGGGAGGGGGCCTCCAGCGCGGCCAGGGCGGCCTCGGCTTCCTCCTGGCTGCGCAGCGGCAGGACGCGGAAGCCCCGCCCCGCCTCCGCCCCAGCCTCCGCACCCAGGCGTGCCCGGCGGTCCAGCCCCAGCAGGGTGACATTCAGCCCCATCAGCCAGGCGGGCAGCGCCGACTGGAGCCGCAGGGAGACCAGGCTCTCCGCCCCGGCCAGCAGGCGCATCAGCTGGGTCGCATCCTCCGGCAGCACATGCGGCAGGCTGAGCGCGGCCAGCATCTGCGCGTCCTGCGCCTCATGCGCCAGGAACACGCGGGAGGGATCGGCCTGCCACAGGCGGCGATAGAGATCATGCGCGTCCACCGGCACGCGGTTCCACAGCGGCGCGAGGCCATGCAGAACGGAAACCAGCTGGCGCGGCCGGCGCAGCAGCGGGCGCGGCTCGGCGAGGGCGGCGAAGAAGCCGGGGCAGGGCAGCAGCTCCGCCGCCACGCCCAGCGCCGCCAGCGCCGCCCGCGCCGCGCCATCGCGGCAGGTGACGAGGTCGAACCCGGCATAGTCGCGATACTGCCCGGCCCGTGCCGCCCCGGCCACGCGCGCGGCGAAGGCCGCGTCCCCGGCCTCGGGCGCCACCGTGCCGGGGGGCTCGTAATAGGTGGCGCCCACGCCGAGATTCAGCAGCACCGGCCCGCCCGCCCGCGCCAGGGCGGCGATGCGCTCCACCACCCGGCCCACATCGCCATGATGGTTGAATTGCCGCATGCCGCAGACCACGACGATATCGCTGCCCGGCGCCGGCGCGTCATCCGCCACGGAGCGGACCACTTCCTCATGCGCGCCGACCGCCGCCCGCATCAGCATCCGCGCGCCGCGCAGGATCACCCGCTCGCCCAGATGCGCGGGGCGGCCCCCCACGCGGTCCGGCATCGTCAGATACGTGACCTTCAAGGCTGCCATTGGTGACCCCCGGTCCTGCGGATGATGGCACGAGTTCCCGGTTTTAGGGGGATGCGCCAGGACTGGGTAGGGAGAAGGGGAAGCCTGTGAAGTAAATCAGGAAATCTTCTTTTTCTGAAGAAAAAGAAGCAAAAAGACTTTTCCGGTCTGGCGCCCCGCCTCAGGCCATGGGCGGGACGCCAGGCCGGGCAGGGATCAGGCGCGCATGGCCAGCACGCGCCGCGCGGCGGGGCGGGCGAAGCTGGCCTCGTACCAGCGCGCCACATGCGGGAATTCCGGGTAGGTCAGGCCCCGGCCCCAGGCATCCTGCAACACCGCGGCCACGTTCAGGTCCGCCAGGGTGAAGCCCTCGGGCAGGATCCAGTCACGCGCCGCCAGATGCTGCTCCAGCAGGGCCAGGGGGCGGCGCAGGGCCTCGGCCCCGGCGGCGGCCTCCTCCGGGCGGCGCTGCTCGGGGGGGTGGAAGACGGTGTGGTAGGCCCAGCGCATGACGGGGGGCTCCAGCTCCGTCGCGGCCCAGAGCGTCCATTGCAGCACATGCGCGCCCGAGGCGCCGCCCGGCATCAGCGGCGGCCCGGCCTTGCCCGCCAGATGGAGGTTGATGGCCAGGGACTCGGTCAGCACGAGGTCGCCATCGGTCAGGGCGGGGATCTTGCCGGCCGGGTTGAGGGCCCGGAACTCCGCCGTCTTGCAGTCCGCGCCGTAGGTGACGGGGTTAAGCCGGTAGTCCAGCCCCCCCTCCTCCGCCGCCCAGATGCAGCGGAAGGCCCGGCTGCCGGGAATGCCGTGGATGGTCAGCATGAAGCGCCTCGCGTTGGAAAGGGGCGCGAGAATGCAACCGGGGATTGGTGCGGGGGAAGGGGGTCAGGTGCCGTCCATGGCGCGGCCGGCGCGGTGCCGGCGCAGCAGCAGCAGGCCGATCACGGCCGAGCCGACGAAGAGCAGCGCGGCGAGCAGCAGCTGCGAGCCCCGGTCCACCGCGATGCCGGCGCCGGCGAGGGCGAAGATGGCCGTCTGCGGCAGGTAGCCGATGGCGGAGCCGGCCAGGAAGGCGGCGGCGGGGATGCCGGCCATGCCGGCCAGCAGGTTGAGCGCCAGATTGTTGCCGATGGGCAGCAGGCGCAGCGCCAGGGTGGCGCCGAAGGGCGCGGCGGCGAGGCTGTCGCGCAGCGGGCGCAGGCGGCGGCCGAAGCGCCCGGCCAGCCGGCGTTCCGCCCAGCCGCGCCCGACGAGCCGCGCCCAGCCATAGGCCGCGCCGCAGGAGAGGATCTGCGCCACCATCGCCAGCGCCATCCCCACCCCCGGCCCGAAGGCATAGCCGCCGAGAAAGGCGATGCCCTGCCGGGGCACGCCCACGGCGGCGGCGAGGCTGCCGATGACGAGGAAGATGGCCTCCCCCCGGAAGGTGTCCTCCATGCCGAAGCGCTGCACCCAGGCCGCCGCCTGGTCCCCGCCGGGGGCGGCGCCGAGGTTGCGCAGCAGCCACCCGGCCAGCGCCAGCCCCGCCCCGAGCATCACGAGCTTCCCAAGGCTGGCGGAGACTCTCCCCTGAGGAGGTCCAGGAAGCTCAGCTTCCTGGCGGGGAGAGTTTGAGAGGGGCGGAGCCCCTCTCAAGACGCGACCTCGGCGGGTTCCGGCCGCTTCCACCGCCGCTGCAGCCACATCACGCCGAGCAGGTCGGTGATGCCGACCGCGAGCCGGTCCAGCGTCCCGTAATTCGACACCCCGCGCAGCCGCGGCCGGTGGTTGACCGGCTGGGAGACGACGCGCCCGCCCTGGCGCAGCACCAGGGCCGGCAGGAAGCGGTGCATGTGGTCGAAGGCCGGCAGGGCGAGGAAGAGCGCGCGCGGGAACAGCTTCAGCCCGCATCCGGTATCCGGCGTGGCATCGCCGAGCAGCCGGGCGCGGATGCGGTTGGCGAGGCGGGAGGAGACGCGCTTGACCTGGGTATCCTTGCGGTGGACGCGCCAGCCGGCGACCAGCAGTGGCGGGATGGCCCCGCCGGCCGCCGCGACCTCCCCCTGGGCGAAGGCCCAGAGGGCGGGGATATCGGCCGGGTCGTTCTGCCCGTCGCCATCGAGGGTGGCGATCCAGGTGCCGCGCGCGGCGCGCACACCGGAGACGATGGCGGCGGACTGCCCGCAGGAGCGCGGATGCTCCAGCACGCGCAGGCTGGGGGTCGTGGCCATCAGCCCGCGCAGCACGGCCGGGGTGTCGTCGGTCGAGCCGTCATTCACATAGACGATCTCGTGCGGCACCGTGGCCAGGGCGGCGGAGATCTCCGCCACCAGCGGGGCGATGTTCGGCGCCTCGTTGCGGACGGGCACGACGACGGAGAGGATGGGGGAGAGGATGGGGGCGGGGATGGGTTCGGCCATGGTCATGCCGGGGTTCTCGGCGGCTGCGGCGGGGCGCGGATGTTCCGGCATGGCCCGGCGGGGTAGCAGGCGGCGGGCGGGGCGGCAAGGCTTGGCGCGGCGGGCCTGGGTTGCGTGGCCCCGTGCCGGGCGGCGGGCGGACACATTCCGCGGACGCGCCCCCAGCCCGCGTTGACCATGGGGCGGATGGCGCCACCTCTGCCCGGAACCTTGTGCTAGTGTGACAGGCGATGCCCTTCGATCCTTCTCCCCCTGCTGTTTCCCCCGCCGCCAACCGGCGTGCCGTGGCGCTCTGGCTGTTCGGCGTGGCCGCGATGATCTGGGTGATGGTCGCCCTCGGCGGCGCCACGCGGCTGACAGGCTCGGGCCTGTCCATCATGGAATGGGCGCCGCTCTCGGGTACGCTGCCGCCGCTGTCGGAGGCGGAGTGGCAGCGGCTCTACGACCTCTACCGCACCATCCCGCAATACGCGCTGGTCAATGCCGGCTTCGGGATTGAGGGCTTCAAGCAGATCTTCTGGCTGGAATGGGCGCACCGGCTCTGGGGCCGGCTGATCGGGCTGGCGGTGCTGCTGCCGCTGCTGTGGTTCTGGTGGCGCGGGCGGCTGCCCGCCGGGCTGGGGCGGCGGCTTTTCGTGCTGTTCCTGCTGGGCGGGGCGCAGGGCGGCGTCGGCTGGTTCATGGTCGCCTCGGGCTTCGAGGCGGACCGCACGGCCGTCTCCCCCTACCGGCTGGTGCTGCATCTGGGGCTGGCGCTGGCGCTCTACGGCCTGGTGCTGTGGACGGCGCTCACCCTCTGGCGGCCGGAGCGCAGCGGGCCGCGCCAGCCGGCCGGGCTGCGCCGGCTGGTGCATGTCACCGCCGGGCTGGTGGTGCTGGCCATGCTGGCGGGCGGCTTCGTCGCCGGGCTGCGGGCCGGCTTCACCTACAACACCTTCCCGCTGATGGACGGGGAATGGGTGCCGCCCGGCTATGCCCAGCTCTCGCCCTTCTGGCACAATTTCACCGCCAATATCGCGGCCGTGCAGTTCAACCACCGCCTGCTGGCGACGCTGGCGGGGCTGGCCGCGCTGGCCGCCGCCGCCTGGGGCGCGCGGGCGCTGCCGCCGGGCTTCGCGCGCGGCGCCGTGCTGGCGCTGGGCGGGGTGGTGGCGCTGCAATACGCGCTGGGCGTCGCCACGCTGCTGATGGTGGTGCCGGTCTGGCTCGGCACGCTGCACCAGGCGCTGGCGGTGGCGGTGCTGACGGCGGCGCTGGCCGCCCTGCACGCGCTGCGCCCGCCGCGCGGGCCCGCCGCCATGCCGGCCGCTGCCCCGATGTCGGCTAACCCGCTGGCGGCTGCCCCGGCGGCCGGGCAGGCCCGCACGGCGGAGGCGCCGCCCCGGTGAGCGAGGCCGCGCCGCAGGATCTCTGGCTGGAGAGCCTGAGGGCCCTGCCCTCGGGGGTTCTCGTGGTCGATGGCCAGGGCCTGCTGGTGCTGGCCAATGCGCCCGCCCTGGCGCTGATCGGCCTGCCCGATGACAGCGCCCTGGCCGGGCGTGGCGTGGCCGAGATCCTGCGGCTGCAGGCCTTCTGCGGCGTCTATGGCCCGGGCGACCCGGAGGAGCTGGCGCACGCCGCCCTGGCGGTGGACCGCGCCCGGCCCACGCGCCGCCTCACCCGCCACCGCGACGGGCGGTGGTTCGAACTGGCCTCCAGCCCGCTGCCGGGCGGCGGCTGGGTGGGGCTTGCCACCGACCTCACCGCGCAGCGCCGCGCCGAGCAGGAGGCGCTCGGCCAGCTGCGCCGGATGGACGCGGTGATGCGCATGCTGCCGGTGGGCTTCGGCGTCTATGACGCGGAGCACCGGCTGGCGCTGTTCAACGCGCCCTATGAGCGCATCCTGGAATTGCCGCCCGGCACGCTGCGCCCCGGCCTGCCCTTCGCCGAGGTGGCGGCGCTGATCCAGCAGCACCAGCCGATGACGGAGCGCGACCTCGCGCTCTTCGCGGCGCGGCTTGGCATGGACCGCCGCCAGCGGCATGAGAGCATCCGCCAGCGCCCCGACGGGCGGGCCATCCGCTCCGTCAGCCTGCCGCTGGCCGAGGGCGGCTTCCTCGTCTCGCTTGAGGATGTGACGCCGCTGCGCGCCGCCGAGAACGAGGCGAAGCACCGCGCCGCCCTGCTGGATGGCGTGCTGGCGGCGCTGCCGCATGGCGTCTGCGTCTATGACGCGGCGCAGCGGGTGCGGCTGGTGAACGCGGCGCACCGGCGGCTGATCCCCGAGGCCGAGGCCCGGCCCGGCGACCATCTGCGCGACCTCGTCCACCGCGTGGCCCGCTCCCAGGCCTTCGCCGAGGCGCAGCCGGTCGATGCCGTCTACCGCCGCCAGCTCGATTTCGGCAGCGGCGGCACGCGGCGGGTGCGGCGGGATGGCCGGGCGCTCAGCAACCACACCGCGCCGCTGCCCGATGGCGGCCATGTCGCGGTGATCAGCGACATCACCGCCCTGCACCGGGCCGAGCAGGCGGCGCAGCAGCGCGCCGCGCTGCTCCAGGCCATGGTCGATTCGATGCGCCATGGCGTCTGCCTCTTCGACAGCGAGCACCGCGTGGTGCTGGCCAATGCCCTGGCGGCGCGGCTGACCGGCCTCACCCCCGAGGAGATGGCCCCCGGCACGCCGATCGAACGGCTGCGCCGCTGCCAGCTGGAGCGCGGCGAGTTCGGCGAGGGGGAGGAGGCGCGGGCCTTCTACGCGGCCGGCGGTGACCGGACCCGCCGCCTCACCGACCATTACCTGCGCCTGCGCCCCGATGGCACCGCCGTCGAGGTCTTCACCGACCCGACACCGGATGGCGGCTATGTGCGGGTCTATGCCGATGTCACCGAGGCGCAGCGCGTGCGCGCCGAAACCGAGCGCGCCCGCGCCGCCGCCGAGGAGGCGGATGCCGCCAAGAGCCGCTTCCTCGCCACCATGAGCCATGAGCTGCGCACGCCGCTGAACGCGGTGATCGGCTTCTCCGAGGCGCTGGCGGCCGAGCCCGGCCCGCCGCATGTGGCCGAATTCGCCACCGCCATCCTGGAGGCCGGCCGCCACCTGCTCTCGCTGATCGACGAGATCCTGGAGGTGGCGCGCACCGGCACCGGCGCCGCCCCGGTGGAGACCCGCCCGCTCTACCTGCCGAGCGTGCTGGAGGGCGTCGCCCGCCTGCTGCGCCAGGGGGCGGAGGCGGCGCGCCTCTCCCTCCAGCTCGACCTGCCGGCCAACCCCCTGCCGCGCGCCATGGCGGAGGAGCGGCGGCTGCGCCAGGTGCTGATCAACCTGCTGTCCAACGCGGTGAAGTTCACCCCCGCCGGCGGCAGCATCCGCCTCGGCGCCACGCCCTTGCCGGAAGGGGGGGTGGAGATCCATGTCCGGGATACCGGCATCGGCATCGCGCCGGAGCAGCTGGAACGGGCCTTCGAGCCCTTCGTCCAGCTGGAGACTACCCATGCCCGCCGCTACAGCGGCTCCGGCCTCGGCCTCTACCTGGCGCGCGCCCTGGCGCAGTCCATGGGGGCGCTGCTGACGCTGGAAAGCCGCCCGGGCGAGGGCACCACCGCGCGGCTGCGCCTGCCCGGCCCGCCGCACTCCCCGCCGCACCTCCAGGAGCAGACGGCATGAGCGCCATCGAGACCACCGACCGCCTGTTCTACCGCGACCTCGGCGAGGCGGCGGCGGCCCGCCTGCTGCGCGGCGCCCTGGCCGGCGCCGAGGATGGCGAGCTGTTCCTGGAATATGCCGAGAGCGAGGCCATCAGCCTCGATGACGGCCGCATCCGCAGCGCCAGCTTCGACACCAGCCGCGGCTTCGGCCTGCGCGCCGTCGCCGGTGAGGCCGCCGGCTATGCCCATGGCGGCGAGATCAGCGAGGCCGCCCTGGCCCGCGCCGCCGCCACGGTGCGCGCCGTGGCCGCCGGCCATTCCGGCGGCACCGGCCTCGCCGCCGCGCCGCGCGCCACCAACGCCCGCCTCTACGACCCCGCCAACCCGCTGCCCGCCCTCGACTTCCCGGCCAAGACCGCGCTGCTGGCGGAGATCGACGCCTATGCCCGCGCCCGCGACCCCCGCGTGACGCAGGTGATGGCCAGCCTCTCCGGCACCTGGCAGGCGGTGCAGATCCTGCGCGCCGATGGCGGCAAGGTGGCCGATCTCCGCCCGCTGGTGCGGCTCAACGTCACCCTCGTGGTGGAGCAGGGCGGGCGGCGGGAGAGCGGCAGCCACGGCCTCGGCGGCCGCCACGGCTATGAGCGCGTCACCAGCCCGGAATGCTGGAAGGCGGCGGTGGAGGAGGCGCTGCGCCAGGCGCTGCTCAACCTCGACGCCATCCCCGCCCCGGCGGGGGAGATGGAGGTGGTGCTCGGCCCCGGCTGGCCCGGCATCCTGCTGCACGAGGCCATCGGCCACGGGCTGGAGGGGGATTTCAACCGCAAGAAGACCTCCGCCTTCGCCGGGCTGCTCGGCACCCGCATCGCCGCGCCGGGGGTGACGGTGGTGGATGACGGCACCCTCCCCGACCGCCGCGGCAGCCTGACGGTGGATGACGAGGGCACCCCCTCCGGCCGCACCACGCTGATCGAGGACGGCATCCTGGTGGGCTTCCTGCAGGACCGGCAGAATGCCCGGCTGATGGGCGTGCCCGCCACCGGCAATGGCCGCCGCCAGAGCCACGCCCATGCCCCCATGCCGCGCATGACCAACACCGTCATGCTCGGCGGCCAGCACCACCCGGAGGAGATCCTGCGCAGCGTGAAGCGCGGCATCTACGGCGTGAATTTCGGCGGCGGGCAGGTGGATATCACCAGCGGCAAGTTCGTCTTCTCCATGTCCGAGGCCTATCTGGTCGAGGATGGGAAGATCGGCGCGCCGGTGAAGGGCGCCATGCTGATCGGCAACGGGCCGGAGGCGCTGACCCGCGTCAGCATGATCGGCAACGACATGGCGCTGGACCCCGGCATCGGCACCTGCGGCAAGCAGGGGCAGGGCGTGCCCGTGGGCGTCGGCCAGCCCACGCTGAAGATGACGGGCCTGACCATCGGCGGCACCGCCGTATGACCCCCCGCCCCGCCCGCGCCGCCGAGGCCCCGGCCCTGGCCGCGCTGGTGGAGGCCGCCTATGGCCCCTATGTCCCCCTCATCGGCCGCCGCCCGGCGCCGATGGAGGATGACTACGCCGCCCGCATCGCCGCCGGCGAGGCCTGGCTGGTGGAGGACGCCACCGGCGGCCCCGCCGCCCTGCTGGTGCTGGAAGAGGCGCCGGACCATCTGTGGATCGACAATATCGCCGTGGCGCCCGCCGCGCAGGGCCAGGGCCTCGGCCGCGCCCTGATCCGCTTCGCTCTCGCCGAAGCGCGCCGCCGGGGCCTGGGCGAGCTGCGCCTGCTCACCAATGCGGCGATGACCCGCAACATCGCCCTCTACCGCCGCTTCGGCTTCCAGGAGACGGAGCGCCGGCAGGAGGACGGGTTTCAGCGAGTGTTCTTCAAAGCCAGGCTGGAAGAATTAGAGGTTTAGAACCTTCTTTTTCTGAAGAATTTTTTTCAGGCTGCCGCCGTCTCCCGTCATGGCGGGACGCCAAACTGAAAGAAGTTTTTTGGTTCTTTTTTTTAAAAAAGAACATTTTCGATAAAAACCAAACTCCCTAACTCCTGCGTCGGCGCGAAGAGATCCACCTCTTCCCCGCGCAGCAATGCGGCCAGCACCTTGAGCGGCCCGCCATGGGCGATGATGATGGCGCGTTCCGGCAGATCCGCCCGGAAGGCACGGATGCGCTCCACCAGGGCGGCGGCACTTTCGCCGCCGGGCGGGGCGAAGCCCCACGGGTCGGCGGCCCAGGCATCGAGCGCGGCGCGCGGCACCGCGTCCCAGGGCTGCCCCTCCCAGGCGCCGAAATCCAGTTCCAGCAGGCGCGCATCCCAGCGCACCGGCTGCCCGGCGGCGAGGGCCTCGGCCAGGGGGCGGCAGCGCCGCGCGGGGCTGGCGAAGACGGGCGCCCCCGCCAGGGCGGGCGGCAGGGCCGGGGGCGGGCAGGGCAGCGGCGCCACCTCCAGCCGGCCATAGCAATGGCCGGGCGGCAGGGCGATGGGGCCGTGCCGCACCAGGGCGAAGGCGGCCATCAGCCGGGCAGGGCGGCGGCGAGGTCCATGCAGTGCTCCAGCCGCCGCACCAGGGCCTGGAGGCGGGGCCGGGCCTCCTGCAACAGGTATTCCGGGCTGACCAGGAAGGAGGGCGCGCCGCAATTCACCACCATGGGCGGCATTCCCCCGCCGGGATGGAAGCCGAGGGCGATGGCGTTCACATCCTGCTGCCAGTCGCCGAAGGAGCAGCAGCAGCCATATTCCGCCTGCTCCTCCAGCGCGCGGGCGAGGGTGGCGCGCAGGCGGGGCTGCTCTTCGGGCGGGGCCTGGCGCAGCACGGCCTCGCGCTCGGCCGGGGGGCAGGCGGCCAGCCAGGCGCGGCCCATGGCGGTGGTGGCCAGGGCGATGCGCGAGCCGGCCTCCAGATTCACCGCCACGGCGGATTCGCCGCGCGCCAGTTCCAGGTAGATCATCCGCATCCGGTCCCGCCCGCCGAGGGCGACGATGCTGCGCGTCTCGGTGGCCAGGGCCTGGAGCAGCGGCCGGGCGAGGCGGCGGATATCCAGCCCCGCCAGCATCGCCCCGCCCAGCGAGACCACCGCCATGCCCAGCCGGTAGCGCCCCAGCTCCGGCACGTAGTGCAGGTAGCCCAGCGCCGTCAGCGTGTGGGTGAGGCGGGAGACGGTGGATTTCGGCAGGCCGGTGCGGGCGGCGATATCCTGGTTGCCCAGCAGCGCCTCGCCCCGGCGGAAGCAGCCCAGCACCTCCAGCCCGCGCGCCAGGGCGGTGACGAAGTGGCGGTCCTGCTGGGGGGCGGACCCAGGGGCATATGACTCTGGCGTGGCGCGGCGGCGGGGCATGGGCGGGCGGTCCTGTGGCTCGGGCCGGGTGACTCGGAGAGGGGCCGCTTGACGCGCGCCCCGGATTGCGCGACCCAATAGCACAAAGATGCGGAACGCAATTCCGCATTGCGGAAATAACCACCGCGTGCCGGTTACAAAGGGAAGGAAGCGCTCATGGCCGAAGCCGTGTCCTACCGCGTCGAGGACGGCATCGCCGTCGCCACCATCGACAACCCGCCGGTCAACGCCCTGTCGGCGCCGGTGCGGGCCGGGGTGGTGGAGGCGCTGCGCCGCGCCTCGGCCGACCCCGCCGTGCGCGCCCTGGTGATCTGCGGCGCGGGCCATGCCTTCATCGCCGGGGCGGACATCACCGAATTCGGCAAGCCGCCCATCCCGCCCGCGCTGGGCGATGTGGTGCTGGCGCTGGAGGCCAGCCCGAAGCCGGTGGTGGCGGCCATCCAGGGTGTCGCCTTCGGCGGCGGGCTGGAGCTGGCGCTGGGCTGCGATGCCCGCGTGGTCGGGCCGAAGGCGAAGCTCGGCCTGCCGGAGGTGAAGCTCGGCCTGCTGCCCGGCGCTGGCGGCACGCAGCGCACGCCGCGCCTGATCGGCGCCGCCGCCGCCCTGCCGATCATCGCCTCCGGCGACCCGGTGCCGGCGGCGAAGGCGGTGGAAACCGGCCTGGCCGATACGCTGGCCGAGGGCGACCTGCTGGCCGCCGCCAAGGCCCATGCCGCCGCGCTGGCTGACGCGCCGCGCGCCCCGCGCCTGGATGCCCGCACGGAGCGGCTGACCGCCCCCGGCGCGCGCGAGGCCTTCGAGGCGGCCGCCGCCGCCCTGGCGAAGCGCGCGAAGGAGGAGCCGCAGGTGGCGGCCATCATCCAGTCCGTGCGCAATGCCTTCGACCTGCCGCTGGCCGAGGGGCTGGCGAAGGAGCGCGAATTCTTCGTCGCCCTGCGCGATGATCCGCGCAGCAAGGCGCTGCGCCATGTCTTCTTCGCCGAGCGCGAGGCGGCGCGCATCCCGGGCCTGCCGCGCGATGTGAAGCCGCGCGCCGTGGCCCGCGCCGCGGTGCTGGGCGGCGGCACCATGGGCACCGGCATCGCCATGAGCTTCGCCAATGCCGGCATTCCCGTCCGCCTGATCGAGACGGATGCGGCGGCGCTGGAGCGCGCGCAGCAGCGCGTGGCCGACACCTATGGCTTCTCCGTCAGGCGCGGCAGCCTCTCGCCCGAGGCGCGCGATGCCCGGCTGGCGCTGATCGAGGGCGCGGTGGGGCTGGAAAGCGCGGCGGGGGTGGATCTCGTCGTCGAGGCCGTCTTCGAGGAACTCGAGCTCAAGAAAGACATCTTCGCGACGCTGGGGCGGGTGACGGCGCCGGGCACGGTGCTGGCCAGCAACACCTCCTATCTCGACATCAACGCCATGGCGGTGGCGAGCGGCCGGCCGGGCGATGTGCTCGGCATGCATTTCTTCAGCCCGGCCAATGTGATGAAGCTGCTGGAGGTGGTGCGCGCCGCCGCCACCTCGCCCGAGGCTCTGGCCACCGCCACCGAGATCGGCCGCAGGCTCGGCAAGGTGCCGGTGGTGGTGGGCGTCTGCCATGGCTTCGTCGGCAACCGCATGCTGGCCCAGCGCACCCTTCAGGCGGAGCGCCTGCTCCAGGAAGGCGCGACCCCGGCGCAGATCGACCGGGCGCTGACCGATTTCGGTTTCCGCATGGGCCCCTGCGCCATGTCCGACCTCGCGGGGCTGGATATCGGCTGGCGCGTGCGCAAGGCGACGGGGCAGGTCGCCCCGGTGGCTGATGCGCTGTGCGAGGCCGGGCGCCTCGGGCAGAAGACGGGCAAGGGCTACTACGCCTATCCCGAGGGCGCGCGCGCCGGCGTCGAGGACCCCGAGGCCCTGGCGCTGATCGAGGGCATCTCGGAGAAGCTCGGCATCACGCGCCGCGCCATCGGCCAGGAGGAAATCCTGGAGCGCCTCGTCTACCCGATGATCAACGAGGGCGCGCGCATCCTGGAGGAGGGCATCGCCGCGCGGCCGGGCGATATCGATGTCGTCTGGCTCTATGGCTACAACTGGCCGGCCTGGCGCGGCGGGCCGATGCACCATGCCGATGCCGTGGGCCTCGCCCATGTGGCGGAGCGGCTGGCGCATTACGCCGCCACCACCGGCGAGGCGAGCCTGATGCCCGCCCCGCTGCTGGCGAAGCTGGCCGCCGCCGGGGCGGGCTTCGCCACGCTGAAGGCCGATGCGGCGAAGGCGGCCTGAGATGGGCCGCCCCCAACCCGCCCCCCATCCCTGGGAAGCGTCCTACCCCCCCGGCTGCCGCTGGGATGTGCCGATCGCCACCGGCACCATCCCGGCGCTGCTGGAGGATGCGGCGGCGCGGGGGGGCGAGCGCCCGGCGCTGGTCTACCGCGAGCGCACCCTGTCCTTCACGGCGCTGCGCGCCCTGGCGCGGCGCGTCGCCGCCGGCCTGATGGCGGAGGGGCTGCGCCCCGGCGACACGGTGGCGCTCTACCTGCCGAACACGCCCTGGCACCCGGCCTGTTTCTTCGGCGTGCTGCTGGCGGGCGGGCGCGTGGTGCATCTCTCGCCGCTCGATGCGCCGCGGGAGCTGCTCTACAAGATCGCCGATAGCGGCGCCTCGCGGCTGATCACCACCGATTTCCCGACGCTGCTGCCCAATGCGCTGCGGCTGCTGAAGGAGGGCGGCCTCGCCCGCGCCTATGTGCTGCCGGATGCCGAATGGGGCGGCCCCGCCGCCCCGGTGCCGCCCGATTTCGCCGCCCTGCCGCTGGCGGCGCCGCCGCCCGCCGGCTGGCCGGCGGTGGCGGAGGCGGATCTGGCGCTGCTGCAATACACCGGGGGCACCACCGGCCGGCCGAAGGGCGCGATGCTGACGCACCGCAACCTCACCGCCGCCGTCTCCATCTACCGCGCCTGGCGCGAGGATGACACGCCCTCCGGCGGGCAGCGCGTGCTGGGCGTGCTGCCGCTCTTCCACATCTACGCCCTCACCGCCGTCTTCCTGCGCCATCTGGCGGAGGGCAACACGCTCTACCTCTCTCCGCGCTTCGAGGTGGAGCAGGCGGTGGCCGAGATCGAGCGCCACCGCATCACCATCTTCCCCGGCGTGCCCACCATGTGGATCGCCCTGCTCAACCTGCCGGGGGTGGAGGGGCGCGACCTCTCCTCGCTGCGGCAATGCTCCTCCGGCGGCGCGCCGATGCCCTTCGACGTGCAGCAGAAGCTGGAGGCGCTGCTCGGCCGGCGCATCGGCGGCGGCTGGGGCATGACGGAGACCAGCCCGGCCGGCGCCCGCCTGACGGCGCATGGGCCGAGGCGCCCGGGGCTGATCGGCGTGCCGCTGCCCGGCGTCGAACTGCGCGTGGTCGCCATGGACGACCCGGGGCGCGAACTGCCGCCCGGCGAGCATGGCGAACTGGCCGTGCGCGGCCCGAATGTCTTCGGCGGCTACTGGCAACAGCCGGAGGAAAGCGCCGCCTGCTTCCGCGATGGCTGGTTCCTGACCGGCGATCTCGGCTGGATGGACGAGGGCGGGCATTTCACCATCGTCGACCGCCGGAAGAACATGATCATCTCCTCCGGCTTCAACGTCTATCCGGCGGCGATCGAACAGGCGATCTACGAGCACCCGGATGTCGAGGAGTGCCTCGTCATCGGCGTGCCCGACACCTATCGCGGCCAGGCGGCCAAGGCCTTCGTCAAGCTGCGCGCCGGCGCGCCGGTGCTGACGCTGGAGGCGCTGCGCGCCTTCCTCGCCGACCGCGTCGGCCGCCACGAGATGCCGGCGGCGCTCGAACTGCGCGGCGCCCTGCCGCGCTCGCCGGCCGGGAAGCTGCTCGCCTCCCGCCTGCGCGAGGAAGAAGAAGAACAGGCGGCCCGCGCCGCCAGCACCGAGGAAACGCCCGCATGAGGGAAGCCGTCATTGTCTCCACCGCCCGCACGCCGATCGGCCGCGCGGCGCGGGGCAGCCTGAACATCACCCACGGCGCCGAGATGGCGGCCCACGCCATCACCCATGCCCTGGCGCGCGCGGGGGTGGAAGGCCGCGAGGTGGAGGAGGTGACCCTGGGCGTCGGCTATCCGGAGGGGGCCACGGGCGGCAATATCGCCCGCGCCGGCCTGCTGCGCGCCGGGCTGCCGGTGGAGACGGCGGCGATGGTCGTCAGCCGCTTCTGCGCCTCGGGGCTGGATGCCATCGCCTCCGCCGCGCGGCGCGTCATCGTCGATGGCGTGGATATCGCTGTCGCCGGCGGCGTCGAATCGATCAGCCTGACCGTGCCGAAGGTGGACCGCGCCGCCGTGCGCAACCCCTGGCTGGCCGAGCACCGCCCGCATCTCTACGACACCATGATCGAGACGGCCGACCTCGTCGCCGCGCGCTACGGCATCTCGCGCGAGGCGCAGGACCAGTTCTCGCTGCTCAGCCAGCAGCGCACCGCCGCCGCCCAGGCCGCCGGCCTCTTCGACAACGAGATCGCGCCGATGGAGGTGACCTATGCCGTCACCGACAAGGCCACAGGCGAGACAACCCAGCAGACAAAAATCTTCGACCGCGACGAGGGCAACCGCGCCGATACGACGCTGGAGGGCCTGGCGAAGCTGAAGCCGGTGCACGAAGGGAAGTTCATCACCGCCGGCAATGCCAGCCAGCTCTCCGACGGCGCCAGCGCCTGCGTGGTGATGTCCGCCCAGGAGGCGGCGCGGCGCGGGCTGGCGCCGCTCGGCATCTTCCGCGGCTTCGCCAGCGCCGCCTGCGAGCCGGAGGAAATGGGCATCGGCCCCGTCTTCGCCGTGCCGCGCCTGCTGGAGCGCCAGGGCCTCACCGTCGATGACATCGACCTGTGGGAACTGAACGAGGCCTTCGCCTCGCAGTCCATCTACTGCCGGGACCGGCTGGGCATCCCGCAGGAGAAGCTCAACGTCAATGGCGGCGCCATCTCCATCGGCCACCCCTTCGGCATGAGCGGCGCGCGGCTGGTCGGCCATGCGCTGCTGGAGGGGAAGCGGCGCGGGGCGAAGCGCGCCATCATCACCATGTGCGTCGCCACGGGCATGGGCGCCGCCGGGCTCTTCGAGATCGTCTGAGGAGGCATCGCCATGGATCTGCGCTACACCCCCGAGGAGATCGCCTTCCGTGAGGAACTGCGCGGCATCTTCCGCACGAAGATCCCCGCCGAGATCCGCAGGAAGGTCAGCGACGGCCACCACCTGACGCGCGACGAGATCGCCACCGCCCACCGCGCCCTGCATGCCGAGGGGCTGGCGACGCCGAACTGGCCGCTCGCCTGGGGCGGCAAGGATTGGACGCCCGTCCAGCGCTACATCTACAACGAGGAAGTGCTGGCCAACGCGGTGCCCATGCCGCTCTCCTTCAACGTCGCCATGGTCGGCCCCGTCATCGCCAATTTCGGCAGCGAGGAGCAGAAAAAAAAGTTCCTGCCGGGGACGGCCAGCCTCGATATCTGGTGGGCGCAGGGCTTCTCCGAGCCGGGCGCGGGCTCCGACCTCGCCAGCCTCAAGACCTCCGCGCGGCGCGAGGGGGAGCATTACATCGTCAACGGGCAGAAGACCTGGACGACCCTCGGCCAGTATGCCGACTGGATTTTCCTCCTGGTGAGGACGGATCCGGCGGCGAAGAAGCAGCAGGGCATTTCCTTCCTGCTCGTCGATATGAAGACGCCCGGCATCACCGTGCGGCCGATCATCACCATCGATGGCGCGCATGAGGTCAACGAGGTCTTCTTCGACGAGGTGAAGGTGCCCGCCGAGAACCTGGTGGGCGAGGAGAACAAGGGCTGGGACTACGCCAAGTTCCTGCTCTCCAACGAGCGCAGCAACATCGCCCGCATCGGCTTCTCCAAGGAGAAGCTCGCCATGGTGAAGAGCCGCGCCCGCGAAACCCCGGCCGGGGACGGCACCCTCTGGGACGATGCCGATTTCCGCCGCCGCGTCGCCATCGCCGAAATCGAGATGAAGGCGCTCGAAATCACCCAGATGCGCGTCGTCGCCGGGCAGAAGAACCGTGCCTCCGACAAGCCGGACCCGAATTCCTCGATCCTCAAGATCAAGGGGTCCGAGTTGCAGCAGATGGCGACGGAACTGATGTTGACCGTGGCCGGGCCCTATGCCGCCGCCATGCCGGCCCATTCGCACAACGAGCCGCCCGTGGGGCCGGATTGGGCGGAAGGGGTCGCGCCGCAGTTCTTCAACTACAGGAAAGTGTCGATCTACGGCGGATCGAACGAAATCCAGCGCAACATCATCGCCAAGGCCTTCCTCGGCCTGTGAGGGGGCGCCGCCCCCTCACACTCCCCCGCCAGGAAACTGAGTTTCCTGGACCTTCCGTCAGGAGATCATCATGGACTTCGATCTGACCGAGGAACAGCGCCTGCTCAAGGAGAGCGTGGACCGGCTCATCGCCGATTCCTACGGCGATTTCGAGAAGCGCAGGCACCACCAGGACAATCCGCGGGGGTATAGCCCCGTGCTCTGGGCGCAGTATGCGGAGCTCGGGCTGCTCGGGCTGCCCTTCAGCGAGGAACAGGGCGGCTTCGGCGGCGGGCCGGTGGAAACCATGATCGTCATGGAAGCCCTCGGGCGCGGGCTGGCGCTGGAGCCTTATCTGGCCTCGATCGTTCTCGGCGGCGGCTTCCTGCGGCTGGGCGGGCGCGAGGAGCTGATCGGCGATGTCGTCGGCGGCACCGCCACCCTGGCCTTCGCCCAGATCGAGCGGCAGTCACGCAACGATCTGCACGATGTCGCCACCACCGCGCGCCGCACGGAGGCGGGCTGGGTGCTGGAGGGCGCCAAGAGCCTGGTGCTGCATGGCGACAGCGCCACGCATCTCATCGTCTCCGCCCGCAATGCCGGGGCGCGGCGCGACCGCGCGGGCATTTCGCTCTTCCTCGTGCCGGCGGATGCGGCGGGGCTAAGCCGGCGCGGCTATGCCACGCAGGACGGGCTGCGCGCGGCCGAGGTGCTGCTGGAGAAGGTGGCGCTGCCGCCGGAGGCGCTGATCGGTGCCGAGGGCGAGGGCCTGCCGCTGATGGAGCGGGTGGTGGATATCGCGCTGGCCGCGCTCTGTGCCGAGGCGGTGGGCGCGATGGAGGCGCTGCACGAACTGACGCTGGATTATCTGAAGCAGAGAAAACAGTTCGGCACGACCATCGGCAGCTTCCAGGCGGTGCAGCACCGCGCGGCGGATATGCTGGTCGCGCTGGAGCAGGCGCGTTCCATGACGATGTATGCGGCGATGATGGCGGAGAACCCTGACCCGGCGCTGCGCCGCCCGGCGCTTGCGGCGGCCAAGGCTCTGGTGAACCGCTCGGCCGAGCTGATTGGCAAGGAGGCGATCCAGCTGCATGGCGGCATCGCCATGACGATGGAGTATAAGGCCGGCCATTACTTCAAGCGGCTGACCATGCTGATCAACCAGTTCGGCGAGACGGACGAGCATATCCGCGTGGTGGCCGAGGCTGGTGGCCTCCCCGCTGCCGCCTGATTGTTTTTCCAGTGGGCGTCCCGCCTCGGTCCTGGGGCGGAACGCCAAACTGAAAGAGTCTTTTTGCTTCTTTTTCTTCAGAAAAAGAAGAACTTAACCCTTCACCCTAAAAATCGTCACCGTCCGCTGGTCCCGGTCTTCCAGCTCGCGGGTGGTTGGCACGGTGAGGCTGCCGATGGCCTCCAGCCCTGATTTCGGCAGATAGGCCCGCCCCGGATCCGCCACGAGAACCTCCACCCCCTGGGCGGCGAGTCCGCGCAGCCAGGGCATGATGTGCCCCGTCATGGGCGCTTCGTAGCAGACATCCCCCGCGAGCACGGTGTCCCAGCGCCGTGGCGCGCCGACGACGTCCCCCACCGCCGCCTCCACCGCCACCCCGTTATGGGCGGCATTGAGCGCGATGGCGGCGATGGCGAGCGGGTCGATCTCGGCGGCCTCGACATGGCGGGCGCCGGCGCGGGCGGCGGCGATGGCGGCCAGCCCGCCGCCCGCCGCGAAGTCCAGTACGCGCCGCCCGGCGACGGGGATGGCGCCATCGAGGATCATGCGCGCCAGCACCTGGCTGCCCGGCCAGGCGAAGGCCCAGAAGGGCGGCTCGATATTCTTTTCCGCCAGCCAGTCCTCGCTGGCCTGCCAGATGGGGGTGATCTCGGTGGCGAGGTAGAGTTCCACCTCCGGCACCAGGGCCGGGCGGGCGAGGGCGGTATGGGCGGCGATGAAGGCGGCGGCGTCGCGCATCACAGCCGCCCGGCCAGGAAGGCGAGGGCGATGAGCAGCCCGGTCTCACGGTTGCGCTGGAAGAGCCGCAGGCAGAGCGCCGGGTCGTCGATATCGAGGCGGCGGATCTGCCAGGCGAGCAGGCCGGCGGGCAGCAGCAGGGCGGGGTAGAACAGCGCGCCCATCCCCCCCGCCGCGCCGGCGGCGGCGAGCAGCGCCAGGGTGCCGGCGTAGAACACCACCAGCGCCGCGCCGGTGCGGCGGCCGAAGAAGCGCGCGGTGCTGCGCACGCCCACCAGCGCGTCATCCTCGCGGTCCTGGTGGGCATAGATGGTGTCGTAGCCGAGGATCCAGAGGAAGGCGGCGGCGTAGAGCAGCAGCCCCGGCGCATCCAGCCGCCCGGTGGCGGCGGCGTAGCCCATGGGCGCGGCCCAGGAGAAGGTCAGCCCCAGCACGGCCTGCGGGAAGTCGGTGACGCGCTTGGCCAGCGGGTAGAGCGCGACCGGCAGCAGCGAGACGACGCCCAGCCCCCAGCACAGCGTGTTGAGCTGCAGCAGGATGGCGAGGCCGATGGCGAGCAGCGCCGCCAGGAAGGCCAGGGCCTGGCGTGGCGTCACCGCGCCGGAGGCGAGGGGCCGGCCGGCGGTGCGCGTCACCCTGCGGTCCAGGTCGCGGTCCCAGAGGTCGTTCACCACGCAGCCGGCGCCGCGCATCACCACGGCGCCGAGGCCGAAGAGCAGGGTGAGCCACAGCCCCGCGCCCCAGCCCGGCGCCGCCAGGGCGAAGGCCCAGAGGCCGGGCAGGAAGAGCAGCCAGGAGCCGATGGGCCGGTCGAGCCGCATCAGCAGCGCATAGGGTTGCCATGCGGGGGGGAGTTGCGCGACCCAGCCGCGCGCGCGGATATCGGTGTGCGGAATCACGCGCCCATTAGCCTCGCCGGAGAGCCCCATGTCCACCCCACGCCTCTATGTCACGGCCGATCTGGCGGAGGGCGCCGAGGCGCCGGCCCTGCCCGGCCAGGGCCATTACCTCGGCCAGGTGATGCGGAAGAAGGAGGGCGATGCGGTCCATCTCTTCAACGGCCGCGAGGGCGAGTGGCGGGCGCGCATCGCCGCGCTGCGCAAGGACCGCGCGGTGTTCGTGCCGGAGGCGCTGCTGCGCCCGCAGGCGCCGGGGCCGGATCTGCGCCTGCTGCTCGCCCCGGTGAAGCGCGATGCGATGGACTGGATCGTGGAGAAGGCGACGGAGCTGGGCGTCCGCCGCATCCAGCCGGTTTTCACCGCGCGCTGCGTGGTGGGGCGGGTGAATCTGGAGCGGCTGGAGAGCATCGCGCGCGAGGCGGCGGAGCAGTGCGAGCGGCTGGACCTGCCCGAGATCGCCGCGCCGCTTGACCTGCATGCGGCGCTCGATGCCTGGGATGGCGCGCCGCTGCTGGTCGGCGATGCGCGCGGCAAAGCACCATCCATGAACGTGGTTTTAACCGGAAAGCGCCCTCCGCTCGGGCTTCTCGTCGGGCCGGAGGGCGGTTTCACGGAGGCGGAGCTTGACGCGGTGCGTCGGCGCCCCTTTGTTTCACCGGCCGCCCTCGGCCCGCGGATTCTGCGGGCCGAGACGGCAGCGGTCGCGGGACTCGCGGTGCTCCAGGCACTGGCGGGGGACTGGGCCGTTCCCTCCTGAGTCTCCTGAGCATGCCACGCCGGGCCCCCGCCCGCCGCCGGGGCAGACGGAAAGATCACGATGTCGAATCCCGGCGAGTCCGATCTCACGCCGATTACCGCCGTGCGCCAGCTGGCCGAATGGTTCGCCGCCGGCAGCAAGCCGCGCGGGGCCTGGCGCATCGGCACGGAGCACGAGAAATTCGGCTTCCGCCGGGACGATCTCTCCCCCCCGCCCTATGAGCCGGGGGGCATCCGCGCCCTGCTGGAGGGTCTGGCCGCGCGCGGCTGGGAGCCGATCCTGGACCGTGGCAACCCGATCGGGCTGAAGCGCGCCGGCGCCTCCATCAGCCTGGAGCCGGGCGGGCAGTTCGAGCTGTCCGGCGGGCCGCTGGTGGACCTGCACGCCACGGCCGCCGAGCTGAAGGACCATCTGGACGAGACGCGGCTGGTGGCCGGGCCGCTCGGCCTCGGCTTCGCGCCGCTCGGCTTCCACCCGCTGGCGGAGCGGGAGGCGATGCCGTGGATGCCCAAGGGCCGCTACGCCATCATGCGGCAATACATGCCGCGCGTCGGCGCCATGGGCCTCGACATGATGCTGCGCACCTGCACCGTGCAGGTGAACCTCGATTTCGGCGATGAGGCCGACATGGTGGAGAAGCTGCGCGTCTCGCTGGCGCTGCAGCCGCTGGCCACCGCGCTCTTCGCCAATTCGCCCTTCCGCGAGGGGCGGCCGAACGGGCTGCGCACCCTGCGCGGCCGCGTCTGGACGGAGACGGACCCGGACCGCACCGGCATCCCCGCCGTGGCCTTCGAGGAGGGCTTCGGCTTCGAGCGCTTCGCCCAGCATGTGCTCGACGTGCCGATGTATTTCATCATGCGCGACGGGCAGTGGATCGACGCCACCGGCTCCACCTTCCGCCAGTTCATGGCGCGCGGCCTGCCCGGCCATCCGGGCATCGGCGCGACGATGGGGGACTGGGCGGACCACGTCACCACCGTCTTCACCGATGTGCGGCTGAAGCGCTTCCTGGAGATGCGCGGCGCCGATGCCGGCAGCCCGGCGATGATGGTGGCGCTCTCCGCCTTCTGGACGGGGCTGATCTATGACGACGCGGCGCAGAAGGCGGCGGCGGCGCTGGTGCGGCCCTGGGAGGTCGCCAGCCTCCAGGCGCTGCGCGTCGCCGCGCCGGAAGGCGGGCTGACCACGCCCTTCCAGGGCCGCACCCTGCGCGAGCTGGGGCGCGATGTGCTGGCCATCGCCCGCGATGGCCTGCGCGCGCGCGGGCTGGGGGAGGAGATTTATCTCGACCCGCTCGATGCCGTCATCGACAGCGGCGAGACCCAGGCGGACCACTGGCTGCGCCGCTTCCGTGAGGCCTGGGGCGGGGATGTCGCGAAGATCTTCGCGGAAGCGGAGGTCTGATCTCCTGGGAGGGCTCTGCCCTCCCAGACGAAACTGTTTGTTCTGGGGGGGGGGGGGGGGGGGGGGGGGGGGGGGGGGGGGGGGGGGGGGGGGGGGGGGGGCGGGGGCGCCGGGGGGGGGGGGGGGGGGGCGGCGGGGG
>NZ_JANFNY010000005.1:0-1760 GCF_024437745.1 Roseomonas sp. GC11 | reverse complement strand
GATGGGTTTCCAAAGGCCTCAGGCCTTTGGTGGGGAGAGTTTGAGAGGGGCAAAGCCCCTCTCAAGCCTCAGGCGCCCAGCGTCAGGCTGGCGCATTCCGCGATCAGCGCCGTGGCGCCCAGGATATCGCCGGTCTGGCCGCCGAGTTGCCGCCGGGCGATCCAGGCCATTGCCCCGCCCACCGCCAGCGCCGCCGCCAGCGCCAGCGGCGGCAGCAGCAGCCCGCCCAGCGCGAGGCCCAGCACGCCGCCCGCCAGCAGCGCCCCCTTCGGCGGCCGGCCCAGCCCCGCCGCCAGCCCGTCCGTCCGCGCCGGCGGCAGCAGGCCGAGCGGCAGCAGCAGTGCCACCCGCCCCAGCGCCCCGGCCCCCGCCATCAGCGCCACCGGGTGCTCCGCCCCGGCCAGGGCCAGGCCGCGCGTGGCCAGCGCCAGAACCAGCGCCAGCGCGCCGAAGCTGCCGATGCGGCTGTCCCGCATGATGGCCAGCTTGCGCGCGCGGTCGCGCCCACCGCCCAGCCCGTCCGCCGTATCGGCCAGCCCGTCCTCATGCAGCGCGCCGGAGGCCAGCAGCAGCGCGGCGATGGCCCAGGGCGCAGCCAGCCCGGGCGCCACCCCCGCCGCCACCAGCCCCGCCTGCACCCCGCCGCCGATCGCCCCCAGCGCCGCCCCGGCCAGCGGATAGGCCCAGGCCGCCCGCGCATGGCCCGCCGCCTCCGCCGGGAAGGGCAGGGCGCCGAGCGGCAGCCGCGTCAGCAGCCCGAAGGCGGCGGCGATCTCCTCCAGCCGGGCGCGCAGCATCAGGCGGGGCCGGAAATGCCGGCGGAATCGAAGGTGGCCATGCCGCTGTGGCAGGCCAGCGCCGCCCGCAGCAGCGGAATGGCCAGCGCCGCGCCCGAGGCCTCGCCCAGCCGCATGCCCATCTCCAGCAGCGCCTCCTGCCCCAGCGCGGCCAGCAGGCGGCGGTGGCCGGCCTCGGCCGAGCAATGCCCCACCGCCGCATGGTCCAGCCCGCCAGGAGCCAGCAGCGCCAGCGGCGCGGCGGCGGCGCAGGTGGTGAAGCCATCCAGCAGCACCGGAATGCCGCGCAGCCGCGCCGCCAGCGCGGCGCCCAGGATCGCCGCCAGCTCATGCCCGCCCAGGCGCCGGGCGGCCTCCAGCGGGTCCTGCCGCGCCTCCGGGTGGCGGGCCAGGGCGGCATCGATCACCGCCTGCTTGCGCGCCAGCCCCGCCGTATCCACCCCCGTGCCGCGCCCGGCCCAGGCCACCCCCGTGCCGCCGAACAGCGCGGCGCAGAGCGCGGCGCCGGCGGTGGTGTTGCCGATGCCCATCTCGCCCAGCGCCAGCAGGTCCACCCCCTCCGGGATGGCGGCGGCGCCCATGCGCAGGGCATCGAGGAACTCCTCCCCGCTCAGCGCCGGGGCCTCGGTGAAATCGGCGGTGGGGGTGTCGAGATGCAGCGGCACGACGCGCAGCGTCGCCCCCGCCACCCGGCAGAGCTGGTTGATGGCGGCGCCGCCGGCCGAGAAATTGCCCACCATCTGCGCCGTGACGCTGGCCGGGTAGGGCGAGACGCCGCGCGCCGCCACCCCGTGATTGCCGGCGAAGACCAGCACCTGCACGCGCTCCAGCCGCGGCGCGGCGCGGCGCTGCCAGCGCGCCATCCAGGCGGCGAGCTCCTCCAGCCGGCCGAGGCTGCCGGGCGGCTTGGTCAGCCGCGCCTGGTGCGCCGCCACGGCGGCGGCGGCGGCCTCATCCCCCGGC
>NZ_JANFNY010000059.1 GCF_024437745.1 Roseomonas sp. GC11 | reverse complement strand
AAGACCGCCCGATCATTCCTCGGCATCCTCTGCCTCGCAGCCACCGCAGACTGGATCAAGCTCTAACAGGCCTTAAAACTCAAATAACATCGACCTCGCTCAAGCTCTCCAACCAGACGCCACACTCAGCTATGGGCTACCTCTCGTCCACCGAATAGGAAGGCTGCTGGCACAGATGGGCTGCCCCCTGGGCCTGCCCCGCCAGTCCCTGCTGGCGGAGCAACAGGCCAGGGCCAGGTGCATCCTGCGCGATCTGGACTCATATTAGAAATGATAATCAATCGCATTTACCTGCGCGCGGGCCGGCGATAAACTCGCCCCACCCGGCCCGGCACGCGGCCGCCGGGAGGAGGAAGGAACAGTGCGCCCCGTGCCGCGCGACGACAGGCCCCGCTCACAGTACCACCGGGCGCCGGCTGCCCTGCCGTGAGCGGCCGCACCGCCACCTTCCTGCGCCTCTATGCGGGGCGCGACAGGCTCGTGCAGGATGTGGCGCGGCGCATCCTCTGCCGCGCCACCGCCGCCGATCTGGTACAGGATGTCTTCCTGCGCCTGTGGGACCGCGCGGCGGAGTGGAAGGGCGACCCGGAAGCCTATCTGCGCCGCAGCGCCCGCAATGCCGCCATCGACTATCTGCGCGCCCGCCGCCTGCGTGAGGCGGTGGCACCCGAACTCGCCGCCCGCATGGCCCCGCCCGCCCCCGAGGCGCATCTGGAGGCCCGCGATGCGCTGCGGCGGCTGGAGGTGACCATCCGCGCCCTGCCGGAGCGGAGCCGGGATATCTTCCTGCTCAACCGCGTCCATAGCTGTTCCTATAGCGAGATCGCCCGCGCCATGGGCCTTTCCTCCACCGCCGTCGAGAAGCATATGGCCCGCGCGCTGGCCGCCTGCCGCGCGGCCGTGGAGGGCGAGGCGATGACCGGAGATGACAGGGCATGAGCGGGCCGGATGAGGCGCTGCGGCAGGAGGCCGAACTCTGGCTGGCCCGGCAGCGGCGTGGCCTCTCCGCGCCGGAGCGCCGCGCCTTCGCCACCTGGCAGGAGCAGGGCGAGGCCGCACGGCGGGCCTTCCGCGAGGCGGAAAGCCTCTGGCATCTGGCGGAGGGGCCAGGCCAGCGCATCGCCGCCGAGGAGGCGCCCCGGCTGGAAGGCTGGCTGGCCGCCATCCAGGCCGAGCGCCGCCGCCGTGGCCGCCGGCGCCTGGGCGCCGCCACGCTGGGCGCCCTGGCGCTGGCCCTGGGCGGCGGCGGCCTCTGGCTGGAACGCCCCGGCCTCTGGCAGGATCTGCTGGCCGATCTGCGCACAGGGCGCGGGGAGAGGCGGCTTCTGCCTCTGCCCGATGGCTCCTCCGCGCTGCTGGATGCTGATAGCGCCCTGGCCCTGGACTTTGGCACGGCGGAGCGCCGTGTCACCCTGCTGCGCGGCGCGGCCTTCTTCACCGTGCGGCCGGCGGCGGAAAGCGGCGGCCGCCCCTTCGTGGCCGAGACGGCGCCGGGCAGTGTCCGCGTCCTCGGCACGCGCTTTGAAGTGCGGCTGGTGGGCGGGGAAGCCATCGTGACGCTGGAGGAAGGCAGCGTCGCCGTCACGCCCCGCGGTGAGGCTGGCCAGATCCTGCGCCCTGGTGAGCGGCTGCGCTTCGGCGCCGGGGGGATGGCACGCCCCGAGGCGGTGCGTCTGGATGAGGCCCTGTCCTGGCGGGAGGGCCGCTTCGCCTTCCAGGCCATGCCCCTGCGCGAGGTGCTGGAGGAAATCGGGCGCTACAGGCCAGGGCGCATCCTGCTGCGGGATCCTGCCCTGGGCGAAACCCGCGTCAGCGGCAGCCTGCCGCTCGACCGTCCAGATGCCGCGCTGCGCGCCCTGCAAAGCCGTCTCGGCTTCCGCTTGCGCGTGGTGGCGGATCGTCTGGTGCTGGTAGGGGAATAGATGTTCCAGGAAGAGTGTTCTTTTTAGAAAAAAGAACCAAAAACTTTTTGCCAGTTTGGCGTCCCGCCGTGCCGGGAGAGCGCGGCAGCCTTGAAAAGTCTTTTTGCTTCTTTTTCTTCAGAAAAAGAAGAATCTCTCCCCTGAAAAAATCTCCTCCCGAGGGGTGGGGTGAAGCCCCCTCCCAGCCGTGAAGCATCACGAGAGAGGGCGTGCGGCCCATGCCGGCGCCCCGCTGAACGGGCTGCGAGGACCAGGACGAATGACGAGATCTCGGGTAGGGCGGCCTCTGGCCCTGTTGCTGGCGTGCACGGTGCTGACGCCGATCACTACCTTTCCGCCGCCGGCCATGGCGCAGGAGGTGGCCAGCCGCCAGGCCTTCGACATCGGCGCGCGGCCGCTGAACGAGGCGCTGAACGCGCTGGGCCGCGTCACCGGGCTGGCCATCGTCTTCACGGAAGAGGTGCCGCCCGGCACGCTGAGCCAGCCGGTTTCCGGCTCCCTGACGGTCAGCGAGGCGCTGACCCGCATGCTGGCGGGCACGCCCTTCACCTGGCGCTTCAGCGGGCCGGATACGGTGACCCTGCTGCGCCGCCCGGCGGTCCGAGGCGCGGTGGAATTGCCGGAGGTCGCGGTCTCCGGCGCCGTGCCGCGCAGCTGGAGCCCGGTGCCCGGCTATGTCGCGGAGGTCAGCGGCGCCGGCACCAAGACCGACACGCCGATCATCGAGACGCCGCAATCCATCTCCGTCATCACGCGCGACCAGCTGGATGCCCAGCGCATGGGCTCGCTGCATGACGCGCTGCGCTACACGCCCGGCGTCACCACGGCGCAGGGCTTCAACCGCACGGACGAAACCCTCGTCATGCGCGGCTTCGATGCCTGGGCGCAGACGGGCAGCCTCTACCGCGACGGGCTGCGCTACGGCGCCAATGGCTACACGCTCGGCATTCTGGAACCCTATGCGCTGGAGCGGATCGACATCCTGCGCGGCCCGGCCTCGGTACTCTATGGCCGCTCCGAGCCGGGCGGCGTCATCGCGCTGACGAGCAAGCGGCCCACGGACGAGCCGCTGCACGAGATCGAGCTGAGCGCCGGCAACTATAATGCCCGCCAGATCGCCGGCGATTTCAGCGGCCGGCTGACCGAGGACGGCGTCTGGAGCTACCGCCTGACGGGACTGCTGCGGGACTCCGACACGATGGTGAACCATGTGCCGGATAACCGCCTCTACATCGCCCCGGCGTTGACATGGCGGCCGGACGGGGATACCTCCGTCACCTTCCTCGCCCAGGCCAGCCGCAACAATTCCGCCTATAACTACGGCGTGCCGATGGAGTTCGCGCTGAACAAGCCCGCGGTGCGCAGCGGCACCTTCATCGGCGAGCCCGGCTTCGACAAGACGCAGAGCGAGGTCTTCAGCCTTGGCTGGCAGGCGGAGCACCGGCTGGATGAAACCTGGACGCTGCGCCAGAACACCCGCTGGATGCGCGCGGATACGCGCCTGCCCTTCATCGCCTTCAACGCGCCGGCCGGCGGCACCAGCTATTCGCGCCTCGCGATCAGCCGTGTCACCAACAGCGATGAATTCGCCATCGACAATCAGGCGGAGGCCCGCTTCACCACCGCTGGTCTGCGCCACACGGTACTGATGGGGGTGGATTATTCCAGCCTCGACCTGCGCGACCGGCGCGGCCTCACCACCGCCAGCGATATCGACCTGTTCCGCCCCGTCTATGGCGAGCGCATCGCCTGGCCGGCCTATACGCTGGTGAACGGGCGGGAGACCTCGCAGCAGCTTGGCCTCTATCTCCAGGATCAGGTGCGGGTGGGGGAGCGGCTGATCCTGCTCGGCGGCCTGCGCCAGGACTGGGTCTGGGCCGAGACGGAGGACCGGCTGGGCGGCACGACGCTCGGCCAGTCGGACCGCGCCCTCACCTGGCGGGCGGGGGCGGTCTACCGGCTGGATGGCGGCTTCGCGCCCTATGCCACCTATGCGCGCTCCTTCAACCCGAATTCGGGGGTGGTGGACCTCTCCGGCCGGCCCTTCGACCCGACCACGGGCCAGCTTTACGAGGTGGGCCTGCGCTGGCAGCCGGAGAACCGGCGCAGCCTGATCAGCGCCGCGCTCTACCAGCTGACCAAGCAGAACGTCGTCACCTATGACACGCTGTGGACACCGCGGCAGATCGGCGAGACGCGCTCGCGCGGCGTCGAGGTGGAGGCCCGCGCGCAGCTGACCGAGGGGCTGGGGCTGATCGCCACCTACACCTACACGGATGCGGTCATCACCAAGAGCGCGGGCAGCGACCTGGGTGACACGCCGCCGGCGACGCCGAAGCATGCCGCCTCGCTCTGGGCTGATTATGCCTTCCCGGCCGGCCCGCTGGAGAAGCTCGGATTGGGTGGCGGCGTGCGCTACATGGGCAAGACGGAGGACACCTCCAACAGCTGGCGCGTGCCGGATTATGCGGTGGTGGATGCAATGGCGCGCTATGACGTCGATGCGCATTGGCGCCTGACGCTGAACGCCATCAATCTCTTCGACAAGAAGTATGTCGCCACCTGCACCTACGCCTGTTTCTACGGCGACCGGCTGGCGGTGACGGCGGCGCTGCGCTACCGGTGGTGATCCACCCTGGGCGGCGTGGCCTGCTGGCCAATGTGCTGACGGGGGTGCTGGCGGGCCTCGGGCCGGGCTGTCCGGCGGAGGCCCGGCCCACTGGCCTGGTGACGGGGGGCATCATCCCCCTGGGCTGGCCAGCGGCGCAGGCGCTGCTGGCCCTTGGCCTGCCCTGCCCGGCGGTGACGGAGGCGGCACTCTACCGGCGCGCCGTGATCGAGCCCGCGTTGCCTGCCGGCGTGCTGGAACTGGGCCGCCGCGCCGAACCCAATATGGAATTGCTGCGCGCCCTGGCCCCGGCCGCGCTGGTGGTGGAGCCTTCTGCCGCGGGCCTGCGGGAACGGCTGCGGCGCATTGCTCCCGTGCTGCCCTATGCCCTGGCGGGGCCGCAGGGGATGGGGCTGGCGGAGGCCGAGGCCGGGCTTTCCGCACTGGCGGAGGCCCTCGGGCAGCCGCAGGCCGCCCTGGACTGCCGGGCGGCGCTGCACGAGGCCCTGGCGGCGGCGCGGGCGCGGCTGCGGCCCCTGGCAGGCCAGCCGGTTTTCCTGGTGCATGAGATTTTGCCGCAGCATGTCCTGCTGCTCGGGCGCAACAGCCTGTTCCACGCCGTATTGGCGGAGATGGGGCTGGAGAATGCCTGGAGCGGGCCCAGCAGCGTCTTCGGCCATGCCATCGCGCCACTGGAGGCCCTGCTGGCGGTGCCGCAGGCGCGGGTTGTGGTCACCGGCATGCCGGAACGGCTCTGGCCCTCGCTGCGGGAGGACCCGGTCCTGAGCCGCCTGCCGCCCTTCGCGCCGGGGCGGCTGGTCCTGCTGCCCCCCACCCTTTTCTATGGCGGGGTTCCCGCCGCGCTGCGCCTGACGCGGCTGCTGACCGGCTCTCTCTCCCCCCATGCCTGAATTCCGCCTGCGCCGCCCCTTCCCGGTTGTCGCGCTGCTCTTGGCCTGTGCCCTGTTCCTGACCCTGCGCCAGATGGCGGCCCTGGTACCGCCCGGGCTGTGGTGGGATCTGCTGCTCCGGGGGGCGGATCTGCCCGATCCAGCACCCGGCGGCGCGCCAGCCCTGGGTCCGCTGCTGCTGCACAGCCTGTTCCTGCCCCGGGTGGCGATGTCCCTGCTGTGCGGCGCCGCCCTGGCCTTTGCCGGCGTGCTGTTGCAGCAGGTGCTGCGCAACCCGATGGCTGAGCCGGCCACGCTAGGCGTGGCACCGGGCGCCGCGCTGGCCCTGGCACTGGCGGCGGTGCTGGCTCCTGACCTGCTGCTGCCGGCCCCGCTGGGGCTGGGGCGCGTGCCGGTGGCCTTCCTCGGCGGCATGGCGGCGCTGGGGCTGGTGCTGCTGCTCAGCGCGGCGCGTGGCTTCGCGCCCCTGGCGGTGATCCTGGCCGGCATGGTGGTCAGCCTGGCCTGCGGCGCCATGGCGGCGCTGGTGACACTGTTCCGCCACGACCTGCTGCTGGGCCTGTTCTTCTGGGGGGCCGGGGCGCTGGAGCAGCGGGGGTGGGATGGTGTCCGCAGCCTCGGGCTGTGGAGCGGGGCGGTGGGGCTGGCAGTGCTGCCTCTGCGCCGCCCGCTGGCGCTGCTGGCCCTGGGGGATGAGGGCGCGCAGGGCCTGGGGCTCGGGGTGGGGAGGCTCCGGCTGCTGGGGCTGGGGCTGGCGGTGCTGCTGAGCGCGGCAGTGGTGAGCCAGGTGGGGGTGGTCAGCTTCATCGGTCTGGCGACCCCGGCCCTGGCGCGGCTGCTCGGGCTGCGGCGGCTCGGGGAGCGGCTGTTCTGGGGCGCGTTGCTCGGGGGTGGGCTGCTCTGGCTGACCGATCAACTGGTGCTGCTGATCCCGCAGGGCTATCGCACGCTGCCGACCGGCGCGATGGCCGGCTTCCTGGGGGCGCCGCTGCTCCTGGTGCTGCTGCCCCGCCTGCCCGCCACGCCTCCCCCTGCCCTCTCCCGTGGGGATCTCCAGCCGGTGCGGCACAGGCTCCTGCCGGCGCTCGGGCCGCTGCTGCTGGGCACACCGCTTCTGCTCTGGCTGGCCATGGCCGCGGGGCAGGATGCGGCGGGCTGGCACTGGGCATCAGGGGATATGCTGCACGATCTGCTGCCCTGGCGCCTGCCGCGCGCACTGGCCGCTCTCTCGGCGGGCATCCTGATGGCCCTGGCCGGCACACTGACCCAGCGGCTGACCGGCAACCCCATGGCGGCACCAGAGGTGCTTGGCATTTCATCCGGGGCGGCGCTCGGGGTGATCGTGATGCTCTTCACCCTCCCCCTCCCCTCGCGGGGCGGGCAGATGCTGGCGGGCGCGGCCGGGGCCGCGATCGTCCTGGCGGTGATGCTGGGGCTGGGGCGACGTTCCGGCTTCTCCCCGGAGCGGCTAATCCTGGTGGGGATCGCTCTGACGGCCCTGCTCGGGACGGCCACCGGCCTGGTGATGGCCAGTGGCGATCCGCGCGCGGTCGAACTGCTCAACTGGATGTCTGGCTCGACCTATGCGATGGAACTGCCGGACGCTTTTTTTCTGCTGCTGGCGGCCGTTCTGGGGCTTGGGCTTCTGGTCCCCCTGGCGCGCTGGCTGGATATCCTGCCGCTTGGCGAGGTCACGGCTCTCGGCCTTGGCCTGCCTCTCCCCATGGTGCGGCTGTGCCTGCTGCTGCTGGTGGCGGCCATGACCTCCGTGGCGATGCTGGTGGTTGGCCCGCTCAGCTTCACCGGCCTGCTGGCACCCCAGATCGCCCACCGGCTGGGCCTGGGACGCGGGTGGCACCAGGCACTGGGCGCAGCCATGATAGGCGGCAACATCACCTTGCTGGCCGACTGGTTCGGACGGATGCTGGATTTTCCTTTCCAGATCCCCGCCGGATTGCTGGTGAGCGTCCTTGGCGGACCGCTGATGATCTGGCTCATGCTGCGACGCCCGGGCTGATGCTGTCGACGCGGCCATGAAGTTGCCCCGCTTCCGTGGACAGTTCGTGGGTAGGGATCATTTTTCGGCCATGGCCCTGGCTTCGCATGCGATGGGCGAGAGGTAGCGCAGGGCGGAGTGACGCCGGGTCGGATTGCAGAAACCCTCGATGAAGGCGAACACCGCCATCCACGCCTCTGCCTGGGAGTGGAAGCGCGCCGGTCCAGCAATGCGCACTCGAGGGTGGCGAAGCAGGAGGAGGTCCGCATCGGTTAAGGAATTTTGACGTGGCGGCCGTCTGTGGCAGCTTGTGCCCTGGAGGTCGACTGATGAGCATGCCCGCGCCTAGCCGTCTGTTGTTCCATGCCGCCGTCGCCGCAGCCTTCGCGCTGATCCTGGCGCCGGTGGTGATGGTCATGGTGATCAGCGTTTTCCGGCAGGAGATCGTCAGCTTCCCGCCGCCGGGGCTGACGCTGGACTGGTACGTCAATGCCTGGGACCGGCAGGAATTCGCCCGCGGCTTCTTCTCCAGCCTGCAGGTGGCGCTGCTGGCGACACTGATCGGCGTGCCGGCCGGGACCTCCGCAGCCTATGCCATCGCCCGCGGCTGGCTGCCCGGGAAGGGAGCGGTGAACACCCTGCTGCTCAGCCCCCTTGCTGTGCCCGGCGTGGTGGCGGGTACCGCGCTCTACATGTTCTATCTGCGTGCCGAATTCTGGATTGATGCCGACATCACCGCGACCCTGCAGGGGCTGGTCGCCGCCCATGTGCTGCTGACCATCCCCTGGACGGTGCGGCTGGTCTCGGCGAGCCTGGCCAATCTCGACCGCTCGGCCGAAGAGGCGGCGGCCAATCTGGGCGCGAAGCCCTTCACCGTGTTCCGCCGGGTGACGCTGCCGATGCTGCGCCCGGGCATCGTCGCCGCCTGCCTGTTCTCCTTCATCCAGAGCTTTGAAAATCTCGAACTCTCGCTGCTGCTGGTGGGGCCGGGGCGGACGACGCTGCCGGTCGCCATGCTGAGCTACCTCGAATTCCGCATCGACCCGACGCTCGCCGCCGTGGCCACGGTACAGATCCTGCTCGTCGCGGGGCTGATGCTGCTGACCGACCGCTTCGTGAAACTGTCGCGGGTCGTCTGACGCGCTGGCTCCACGCCAAAGGAGAGCATGGATGGGCAATCTGGTGCTGGAGGCGCTGTGCAAGCGCTACGGTTCCTCCACCGCGGTGGAGCGGGTCGATCTGGAGGTGAGGCAGGGCGAGATGGTGGCTCTTCTCGGCCCCTCCGGCTGCGGCAAGACCACGACGCTGCGCATGGTCGCCGGCTTCATCCCGCCGAGCGAGGGCCGCATCCTGATCGGCGGCCAGGATGTGACGCGCCGCCCGCCCTATGCCCGCGACACGGGCATGGTGTTCCAGGCCTATGCGCTGTTCCCGCACATGACGGTCGGGCAGAACGTCGCCTTCGGGCTGGAGATGCGGAAAGTCGGCCGTGCCGAGCGCGATGCCCGGGTGATGGAGGCGCTGCGCCTGGTGCGGCTCGACCACCTGGCCGACAGGCTGCCGCGTCAGCTCTCGGGTGGCCAGCAGCAGCGCGTGGCCCTGGCCCGCGCGCTGGTGGTCAACCCGGCCGTCTTCCTGCTGGACGAACCCCTGTCCAATCTCGACGCCAAGCTGCGCGGCGAGGTGCGGATGGAAATCCGCGCGCTGCAGCAGCGCCTCGGCCTGACCACCCTGATCGTCACCCATGATCAGGAGGAGGCCCTGACCATGGCGGATCGCCTCGTTGTCATGGAGCGCGGCCGGGTGCGGCAGGTCGGCACGGCGGAGGAACTCTATGAGAACCCGGCCGATCCTTTCGTCGCCGGCTTCGTCGGCCGCTGCAACCTGATCGAGGGCCGCATCGAGGCACCGGGCGGCTTTCGCGCGGCGAGCGGCGCCCTGTTGCATTGCGATGCCACCGCCGCCGGGGCGCGGCCGGACGCCGCCCTGCTGGCGCTGCGCCCCGAGCGTATCGCACTGCAGCCGGACCCGCAGGGTGGCGGCCGGGTCACCGCGCTCACCTATCTCGGCGCCCTGACCGAATATCTGGTGGAGCAGGACGGCACATCCCTGCTGATCATCCGCCCGACACCGACGCCAACCGATCCGCTGCGGCGGCTGGCCGTCGGCGATACCGTGACGCTGAGCTGGGAGGCCACGGCCGCCCGCCTGCTGCCTGCCGCCTGACCTGACCTCAACCCTGACGTGACAATCTGACGTGACCTTGGGAGAGCTGGCATGAACATCACCCGTCGCGCGACCCTGGCCGGCGCTGGCGCCGCCTTCGCATCCATCACCGCCGGCCTGCCCGGCCTGGCCCGAGCCCAGGGCCGGCAGGTGGTGGTCGGTACCTGGGGCGGCGATTACGGCGAGCTGCTGCGCGCCCATATCGACCAGCCGCTGATGGGGCCGCAGGGCATCGAGGTCCTGCAGGACATCGCCAATGCCGATCCGCGCAAGACCAAGCTGATCGCCGAGCGCCAGGCCCGCCGCGGCACCTTCGACATCGCCTGCCTGTCGGACACCGACATGCACATGATCGCGGCCCAGGGCGCCTTCGACACCCTCGACATGGGTAAGCTCAAGCGCGGCGCCGCCATCCTGCCGGCGCTGGCCAAGCCCTACGCCGTGCCGCACATCTATTCGGCCCTCGTCCTGCTCTACAACCCGAACAAGGTCACGACGCCGCCCAAGGGCTTCGCCGACATGTTCGACCCGAAATATCGCGGCCGCGTCGGCTTCTCCGACATTCTCTACAGCACCAACACCTTCGCGGCCGCCATGGCGGGCGGCGGCAGCTACGACAACTATGCGCCGGCGCAGCAGAAGCTGATGGAACTGCGTTCGCTCGACGCCAAGATCTACCCCTCCAACGAGGCGCTGGCCGGCGCGCTGAAGTCGGAGGAAGTGTGGATGACGCCGATGTGGCTCGCCCGCGGCTTCATGTGGCAGAAGGCCGGTATCCCGGTGAAGCATGTTGTCCCGGCCGAGGGCGCCTATGCCATCGTCTTCGAGATGGCGGTGCCGAAGAACAGCCGCAACAAGGACGCCGCCTATAGCTATATCGATGCCTCGCTGCAGCCCTCCGCCCAGGCCGCCTTCGCTGACCGCATGGGCTACCTGCCGACCGTCAAGGACGCGCCGCTGCCGGCCGAGATCGCCAGCCAGATCAGCCTGACCGAGACCGAGCAGGCCCGCCTGCGCGCGCCCGACTACGACTATCTGCTGAAGATGCACGGCGAGATCCTCGACTTCTGGAACAAGCAGTTCAAGGCGTAACCCGATGGCCGCGCTCGTCCTTCCCGCCGGATTGCTGGTTCTGCTGCTGCTGGTCGCGCCCATGCTGCTGCTGGCGCGCATCTCCCTGAACCAGTTCAGCCCCACCGAGATGATGGTGGAAGCGACGACCGCGGCCAATTACCTGCGGGCGCTGGCGGATCCCTACTACCGGCAGGTCATGGCGACGACGCTGGGCGTCGCCCTCGGCTGCACCCTGCTGACCCTGGCGCTCGGCTTCCCCGCCGCCTACTGGCTGGCGCGGATGCAGAGCCGCTGGAAGAGCCTGGCCACCATCACCGTGCTTTTCCCGCTGCTGGTCGGCAATGTCGTGCGCGCCGCCGGCTGGATGGCGCTGCTCGGCAATGAGGGCGCGATCAACGCGGCGCTCAAGGGGCTCGGGCTGATCACCACCTCGCTGCCGCTGCTCTACAACACCGGATCCGTGGTCACCGGTATCGTCGCCGTCGTGCTGCCCTACATGATTCTGACGCTGGCCTCGGTGATCGAGAGCATCCCGCGTCAGGCGGAGGAAGCCGCCGCCAATCTCGGGGCGAAACCCTTCACCGTGTTCCGCCGCGTCGTGCTGCCGCTGGCGCTGCCCGGCGTGGCCGCCGGGTCAGTGCTGGTCTTCATCCTCTGCATGAATACCTACGCCTCCGCCGTCCTGCTCGGCGGGCCGCAGTTCAAGATGATGGCGCCCGCCGTCTACGACCAGTTCGTCCGCGGCAACAACTGGCCCTTCGGCGCGGCCCTCGCCTTCATTCTGCTGGGCGTCACCTTGCTGCTGACCATCATCGGCAGCACACTGCTGGGGCGCAGATACAAGACGGCTTGAGAGGGGCGCCGCCCCTCTCAAACTCTCCCCGCCAGGAACCTGAGGTTCCTGGACCTCCCACCCAAAAGGGAAATGCCAGGATGGACGCCAAGCCGCAGACGGGTGAGGAAATCACCGGCCGCAACCTGAAGAACGGCATGCCACCGGTGCCGGCCTCGACCGGGCGCGACTGCGGCAGTGGACCGTTCAGGCGGCTTGTGCTGCGCGGCGCGACCATCATCGACGGCACCGGCGCGCCGCCCTGGGGCCCGGCCGATATCGTCATCGAGAACGACCGCATCGCCGCCATCGTCGCCGTCGGCACCCCGGGCAAGCCGATCAACCCGGCCCGCCGCCCGCCCGCCGGGGACGAGGAAATCGACTGCCACGGCAAGTTCGTCACCCCCGGCCTGATCGACTGCCACGCCCATGCCGGCGTCCCCTATCACGCCCTGCACGGCACCCCCGCCCCGGCTGATTATGTCTATAAGCTCTGGCTCGCCCATGGCGTCACCACGGTGCGCGAGATGGGCGGCTTCAGCGGCCTGGGCTGGATGGTGGAGCAGCGGCAGGCCTCGCGGGAAAACCGCATCGCCGCGCCGAATCTGGTGGTGCATTCCTACTTCCCCGCCGTCAACGACATGCTGAAGACCATCCACACGCCGGACGAGGCGCGCGCATGGCTGCGCGATCTGAAGTCCCGCGGCGCCGATGGCGTGAAGTTCTTCGGCGCGCCGCCGGCCATCATGAAGGCGGCGCTGGCCGAATGCCGCGAACTCGGCCTGCGCACCGGCTGCCACCACGCCCAGCAGGCGGTGACGCGGATGAACGCGCTGACCACCGCCGAATGGGGCCTGACCAGCGCCGAGCATTATTATGGCCTGCCCGAGGCGCTCTACGACAACCGCGTCGTGCAGAGTTACCCGGCTGGATACAACTACAATGATGAGTATTTTCGCTTCTCCTCCGCCGGCCAGACCTTCCAGCAGGCCGCCGAGCCGGGCAGCACGAAATGGAACGAGGTGATGGAGCGCTTCCTGGCGCTCGATTTCACCTTCGTCCCCACCTTCTCGATCTACGACGCCAACCGCGACGTGATGCGCACCCGCCGCGCCGACTGGCATGACGACTACACCTGGCCCAGCATGTGGCGCTTCTTCCAGCCTGCCCGTGGCGGCCACGGCTCCTACTGGTTCAAATGGTCAACCGGCAACGAGATCGACTGGAAGCAGCACTACCGGCTGTGGATGGCCTTCATCAACGAGTACAAGAATCGCGGCGGCCGGGTCTGCACCGGCAGCGACAGCGGCTTCATCTTCCAGACCTATGGCTTCGGCTATGTGCGCGAGCTGGAGCTGCTGCAGGAGGCCGGCTTCAACCCGCTGGAGGTGCTGCGCAGCGCCACCATCCAGGGCGCCGAGCTGCTGGGCATCGATGCGGAGACCGGCAGCATCGAGGTCGGCAAGCGCGCCGATCTTCTCGTGCTGGACGAGAACCCGCTGGAGGATTTCAAGCTGCTCTACGCCACCGGCGCGCTGCGGCTGAACGACACGAGCGGCCAGGTCGAATGGCGCCAGGCGCTGCGCCACACCATCCGCGCCGGGCTGGTCTTCGACATCCCCGCCATGCTGGCCGACATCCGGACCATGGTCGCCGCCCAGAAGGCGATCGAGGCCGAGGCCGCCACGAAGATCCCGGAAACCGCGCCGGCATGACGCGGGCGGCGGCGCCGGCCGAGTTCATCCTGCTCGCCGGCTTCCTGGGCAGCGGCAAGACCACGCTGCTGCGCGACTGGCTGGCCCTGCCGGAGGCCGCGGATACCGCGGTCATCGTCAACGAGGCCGGCCAGATCGACATCGACGGCGCCATCATCGCCGAGAGCGGCCCGCTGCCGCTGGCGATGCTGAGCAATGGCTGCGTCTGCTGCTCGCTGACCAATGATCTGGTCTTCACCGTGCAATCCCTGCTGGAGAGCCGTGAGAAGGCTGGCCTGCCGCCCTATCGCCGCATCATCCTGGAATGCAGCGGCCTGTCGCGGCCGGGTCCGATCCTGCGCAGCCTCGGCCCGCTGGCGCCACTCGGCCTGCGGGTGCGCGCCATCGCCACCTGCGACGCCCTCCAGGCCGAGGCGCGCGCCGCGCATTTCGATGAATTCGCCGCGCAGATCGCCGCCGCCGATGTCGTCGTCGTGACCAAGCTCGATCAGGCGGAAGGCGGCGCCGCGGCCGAACTGGCCGCGGCCATCAACCCCCTGGCGGCACTGGTGAGCGAGCCTGACCCGGCCGCCCGCACGCTCGCCGCCTTCACCACGCCGCCCGGCGCCGCCATGGCAGCGCCCGGAACCACGGCGCCGCATCCCCGCATCGGCGTCCATCTGGTGCAGTTCAACGAAGCCGCCAGCTGGGAGGACCGCCTCGACTGGATGGAAAATCTCGCGGCCTTTGCCGGCGAGCGCCTGTTGCGGATGAAGGGCTTCCTCCACCCGGTGGAAGATGACAGCGCGGCATTGCTGGTGCAGGTGGTGGGCACGCTGTTCAGCCCGCTCTCCCGCATGCCGCGCACCGTACGCACGCCGGAAGCCCTGGTGGTCATCACCCGCGATCTCTCGGCACGGGACCTCTGGTCGATGGCCCCCGACGCGCCGGTGCGGATCTCCCGCTACGCCAGCGGTGCGCGCCACGCGGTCAGCACGGGTTGAGCAGCCGGACAGCCCGCGCTCCGCTGGCAACACCCCGCGGGAGCGGGAGCGAATCAAGGCGCCAGCCTCGGCCGCGCCGACTCCAGGCACGCCGGTGGGACGGGAGGGCGGGCCAGGGGAAGCCCCTCCCCTGGCCCAGGTTCAGCCGCGCATGCGCCGCGCCGCCATTTCCCCGATCATCACACAGGTGAAATGCAGGTTGGCGCGGCAGTCGGTGGGCATGATGGCGGCGTCAGCGACGCGCAGTCCTTCGATCCCGTGGACGCGCAGCGCAGGATCGACCACCGCCATCGGGTCGGAGGCCGGCGCCATGCGGCAGGTGCCGGCAGCATGCTGGATGTCACTGCACTCGGCCAGCATCAGGGCGTCGAGCTGGTCATCGGGCAGCGCCACGGCCTCGGCGAAGGGCAGCGCGGTCTCGCCGAAGCGGATCTCGGTCGCGATCGATGTCACGGCATCCTGCGCGACGATCCTCGCCAGGCGGCGCAGCCCGTCGCGCAGGCGCAGGCGGTCACGCGGATCATCCAGCATGTTCTCCTCGACCACCGGGTTAGCGGCCGGGTCGGCCGAGGTCAGGCGGACCTCGCCACGCGAGAAGGCATCGTAGAGCGAGACGCCGATCGAGCCCACCGGCGCCGGCCCACCCGGGGCGAAACCGGTGTGGTTGAAGGCGATCATGATCATGTCGCGCTCGCCGCCTTCGCCGAGGCCGGAACTGTAGGTCAGGCAGCAATTGGTGTGGCGGCTGTCGGGGTCGGTCGCGGCATGGCCCGGCGCCAGTTGCAGGCTGGCGCGCAGGATCGGGTGGTCCATCAGCCCCTGGCCGATGCCGGGCATATCCCGCAGCACAGGGATGCCATGCTCGGCCAGGTGGTCCGCCGGGCCAAGGCCGGAGCGCATCAGGATCATCGGGCTGTGGATGGCGCCGGCGCAAAGCACGATCTCCCGCGCGGCGATCTCGACCGGGGCGGCTTCGCCCTCGAACCGCACGACGAGGCCCCGGGCGCGCCTGCCCGTGAAGAGAATCCGGTCGACCAGGGCGCCGCCGCGGATCTCCAGATTGGGCCGGCCACGGGCTGGCTCCAGGTAGCCGTCATTGGTGGTGACCCGCAGCCCGTTGCGGCTGTTGATCGGGTAGCAGGAGACGCCTTCCCCCTGCGGCGCGTTCAGGTCGGCCTTCCAGGGATAGCCGAGGCCGAGCGCGGCATCGCGCAGCGCCCGGTCCACCGCGCCCCAGGCCTGTTGCGGCGCGCGCCAGACCGGCAGCGGCCCACCCTGGCGGATGCCGGGGCCCGCCCCGGTCTCGCTATCATCCTCGATGCGGTCGAACAGCGGCAGGACGTCGGCAGCACCCCAGCCGGTGCAGCCGAGGGATTCCCAATGATCAAAGGCGGCCGGCACGCCGCGAATGGCGATCTGGGCATTGACCGTCGAGGACCCGCCCATGGTCTTGCCGCGCCAGTAGAAGCGTGGCGCCTGGGCGCGGGTGCGGCGGGTCTCCAGCCCCGGCCATTGCCACGCGGCCTGATGCGCGGGGTCACGCATGAAGGGGATGATGTTGGCGCTCCGCAGCGCATGCGGCGCCTCGGCGGAGCGCCAGTCGCGGCCGGCCTCCAGCAGCAGCACGTGGCGGGAGGCATCCTCGGACAGCCGGGCGGCGAGTGGGGCGCCGGCGGAGCCGGCCCCTACGACGATCACATCATACATCGCTCCAGCCTATTTCTCCGCCGCGTTTCAGAACAGCGGGATTGATAAGCGCGGCAGGCCGCCAGTTTGGCCGAATGGTCACCGGGCCGGAGGGGGTCGACCGTGTTCAGAGCGCCGCCTAGAAGAAAGCGGATCAGGTCAGGAGTGCCAGGATGGGCGCCACCATTGCGCAGATGCGGGCGGTCGAGGCGCTGTCGCGGACCGGCCGCTTCTCGCTCGCGGCCGAGGAACTGGGCGTCAGCCAGCCCACCATCTCGGCCCAGGTGCAGGCCTTCGAGCAGGCCAGCCGGCGCCGCATCTTTCTGCGCCAGGGCCATGCCGTGCGCCTGGCGCCGGAGGCCGGGGCGCTGATCGCCAAGATCCGCGTCACCCTGAAATGCCTGGCCGAGGTGGATGCGGCGCTGGAGGCCGGGGCGCGGCTGGAGCATGGCTCGCTCCATCTCGGTTTCAGCGCGCACCGGCTGATCATGGCGCCGCTCACGGAATTCGTCCGCCGCTATCCGGGGATGCGGGTCCGCACCCAGGGCGGGCCATCGCGGGCGCTGGCGGCGCAGGTGCTGAGCGGCGAGCTGGATCTGGCCGCCATCTCCATGGCCGAGCCAGACCCCCGCCTGGCCTGCCAGCCGATCGCCTCGTGCGGCCTCGTCATCTATGGGCCGAAGCATCATCCGGCGCTGCGGGACGGGCAGATCACCCTCGACGCCCTGGCCCGGGAGCGGCTGGTGCTGTGGAACCAGGACTCGGCCACACGAGGGGCCATCGACCAGGCGGCGCAGAGGGCGGGCCTGTCCCTCGATATCGCGCTGGAGGTGGCGACGCTGGATGTCGCCTATGCCTCGGTGGCTGCGGGGCTGGGGCTGTGCTGCGCCCTTGAGGGCGAGGTGACGCCAGACACCTTTGTCGACGTCGCGGCGCTGACGCCGCGGCTGGCCATCGATCACCAACTTGTCTGCCTGCCGGAATGCCGCGACCACGCCGCCATTACGGCTTTCCTGGACGTGGCCCGGGCGTTGCGGGGCATTGCCAGCGGTGGCATGCCGGGCGTCGAGGATTCATAGATTTTTTCTATATCTTTGACTTATCCATAGATTCATCATGTCGCGCGGGCGGCATCGGCCTATAGAGGCCCTGTCACAGCGCGAAGGCCTCCCCGTCCATGCAGCAGCCTGCCGATCTGGTCGTCGTCGGCGCCGGCATCGTCGGCCTGTCCGTGGCACTCGCCGCCGCGCGCCGTGGCAAGCGGGTGACGGTGGTGGAGCGCAACGCACGCGCGATCGGCGCCTCGATCCGCAATTTCGGCTTCGTCACCATCTCCGGCCAGAAGGCCGGGGAGCATTGGGCCCGTGCCTGCCGTGCCCGCGCGGTCTGGCAGGAGGTCGCCGAGGCCGCCGGCATCCCGATCCTCCATCGCGGCCTGGTCATGCCGGCCTATCGCCCTGAGGCCGAGGCGGTGCTCGACGCCTTCCTGGCCACCGAGATGGGCGCCGAATGCCGCCGGCTCTCCGCCAGCGAGGCGCGGGCGCATGTCCCCGCGATCCGCGCCACGGGGATGCGCGGCGCGCTGTGGAGTCCGCATGAGCTGCGCGTTGAATCGCGTGACGCCATCCCGAGAATCGCCGCCTGGCTGGAGGCGCGGCACGGCGTGTCGTTCCGGTGGAGCACGGCGGTGACGGCGATCAGCGGCACGCGGATCACCACCAGCCGCGGGGTGATCGAGGCAGAGGCTTGCGTCGTCTGCCCCGGCGATGACTTCGCCTCCGTCTTCCCCGAGCGGATCGCGGCGCACGGGCTGCGGGTCTGCACGCTGCAGATGCTGCGGGTCATGCCGGCGGCGGCGGCCCGCTTCGGCGCGGCGGTGATGTCGGATATGAGCTTCGCCCGCTACGAGGGCTTCGCGGAACTGCCCGAAGCCGCCGCGCTCTGCGCCCGGCTCGACGCGGAACAGGCGGAGGAACGCCGGATGGGCATCCATCTGATCGTGGTGCAGTCAGCCGATGGCTCGCTGGTGGTGGGCGACAGCCATGTCTATGGCGATGCGCCGGAGCCTTTCGCGCAGGACCGGCTGGACGCGATGATCCTGGCCGAATTCGACCGGGTCTTCGACCTGCCGGGGCGGCAGGTGGTGCGGCGCTGGTGCGGCAGCTACGCCTCGGCCAGCGACCGCGTGGTGCTGGTGGACAAGCCGGCCGAGAATATCCGCATCGCCATCGTCACCGGCGGCACTGGCGCCTCCACCGGCTTCGCGCTGGGCGAGCAGGTCGTCGCCGATCTCTACGGCTGAAGGAATTCGCAGCATGGCAGGGCAGCTCAAGGCCGTCGTCTTCGACTGGGCCGGCACGGTGATCGACTTCGGCTCCTTCGCGCCGATGGGAGTCTTCGTCGAGGCTTTTCGCCGTTTCGGTATCGAGGTCTCGATCGCCGAGGCACGGGCGCCGATGGGGCGGCCGAAATGGGATCATATCGCGGCCATGCTGGCACAGCCCCGCCTGGCGGCCGCCTGGGCGGCGCGGCACGGGCGCGCCCCGGGCCCGGAGGATATTCAGGCGGTCTACGAGGTCTTCGTGCCGCTGAACGAAGAGGTGGTCAGCGATTTCGCCGCTCTGGTCCCCGGCGTCGCGGAACTGGCCGTGGCACTCCGCCAGCGCGGGCTGAAGATCGGCTCGACGACCGGCTACACGCGCTCGATCATGGACCGGGTTCTGCCGCTGGCGGCGGCGCAGGGCTATGTGGCTGACAATCTGGTCTGCGCCGGCGACCTGCCGCAGGGGCGGCCGACGCCGATGAACATGTATCGCTGCTTCCTCGATCTCGGCGTCTGGCCGGGTCAGGCGGTGGTGAAGGTGGACGATACCGGCGTCGGCATCGACGAGGGGCGCGAGGCGGGCTGCTGGACGGTCGGCGTAACGCTCAGCGGCAACGAAGCGGGGGTCACGGTGGCCGAACTGGCGGCCCTGGATGTCGCCCAGCGCGATGCCTTGCGCGAGCGCGCCTCCGCAGCGCTGCGTCCGCACCGGCCGGATTTCCTGATCGACACGGTGGCTGATCTGCTGCCGGTGCTGGAGGAGATCGAGCTCCGTCTGGCACGGGGCCAACGACCGGGCGAGTAGCCCACGGCGATGCGGGCCGCGTGGCCATGCGCGGCCGGAGTGGGCTTGCCCCGATGGTTGGCGCCCGTACTCCTCGCGCGCGCCGTGAAAGACGAGAAGATGTCGCGGCGCTTCCTGCGGGCTGCCGCGCGGAGCGTGATGGACGAGGCCCAGAGCTGAACCAGCGCAAGGCTGGCGAACGCGCCCTGCCCTATCGGCGGCCGCGGTCGATCATGCCGCCGTTTCTGCCCACGGCCCGCCGGCGAGGCGTGGCACGGCATTGGACAACCCAGGGTATGCGGGTATATGCTCGCAATATGATATCACCCTGCTATTGCGTCATGCTCCGCCAGGCGGCGCGCCGCATGAGCGCCGCCTATGACGAGGCGCTGGCGCCGCTTGGCATCAACATCGCCCAGTTCGCCCTCCTGCGCATCGTGGCCCGCAGGGAGCGCGCCAGCCTTAGCGACCTCGGGCGGGCTGCCGAGCTGGACCGTTCGACCATTGGCCGCAATGTGCGGGTCCTCGAACGGATGGAATTGATGCGCACCATGCGGGGCGACGATGACAGGCGCGAGGCTGTCGTTGCCCTGACGGATCAGGGCCATGCGCTGCTCGCGGCCGCCATGCCTGTCTGGGAAGAGTGCCAGCATACCGTCGAAACCCGCTTCGGCGACGATGGCATCGCGCGCATGCGACAAATGCTCGGCGCCGTTTGAAGGGCGAGACGGACGCCATTTCTCTTTTGTGGACAGAAACGGGCATATACCCTTAAAGGCAGACCCCATGACCGCACGCGATGCCGCCTTCACCATCAGCTCCCGCCTCGCCGCCCGTCTGGCCCGGCGGGGGATCCACTATGGCTGGGTCGTGGCGGGCAGCACCTTCCTCACCATGCTGGTGACCGCCGGAGCGGTTGGCGCACCGGGCGTGCTGATGGCGCCTCTCGAGGCAGAATATGGCTGGGATACCGCCGACATTTCCTCCGGTTTCGCCATCCGCCTGGTGCTGTTCGGGCTGATAGGGCCGTTTGCGGCCGCCTTCATGAACCACTTCGGCGTTCGCCGCATGGCCGGCATCGCCCTGAGCCTGCTCGCCACCGGCATCCTCGGCTCCTTCTACATGACCCAGCTCTGGCACCTGTTCCTGCTCTGGGGGCTGGTGGTTGGCTTTGGCACCGGCCTGACGGCCATGGTCCTGGGCGCGACGGTGGCGACGCGATGGTTCGCGCAGCGTCGTGGCCTGGTGATGGGGCTGCTGACCGCCAGCACCGCCACGGGCCAGCTCGTCTTCCTTCCGCTGCTGGCCCAGCTCACCGCGTCCTTCGGCTGGCGCAGCGCCCTCGGCCTGGTGCTGGGCATGATCCTGCTGGCGGCAGTGACGGTGCTGGCGCTGATGCGCGACCGGCCCTCCGATATCGGGCTGCTGCCCTATGGCGCCACGGGCCAGCCGGGCGCGCCGCCGCCGCCGGGCACGCTGAGCGCCATGCTGGCCTCGCCGCTGCTCGCGCTGCGCGATGCCTCGCGATCGGCCACGTTCTGGGTGCTGTTCGGCACCTTCTTCATCTGCGGCGCTTCCACCAATGGGCTGGTGCAGACCCATTTCGTCTCGCTCTGCGGCGATTACGGCCTGGCCGCGGTCACGGCGGCGGGGATGCTGGCGATGATCGGCGCCTTCGATTTCGTCGGCACGGTCGGCTCCGGCTGGCTGTCGGACCGCTTCGACAGCCGCTGGCTGCTGTTCTGGTATTACGGCCTGCGCGGCTTGTCGCTGATCTATCTGACCTACAGCGATTTCAGCCTCTACGGCTTATCGATCTTCTCCGTCTTCTATGGTCTCGACTGGGTGGCCACCGTGCCGCCGACGGTGAAGCTGGCGGCGGACCGCTTTGGCGAGCGCACAAACCTCGTCTTCGGCTGGATCTTCGCCGGCCATCAGCTCGGCGCCGCCTGCGCCGCCTATGGTGCCGGCTTCAGCCGGACCGTCTATCAAACCTACCTGCCCGCCTTCTTCACGGCCGGCATCCTCTGCCTGATGGCCGCGCTGGCCATCGTGGCCGTGCGCGAAAGCCGGGCCGCGCCCGCGCGGCCCTGACCGCCTCACGCCGGGTGGCCGCCCCACCCTGCCACCGCGGCGCATTCCGCTACCCTATCGGTGCCATCCTCGGCACCCGGCCCCTGCACGCCATGCCGAGGGACGGCCTGCGGCGTGGCATCGTCACCCTGGGCCTTTGCGGTAGCCAGGGCATCACGCTGGCCCTCGAAGCTCTGTGAGGGACGCCGCGTCCTGCGCGCCGCACCTTGGCGAGGGCGCGCAGGATCAGGATATCGGGGCCGACAGGCGGACCTCAGCCGTAATTGGCGAACTTGGTCACCAGATAGGCGTCGATGCCCTCGGTGCCGTTCTCGCTGCCATAGCCGCTCTGCTTGACGCCGCCGAAGGGCGCTTCCGGCATGCCGAAATAGTAGGTGTTGATGCCCACCATCCCGCTCTCCAGGCTGTCGGCCAGCAGGTTGGCGCGGGCCGTCGTGGCGGTGAAGGCATAGGCGGCGAGACCGAAGGGCAGACGATTGGCCTTCTCGATCGCCTCCTCCACCTCGGTGAAGCGCGAGATGATGGCGACGGGGCCGAAGGGCTCGTCGTTCATGATCCGGGCGCTTTCGGGCACGTCCACCAGCACCGTGGGCTCGTAGAGGAAGCCCTCGCCGCCGATCCGCTGGCCGCCCGTGGTGATCTTCCCGCCCTGGGCGACCGCATCGGCGATCAGGCTCTCCATCGCCGCCAGCCGCCGGGGGTTGGCGAGCGGACCCATATTGGTCTGAGATTCGAGGCCGTTGCCGACCTTGATCGCGCGGGCGGCGGCGGTGAACTTCTCGACGAAGGCGTCATACACCGCGTCCTGCACGTAGAAGCGCGTCGGGGCGATGCAGCTGGCGCCGGCGTTGAAGAACTTGTTCGGCACGGAAAACGCCAGGGCCGCATCGATATCGGCATCGTCGCAGACGATCACCGGCGCGTGGCCGCCCAGTTCCATGGTGACCGGCGTGACGTTCTGCGTGGCGAGCGCGGCCAGCTGCTTGCCGACCGGGGTCGGGCCGGTGAAGGAGACCTTGCGGATGATCGGGGAGGAGATCAGCGTGTGCGAGATCATCGCCGGGTCGCCCAGGACCACGTTGAGCACCCCGGCCGGCAGACCGGCATCGGCGAAGGCTTCGGCGATGAGCAGGCAGGTCGCCGGCGTCTCTTCCGAGGGCTTGATGATCATCGAGCAGCCCGCCGCGAGCGCCGCGGCGATCTTGCGGCCGGTCAGCAGCGCCGGCACGTTCCACGGCGCGAACGCCGCAACCGGGCCGATCGGCTCGCGCGAAATGATCGCGCGGCCATGCGGCAGCCGGGATTCGACGGTGCGGCCATAGATCCGCTTGGCCTCTTCGCCGGCCCAGACCATGGAGTCGATGGTCAGGCTCATCTCCATGCGCGCTTCGGCCAGCGGCTTGCCGACTTCGAGCGTCAGCATCGTGGCGAATTGCTCGATGCGATCGCGGATCAGCCCTGCCGCCCTGATGATGATCGCCGAGCGCTCCCAGGCCGGCACCTTGCGCCAGACCTTGAAGGCGCGTTCGGAGGATTCCAGCGCCGCCTGCAGATCCGCCGCGGTGGCGTGCGGCATGGCGCCCAGCACGGCGCCGTCGAAGGGGTTCAGCACATCGCTGGTCTGCCGCCCCTCGCCCGAGAGCCTGTGGCCGTCGATCCATTGGTAGAGCGGGACATAAGCGGGGAAAGTCACCGAGCGTCTCCTTTTCAAACCTGCGCCGCGATGCGCCAAGGAAGGACGTGGAGCCGCGCGGGATGCCCCGCGCAAAACCGCGGCACGGCAGATGCGCCTCGTCCTCTACGCTCGATTTATGTCTCTAATAGGCATTTGTCAATGAGTGACACATACTCCTGGAGAGACCGTCATGCCGCGAAGGTCACGAGGCTGCTGGCCTCGTCGAACAGGGCGAGCAGGTCACGATCGCCATTCTCCGCGACCCATCGGCCGATGACGGCCCGCAGCATGGCAAAGACCAGGGCAGGATAAAGCAGGACCTGCCAGTCCCCGCCCCCCGCGGTTCCGCGCCGCTGCCTCAGCAGTTCCGTCACCTCTTCCGCGAGCCGCGCCGACATCTCCAGCTTGCGGGCCCGGATGGCGGGCGAAGAGGCAATGGCGCGCTCGATGGTGAGGTAGAATTCGGCCTGCGACTGGTAATGCGCCAGCATCGCGCGTGCGCTGGCCAGCAACGAGACATGTGCGGGCTCACTGGCGGGGCGGTCGGCGAAGCTGGACAGGAAGACGGACATGCCCTCCTCGACCCAGCTCACCACGACGTCTTCCTTCGTCGGAAAATAGCGCAGAAGCGTTCGCGCGGAGACATCAACCGCGTCGGCGATCTGGTGGATCGTGGTTTCCGCGAAACCCTGCTTTTCGAACAGTTCCAGCGCGGCCGCCAACAGGTCGGCGCGCGTCTTGTCCTTCTTGCGCTCTCGAAGACTCACGGCAGGCCCTTCTGAATGCTGACTGGCGGGCAGAATTTCACAAAAGTCACTCAGTGCCAAATTTCTCCGAAGGCATGCCCGCGCCAGGCTGGCCGCGGCGCCTGGAGTGGTTTGCCGATCTAGCGGGATCTCCGAACATTCGGCGCATCGCCCGGGCGATGCTTGCCAGCCTGCCTGCCACGATAACGCAAGGCATCGACGAGCAGCGAGAAGGCCGGAGGAAGCTGCCGGCGATCGGGATAATAGAGGTGATATCCCGCAAATGGCGGGCACCAGTCCTCGAGCACGCGCTCCAGCCTGCCCGACTGCAGCAGCGCTTCAGCCTGGTCCTCCATCACGCAGGCCAGTCCGACGCCTTCGGCCGCGGCCGTCAGGATCATCGGCACGTCGTTGAGGATCAACGGCCCCTCCACGCGCACATTGAGATCGCGCCCAGCACGTCCAAACTCCCAGGTGTAGAGGCCGCCCTTGGTTTGCATGCGGATATTGATGCAACGATGCGCCGTGAGCTGGTGGGGGGTCTCAGGCCGGCCATGCGCCGCGAAATAGGACGGCGCGCCAACGACAGCCATGCGGAGTTCCGGGCCGATCCTGACGGCGATCATGTCCTTCGCGACCTGCTCCCCGAGGCGGATGCCAGCATCAAAACGGTCCGCGATGATGTCGGTCAGATGGCTGTCAATCGAGATCTCGACGGCCACATCGGGATAATCCTGGAGCATCCTGCCTACCGCCGGCCACAGGATCGTCTCGGCGGCATGCCGGCTCGATGTGATCCTGACCGTCCCGGCAGGACGCTCGCGCAGCGCGCTCAAGGCCGAGAGGCGGGCGTCAATTTCATTGAAGGCCGGCCGAAGCGTCGCAATCAGCTGCTCTCCGGCTTCCGTCGGCGCGACCTTGCGCGTGTTGCGCGTGAGAAGCCGCAATCCGATCGAGGTTTCGAGCCGCCGCACGATCTGGCTGATCGCGGATTGGGACGTCCCCAGGGTGGCCGCCGCTCGCGTGAAGCTGCGCGCTTCGGCAACTGCAAGGAAAACAGCAAGATCGCTGAGCTCCTCCCGCTTCATTGATAAGCTCCAGATATAACCGCATACAAAACTAAGCATCTAATAGCTGAAAATTCCCTCGTCTATATCGCCTCAGCGAAATGGCCGCCGGTTCGCAATGCCCGGCGGGGCTCTGCGGAGGCAAGGACATGACGAAAGACGTGATCGTGGTCATCGGCGCAGGCGGGATCGGTCAGGCGATCGCGCGGCGCCAGGGTTTCGGCAAGACCGTCCTGCTGGCGGATGCGAATGAGCAGGTCCTGACCAAGGCCGCGGCCGAAATGCGCAATGCGAGCTATTCGGTCGTTCAGCAAGCGGTCGATGTCACGTCACGCGCCTCGGTGCGGGCGCTGGCGGAAACCGCGGCGAAACACGGCCCGGTCATGCAGGTGGTCAACACCGCAGGCCTTTCGCCGAATATGGCGCCTGTCCAGAAGCTGCTGGAGGTCGATCTCTATGGCTCGGCCGTGGTGTTCGAGGAATTCGGCAAGGTCATCGCCCAGGGCGGGGCCGGGCTGATCATTTCGAGCATGGCCGGCCACATGATGCGCCAGCTGCCGCAGGCGGATGAACAGCAGCTCGCCAGCGTTCCGGCGGATGAGCTGCTGGCCCTGCCCTGCCTGCAGGCCGAGGCCATTCCCAATACGCTGGTCGCCTACATGGTCGCCAAGCGCGCGAATTTTCTGCGCGTGCAGGCAGAGGCGATGAAATGGGGCGAGCGCGGCGCCCGCGTCAATGCGATCAGCCCCGGCATCATCGTCACCCCCTTGGCGGCACATGAGCTGAACTCGGAAATCGGCCACATCTACCAGGCCATGGTCGCGGCCTCGCCGGCCAAGCGCATGGCGCCGCCCGATGAGATCGCCATCGCGGCGTCCTTCCTGCTCGGCCCCGACGCCGGCTTCATCACCGGCGCCGATCTTCTCATCGATGGCGGCGTCATCGCGGCGATGCGCGCCGGCAAGCTGCCGACACCGGGCTGAGCGCCAGGAAGCCGGCAGTTCTCAGCTTTCCAGGAGCCAGAATCATGAAGCAACGCAGTTTGGCGGGCCTTGCCGTCAGCGAGATCGGCTTCGGCACCATGAGTTTCGCATCGACCTATGGCGCCTCGCCAGAGCGCGCCGAGGCGATCCGCGTCATCCGGGGTGCGCATGACCGTGGTGTCACCTTCTTCGATACGGCCGAGGCCTATGGCCCCTGGACCAACGAGGAACTGGTGGGTGAGGCGCTGCGTCCGATCCGTGATCAGGTGGTGATCGCGACCAAGTTCGGTTTCAACATCGACCAGAATACCGGCCAGCGGGGTGCGGGCGTCAACAGCCGGCCGGAGCAGGTGCGGTTGGTCGTCGAAAAGAGCCTCAAACGGCTGGGCATCGAGACGATCGACCTGCTGTACCAGCACCGGGTTGATCCGGCCGTGCCCATCGAGGAGGTGGCCGGCGTTGTCAAGGAACTGGTCGCAGCCGGCAAGGTCCGCCACTTCGGCATGTCCGAAGCAGCCGCCTCCACGATCCGGCGCGCGCATGCCGTGCATCCCGTGACCGCCATCCAGAGCGAATACTCGCTGTGGACTCGTGACCCCGAGGCCGAGGTTTTGCCGCTCTGCGCGGAACTCGGCATCGGCTTCGTGCCCTGGAGTCCGCTGGGCGCCGGTTACCTGACCGGCAAGATCGATGCATCGACGCCCATCGACAGCACCGATTTCAGGGCTTCCTCGCCGCGCTTTACCACGGAAGCCCGCGCTGCCAATCAGGTGCTGGTCGATCTGCTCCAGCGGATCGCCGCCGGCAAAGGGGCAACCCCGGCGCAGATCGCGCTCGCATGGCTGCTTGCCCGGGCCACCTTCATCGTGCCGATCTTCGGCACACGCCGTCTGGAGCGTGTCGAGGAGAATCTCGGCGCCGGCGCCATCACGCTCACGCCCGCCGATCTTGAGGAAATCGAGAACGCCTTCAGCGCCATGGAGATCAAGGGCGAGCGCCTGCCGCCGTCAGTGCTGCAGTTCTCCTACCGCTGATCGAGGCCGTTTCGATGAAACAGCCTGCGCCGGGGCAAGGCGGTCTCGCTGTTTCTGGCGTGAGTCTCGTCTGCATGGGGATGCGCGATGCCGTCGATCGAAGAACACTGCTGAGGGCTTCATCATGACCAACATCCTCATCATCGGCGCACATGGACAGATCGCGCGGGTCGCCACCCGTCAATTGCTGGAGCGGACCGATGCGAGGCTGACCCTCTATCTGCGCCGCGCCCGGCGGCTCGAGACGCTCGCAGCCAACCCTCGCATCAGGCTCGTCGAGGGCGACGCGACCGATGCGGCGACGCTGGAGCACGCCATGAATGATCAGGATATCATCTACGCCAATCTGTCAGGCGACATGAAGCGACAGGCGGAGACGATCGTCGCGACGATGAAGAAAGCAGGTCTGCGCCGGCTGATCTTCATCAGCTCGATGGGTATCTACGGCGAGGTTCCAGGCGAGCATTACCGCAGCATCCTCGACCCGTATCGCGAGAGCGCCGCGATCGTCGAAGGTTCGGGCCTTGATGTCACGGTGATCCGTCCCGCCTGGCTCAATGACGATGACGAGATCGCCTATGACACCACGCGTAAGGGCGAAGCCTTCGTCCATCCCAAGGCAACCGTCTCGCGCGCCAGCGTGGCTGATCTGATCGTCAGGCTTGTGACCCAGTCTGATTTTGGCGTTGGCGAGAGCTTCGGCATCCACGCTGCCTGACAACACTTCAAAGGAGAGCATCATGAAACAGCGCATGCTGGGAAACCTCGTGGTCAGCGAGATCGGCTTCGGCTGCATGGGGCTGGATTTCAGCTACGGCCACCGGATCACCCGCCAGGAAGGCATTGCCCTCATCCGCCAGGCGGCCGAGCGCGGGGTCACTTTCTTTGATACGGCCGAGATCTACGGCCCCTTCACCAACGAGGAGATGGTCGGCGAGGCGCTGCGCCCGATCCGCGACCGGGTGGTGATCGCCACGAAATTCGGCTTCGACGTGGATCCCGCCACGGGTCAGGTCCGTGGCGTTTCGAGCCGGCCCGAGACTATCCGCGCCATTGTGGAGCGCTCGCTCACGCGGCTCGGTATCGAGACGGTCGATCTGATCTACCAGCACCGCGTCGATCCCAATGTGCCGATCGAGGATGTCGCCGGTGTCGTCCGCGACCTCATCGCCGAGGGGAAGGCACGGCATTTCGGCCTGTCGGAGCCGGGCGTCAGGACGCTGCGCCGCGCCCATGCGGTGCAGCCGGTCGCGGCCGTGCAGAACGAGTATTCGCTGTGGTGGCGTGCCCCTGAGACGAACGGAATCCTGGCGGCCTGCGATGAACTCGGCATCGGCTTCGTGCCCTACAGCCCGCTCGGCAAGGGGTTCCTCACGGGCGCGATCAGCGCGGAGACGAAGCTCGATACGAGCGACTTCCGCGCCAATACCCCGCGCTTCCAGCCCGAGGCGCTCGCAAAGAACGAGGCTTTCGTCGATCTGCTCAAGCGCGTCGGCGCGGTCCGTGGCGCCAGCCCGGCCCAGATCGCGCTGGCCTGGCTGCTAGCCCAGCGCCCCTACATCGTGCCGATCCCGGGCACGACCAAGCTGCACCGACTGGAGGAAAACCTCGGCGCTGCCGTGATCGACCTGACCCAGGCCGAGCTCGCCGAGATCCAGGCCGCGCTCGCCGGCCTGAATGTCGAGGGTGACCGATACGCGCCCGCGGCCAAGGCGATGGCCGGCGTCGAGGCGCCCGAAAAGGAGAAGATCTGATGTCGCAGGTTATCGTCGTTGTTGGCGCCGGCTCGATAGGCTAGGCCATCGCCCGGCGCGTGAGCGTCGGCAAGACCGTTCTGCTCGCGGACCTTCGGCAGGAAAACGCCGAGGTCGCCGCGAAAGTGTTGAGCGACGCCGGTTATCGCGTGCAGACCACCACCGTCGACGTGTCCTCCCGCCCGTCGGTCGAAGCGCTGGTGGCCACGGCGCGCGGATTGGGCGAAGTCACCGGCCTCATCCAGGCCGCCGGTGTCTCGCCCTCGCAGGCGCCTGTCGAGGTGATCCTGAAGGTCGATCTCTACGGGACCGCCCTGCTCCTTGAGGCGTTCGGCGAAGTGATGGCGAGGGGTGGTTCGGGGGTCGTCATCTCCTCGCAGTCCGGGCATCGCATGGGCCCGCTGACGATCGAGCAGAATCGCCAGCTTGCGACCACGCCCGTCGAGCAGTTGCTGGATCTGCCCTTCCTCCAGCCAGGCCAGGTGCAGGACACGCTGCATGCCTATCAGCTTTCCAAGCGAGGCAACGGCTTGCGGGTGCAGGCCGAGGCGGTGCGGTGGGGCAAGCGCGGCGCGCGCATCAACGCGATCAGCCCCGGCATCGTCATCACGCCGCTGGCCAATGACGAACTGAATGGCCCCCGCGGCGCCGGCTATCGCAGGATGATTGAAAGCTCGATCGCCGGCCGCGCCGCCACCCCGGACGAGATCGCCAATCTGGCCGCGCTGATCATGGGCACGGACGGCGGTTTCATCACCGGTAGCGATTTCCTGATCGACGGCGGCACCACAGCGGTTCACTGGTTCGGCGAGAGCAGCCCGGCCTAGTTCCTCCGAATCATTGGCGGCGTGACCTCGGCCCCGGTCAAGCGCACGAGCAAATGGCCCCATGCCGGCGCACACGGCATGGGGCTTGGTTGCTCAGCGCGCCGCGCGGCCACTGTTGCAGCCTTCCCGCAGGGACGCGGGCGGCGGTTTCTGCGTCAGGTCGGCAGCTTCATCTGCCCGCGCAGGCTCTTATCGAACATGCCGGCGGGCACGAAGCGACGCAGGACATGGAGCTGGCTGGCGCGCCTGCCCGCCGGGTTGCGCAGCCTGGGTGCAGGGGCGGTCGCCGCTGCAACGACAGTGGCGGCCACCGTCTCGGGGGTATCCCCGTCCTGGATCGCGCTGTTCCACACCGCGGTCATCGCCGCACGCGCCGCTTCATAGACCGGCAGGGGGCGGTCGGGCTTGGGCGCATTGCGGTCCAGCGCGGTGCGCGTGAAAGCCGGCTCGACCAGCAGCACGCGGATGCCGAGGGTGCGCACCTCATGGTCGAGGGATTCCGAATAGCCTTCCACGGCGTGCTTGGTCGCGGCATAGAGCGCGGCATAGGGGCTGGGGAGGAAGCCGACCACCGAACTGATGTTGACGATGCGGCCGCTGCGCTGCCCGCGCATGATCGGCAACACCGCCTGGGTGGTCCGGACGACCCCGAACAGATTGAGATCGAAGAGAGCCTTGGCCTGGTCAATGGAGGTTTCCTCCGCCGCGCCGATCAGCGCGGCGCCGGCATTGTTGACCAGAAGATCGATGCGCCCGGCCTGCCGCATCACCTCCGCCACCATGGCGGCGACGGAGGCATCGTCGGTCACATCGCAGGGCAGCAGGGTGATGCCGGGCGCCGTCTCGGGCGCCGGATTGCGGCTGGTGCCGAACACGCGGTAGCCCGCGGCCAGGAGCGCCGCGGCCGTGGCCTTGCCGATGCCCGCGGAAGCGCCGGTGACGAGGGCTACACCACGATGGGCCATACTCATGAGATCGCTTCCTTCTGCCCCAGCCATCACGGCTGGGGCGCTCGCAGGATGAAGAGATTGCACGCCTTGGCGGGCCATGGCCGCGCCAGGCTCAGGGCCGGTGCGCGCCACGGATGAAAGCTGCGATCTGGGCCGCGGCCATGTCCGGATGCTGATGATGCGGCCCGTGGCCGGCCCGCGGGTAGGTGATGAGATGGAGCGTGGGCAACTGGCCGTTCAGGGCGTACCAGTTCTCGATGGGCATCACGATGTCATGGTCCCCGCCCAGGTGCAGGATCGGCGTCGCCGTCGTCTTGAGGAGTTGCAGAATGTCGGGCGACGGAAAGAGGGGGTTCCGCGGTTCGCGGCCGATCTGCGCGATGGCCCATTCGGCCGGAACGTCGGGGCTGCGGTCCTCCGTCCGGGCGGCCATCCGCTCGAAGGAGCGCCGCGAGGCCTCACGGCTGGCGGCATCGGCGGGCTCGAAGAAAACGGTCGTGAACTGGTCGAGGTCGATGCCCGGCGCGGCGGCGGTGTCATAGAAAAGCTGCTCGCCCGACTTGGCGAGCGGCCCCGGCGGGGTCGTGCCCAGCAGAACGACATGGCTCGCCATCTCGCCGGTCATCGCGAGCAGGATCTGCGCGGCGATGCCGCCGATGGACCAGCCGCCGATGGCCAGATCCTTCAGGCCGAGGGCCGTGATCAGGTCGAGCCCATCCTTGGCCAGCGAGACGGGATTGTAGGTGGCCTCGCCGCTGGATTGGCCGAGACCGGAATAGTCGAAGGTGATGACCTGAAGCCCCTCGGCCGCCAGGGCGTCGATGAAGGCCGGATCCCACAGGTCGAGAACACCCCGGAAGCGGTTGCACAGCACCAGGGGCTTGCCCGTGCCGACGACGCGGTAGGCAAGCCGGCGGCCGTTGCTCTCGACGAACTGGGTGCGTGCCTCGGCCGAACTGGCGGCGGTGCGCAGGGGCGTGGCGTTGGAAGGCGTGGTCATCTGAGGCGTTCCTATCCGTGTGTTTGGGGGGTGACGCCGGGATGCGCGGGGCATTGCCGGCGCATGCGCCTGCCCCTGCAGCGCCCGGGCCCAGTCGCCTGAGCCGCTCGGCTCAGGCGGAAGCCGGGAGGCGGTAGCGTTCGGCCGGCGCGCCGCCCAGGCCAGACGGCAGGGTGGCGCGTGCCCCCTCGAACGCCTCCCACAGGCCAATATCGGCGAGCGGCGGAATGGTGACGGCCTCCCGGCGGTCGAAGCCGACGAGGGCGGCATCGACGAGATCGCCGGCCTCCATGACATTGGGAATCTGGGCCAGATCGACACCGGCCTTGGCCCAGATCTCGGTGCGGGTCGCGGCCGGCAGCACAGCCTGTACGTAAACGCCCTTCGGCCCCGCTTCCGCGGCCAGCCCCTGCGAGAAGGTGAGGATATAGGCCTTCGTCGCCGCGTAGATGCCGGGGAAAGAGGCCGGCATGAGCGAGACAACCGAGCCGATGTTCACGATGGCGCCATGGCCGCGCGCCACCATGCCCTCGAGTGCCGCCGAGGCGAGCCGCGTCGGGGCCGCGACGTTGAGGCGCAGCAGATGGTCCATCCTGTCCGGCGCACTCCCCTGGAACGGGCCCACCAGCGCGGCGCCGGCATTGTTGACGAGCGTGTCGACCGGCGCGCCGAGGCGCAGCCGATGTTCCACCAGGGCCAGATCCGCCGGCTCCGCCAGGTCGGCGGTGATCACCTCGACCGAAACGGCGTGGGCTGCGCGCAATTCGGCGGCCAGGGCCTCCAGCTTGTCGGTGTTGCGCGCCACCAGGACGAGATCGTGGCCACGGGCCGCGAAACGGCGGGCATAGACGGCGCCGATCCCGCCCGAGGCGCCCGTGATGAGGGTCGTCGACATTGGTCTTCTCCGAGAGAGCGTGCCGCTCATGTGGATGATGCACATCATCTAATTGAAAGGATGATCAATGTCATCTATAATTTTTTGCGTGAGGAGATTTTAGGATGGCCAGGAGTCAGCAGCAGAAGGCGGAGAGCCGGCAGGCGATCATGCGCTCCGCCGCGAATCTGTTTCGAGAGAAGGGGTTGGAGGGCGTCACCATTGCCGAGGTCATGGACGGCGCCGGGCTCACGCATGGCGGATTCCCGCGGCACTTTGCCAGCAAGGAAGAACTTGTTACCGCCACCCTGGCCGAGTTGTTTGTCGCCGAGACGCGCGCGCCATCCCTGCCCACATATGATTTGCGCGCCTTCGCCCGCGCCTATCTGCACCCCGAGCATCGGGCAGCGCCCGGGGCTGGCTGCGTCTTCGCTGCCCTGGGCCCCGAAATGGCACGGGCGCCGGGCCCCACCCGCGAGGTTCTCACCGCCGCCATAGAGCGACAGATCGAGACATTCGCGAGCATGACGGTTGGCGAGGGAGCGGTTGAAGGGCGGGCGGCGGCGATCGGAACCTGGGCGACCATGATCGGCGCCATGATCCTGGCCCGTATCGCCACTTCGGAGGCGCTTGCCGGGGAGATCCTGGCTTCGGCGCGCATCTTCCTCGATGCCGAGGAGGAAAGCATACGTTCATCGCCTTGCCGCTGAAGAGCACGACTTCGTCGATGCCACAGGAACGAACGCCAAACGCCGCAAGCCGTTGCCTCGACCTCGGCCTTGAACACAGCCCGATCACCGTCTCGGCGGGCGCGTTGTCGTGGGAATCGCCAACGCTCCCGACAGACGGCTCGATCCCGGCGTCGAGCAGCCGTTCCGTGTACCGAATGCTGGCATATTGGGCGGCTTCACGTGGTCGTCGTAACACCGAGATGGAGGGTGATGGCGATGGCTGGTCGGCGGCGTTCAGCATCAGGCGCGTGCGCAGGTCGAGACTGTCAGAAATTTCGTGTAGGGCGGAGCATAGTAGGGAAGAAGGAGACCCCCTATGGCCCGACGGAAAGAGCC
>NZ_JANFNY010000058.1 GCF_024437745.1 Roseomonas sp. GC11 | reverse complement strand
GGTGGCTGGCGGGGGGGGTGGGGGGGGGGGGGGGGCGCGCCCCGGCGGGGGCGCGCCCCCCCCACCTCGCCGCCTTCCTCGGCACGCGGCTGGGAATGGCGGAGGGCTTCCTGGCCGGCCATGCCTCCGCCGCGCGGGCGGAGGAGGAGGCGCGCGGCGCCTGCGAGGCCTTTGCCGGCGCCGGGGCCTGCCGGCGCGCGGCGCTGGTGCTCAACCGCTGCGTCGCCCTGGCCCTCTCCGGCGATGGCACGCTGCACACCGGGTTTGGCGGCGACCGCGCGATGGCGGAGGCCGAGGCCCGCGGCGACTGCGGCCCCGCCGGTGGCTGCGAGCTGGTGGCCTCCGGCTGCTAGGCCGGCGCCTCAGGCGGGGCTGCGCTCCAGCAGTTCGATGCGCGTGGCGTCCGGCCCCTCGATGAAGGCGATGCGCACGCCGGGGCGGGGCTGGGCGGGGCCGCTCAGCCGGCGCACGCCCTCCGCCTCCAGCGCCGCCAGGGCGGCATCGAGATCGGCCACGGCGAGGCCGAGATGCTCCAGCCCGATGAAAGGCGGCGGCGGCGCCTGGGTGGTGCCGGCGGGCACGGCCTCGATGAACAGGCGCAGCCCGGCGAGATCCACCACCACCCGCAGCGCGCCGCCGGCATCCCCCCGGCTGACCGGGCTGGCGCCGAGGCGCTCCACATAGAAACGCGCCGCCGCATCGGGGTCGGTGCTGCGCAGGTGGAGATGGTCGAGGGTGACGGACAGGGCCATGCGGGCTTTTCCTCTGTGGGCACGCCGCCACGAGGGTGCGGGGCGCGGCGCAGTATGCCAGCCCCGCCGCCCGGCGAAAGAGAGGGGCGAAAGAGAGGGAGAACAGCAGCGGGCGGCGCGGCACGCAGCCCCGCCGCCCGGCCGCGTCACTCGGGCTGGAAGTTGGCGACGCGCAGCAGCATCGTGTTGCGCTTCACCTCCTCCTCGATATAGGCCTGCATCTCCGGCACGGTCTGCGCCACCGGCTCGACCACCAGGGTGCGCAGGCGCTCCGCCGCATCGGCATCGCGCATCGATTCGGTCAGCACGCCATTCAGCGCGGTGCAGATGGCGGAGGGCGTGCCCTTCGGCGCCCAGACGCCATACCAGGAATAGAACTCGAAATCCGGCAGCCCGGCCTCGATCATCGTCGGGATGTCCGGGGCGAGGGCCGAGCGCTCGCGCGTGGTGATGCCGATCGGGTGCACCTGGCCGTTGCGCGCCGCCTGGAGCAGGGCGAAGGTGGCATCGATCATGACATGCGCGTTGCCGGCGCTGACATCGAGCAGCGCGGGCGCGGTGCCACGGTAGGAGGTGCCCTCGATATCAGCCCCCGTGCGGCGGTTGAAGTCGATGGTGGCGAGGTGCCCCGGCGCGCCGAGCGAGCTGATGGCGAAGGTCCAGTCCTTCGGCTTCGCCTTCGCCGCGGCGACGATCTGCGGCACGGTCATGGCCGGGCGCTTCGGCGTCATCACCATCATCAGCGGCCCGCGCGCGGTACGGGCGATGGGGGCGAAATCCGCCAGCGGGTCGAAGGGCACGTTGCGCAGCACATGGTTCAGCATGGTGTGCGTCAGGCTGGAGGCGAGCAGCGTATAGCCATCCGCCGGGGCCTGCTGCACCGCCTGGGTGCCGGGCACGCCGCCGCCGCCGGTGCGGTTCTCCACCACGACATTGGCGCCGAGCTTCTCGGTGATCTTCTGCGCCGCGAGGCGCGCCATGGCATCGGTGGCCGCGCCGGGGGCGAAGGGGCAGATCAGCCGGATCGGCCTGGCGCGCGGCCATGCATCCTGCGCCCAGACGGCCGGCGTCCTGAGCAGCGCGGCCCCCGCCGCGGCGGTGGCCCCCAGAATGGTTCGCCTGGTGATCACGCATATCCTCCGCTGCCCGGCGGCGCGCCGGGCTGTCTGATGGTCACCCACACCGGAGGGAGTCGCGGGCCATGCGGAGGATGGCCGGATCCGGGCGGGATCCTGGGCATCCTGGGCGGCGCGCCTGCGCTTCCTCCGGTCTTCTCCTCTGAAGTTCGGAATGCGAACTCTTGTCCGGGAGATTGTTGTCAGAATGTCACGCCCCCGCCATCTGCGTCAATCACCGCCGCAGACGGGAGGCTTCGGAGAGGGATGAAAAATGCGTGGCGCGGCTGGCCTTGAGGGTCCCTTGCCCCCTCACCCTCCCGTTTCTTCTGCCTGGGCAGGAGAGACTCACAGAGGGGTTTCCAAAGGCCTCAGGCCTTTGGTCGGGAGAGTTTGAGAGGGGCGAAGCCCCTCTCAAGATGGCGAGCCGTTTGCCCGGACAGACCCTCAGCCGGCGGCGCGCACCCACTCCTCCGTGACGGTGACGTATTTGATGGCCTGGCGGTACACGGTGTAGGCGATGTGCAGCCGCCCATCCGCCCCCTGCACAACCGAGGGATAGGAGAATTCGCGGTTCAGCCCCTCGCGCGAATTGTTGGTCATGCAATAGCCATCGCCCGTCTCCAGGTTGCGGCGGTGCGGCCAGGTGCGGCCGCCATCCTCGGAGATGGCCAGCGTCATCGGCGCGCGCGGCACGCCCCAGAAGGTGGTGCGCCGCGTCGTGTCGATGGCGGCGACGACCTTGCCGTCATCCAGCTCATCCTCGATGTCGTCATAGAGCGAGAGGCGGCGCTCGGTGGCATCGGCCGCGCTGCTCTCGTTGTAGACCATGGCGAGATGGCCATTCGCCAGCCGCGTCACCTGGATTGAGGAGTTGTTGTTGGGCAGATCGGTCGGGCGCGGCGCGCTCCAGCTGCGGCCACGGTCGGTGGAGTGGGAGACATAAACATTATCGGCCCAGCGGCTGCGGAAGAAGGCCGCCAGCGTGCCATCGCGCAGATCGACGATGGACATGTGCACGCAGCCCAGGCTGCCGGGCACCGCCACCTCGGTCCAGCTCTTGCCCTGGTCGGTCGAGATCTTGACGGCGCTCACATCATCATCGCCCACCCATTTGCGGCCGGGCGTGCTCTTGCAGACCCAGATGGGCAGCAGCCAGTCGCCATTGTCGAGCACGACGACGGGCTGGCGCATGAAGGTGCCGCCCTCCGGCCGGGGGCCGAACAGCGTCTCCACCGGCCCCCAGCTGCGGCCCATATCCTCGGAGATGCGGCGGCGGACGATGGCGGTGTCCTGGTTGCCGGAGATCTGCGCCGTCCAGATCAGCCAGAGCCGGCCATCGGGGGCGGGGAAGAGCAGCGGGTTCTGCTCCGACTTCGTCGGGTCGTCAGAGAGGCGCAGCGGCGCGGACCATTGCGTGCCGCCCTTCTCCAGGCGCGAGAAATAGGCGGAGATATCGGGCACGCCCTCCTGCGTGCCGCCGAACCAGACGCAGCCGAGCGCGCCATCCGGCAGCGGCATCAGGTTGGCGGCATGGCTCTGCACCGTGGCCGGCGGGATGAAGGCCTCCAGGCGCGCGGCGTCGCCGGGCGCGGGGAGCACATGGCCGACATCGCCGAGATCGAGCTTACCGGCCTCGTTGGTCCTGATCATGGAAACGCGATTCCTCAGTGGACAGCTTCGAGAAAGGCCGGGAGGCGCTCCCGGCACGGAAGGTGGGGACAGGCTAGGTCGCCGCGCGCAGGCCGATGGCGCCGCGCGAGAGGCGGACCGCCTCCATCAGCTCCAGCGCGACCTGGCGCAGCCGCGGCAGGCCGGCGGCGACGAAATCCTCCAGCGGCGCGCGGCTCGCATCGATCGTCAGGCTGATGCCGGCAAAGGGCTCGCCCTGGGCATCGAGCAGCGGCGCGGCGATGGTGCGCAGGCCATAGGCGTTCTCGCCATCGGAGACGGCGTAGCCCTGGGCCCGCACCTGCGACAGCCGCTCGAGCAGCGCGTCGAGATCGGTGATCGTGCGTTCCGAGAGCTTCATCCGCTCACGCCGGGCGAGATGGGCGATCTGCTCCTCGCGCGGCAGGTAGGCGAGGATGGCGTGGCCGAGCGCGGTGGCATAGGCGCCGACGCGCGTGCCCGGCTGGCGCACCACGCCATGCCGCTCCAGCCCCACCTGCACGCGGGCGAGATAGACGACATCGCCGCCCTCCACCGCGCCGAGGGAGGCGGCATCGCCCAGTTCCGGCACCATGGCGCGCAGCAGCGGCAGGGCATGGTCCGGCAGGCCGCGCGCGGCCAGGGCGGAGAAGCCCAGTTCCAGGCATTTCAGTGTCAGGCGGAAGCGGCGGCTGCCCGGCACGGCGCGCAGATAGCCCAGCGCCTCCAGCGTGTGGATGAGGCGGAAGGCGGTGCCACGGTCGGTACCGGCGCGGGCGGCGACCTCGGCCAGGGTCAGCTCGGGCATCTCGGCGGTGAAGGCCTTCAATACGGCGAAGACCTTGGCGGCGGACTGCACCACGTTCTTCGGGTTCTCGGCGGCGGCGCGGCTCCTCGGGGATGGCAGCACGGCCTCGGCATCGGCGTCGGACATGGTTCCCTCCTTTAAGTTCGGACTGCGAACTTGTGTTCGTTATGGCGCAGCTTCATCCGGCCGCCCTCCCCTTGTCAATCATACCCTGCCACACGGCGCGCCCTCTCGCAGTGGAGGGCCTCACGGCGGAGGGACTCACAGGGAACTGCCGCCACAGATGACGATGGCCTGGCCGGTGATGGCCGCCGCCTCGGGCGAGAGCAGGAAGGCCACGGTGGCCGCCACCTCCGCGGGCCGGATCAGCCGGCCGATCGGCGGCAGCTTCGGCGCGGCGGACGCACGGGCGGGGTCGGCCAGCATGGGCGTGTCCGTCGCCGCCGGGGCCACGACATTGACGGTGATGCCGCGCGGCGCCAGCTCCGCCGCCCAGGACCGCGCCATGCCGACCAGCGCCGCCTTGGTCGCGGCATACTGGCTGCGGCCGGGCGCGCCCGTGGCGGTGCGGCTGCCCAGCAGCACGATGCGCCCGCCTTCGCCCATGCCGGGCAAAAGACTGTTGGCCAGCAGGCTCGCGGCCTGGACATGCACCTGCCACATGCGGGCGCCGGCCTCGGCCTCCAGCGCGCCGAGGGGGGCCGTGGCCATCAGCCCGGCGGCGTGGACGAAGGCCTGCGCCCGCAGCCCCGCCACAGCGGCGGCGAGTTCCTCCCCCCCGCCCAGATCGACGGCGCGATGGGTGAAGCCGGGATGGTCGATGGCGGGGGCGCGGCGGCTGAGGCCGGTGACGCGCCACCCTCCTTCCAGCAGGCGGCGGGCAATGGCCTCGCCAATGCCCGAGCTGGCGCCGGTGACGATGGCATGCGGGGCGGGAGTGTCGGCGGGCAAGGTTTTTCCTTCCGGTGAGCAGGCGGGCCGGCGGCGCCAGGGGGGCCTCAGAGAGGCCGTTGACGGCAGACCCGGAGAGGTCGATAAAAAGATATAATACAGAACATAAGTTCGCAATCCGAACTTTGGGCAGGCCGCCCCAGGACCCCGCCCGCGACAAGGAAACGTGCGCATGCACCAATTCAACTCGGGCGAGAGCGCGATCATCATCGCGATCATCATTGCCTATATCGCAGTGACTTCCTGGCTGACGCTGCGCCTGCGCAGCCGCAACAGCGAGCAGTTCATGGTCGGCTCGCGCGCCATGCCCGCCGCCGTCATCGGCATCCTGCTGATGAGCGAGTTCATCGGCGCCAAGTCCACCGTCGGCACCTCGCAGGAGGCGTTCAACTACGGCATGGCCGCCGCCTGGTCGGTGATCGGCGCGGCGGTGGGCTTCCTGCTCTACGGGCTGTTCTTCGTCCGCCGGCTCTATGCCTCGGGCGCCTTCACCATCTCGGGCGCCATCGAGCAGAAATTCGGCCGCTCGACCAAGATCACCGTCTCGCTGATCATGATCTACGCGCTGCTGCTGGTGAATGTCGGCAACTATGTGAGCGGCGCCGCCGCCCTCTCCACCGTGCTGAAGGTGGACCTGACGATGGGCATGCTGATCATCGCCGTGGTCAGCACCTTCTACTACGTCTTCGGCGGGCTGAAGGGTGTGGCCTATGTCACCATCCTGCACAGCGCGGTGAAGGTGCTGGGCATCGCGCTCATCCTTGGCGTCGCGCTGTCGATGACGGGCGGCATCACGCCGATGGTCGAGGCGCTGCCGCCGGAATACTTCTCCCTGACGGGCCGCATCGGCGTGCCCACCATCCTGGCCTGGGTGATCGGCACGATCGGTGCCATCTTCTCCACCCAGTTCATCATGCAGGCCATCGCCGCCAACAAGGACGAGGCGGCAGCGCAGCGTTCCACCTTCTACGCGGCGGCGCTGTGCTTCCCGCTCGGCATCGCGCTCGGCCTGGTCGGCGTCGCGGCGAAGTTCCTGAATCCCACGGGCAACAGCCTCTACGCCCTGCCGATGTTCCTGCAGGCGATGAACCCCTGGCTCGCCGGGCTCGTCACCACCTCGCTGGTCGCCTCGGTCTTCGTCAGCGTCAGCACCGTCGCCCTCGCCATCGCCTCGCTGATCGTCAAGGACTTCTACGTTCCCTATGCGCGGCCGACGCCGCAGCGCGAATTCCAGATGACGCGCTGGATCTCGCTGGCCATCGGCTTCGCGCCGCTGATCTTCGTCTTCTTCGTGCCGGAGATCCTGAAGCTCTCCTTCTTCACCCGCGCGCTCCGGCTGTCGATCTCGATCGTGGCGGTGATGGGCTTCTACCTTCCCTTCTTCCGCAGCAGCCGCGGCGCCACGCTGGGCCTCATCGCCTCGGCCCTGGCGACCACGGCGTGGTATCTGCTCAACAACCCCTACAGCATCGACAACATGTACATCGCCGCCATCACGCCGGCGCTGGTGCTGGTGGTGGAGCGCCTGCTGCAGGGTGGGCGCGCCCCGGCCGAGGCGGCGCCGCAGGGCCGCTGACCGGATCCCGGCCGGCGATCCCCGCCGGCCGGATTCTTGCCTCCCCCGCCCTTGACCACAGGCCGCGCTGTCTTAGGCTCCCGCCCGCAATCGAGACGGGGCGCATGACATGACACTGGCCATGAGTTGGGAGGAATGGGCGCGGCATGACGCGGTGGCCCTCGCGGGGCGCGTGCGCGCCGGCGAGATCAGCGCCGCCGAACTGGCGGCACAGGCCGCCGCCGGCATCGCCCTTCTCAACCCCAGCCTTGGCGCCGTCGTCGAGGTGTTCGACGATGTCGTTGCCGACCCGCTGCGCGACGGGATGAACGCGCAGGGCTGCTTCGCCGGCGTGCCCTATCTGATGAAGGATCTCGGCCCGACGCTGCGGGGCCGCCTGCAGGAAATGGGCTCGCGCCTGATGCGCGGCAACCGCGCGGCGGCGGACAGCCACCTCACCGGCCGCATCCGGCAGGCCGGGCTCAACATCATCGGCCGCACCACCACGCCGGAATTCGGCTGCTGCAGCTCGGCCGAGAATCCCGAGGTCTATGTCACCCGCAACCCGTGGAACCTGGGCTACACCACCAACGGTTCCTCCGCCGGCACGGCGGCGATGGTGGCGGCGGGCGTGCTGCCGCTCTCCCATGCGACCGATGGCGGCGGTTCCATCCGCATTCCCGCCGGTGCCTGCGGCAATCTCGGGCTGAAGCCCTCGCGCGGCGTCTTTTCCATCGCGCCCCATGCCTCGGACCTGACAGGGCTGGTTTCCATCCAGGGCTGCCACAGCCGCACGGTGCGCGACACGGCGGCCTTTGTCGACCACTGCCGTGGCGGCGCGCCGGGCGAGTTCATGCCCTACTGGATGCCGGCCGAGCCTTATTCCGACCTGATCCGGCGCGACCCCGGGCGGCTGCGCATCGCGCTCTCCCATGAATGGGGCGACTACCGCGCCACGCCGCATTTCGTGCGGGAACTGGAGCGCATCGGCCGCCTGCTGGAAAGCCTCGGGCACCATGTCGAATGGGCGCTGCCGGCGGTCGATTTCCGCGCCGCCTTCGCCGCGCAGACCACCTGCTACATCAGCAATTTCGCGCAGACGGTCGCCAACCTGATCGCCCCGCTCGGGCTGGAACGCCCGCCCGAAGACCAGGTGGAGCCGATCAATATCCGCATCTGGGAAGCCGGGCGGAATATTTCCTACACCGAGCGCGCGCGGATGCAGACGGTGTTCAACACCACCTCGCGCGCCTTCGGTGCCTTCTTCGAGGAATGGGACATCATCCTGACGCCGATCACCGCCCTGCCCACGCCGGTGCTCGGCACGACGGAATACCTGACGATCAGCGACAATCCCTCCGTGCTCGACTGGTTCGGCAATCTCTGGAAGAACTTCGCCTATACGCCGCTGGCCAATCTCTGCGGCATCCCCGGCCTCTCCATGCCGCTGGGCTGGCAGGAAAGCGGCCTGCCGCTTGGCATCCAGGCGCAGGCGAAGCAGGGGAATGACGGGCTCCTGCTGCAGCTCGCCGCGCAGATCGAGCGCGCGCTGGAGGGCCGGTGGAACGACGGCAAGAAGCCCGGGGTGCACGTCACCCAGGGCTGACGCCCGGCTTGGAGCGGGCGGTCCGTGGAAGGGCGAAGGCATGAATCTCCGCTTCCTCGAAACCTTCCTCTGGGTGGCGCGGCTGAACAGTTTCAGCGCGGCGGCGGAGCGCCTCTGCACCACCCAGGCCGCCGTCTCCAATCGCATCGCGGCCCTGGAGCGCGAACTCGGCACGCGCCTCTTCGAGCGCGACCTGCGTTCCGTGCGGCTGACGGCGGAAGGCCGCGCCGCGCTGGGGCAGGTGGAGGAAATCGTTCGCCTGACGCAGGATTTCCGCAGCGCCACCAGCAGCCGCCGCAGCCTGGTGGGGCGGCTGTCGATCGGCACCATCGACTCCATCGTCCATTCCTGGCTGCCGGCCCTGATCCGCCGCCTGCGCGAGACCTATCCGGGCGTCGAACTGGAACTGGAGGTGGATACCAGCCTCGCCATCGCCGAGCGCTTCCAGCGGCATGAACTGGATCTGGCCCTGCTGATGGGGCCGGTGACGGCGCCGCAGGTGGAGAATATCCATCTCGGCGCCATGGCCTGCGGCTGGTATGCCAGCCCTGCCATGCCCTTCCCGGAGCGGCCGCTGACGGTCGCCGATCTCGCGCCCTACGATCTCTACGCATTTTCCCGCGGCTCGATGCCACACCAGGAAGTGCTGCGCCAGTTCGCCGAGGCAGGGGTGCAGCCGCAGATGCTCTTCACCCTCAATTCCATCGCCACCATGATCATGCTGGCGCAGGATGGGCTGGGCGTCACCATCCTGCCCGATATCGTCGGTCTGCGCACCCCGCTGCGGCGGCTGGAGGTGCAGCCGGGCATTCCCCCGCTCAATCTCTATGCCGCCTATGTCAACCGGCCGCGCCACCTGCTGGCGGCCAAGGTGGTCGCCATGGCGCGGGAGGTCTGGCAGGGATAGGCGGGCGCCCACCCTGCCCGGACGGTGCTAACCGCCCTTGCCGCCCACGGCGCGCCGCAGGCCCACCGCGCGTTCCAGCACGGCAACGAGGCCGAGGCTGAACAGCACCATCAGCACGGAGACCGCCGCCACCAGCGGATCAGTGCGCGATTCCACATAATGGAACAGGGCCACCGGCAGCGTCGTCAGCTTCGGCCCGACGATGAAAAGCGTGATCACCACTTCATCGAAAGAGACCAGGAAGACAATGGCCGCAGCCGCGATGAGGCCCGGCGCCATCAGCGGCAGGGTGATGCGGAAGAAGACGGAAAGCGCCGGCGCGCCCAGGCTGGACGCCGCTTCCTCCACCGAGGCCGGCAGCGTGCCGAGCGCCGTGACCAGCACGCGCAGCGCGTAGGGCACGGTGACGAGAAGATGCGCCAGCACCAGCCCCGTCCAGCTGCCGATCAGCCCCTGGCCGACGAAAAGGATCAGCAGCGCGAGGCCGAGCACGATGGTGGGCAGCAGCAGCGGCATGGAAATCAGCGTCATCAAGGCATCACGCCCCGCGAACTGCCCACGGCCGATGGCCACCGCGGCCGGCAGCGCCACCACCAGCGCCAGCCCGGTGACGATGGCCGCCAGGACAAGGCTGTTGCGCAGGGCAAGCGCGAGATCGGGCTGCCCCAGCAGGGCCAGGTACCACTTCACGCTGAAGCCCGAGGGCGGCCAGGTGATGACGGAATCCGCAGCGAAGGACAGCGGAAAAACCAACAGCACTGGCCCGAGCAGGAAAAGGAACAGCAGCGCCACCAGGACCGTGAAAAACAGGCGCCCAGGACCGGAGCGGATCATGCGATGCTCCTTTCCGCCGCGCGCGAAATGCGGCCATAGACCAGCAGCGCCGCGCCAAAGACGCCGAGGGCGATCAGCGACAGCGCCGCCGCCAGCGGCCAGTTGAGGGTGACGATGGCCTGGTCATAGATCTCGGTGGCCAGCAGCAGAACGCGCCCGCCGCCCAGCAGCTTCGGCGTGATGAAGCTGGAGACGGTGAGGACGAAGACCAGCAGGCAGCCGAGCAGGATGCCCGGCAGGGTCAGCGGCAGCACGATGCGCCAGAACACCACCAGCGGCGGCGCGCCCAGGCTGGCCGCCGCCTCCTCCAGCGTCTGGTTCAGCCGGCCGAAACCCGCCAGCAGCGAGAGGATCATGTAGGGCATCAGGATCTCGACCAGCCCGATCACCACCCCCGTCATGTTGAAGACGAGGCGCGGCGGCGCGAAGCCGAGGCCACGCAGGATCACGGGGAGAAATCCGGCATCGCCCAGGATGACCAGCCAGCCATAGGTGCGCACCACCGCCGAGATCAGCAGCGGTGAAATGCAGGCGACGACAAGAAGATTCCGCCAGCGCGCATCGGCACGGTGGACGAAGAAGGCAATGGGATAGGAGGCCAGCAGCGCCAGCCCGGTGATGCCCAGCGCCATGCCGACCGAGCGCAGCAGGATCTCCAGGTAGAACTCATCCGCCAGGAGATCGCCCCAGGTGGCGAGGCTGAAGGCGGCGCCGATGCCACCACCCGGCAGCCCCTCGCGGAAGGACAGCCCCGCGAGGTTCAGCATCGGCCAGAGGAAGGTGAAGAGGTTCACCGCCACGGCCGGCAGCACCAGCAGGGGCAGCAGGTTGCGCGGGGTGGCGCTCATGCCGCCGCGCTCCGCGGAAAGACCAGCGTATCCTCGGCGCGCCAGCGCAGCGTCGCGGCCTCACCGGGACGCGGCATGGCGCGGCCGGCGAAGGTGTGCTGCTCCACCAGCAGGCTCGCCCCGCCGATCTCCACCTCCAGCGAGAGCAGGTCGCCGATGAAGGTGCTGCGGGCCACGCGGCCCGTGGCGCCGTTCCAGCCCTCCCCTTCCGGCACCGCGTCGCAGAGGGCGATGCGGTGCGGGCGGATCATCACCGTGACAGGGCCGGGCGCGGCCTCGCCGCTGCCCTGCAGACGCAGCGGCCCGAGCTGCACGGCGCCGCTGGCCTCGCGCACCGCCGCCATGCGGTTGGCGCGGCCGACGAAGCCGGCGACGAATTCACTCGCCGGGCGCTCATAGATCTCGTAGGGCGTGCCAAGCTGCTCCAGCACGCCGCCGCGCATCACCGCGATGCGGTCGCAGATCGCCAGCGCCTCCGCCTGGTCATGCGTGACGAAGACGGCGGTGATGCCAAGCCGCTGCTGGATGTCGCGGATCTCGTTGCGCATCTCCTCGCGCAGATTGGCATCGAGGTTGGACAGCGGCTCATCCAGCAGAAGGATGGAAGGCTCGATCACCAGCGCGCGCGCCAGCGCCACGCGCTGCTGCTGGCCACCCGACAATTCGCGCGGCCGGCGCGCGGCGAAGGCGCCGAGGCGCACCATCTCCAGCGCCTTCTGCACCCGCGCGGCCCGCTCCGCCGCCGGCACCTTGCGCATCTCCAGCCCGAAGGAGAGGTTCTGCGCGACCGTCATATGCGGGAACAGCGCGTAGTTCTGGAAGACGATCCCCATATCCCGCCGGTGTGGCGGCAGCGCCGTCACGTCGCGCCCGGCGACGACGATGCGCCCGCCGCTCGCCGGCATCAGCCCGCCAATCATGCGCAGCGTCGTCGTCTTGCCGCAGCCGGAAGGGCCAAGCAGGCCGAGCAGCTCCCCCCTGCCGACGGAGAGCGACAGCGCCTGCACCGCGAGCGTCGTGCCGAAGCGCTTCTCCAGGCGGTCCAGCAGCAGATGCGGCGCCGTCCCCGGCGCCGCCTGCGTCATCGCATCCATGCGCTCAGCCACGGCTCAGGATGCGGCGGCGCCACTGGTCGTTCATGCGGTCGCGGATCTTCGCCACCTCCAGCCAGTCCACCTGCAGCATCTTCGCCATGCGCTCGGGCGAGGCCGCCGTGGCCGCCAGCGCCTCGGCCGAGACGTCCGCGCGGGTGTTGACGGGCGCATAGAACATGCGCTCGGAAAAAGCCTTCTGCGCCTCGGCCGAAAGCGCGTAGCGGATATAGGCCTTGGCCGCCTCGCTCTGCGGCGCGCCCTTCACCAGGCCGATCGTGTTGATCTGGAAGAGCGAGCCTTCCTCCGGCAGCGCCGCCGCCAGCTTGCCGCCGGACTGGCGCGCATAGAGCTGGCCGCGCGCATTCCAGCCGACGCCGAGTGCCGCCGTGCCATTGGTGATGAAGGTATAGGCGTCCGGCTTCGGCTCCCAGGAGAGCACGCCGGGCGAGAGATCGGACAGCGCCTTGATGCCCGCGTCGAACTGCCGGTAGTCGGTGCCGCCATTGAGGCGGTTGATCACCAGCGTCAGGCCGATGCCCACGATATCCGGCGCGCCGGTGATGGCGATCTTGCCCTGGTAGGGCTTCTCCCACAGCACCTTCCACGAGGTGGGCGCGGGCTTCACCACCTCCGGCGAATAGAGCAGGGAGAGGCTGTCGAAGGTCACGCCCACCGCGTGCACGCCGGGCGCGAAGGCCGCGGGCGCGAGTTCGGCGAGGACGGGGAATTCCTCCTTCGTCAGCGGGTCCAGCAGGCCCTCATCGCTCGCCGCCTTGCCAATGGTGACGTCGAAGATGGCCACGTCGATCTGCGGCGCCGCCTTCTGCGCGCGCAGCGTGCCCAGCGTCTGGGCGGAATTCGGCATGGCGTAGTAGGACACCTTGATGCCCGGATGCGCCTTCATGAAAGGCTCGACCACGGCGGCGTGGTAATTGTCCTGGAAGATGCCGCTATAGGCCGCGAGGGTGATGCTCCGCTCCTGCGCGGAGGCCGGGCGGATGAAGGGCGCGGCGAGCAGCCCGCCCACCGCCACACGGCCAAGATGCCGACGCGTCAGATCCATCGTGTCTCTCCTTGCCTTCCCTGGGACCGGTCCGGGCAGGTCGCCCGGTGGCCGCGATATCGTGCCGCGCGGCCATGCAGCTTCGGGGCCAGCTTACGCCAGCCCCGCCGGCTGGCTAGCGCCCCGCGGCGTTGCGCGCCTCGATCTTCGCGCTGGCACCGGTGATGGCGGCCAGCGCCTCGCCGGCGCGCAGCCGGGCCAGCAGCTCCAGCTCGGCCGCCTGCATCGCCAGCGCCCTGCGCGCCATCGCCCCGGCCTCCGCCGGCTTCAGCACGATCACGCCGCTCTCGTCGGCCAGGATGGCATCGCCCGGCTCCACCGAGACGCCGCCCACCGAGACCGGGACATTCATCGCCCCCTCAAGCCCCAGCAGCTTGGTGGTGATGGCGGAGGGGCCGCGGCACCACATCGGCATGCCACAGCGGCGGATCTCGGAAAAATCCGTGGCCGGGCCATCGATCACCGCGCCGGCGACGCCGGCCAGCTTCGCCGCATTGGTGATGACGCCGCCCCAGCAGGCATGGCGCGTATCGCCCGCGCGGTCGATCACCAGGAAATCCCCCGGGCGCACCAGCGACATGGCGTGGTGCAGCAGCGTGCTATCCGCATGCGGCATGCGCAGCGTCACCGCCGTGCCCGCCACGCGCGCCTCGGGCAGCACGGCGCGCAGCGCGGCATCCATGAAGCCGCTGTGCAGCACATGGCCGACCGTGGCCGTCTCGACATCCTGCAGCAGCGCGACCAGGGCGGGGTCCAGCTGCACGGGCATGGGGTGGATTTCGAACATGGCTCAGGCCGCCTTCCGGGTCAGGACATGGTGCTGTTCGACCGGCAGGTTCAGCCGGATATGGGCCATGTAGGCCTTGTCGAGCCGCGCGCCGATGAAGCCGGAACGGTCCGGCATCTGGGACAGGATGGCGCCCCAGGGGTCGATCGCCATGCTGTGGCCCCAGCAGGCCTTGCCGCCGCCGCCATGCGTGCCGATCTGCCCCACCGCCAGGAACCAGCTCTGCGTCTCGCAGGCGCGGGCGCGGGCCAGCAATTCCCAATGGTCCTTGCCCGTCTGCAGCGTGAAGGCGGCGGGCAGGATGATCGCCTCCGCGCCCGCGTCGCGCAGCGCCTGGAACAGCTCGGGGAAGCGCAGATCGTAGCAGATGGCCGCCCCCAGGGTCCACGCCTCGCCGCCCGCCTCGATGCGGTAGGTCACCACCTGCTCGCCGCGGGTGACGGAATCGCTCTCGCGATAGCAGGCGCCGCCCGGCACCTCGACATCGAAGAGATGGATCTTGCGGTAGCGCGCCAGCTCGGCGCCATCACGGCCGAAGACGACACTGGTGTTGTGGTAGCGGTTGCCCGCGCGCTCCACCATCGAGCCGGCATGGATCGCCACGCCATGCTCCCGCGCCAGGCCGCGCATCAGCGCATAGGCCTCGCCCTCCGGGAAGGCCTCGCCGCTGGCATGCATCACCGCCGGCTCGGGCGAGAGGCAGGCCCAGTATTCCGGCAGGACCACGAGGTCCGGCGCCTCGGCGGCGATGGCGGCGCGCACCAGCCGTTCCGCCTCGGCCATGTTGGCCGCCTTGTCCTCACGCGAGTTCATCTGCACCAGTGCGACCTTCATCCGGCCTCTCCCGCTGGGGTCTGTCCGGGAGAAGCCTCCGACAGGGCGGGGCGGCGCACAAACGGGAATTCGCTGTCGGCGCCGACAAGCTTTTCTTGTCCAGGGACGCGGATTATTTTTCACTTTTCGAGAATGTCTATTCCCCCTAAGAACGCGGCCCCGGACGGGAAACAGGCCCACCCCCCGCCCGTGACGGCCCCGCCGGGAGCCTCAGCCGCCGCCCACAAACCGCGATCCTCCATCGTCAATTCACCGCCACGCCCTTTCCCTCCGACCGATGGCCTGCCCCGCAATGCCAGACCCGTTGCCCTCCGCCTACCGCATCCTCACCGCGGCCAGCCTGCCGGCCTATCTCGCCACCCTCCCCGGCATCCCGGCGCGGCTCGGCGGCGCGCCCTCCGCCTGGCAGGTGCGCGACGTGGCGGATGGCAACCTCAACGCCGTCTTCCTGGTCGATGGGCCGGAGGGCGGGCTCTGCGTGAAGCAGGCCCTGCCCTATGTGCGCGTCGTGGGCGAAAGCTGGCCGATGGATATCCACCGCGCCTTCTTCGAGGCGCGCTACATCGCCCGCGTGGCGCCCTTCGCCGCGGGTCTCGCGCCGCGCCTGCATCATTACGATGACGCGCAATTCGTCATGGTGATGGACAAGCTCGCGCCCCACACCATCCTGCGCCGCGCCCTGCTGGAGGGGCGACATATGCCGCGCGCCGCCGCCGACCTCGCCGACTATGCCGCGCGCGCCAGCTTCCACACCTCCGACCTCGCCCAGCCCTTCGAGCGCCGCTTCGAGGATCTGCTTGTGTTTTCGCGCAGCCTCGCGCTGCAGCGGATCACGGTCGACCTCGTCTTCACCGACCCCTTCGCCGAGCATGAGCGCAACCGCTTCCCGCGCCCGCATCTCACGGCCTGGGCCGCGGCGCTGCGCGAGGATGCGGCGGTGAAGGACGCCGTCGCCACGCTGCGGCGCGCCTATCTCGGCAAGCCGCAATCGCTGATCCATGGCGACCTGCATTCCGGCTCGGTGATGGTGACGCCGGAGGAGACGCGGGTGATCGATGGCGAATTCGCCTGCGTCGGGCCGAGCGGCTTCGATATCGGCCATGTTCTGGCGCATTTCGCCCTCGCCTGGTTCGCCCGGCCGCAGGGCGACCCGCTGCGCCCGCTGCTGGCGGCCGACATGGCGGTGTTCTGGGACAGCTTCCGCCGCCGCTTCCTCGCCCTGTGGGAAGGGGCGGAGGCCACGGGCGATGCCTTCCCCGCCAGCCACTACCCCGGCCCCGCCGGCGCCGCCCGGATGGCCCGGCAGCGCGCCGCCTATCTGGACGACATCTTCGCCGATGCGCGCGGCTTCCTGGCGGTGGAAATCATCCGCCGCATCATCGGCTTCGCCCAGGTCGCCGATTTCCAGGCCCGCGCGGGCGAGGAGGAGCGCGCCAGCGCCATGGCCTCCGCCCTCGCCTTCGCCCGTTCTCTCCTGGTCTGGCCGGAGCGGTATGGCGATATCGCCGACCTCACCGCCGCCCTGCCGCGCTTCGACGGCGCCGGGCTGGACCCGCGCCCGACACGCCCGTGGTGACACGCCCGTGGTGACACGCCCATGGTAACGATCATTGCCCCCCCTGCCACGCCCGGCCTGGTGGCCGAGGGCATCGCGAAATCCTTCGGCGGCACCCGCGCCCTCGCCGGCGTTTCGCTCGCCGTGCGGCCGGGTGAAATCGTCGGGCTGATGGGCGCCAATGGCGCGGGCAAATCCACCCTGGTCAATATCCTGGGCGGCGCGCTGCGGCCGGATGCCGGGCGGCTCTGGCTCGATGGCCGGCCCTATGCCCCGGCCTCCCCGCGCGCGGCCATCGCCGCCGGGGTGGTCACGCTGCACCAGTCCACCGAGCGCATCGGCATCCCCGGGCTGAGCGTGGCCGATGCCCTGGTTCTGGACCGTTTCGCCGATGGCCGCTCGGGCTTTTTCGTCTCGCGCGCCGCGGTGCGGCGGCAGGCGCTGGCGGTGCAGGCGCGCGCCGGTTTCGACCTGCCGCTGGAGGCCGATTTCGCCAGCCTCGGCACCGCCGGGCGGCAGCTCGTCGGCATTGCCCGCGCCCTCTCCGCCAGCCCGCGCCTGCTGATGCTGGACGAGCCGACCGCCAGCCTCTCGGCCGCCGAGGCGGAGCGGCTTTTCGCCATCCTGGAGGAGCTGGCGGGGCGCGGCCTCGCCATCCTCTATATCTCCCACCGCACCGGCGATCTGGAGCGCCTCGCCCACCGGGTGGAGGTGCTGCGCGGCGGCGTGGTGGCGGCCAGCCTGCCGCGCCCGGTGGATTTTGGCGTGGCCCTCTCCGCCATGATCGGCCGCGACCTGGCCCGGGGCCAGGGCGCGGCGCGCGCCCGGCCGGAAGGCCCGCCGGTCCTGGCGCTGCGCGGGCTGCGGCTGCGCCCCGGCCTGCCGCCGCTGGAACTGGAGGTCCGCGCGGGCGAGGTGGTGGCCATCACCGGCCCGCTCGGCGCCGGCAAGAGCCGGCTGCTGCGCGCCCTCTTCGGCGCCGACAGCGTGGCGGGCGGCGTGGCGGGCGGCGAGATCCTGCTGGATGGCGCGCCCTGGCGCCCGCGCGGCCCGGCCGAGGCCATCGCCCGCGGCGTCCACCTCGCCGCCGAGGATCGCCGCCGCAGCAGCCTGATGCCGCCCGGCTGGCCCGGCAGCGGCATCGCCGCCACCATCGCCCTGCCGCATCTCGGCCGCTGGTTCCCGGGCGGCCTGCTGCGCGCCGGCACCGAGCGCCGCGCGGCGGAACACGCCATCCGCGCCCTCTCCATCCGCGCCGCCGGCCCCTTCGCGGGGCTGGAGACGCTGTCCGGCGGCAATCAGCAGAAAGTCGTTCTCGCCCGCTGGCTGGCCGAGACGCCCCGCCTGCTGCTGCTCGACGAGCCGTTCCAGGGCGTCGATGTCGGCGCGCGGGCGGAGATCATCGCCACCCTGCGCGCCCGCACGGATATCGCCGTGCTCGTCGCCACCTCCGACCCGGCGGAGGCGCTCGATGTCGCCGACCGCAGCCTGGTGCTGGACGAGGCGGGGCTGCGCCCCCTCGCCCCCGCAGCCCTCCCCGATGAGTGACCGCACCGCCATGACCGACCTCCTCCGCCTGGCCCGCCAGGGCGCGGTGTTCCTGCTGCTCGCCGCCCTCGCCGCGCTCTTCGCCTGGGCCGAGCCCGCCTTCCTGAGCGTGCCCAACCTGATGAGCGTGCTGCTCGCCGTCGCGGTGGTGGCCATCCTCGGCACGGGCGTCACGCTCAGCGTGGCGGTGGGCGGCTTCGATCTCTCGGTGGGCGCCATCGCCGCCTCCGCTGTCATGGCGGCGAGCTACGCCATGGTGGTGTGGAAATTCGGCGCGGTGGAGACGGTGGCCTTCGTTCTCGCCCTCGGCCTCGCCGCCGGGCTGCTGAACGCGCTGATGATCGTCCGCCTCGGCGTGCCGGACCTGCTGGCGACGCTGGCGATGAACTTCCTGCTGAGCGGGCTGCAACTGATCCCGACGGCCGGGCGCTCCATCGCCCCCGGCGTGGTGCTGCCCGATGGCAGCCGCGCCGCCGGGCGCTTCGACCCGGATTTCCTGCTGATCGGCCGCGCCCGGCTGTTCGATACCGTGCCGCTGCCGGTGCTGCTGATGGCCTTCGTCGCCCTCGCCGCCTGGGTGCTGACGGAGCGCACGCGCTTCGGCCGCCTGCTCTTCGCCACGGGCGGCAATGAGGAGGCGGCGCGCCTCGCCGGCGCCCCCACGGCGCGGCTGCGCGTGCTGGCCTATGCGCTGTCCGGCCTGCTGGCCGCGCTCGGCGGGCTGGTGGTCGCGGCGCGCATCGGGCGTGGCGATGTGTCGTCCGGCGCCTCGCTGCTGCTCGATGCCGTGGCGGCCTCGCTGATCGGCTATGCCGTGCTGAACGCGCGGCGGCCCAATGTGCTCGGCACGCTGGTGGGCGCCGTCTTCGTCGGCGTTCTGCTGAACGGGCTGACCATGCTCAACGTGCCCTACTACACCCAGGATTTCGTCAAGGGCGCCGTGCTGGTCGGCGCCCTGGCCATGACCTATGGCCTCGGCCGCCGCGCCGGCTGAGCAACGCAGAAGAGAGAAGGAACCGCCCCGATGCGACGCCGCGATGCCTCCACCCTGATCCTGGCCGGGATGCTCGGCCTCGGCCGCCCGGCCCTGGCGCAGATCGCCGGCGCCCCCGCCCCCTTCGATAAGGGCGGCGTGCGCGTGGCGCTGATCAGCTACATCTCCGCCGGCGACTTCTTCCAGGCCTATCAGGCCGGGGCGGAGGCGCAGGCGAAGCAGCTCGGCATCACCCTGCGCGTCTTCCCCGGGCGGCAGGACGCGGCGCTGCAGCGGACGCAGATCGAGCAGGCGATCAACCTGCGCGTCTCCGCCATCATCCTCGACCATGGCCTGCCGGAAGCTCTCACCGACCTCGCGGAGCGGGCGCTGGAGGCGGGGATCAAGGTCATCGCCTTCGACGTGAACCTGAACAACCCGCGCATCCCCCAGATCGAGCAGAGCGACCACCAGCTGGCGCGCCTGGCCCTGCAGCAGGCCGTGGCGGAGAACGGGCCGAGCTTCCGGGCGGCCTATGTCTATGTCGCCGGCTTCGCCCCGCTCGACCGGCGCGACGAGGTCTGGCAGGAATTCCGCCGCACCTATCCCGGCATCACCGAGGTGGCGCGCTTCGGCGCGGTGGACTCCACCACGGCGGCCACGGTGGCCGACCAGGCCAAGGCCGTGCTGCGCGCCAATCCCGGCATCAGCGTCGTCTTCGCGCCCTATGACGAATTCGCCCGTGGCGTGAAGCTGGCCGTCAACGAACTGGGCCTGGGCGGCAAGGTGCGGATCTACTCGGCCGATGTCTCCACCGCCGACATCCAGGAAATGACCGAGCCGGGCAGCCCCTGGGTGGCCACCGTGGCCACCAACCCCGCCGTGGTGGGGGCCGTGTCCGTGCGCACGGCGGCGCTGGCCATCGCCGGGCAGGCACCCGCCAGCCCCGTGGTGGTGGAGCCGGTGCTGCTAACCCAGAAGGCCCTGCGCGAGGCGGGCGTCAGCACCATCGAGGAACTGGCGGCGAAGCTGCCCGCCTTCGGCCAGTCGGGCGCGGCGCGGGCGGCCTGGATCAAGGAGTAAGTTATTCGTTTAATTAATAATATCTTCTTTTTCTAAAGAAAAAGAAGCAAAAAGATTTTTTCAGTCTGGCGTCCCGCTTCAGGCCTGAGGCGGGACGCTGACTGAAAAAAGTTTTTTGGTTCTTTTTTTCAAAAAAGAACCGCTTTCCCTGCCCTCAATGCCCGGCCAGGGCGGCCTCGCGGCGGGCCATGGCGGAGGGCGCGGCCTGGGGGTGGGCCATCTGCTTCACCACCAGGGCCAGGGCGGCCAGCAGCGCCGGCATCGCCACCACCAGGAAGATGCCGGAGAGCGACATCTGCGCGCGGGACAGCTCGCCCACCAGGAAGGAGCCGGCGATGCCACCGAAGCGGCCGAGGCCGAGCATCCAGCCCACGCCCGTGGCGCGGCCCTCGGTGGGGTAGAACTCCGCGGCCAGGGCCGGCAGGGAGGACTGGGCGGTGTTCATCACGATGCCGGCCAGCAGCACCATGCCCACCAGCAGCGGCAGGCTGCCCGCCACCATCCCGACCAGCGCGACGGCCAGCGCCGTCAGCACATAGCCGATGGCGATGATGCGGTTGCCATTGTAGCGGTCCATCAGCCAGCCGAAGAACACGGCGCCGATGCCGCCCAGCGGGAAGAGCGCCGAGATCAGCGCCGCGCTGCTGGGCGAGAGCCCGGCATCGCCGAACAGGATCGGCATCCAGTTGATCAGCGCGTAGAAGATGACGAGGCCCATGAAATAGGCCAGCCACAGCATCACCGAGCCGACCGCGTAACGGCGCGACAGCACGAGGCGGATGCCACCGCTCTTCTGCCCCGGCGCCGCCGAATCCTCGGAGAGGGTGAACCGCTCCGCCGCCGCAGCCTGGGGAGAAATACGGCGCAGCACGGCGCGGATGCGCTCGGCCGGCTGGCGCTTCATCACCATGTAGCGCACAGATTCCGGCAGCAGCAGGGCGAGCAGCACCACCAGCGCCAGCGGCGCCACGCCGCCCAGCAGCAGGACGCTGCGCCAGCCCCATTGCGGGATCATCCAGGCCGCCAGGAAGCCGCCAAAGGCCGCGCCCAGCGGGAAGCCGCAGAACATGGCATTGACCAACGTGGCGCGGCGGGCGCGCGGGCAGTACTCGCTCATCAGCGTCACGGCATTGGGCATGGCGGCGCCAAGGCCGAGCCCGGTCGCGAAGCGCCACAGCACCAGGTGGTCCAGGCTGTCCGCCGTGGCGCAGAGCAGGCTGGCCACGCCGAAGACGGCCACCGAGACGGTGAGCACCAGCTTGCGCCCCAGCCTGTCGGCCAGCGGGCCGGCGCTGAGCGCGCCGGCGGCGAGGCCGAACAGCGCGGCGCTCAGCACCGGCGCCAGGGCCGGGCGCGCCACGCCCCATTCCTTGATGAGCGAGGGGGCGATGTAGCCGATCGCCGCCGTGTCGAAGCCATCGAGCAGGACGATGGCGAAACACAGGACGAAAATGACCCGCTGCAACGCGGAGAAGGGCTGGCCGTCCAGGAATTCCTGGACGTCCAGGGACCGGCTTCCTTCCATGGATGTCTCCCTCGGCTGGACCGGAGCCAGGGCCGCGGCCAGGGGCGGACGCGGCGGGCGGGGGCGGGCCCGGTCCAAACATATATAAGATATCAAATGTTTCACTGGACCGATCCATGCACATTCGCGAAAGAAAGTTGGATTATCCAACTTCCCTGGACGTGCCCGATGGGCCTTTCCGCCGTGCCCCTGCCTGACCCCGCCCCCGCCTGCGACCTCTATGGCGAGCCCGCCCCGCGCCCGCGCCCCGGGCCTGTGCATGTCGAACCGCTGATGGTGCGCAGCGCCCGCCATGCCTGGACGATCCGCCCGCACCGGCACCGCGACCTGCACCAGTTCTTCTGGCTGCGCCAGGGTGGCGGGGTGCTGGTGGAGCCCCAGGGGGAGCAGCCGATCCAGGCCCCGGCGCTGCTCAGCATCCCGCCCGAGGCGGTGCATGGCTTCCGCTACCAGCCCGGCAGCGACGGGGTGGTGGTGACCCTGGCCGGGGAATTCCTGGCGGCCTGCTGCCATCTCGCCGGGCAGGGCGCGCCGCCGCCCCGGATCGGCTGCCACACCTTGCCCGCCCCGCGCGCGGCGGAGGTGGAGGCGGCCTTCACCCGGCTGGCGGGGGCTTTTCCCGCGGCGCGGCCGGCGGCGCTGGCGGGCAACCTGCTGCTGCTGCTGGCCGAGCTGGAGCTGGACACCCCCGGCCGTGTCCAGGAGCAGGGCGGCGAGGCCGCGCTGTTCCGCCGCTTCCGCGCCGCGGTGGAGCAGCATTACCGCAGCCCCCTGCCGCTGGCCGCCTATGCCGGCCAGCTCGGCATCTCGGTGGGGACGCTGACGCGCCTCTGCCGCGCCCATGCCGGGCAGGCGCCGCTGGCGCTGATCCAGGAACGGCGGATGGCGGAGGCGCGGCAGATGCTGCGGCTGAGCCGGCAGCCGGTCTCCGCCATCGCCTATGCGCTGGGCTTCGAGCCAGCCTATTTCTCGCGCTTCTTCACCCGGCACGAGGGGGTCTCGCCCGCCGCCTACCGCCGCGCGGCGGAGCGGGCGGAGGATCAGTAGCTGCGCGGCATGCCCAGCACGTGCTCGCCGAGATAGGAGAGCACCAGGTTGGTGCTGATCGGCGCCACCTGATAGAGGCGCGTCTCGCGGAATTTGCGCTCGACGTCATATTCCTCGGCGAAGCCGAAGCCGCCATGGGTCTGCACGCAGGCCTCGGCGGCGGCCCAGCTGGCCTCGGCGGCGAGCATCTTGCCCATATTCGCCTCCTCCCCCGGGCGCTCGCCGCGCTCGAACTTCTCCAGCCCCTTCTGCACGATGGCCTCGGCGGCGCGCATCTGGGCATAGGCGCGGGCGATGGGGAACTGCACGCCCTGGTTCTGCCCGATCGGCCGGCCGAAGAGGACGCGTTCCTTCGCGTAGGCGACGGCCTTCTCGATGAACCACTTGGCATCGCCGATGCATTCGGCGGCGATCAGCAGGCGCTCGGCATTCATGCCGTCCAGCACGTAGCGGAAGCCTTTTCCTTCCTCGCCCACGAGGTTCTCCGCCGGCACCTCCATATTGTCGAAGAAGACCTCACAGGAATTGTGGTTCATCATGGTGCGGATGGGGCGGATGGTCAGCCCCTTGCCCAGGGCCTGCCGCATATCGACGATGAAGGTGGAAAGCCCCTCGGTCTTCTTCGCCACCTGCTCGCGCGGCGTGGTGCGGGCCAGCAACAGCATCAGGTCGGAATGCTCGGCGCGGCTGGTCCAGATCTTCTGGCCGTTGACGATGTAGCGGTCGCCCTCGCGCCGGGCGGTGGTGCGCAGGGCCGTGGTGTCGGTGCCGCTGGTCGGCTCGGTGACGCCGAAGGCCTGGAGGCGCAGCGCGCCGCTGGCGATGGCGGGCAGATAGGCCGCCTTCTGCGCCGCGCTGCCATGCCGGAGGATGGTGCCCATGATGTACATCTGCGCGTGGCAGGCGGCACCATTGCAGCCCTGGCGCTGGATTTCCTCCAGGATGGCGGCGGCGGCGGAAAGGCCGAGCCCGGCCCCGCCATACTCCTCCGGGATCAGCGCCGCGAGATAGCCCGCCTCGGTGAGGGCGCGGACGAAATCCGTCGGGTAGCCGCGCGCCGCATCCAGTTCGCGCCAGTATTCGCCGGGGAAGCGGGCGCAGAGCTTGGCGACCTCGGCGCGCAGATCGGCATGCGGGTCCACCGCGCTGGTCATGCAGTCCATGCCGTGTTGGCCTTTCCTTGCTGTGTTGCCTCAGCCGTCGCAGAGCGCGGGGGCGAATTCGGCGCGGATCGCCGCATCATGTTCACCGATGGCGGGCACGGGGCCGAGGGCGGGCGGCGCGCCATCGTGCAGCACCGGCGGCGCCACGATCGAGGCGGCGCCGCCCGGCGTCACCACCGGCACGCGGCGCAGGGCCGGATGGCGGGCGAAATCCGCCACCTCGTTGACGAAGCCATAGGCGGTGCCGGCGGCGGAGAGCCGCGCCGCCGCTTCCGCGCGCGTCAGCGTGGCGAAATGCCGCGCGATCAGCCCATCCACCACCGGCCGCTGGGCGACGCGGGCATTGTTGCTCTCGAAGCCCGGCGTGGCGGGAAGCTCGGGCTGGCGCAGCACCGTGGCGCAGAAGCGCGCCCATTCCCGCTCATTCTGGATGGAGAAGAGCACCAGCGCGCCATCGGCGGTGGAGAAGGCGCCATAGGGGCAGATGGAGGGATGCGCGAGGCCGACGCGGCGCGGCGCCTGGCCGGTGCCCTCGGTATAGAGCAGCGGCACGTTCATCCAGTCCGCCATGCCGTCGAAGAGGCTGACCTCCAGCCTGCGGCCCTGGCCGGTGATGCCGCGGCCGATCAGCGCCTCCAGCACCGCCGCATGGGCGGCCATGCCACAGGCGATGTCGCAGACGGAGACGCCGACGCGCCCCGGCCCCGCCGGGTGCCCGGTGATGGCGGCCAGCCCGCTCTCCGCCTGCACCAGAAGGTCATAGGCCTTCATCCCGCTATAGTCATGGCCGCTGCCATAGCCGGTGATGTCGACGGTGATGAGGCGCGGATGGCGCGCGCGCAGTGCCGCGCTGCCGAAGCCCGCGCGCTCGGCGGCACCGGGGGCGAGGTTCTGCACGAAGACATCGGCGCGCGCCAGGAGGCGGTGCAGCAGCGCCGCGTCCTCCGCATCCTTGATGTCGGCGACGAGGCTTTGCTTGCCACGGTTGAGCCAGACGAAATAGCTCGACAGCCCGTGCACGGCGGCATCGTAGCCGCGCGCGAAATCCCCTTCCGGGCGCTCGATCTTGATGACGCGGGCGCCGGCATCGGCGAGGCGGGAGGTGCAGTAGGGCGCGGCCACCGCCTGCTCCAGCGCCACCACCAGAAGGCCCTCGAGCGGGCGCGCGGCGGCGGGTGCGACAGGGTGGGTCATGGGCAATCATCCCGGTCCGTTCAGGCGAGAATCCCGCGGCGGCCCATGCCGCCGCGGGAGGCGGGGCGTCAGCGGAAGGCGACGGGCTGCGGCACCCTGTCGAGCAGCGCGGGCGTCAGCGTCTTCAGCCAGTCGGTGCTCTTCTGCCCCACCGGCGTGGTGACCAGGGTGGCGGGGTAGACCACCATGTCCGTCATCACCGGGAAGGGGTAGCGGTCGCTATGGACCGTGGTGCCGATCAGCTGGTTCTCGAGCCCCTGCCCGTCCTCGCGGATGGTGACGGAGGAGGTGAGCGAGGGGAAGGTGAGGCCGCGGAAGGCCGCCGACAGCTCGGCATCGCTCGGCCAGGCGCCGCCCCTGGCGGCCAGCGCCTTCTCATAGCCCGCCTTCATGGCGAAGACGGCCTGCGCCATGTGGTGGCTCGAATAGATCGGGTAGCTGCCGAAGCGCTGGCGGTAGCGCTCGGTGAAGCCCTTCAGCAATTCGCCATCGGCCGGGGCGGGGTGGAGGAACCAGTGGTCGCCGCGCGCGCCGATGATATGGCCGGCCGGCAGCACCTTGCCCACGCGCTCCAGCGAGGATTCGGCCAGCGGCAGCACGAAGGTCGCGCGCTCGAACAGCTTGCGGTCGGCGGACTGGCGGATGAAGCTGTCCAGATCGCCACCCCAGGAGGTGGAGAGGATGACATCCGGCCGCAGCGCCAGCAGGCGGGTGATCTCGCTGGAGAAATCCGTGGCGCCGAAGCGCGGGAAGAGCTCGGCCACGACGCGGGTGCCGGGCTTCAGCGTGTTCAGCCCGGTGCGGAAAATCTCCCAGGAATCCCGGCCCCAGGCATAGTCCTGGTTGACCACGGCGATGCTGCGGAAATCCGGCTTCGCCTTCAGCAGGTAGAGCAGGGCGGAGAGCACTTCCGGCGTCGCATTCGCCTGGGTGCGGTGGGCATGGGTGTAGCTGCCATCCTCGAAGATGCGCTGCGTGCCGCAATCCCACAGCAGGGTCGGGCGCTTCAGCTCATCGGCCAGCGGCGCGCAGGCGAGGCAGTCGGCCGAGGAAATGCCGGCGAAGACGATCTGCACATTCTCGCTCTGCACGAGGCGGCGATACTCGCCGACGAAATGATCCACGCCCGGGCCTTCATCGACGAAGATCGGGCGCAGCTTCACGCCACCAATGCCGCCCGCCGCGTTCACCTCGTCGAAGAGCAGCTCGGCCGCCTGGCGCCCCGGCACGCCGAAGACGCTGGAAGGGCCGGAGAGGAAGGTGGCGATGCCCACCTTGATTTCGGCGGGCTTCACGGCCTGGGCCTGGAGCGCGGCGGGGCGCCCGGCCAGCGCCAGGGCGCCGACGCCAAGGCCGGCCTGCAACAGGCTGCGGCGCGACATGCTTTGCATGAACAGTTCCTCCTGATTCGGCCACTTCAGCGGCTCTGGGGGGCAGAGTGACATTGTTCCGCCCTCAGGTCCAATATATCGGGCTGCCGTGACCTCTCGGGTTTTCCCTATGGATCTTCGCCAATTCCGCTACTTCGTCGCCGTCGCCGAGGAGCTGAGCTTCACCCGGGCGGCGCGGCGGCTGGGGATCGGCCAGCCGCCGCTCAGCCAGCAGATCCAGCAGCTGGAGCGGGAGGTGGGCGCGCAGCTCTTCGCCCGGCTGCCGCGCGGCGTGGCGCTGACGGCGGCGGGGCAGCGGCTGCTGCACGATGCGAAGGACATCCTGGCGCGCAGCGAGCGCGCCATGCGCAATGCCGGGCGCGCGGCGCGCGGCGAGCTTGGCGTGCTCCAGGTGGGCTTCACCGCCTCCGCCGCCTTCAACCCCTTCGTCACCGCCAGCATCCGCGACTACCGCGAGAGCTTCCCCGGCGTGCAGGTCGAACTGGTGGAGGCGCATACGACGGAACTGCTGGAGCGCTTCCGCACGCGGCGGCTCGATGCCGCCTTCCTGCGCCCGGCGCCGGGGGAATGCGGCGCCCTGCCCTGCACGCCGCTGCTGCGCGAGCCGATGCTGGTGGCGCTGCCCGCCGGCCACGCCCTGGCCGCGCGGCGCAGCCTGCCCATGGCGGCGCTGCGCGACGAGGCCTTCCTGCTCTATCCGCGGCGCAACGGGCGGGCGCTTTATGACGCCATCGTCAGCGGCTGCGAGGCGGCCGGCTTCACCCCGCGCATCAGCCAGGAGGCGCCGCAGATGGCCTCCACCGTCACGCTGGTGGCGAGCGGCCTGGGCATTGCCATCGTGCCCGCCTCGATGGGGCAATTGCTGGCGGAGGGCGTCACCTACCGCCCCCTGGAAGGCCCGGCGCCCTGTGCCGAGCTGAGCCTTGCCCACCAGACGGAAACCGCGCAGGAGGTCACCGCGCGTTTCGTCCGGCTGGTGCTGGCGCGCCCACGCCCCGATCTGGCGGAACCCGCCCTGGCGCGGCCCCAGCCGGCACGCCCCCAGCCGGCCCGGCATTGACAGGGGGGGCCTTCCGCGCTGCGCTGCCGCGAACGCGACAGGATGCCCCGCATGAGCACCGAGACCCTCAGCCGCCCCTCCCCCGCCGAGGCCGCCCTGGCCGGTCGCTACGGCACCGCCGCCGGCCTGCCGGACGGCCTGCCGTCTGATCTGCCCTGGAACGACACGCTGGCGCTGCTGCTCTCGCACCGCTCGGTGCGCGGCTACCGGCCCGATCCGCTGCCGGCCGGCACGCTGGAGATGCTGGTGGCGGCGGCGCAATCGGCGGCGACGTCGTCCAACATGCAAAGCTGGTCCGTGGTGGCCGTCACCGACGCCGGGAGCAGGGCTAGGATGGCGGCCGTGGCCAATGGCCAGGCGCATATCACGCAATGCCCGCTGCTGCTGGTCTTCGTCGCCGACCAGGGGCGGCATGCCCGCCTGGCCGCGCGCCTCGGCACGGAGCTGGCGGCGCAGCCGCTGCTGGAAACCTTCCTGGTGGCGGCGATCGATTGCGGCATCGCCGCGCAGAATGCCGTGGTGGCGGCGGAGTCCCTCGGCCTCTCCACCGTCTATATCGGCGCGCTGCGCAACAATCCGGAGGCCGTGGCGCGGGAACTCGCCCTGCCGCCGGGCAGCGCGGCGATGTTCGGCCTCTGCGTCGGCTACGCGGCGGAAGGGCATGAGGGCACGGTCCGCCCGCGCCTGCCGCAATCCGTGGTGCTGCATGCGGGCCGCTACGACACGGCGCCGGAAGAAGCCGGCATCGCCGCCTATGACGAGCAGATCCTGGCCTTCAGCGCGCGGGTGGACAGCCGCCCCTATCGCTGGACGGAACGCGTGGTGGCGCGGCTGGGGCGCCTCTCCGCCCTGCATGGGCGCGAGGCGCTGCGCGCCATTCTCGGCCGCCTCGGCTTCCCGCTGAACTGAGAGACGACAGGACAACACTGGAAGCCTGCTCCTGAGAGGGGCTTTGTCCCTCTCAGACCTGCAAGGCAGCGCCTTGCAGCCACCAGAGGCCTTTGGAAACCCAACGGAAGGCGGGTGCAGGGGACCCCGTCCCCTGCCCAAGGGAAAGAAGGGGGGAGTTTGAGGGGGCAAAGCCCCCTCAATCCAGCAAGCGCGCCTCAGCCGCGCGCGATTTCCCCCCGCTCGATGACGAAGGTCGCATCCACCAGCGGCCGCAGCAGTTCCGGGCTGCTCTCGGTGATGAGGATGGCGACATCCGGCAGCGCATCGCGCAGCCGCCGCAGCGCCTCCGCGTAGCGCAGCGCGAGGGCGGGGGCGAGGCCCTGGAACGGCTCGTCCAGCAGCACCGCCCGCGTCCCCACCATCAGCGCGCGGCCGAGCGCCACCATCTTCCCCTGCCCGCCCGACAGCCCGGCGGCCTTGCGCGGCGCGAAGCCGCGCAACTCGGGCAGCAGGTCATAGACCACCTCCAGCCGCCGCGCCGTCTCCGCCCGCGACAGGCCGAGAACCTCCGCCGGCAGGCGCAGATTCTCGGCCACGGTGAAGCGGCCGAACAGCCTGCGCTCCTCCGGCGCATAGCCAATGCCGAGCGCGGCGCGGCCATGCGGCGGCAGGCTGCCGGCCTCCTCCCCGCCGATGCGCAGGCGCCCCGCGCGCGTGGGCAGCAGGCCCATCAGGGCGCGCAGCGTCGTCGTCTTGCCGGCACCGTTGCGGCCGATCAGCGCGACACGCCCGCCCGCCGGCACATCCAGCGAAACGCCGCGCAGCACCGGCGCGCCGGCGATCTCGACGGAAACCCCCTCAAGGCACAGCATCCGCCGCCTCCCCCACCGGAATACCGATCACGTCGCGCAGCACGATGGGGTCGGAGAGAATCTGCCGCGGCGGCCCCAGCGCGGCGATCTTCCCCTGGCCCCACACCGCCACGCGGTCGGCGATGCGCGCCACCACATCCATGTCGTGCTCGACAAAGACGGCGGTGACGCCCTCATCGCGCAGCACACGGGCCAGCGTCTCCACCACCGCCATCTTGTCGGCGGCGGCGACGCCGCTGGTCGGCTCGTCCATCAGCAGCAGGCGCGGGCGCAGCGCCACGGCCATGGCGATGTCGGCCAGCTTGCGCGTGCCCTCGTTCAGCGCATCGGCGCGCCGGTGCAGGGCGGAGGCCAGGCCAAAGCGGCCCAGAAGCTCCGCCGCCTCCTCCCGCCAGGCGGGGCGCAGCAGCGGGCGCAGCGAGGCCCAGCCGCCTTCCCGCGCGGCAATGGCCAGGGTGGCGTTCTCCAGCACCGTGTGCTCGGTGAAGAGCTGCGGCAGCTGGAAGGATCGCGCCACGCCCATGCGCACGATGTCGCGCGGCTTGCGGCCCAGCAGCTCCACCCCGCGATAGGTGATGGAGCCGGCCTGGGGCCGCAGATGGCCGGTGGTCATGTTGATGAAGGTGGTCTTGCCCGCGCCATTCGGGCCGATGATCGCCAGGAACTCGCGTTCCATCACGTCGAGGTCGATGCCATCGGCGGCGCGCACGCCACCGAAGGCGAGGCGCAGGCCACGGGCGGAGAGCAGCGCGCTCATGCCGGGCGCTCCCCGGCCTTGGCGGGGGTGGGGCGGCGATGCAGCAGGCCGCGCAGCATCCCCACCAGCCCGCCGGGCGCGAAGAGGATGACCAGCAGCAGCACCGTGCCGAGGATCAGCTGCCACGCATCGGCGATGGTCGCCGCGGCATAGACGCGCGTCAGCTCATAGACGACAGCGCCAAGGAAAGCGCCCAGCACGCTGCCCGCCCCGCCCAGGATGGCGATGAAGACCAGCTCGCCCGAGGCCGTCCAATAGGCCAGGGCCGGGGTGACGTGGCGGCTGGTGAGCGCCACCAGCGCGCCGCCGCACCCCGCCATCAGCGCCGAGAGGATATAGGCCGCGAGCAGCACGCGCCGCGCCGGCACGCCCATGAACTCGAGCCGCGCCTCCCGCGTCTTGATGCCGGAGAGCGCCTGCCCGAGCGGCGCCGCCAGCCACAGCCGCACCAGCGCGGCGAAGCCGAAGGCGAAGGACAGCGCCAGGGCGAAGAGCACCCACTCATAGGCCGCGCCCTCCAGCGTCAGGCCCAGCACGCGCGGCAGCGGCAGGCGGATGCCATCCGTGCCATGGGTCAGGCCATAGAGCTTCTCCAGCAGCGAGTAGAAGACCATGCTGAGGGCGAGGTTCAGCATGCCGAAGAAGATGTCCCGGTAGCGCATGACGAAGAGGCCGGCCACCAGCCCGCCCAGCGCCGCGACCAGCGCGGCGGCGGGCAGCAGCAGCGCGACCTCGGGCAGCAGCGGCGCCAGGAAGGCGGCGGCATAGGCGGCCAGCGCGACGAAGAGCGCATGGCCGAAGCTGACCTGCCCGGCCCGCAGCAGCAGCAGGATGCCCAGCACCGCCAGCCCCTTGGCCAGCGCCACCGTCAGCACGAAGCGCAGCCAGGGCGCCGAGAGGGCCAGCAGCACCAGCAGCGCGGCGCCCAGCAGGCCGAGGAGGAATTCGTTGCGCGCGCTCATATCCGCCGCGTCTCCGGCACGCCGAACAGGCCCTGCGGCCGCACCAGCAGCACCGCCACCATGATGAGGTAGGGCACCACCACTTCCAGTTCCGGCTCGAAATAGACGGCGATGGAACGGCCGAGGCCGATCAGCAGCGCCGCCAGCGCCGCGCCCTCGACCTGGCCGAGCCCCGCCGTCGCCACCACGGCGAAGGACAGCACGATGGTCGAGGCCCCCACCCCCGGCACCATGGCGCTGACCGGCGAGGCCAGCGCACCGCCCAGCGCCGCCAGCGCCGCGCCGGCGGTGAAGGTGAGCATCATCACCTTCGATGAATCGATGCCCTGGGAGGCCGCGGCCTCGCGGTCCTCCGTCACGGCGACGATGATGCGCCCGGCCAGCGTGCGGCGGGTGAACCAGGCCAGCCCCAGCAGCGTGGCCACCGCCACACCCGGCAGGACGAAAAGCTGGTAGGCGGTATAGGGGATGACATCCTGGCCGAAGGGCACGTCCACCGTGCCGAGCAGGCGCATCGCCGCGTCGTTGGACACCGGCTGCACGCCCCAGAGGAGCTTCTGCACATCCTCCAGGATCATGAAGAGGGCGAAGGTGACGAGAAGCTGGAGGACAGGCTCCTGCCCCTCCACCCGGCGCAGCAGCAGGCGCTCGATCAGCGGGCCGAGCAGCACGCCGGCCAGCGCCGCCGCCACCACCAGCGCCGGCAGCGAGAGCCAGCCCGGCAGCCCCATCGCCGCCATCGCCGCCGCCAGAGAGGCCGCGCCATAGCCGCCAATGGCATAGAGGCTGCCATGCGCGACATTCAGGATGCGCAGCACGCCGAAGACGAGGTTCAGCCCGACCGCGACCATGAAGATCGCGGCGGCGGAGGCCAAGCCATCCAGCAGGGCCAGCCCCAGCAGCAGGCCGTTCTCGGAGAACCAGCCCGTCATGGCCGCGCCTCCACGGCCGGAATCAGGGCACCCTGGCCCCTCCTGGACTTCATCCACTCCCCCTTTGCGTCTTCTGTTCGTTACGGGGAGTGTTTCACGCGGGATCGGGGGGCGTCAATCGAACCGGAAAGGATAGGGAAAGCGTTCTTTTTTGGAAAAAAGAACCAAAAAACTTTTCTCAGCTTGGCGTCCCGCCTCAGGGCTGAGGCGGGACGCCAGACGGACAGAAATCTCCCAAAGCCAGGATTTCCTCCGCCCTGCGCACCACCGGCGGGTCCACCATCCGGCCATCGAGCTGGAAGGCCCCCCGGCCTTCGGCGCGGGCCTGGGCATCACCCTCCACCACCCGGCGGGCCCAGGCGATTTCGGCGGCCTCGGGGGCGAAGACCTCGTTCATGATGCCCACCTGCGCCGGATGCACCGCCAGCGCGCCCCGGAAGCCCAGGCGGCGCGCCTCGGCGATGGTGGCGCGGAAAGCGTCGAGGTCCTGGAACTGGCCGATGCTGCCGACAAAGCCCAGCGGCAGAAGCCCCGCCGCCCGTGCCGCCATCAGCACCGCCAGGTTGGGCGCCAGCAGGGAGGCCGGGCCGGGCACGGCGCCCAGCGCGGCACAGAAATCTTCCGGCCCCAGGGTCATCGCCACGCTGCGCGGGTCCGCCGCCGCGATGGCGGGAAGCTGGAACAGCGCGGCGGGGGACTCCACCTGGAGCAGCAGCCGCACCGTGCCAGGGGCCATGCCACGCTCCTGCTCCAGCTCGGCCACGGCGGCGGAGGTGGCGCGCACCAGGGCCGGCTCCTCCACCTTCGGCAGCACGAGGCCGGACAGGCCGGGCCAGACCGCTGCCTCCAGATCCGCCGCCAGGGCGCGCAGCCCGGCATTCACCCGCACCAGCACCGCCGGGCCGCGCACCGCCAGGGCGGCGATCCGCCCGGCCAGGGCCGCGCGGGCGGCGGGCTTCTCCCCGGCGGGCACGGCATCCTCCAGGTCGAGGATGATGCCATCCGCGCCGCGCTCATGGGCCCGGGCCAGGAAGCGCTCCACATGCGCGGGCACGAAGAGCAGCGAGCGCCAGCGCGGCGGCGGGGCGGGGTGGGTCATGGCGGCGTTTCTCTCCCAGGATCCTGCGCGGCATGGCGCACCGCCGGCGCGGCCCTGTCAAGCGGCCGCGCCCCACCGCTTGTCCTTGCCAATTTTTGCCAGGATGGCCTATCCTGCCGGCATGGGCACGATGAACATCTCCCTCCCCGACGCGCTGAAATCCTTCGTAGATGAGCAGGTGGCCGGGCGCGGCTACGGCACCAGCAGCGAATATGTGCGCGAGCTGATCCGCGCGGACCAGGACCGCCAGCGGCTGCGCCGCCTGCTGCTGGAGGGCGCCGCCTCCCCCTCCACCGCCGCGGTGGATGACGCCTATTTCGACGCCCTGCGCGCCCGCGCCAAGGCCGGGTGAGCGGCAAACCCGTCCTGCCCCGCGCCCTGGCCCGCGAGGATGCCGAGGCGGCGGTGGACCATTACCTGGAAACCGCCGGCGCCCGGGTGGCGATGGGCTTCGTCGATGCGCTGCAGGCCGCCTACCGCGCCATCGCGCGGCGCCCGGCCACCGGCTCGCCGCGCTACGCCCATGAGCTTTCGCTGCCCGGCCTGCGCAGCCGCCCCCTGCCCCGCTACCCCTACCTGGTCTTTTATGTCGAGCACCCCGACCACATCGATGTCTGGCGCGTCCTGCACATGAAGCGCGACATTCCGGCGCGGATGCAAGGCGGGGCGCCGCAGGACAACGCCCCCTGACAAAGTCTTTTTGCTTCTTTTTCTTCAGAAAAAGAAGACTTCTTCCTGACTAAGGCCTGTTAGAGCTTGATCCAGTCTGCGGTGGCTGCGAGGCAGAGGATGCCGAGGAATGATCGGGCGGTCTTC
>NZ_JANFNY010000057.1 GCF_024437745.1 Roseomonas sp. GC11 | reverse complement strand
GCTTCAGCCTGATCGGCAGCGCGCATGCCGCCACGCTGGCGCCGCAGACGCTGCGCCTGCCCGGCCCGGGGGCCGCGCCGCCGCCGGCCCCCGTGCCGGTGGTCGCCGCCCCCGCCGCTGCCAGCAGCGGCGGTAGCTGGGGCGTGCAGGTCGGGGCCTTCGCCAATGCCACCCTGGCCCGCAGCGCCGCCAATGAGGCGCGCGGCCGCCTAGGCCTCAACAGCGCCAAGCCCGCCGTCGAGCCGGTCAGCCAGGGGAGCGGCACGCTCTACCGCGCCCGCGTCATCGGCCTCTCGCGCGAGAGCGCGCAATCGGCCTGCGACAAGCTGCGCAGCCAGGGCGCCTGCATCATCGTCTCGCCGGGGGCGCAGGGGTAAGGTAAAGGGCAAGAAGTTCTTTTTTGAAAAAAAGAACCAAAAAACTTTTTCCAGTTTGGCGTCCCGCCTCAGGCCTGAAGTGGGACGCCAAACTGAAAAAGTCTTTTTGCTTCTTTTTCTTCAGAAAAAGAAGATTCTTTTAGATAGGCAAAGTTCCATCGGCCTTGAGGACTTCGCCCGCCAGATAGAGGCTGCCGCAGATCAGCACGCGGGCGGGCGGGCCGCCGGCGGTGGCGATGGCGCGCAGCGCCTCGGCCACATGCGGGCCGGGGTGGGCCTTGCCGCCGCTGGCCGCGATGATGGCCTCCACCGGTACGGCGAGGTGCTGGCCCGGCTCCGACACCGCCCAGAGGCTTTCCGCCAGCGGCAGCAGCGGCGCCAGGAAATCGGCCGAGGCCTTGCCCTGCTTCATGCCGACGACGAGGTGGCGCGGGCGGTCGGCCCAGGCCGGGAGATGCGCGGCCAGGGCCTGCCCGCCGCCGGCATTGTGCCCGCCATCCAGCCAGAGTTCCCAGCCTTCCGGCAGCAGCGCGGCCAGGCTGCCGTGCAGGCGCTGGAGGCGGGCGGGCCAAGTGGCGGTGGTCAGGCCGGCGGCGATGGCGGCCGGGGTCAGCCAGGACGGCCCCCAGGCGCGCAGCGCGGCGATGGCGATGCCGGCATTGTCCGCCTGGTGCGGGCCCGGCAGGGCGGGGTGCGGCAGGTCCAGCACCCCGGCGGCGTCGCTGTAGCGCAGGCCGGAGGGGGTTTCCGCGATGCTCCAGCCCGTGCCGCGGCTGGCCAGCGGGGCGCCGAGGCGCGCGGCCTCCGCCTCCAGCACGGCCTGGGCCTCCGGCGCCTGGAGGCCGGTGACGGCCGGGCAGCCGGGCTTCAGGATGCCCGCCTTCTCGCCGGCGATGGCGGCCAGCGTGTCGCCCAGGAAATCCATGTGGTCCATGGAAATGCTGGTGATGGCGCAGGCGGCCGGGCGGTCCACCACATTGGTGGCGTCGAAGCGCCCGCCGAGGCCGACCTCCAGCACCAGCAGGTCCGCCGGGACGCGGCTGAACAGCAGCAGGGCGCCGGCGGTGATCACCTCGAAGACGGTGATGGGCTGGCCCTGGTTGGCCGCCTCGATCTCCTCGAAGGCGGCGGCGAGTTCAGCCTCCTCCACCAGCCGCCCGGCGAGGCGGAAGCGCTCCTCGAAGCGCACGAGGTGGGGGGAGGTATAGACATGCACCCGCTGCCCCGCCGCCTCGGCGATGGCGCGCAGGAAGGCGCAGGTGGAGCCCTTGCCATTGGTGCCGGCGACATGGACCACCGGCGGCAGCCGGCGCTCGGGGTGGCCGAGCGCCGCGAGCAGGCGCTGCAACCGCCCCAGGCTGAGGTCGATCAGCTTGGGGTGGAGGCCGTGCAGCCGCTCGACGATCGCTTCCGCGCGGCTCACGCGCTGGCGGCCGGCTTGCCAGGGGTGGCGGGCAGGGCGGCGGGCAGGGCGGCGGGCACGGCGGCCTGGGCAGCGGGCACCGCGGGCGCGGCCGGCGGCGCGGCGGGGGCCGGCTCGGCCGGGCTGGCCTCGCCGGGCAGCAGCGGCTCGCGCAGCAGGCTGATCACATGGGCCAGCGTCTCGCGCAGGGCGCCGCGCTTCACCACCATGTCCAGGATGCCGTGTTCCAGCAGGTATTCGGCGCGCTGGAAGCCCTCCGGCAGCTTCTCGCGCACCGTCTGCTCGATGACGCGGGCGCCGGCGAAGCCGATCATGGCGCCCGGCTCGGCGATCTGGAGATCGCCCAGCATGGCGAAGGAGGCGGTGACGCCACCCGTCGTCGGGTCGCAGAGCACGACGATGAAGGGCAGCCTGGCCTCCTTCACCATCTGCGTGGCGATGACGGTGCGCGGCATCTGCATCAGGCTGAGCGCGCCCTCCTGCATGCGGGCGCCGCCGGAGGCGGTGAAGACGATCAGCGGCGCGTCCTGCAGCACGGCGAGGCGCGCGGCGGTGACGATGGCCTCGCCCACGCCCGGGCTCATCGAGCCGCCCATGAAGGAGAACTCGAAGGCGGCGACGACGGCGCGGCGGCCCTCGATGGTGCCATGGGCGACGGCCACGGCGTCATCCATGCCGATCTTGGCCTGGGCTTCCTTCAGGCGGTCGGCGTATTTGCGCTGGTCGCGGAAGCGCAGCGGGTCGGCCGGCGACTTCGGCAGCTCGATGCGCTGGAAGCCGGGGTCGAGCGTGTAGTCCAGCCGCTTCTGGGCGGAGACGCGCATGTGGTGCCCGCAATGGGTGCAGACATGCAGCGCGCGCTCAAGGTCGCGGTGGAAGATCATCTGCTCGCAGGCGGGGCATTTGTGCCAGAGATTGTCCGGCACCTCGCGGCGGCCGAGCCATGTCTGGATCTTCGGCAGCGCCCATTCGCTGATCCAGTTCATGCGGACCCTCTCCTAATTCCTGACGAGCCTGAGCGGGCGGGTGGTAGGGCCGGCGCCCGGCCGAGGCAAGAGCAAAGGGGCGGGGGCGGCCATGTGGTGACGCGGCGCGGCCTTGGGCGTTTCTCCCCCGCCGCCGCCACCGCATGATGCGGGGCGCAACCCGGAGATGGATGCCCTGATGAACCTCACCCTGCTGTGGCCGCCGATCCTGCTCGTCGGCTCCAACATCCTGATGACCTGGGCCTGGTATGGCCATCTGAAGCAGCCCTCCTGGCCGCTCTGGCTGGCGGTGCTGGTGAGCTGGGGCATCGCCTTCTTCGAGTACTGCCTGGCGGTGCCGGCCAACCGCATCGGCTACGGCCCCTATACGGGCCAGCAGCTGAAGGTGATGCAGGAGGTGATCACGCTGATGGTCTTCGCCGGCTTCTCGGTGCTGGTGCTGGGGGAGCCGCTGCGCTGGACCTATCTGGCCGCCATGGCCTGCCTGGTGGCCGCCGTGGTTTTTATCTTCCTGCCGGTGAAATAGCCTGCCCGCGGCCTGAGGGGGCTTTGGCCCCCCCCCCCGTACCCGCCTTCAATGGCTGCCCAGGAATGGGTTTCCAAAGGCCTCAGGCCTTTGGTGGGGAGAGTCTGAGAGGGGCAAAGCCCCTCTCAGTTGCCCGCCATGGCCGGCACGAGCAGCCCGATATTGTTGCGGAACATGGTCTCATAGGTCGCCGCCGGCCCCCCTTCGGCGGAGAGGGCATCGGCATAGAGCCTGCCCTGCACCTTCACCCCGGCCTCGTGGGCGAGGCGGTTGAGGGTGGCGGGGTTGGCCATGTTCTCCAGGAAGAGGGCGGTGATCTTTTCCTGCTTCAGGGTGCGGATGAGGCGGGCGACCTGGGCGGCGGAGGGTTCGCTCTCCGTGCTGACGCCCTGCGGCGCCAGGAAGCGGACGCCGTAGGCGGCGCCGAAATAGCCGAAGGCGTCGTGGCTGGTGACGACGCGGCGGCGGGCTTCCGGCACGGTGGCGATCTGCTCGCGCACCCAGGCATCGAGGATGGCGAGGCGGGCGGCGTAGGTGGCGGCGGCGGCGCGGAAGCGCTCGGCCCGGGCCGGGTCGGCGCTGGCGAGGGCCTCGCCGATGTTGCGGGCATAGATCTGGCCGTTGCGCAGATCCTGCCAGGCATGGGGGTCGGTGGTGGTGCCGTGGCTGTGGCCGTGCCCCTGGCTGTCGGCCTCCTCCATGCGGCGGGGGGTGACGCCCTGGCTGGCGGTGGCGGTGGCGCCCTTGTAGCCGGCGGAGCGGGCGAGGCGGTCCATCCAGGCATCGAAGCCGAGGCCGTTGCGCACCAGCAGCTTCGCCTCGCGCACCGCCTGGGCGTCGGAGGGGCGGGGCTGGAAGGTGTGGGCGTCCACATCCGGGCCGGCGATGACATGGACGCGCACGGCCTCCCCGCCGATCTGGCGCACCATGTCGCCCAGGATGGAGAAGGAGGCGACGACGGGGAGCGGCGGGCCGTTCTCCTGGGCCGACGCGGCGTGGCCGAGGAAGGGGGCGGCGAGGGCGAGGCCGAGCAGGGCGCGACGCTGCATGACCGGATCTCCAGATACGTTATACCATTCCAATGCGCCATTGTGCGCCGCGGTGCAAGGGCGGCCGGCGCCGCGACCCCCGCCGCCGGCGAAGGGCAGGCCGGCGCCGGGCAGGGATGTGCTGCGGCGCGCCGGGCCGCGCGGCCTGGCGCGGCGGTGGCGCTACCCCTTGCGGAACAGCCGGCTGATGCGCTGCCAGAGGCCCGGACCCTGGCCCGGACCCTGGCTCTGGCCCGGACCCCGGCCCGCTCCCCGCCCGCCGGGCGGGGCCTTCTGGTGCGCCACATGCGGCCGGCGGGAGGGCGGGGGCAGGGCGCTGGCCAGGGTGTGGCGGGCGGCGTCGCGCCGGACGATCAGCCGCTGTTCCAGGGCGACGACCTGGGCCACCGCCTCCTCCGGCTGGCGGGCGGCCAGGGCATTGGCGGTGGTGGCGGCGTCCTCCCAGGCCTCGGCGCGGCGCAGCGCGTCGATGACGCGCACGGTCTGTTCCGCGTCCAGCGCCGGGCCGCCGCGCCAGAGCGCCACGGCCTCCAGCCGCCACAGGCTGGCGAGGTCCGGGCGGTTCATGTCGTCGGCCACCCAGGCGGCGTGCAGGGTGGCCTCGGCGGCGGCGTGCAGGGCGCCGGTTTCCTCCAGCACATGCGCCCAGGCCAGGAAGCGGCGGGCCAGCGGCGGGTGGCTGGTCTCGGCGATCAGGGCGCGGAAGGGGGCGGCGGCCACGGCCTCGGCGGCGGCGGGGTGGGCGCGGCCGATATCCGGCGCGGCATAGGCGCAGTGCGGGCATTGCTGCAGCCAGCGCGCCATGGTGCCGCGCAGCGGCTCGCCCGGGCGCAGGTCGAGATCCGGGGCCTGCTCGGGCGGGCCGGGGCGGAAGGCCGGTTGCCGGCTCTCCGTGCCGCAGACGGCGCAGCGCAGGCCGCCGGGCGCGCCGCCGCCGCCGGAGCGCGCGGAGGGGGAGCCGGCGGAGGGAGAGCCGGCGGGTGGTGAAGACGTCGCCATCCCGCAAACCTAGGCATGAAGAGCGCCCGCGCGAAGGGGCACCAGGACGATACACGTGCGATCCGCGTGCGATACACGGTGCGGAAAGCCAGCCAGGATCGTTGCATGGTGTTGCGCGGGCGGTCCGGTCGCGCCAAAGATCACGCCCATGCCCCGCGGCGACCTCTTTCCTGATATCGCGCCCTACGAGACCGGCCTGCTGCCGCTGTCCGGCGGGCATGTCATGTACTGGGAGCAGGTGGGCAATCCGCGCGGCCAGCCGGTGCTGTTCCTGCATGGCGGGCCGGGGGCGGGGGCGGGGGCGGTGCATCGCCGCTTCTTCGACCCGCAGCACTGGCGCATCATCATCTTCGACCAGCGCGGCTCCGGCCGTTCCCGCCCGCTGGGGGAGCTGGCGGGCAACACCACCCCCAACCTGGTGGCCGATATCGAGACGCTGCGGCGCTTCCTCGGCATCGAGACCTGGCTGCTCTTCGGCGGCTCCTGGGGCTCGACGCTGGCGCTGGCCTATGCCCAGGCGCATGCGGAACGGGTGCAGGGCTGCGTGCTGCGCGGCGTCTTCCTCGGCCGGGCGCCGGAGGTGGAGTGGTTCCTCTATGGCATGCGCCGCGTCTTCCCCGATGCCTGGGCGCAGTTCGCCGAGCATGTGCCGCCGGCGGAGCGCCAGGACCTGCTCGCCGCCTATCTGAAGCGGCTGACGGACCCGGACCCGCAGGTGCATTTCCCCGCCGCCCGCGCCTGGAGCCAGTATGAGGGGCTGTGCAGCACGCTGATGCCCAGCCCCGACACGGTGGCGAGCTTCGCGCAGGACCGCACGGCGCTCGGCCTCGCGCGGATCGAGGCGCATTACTTCGCGCATGACCTCTTCCTGCCGCCGGAGGGGCTGCTCGGGCATATGGGGCGCATCGCGCATCTGCCGGCGGAGATCGTGCAGGGGCGCTATGACATGGTGTGCCCGGCGGAGAGCGCCTTCGACCTCGCCGCCGCCTGGCCCAAGGCGCGGCTGACGGTGATCCCGGATGCCGGGCATTCCGCGCTGGAGCCCGGCGTGCGCGTGGCGCTGGTGGCGGCGGTGGAGCGCTTCCGCCGCCGCGGCTGAAAGCGGCGGCTGAAAGCGGCGGGGGAAAGCCGGTTCCCCCGGTTCCGTTCCGCGCCGATCTCGGTTATCCTGCCGCCGCCTGTCTCCGTAGCTCAGCAGGATAGAGCACCAGATTCCTAATCTGGGGGCCGTGGGTTCGAATCCCGCCGGGGACATTTTTCCCAGATCATCCCCCGCCTTGCCCGGCCGCCTCAGGCGGGCGTGGCGCGGCGGGCCCCGGCCATCAGCAGGGCGACGAAGGCCGTCACCTTCGGCGGGCGGAAGCGCGCCGTGGGATAGACCGCGTGGATGCCGCCCTCCGGCAGCGACCACGCCGGCAGCAGCGCCACCAGCCGCCCCGCCGCCAGCGGTTCCGCCGCCAGGAAATCCGGCAGCACCGCCAGCCCCCCGCCCGCCAGCGCCGCCGCCAGCACCGCCGGGGTGTTGTTGATCGTCAGCGCCCGGCGCATCCGCACCTCCTGCCGCTCCACCCCCGCCCCGCCTTCAGCCCCGGCGCGCGTGAAGGTCCAGGCGAGCGGCTCCCGCAGCGCGCCATTGGCGATGAAGGGGGCGGTGGCGAGATCGCCCGGCACCGCCGCCGGGAAGGCGGCCGCCACCGCCGGCGCCGCCACCAGGAATTGCCGGAAGCCGCGGATCCGCCGCGCCTGCAGGCTGGAATCGCCAAGCCAGCCGACGCGGATCGACAGGTCGATCTGGTGCGCCACGAGGTCGATCCGCGCATCGGAGAGCACGAGCTCCACCTGGCAGGCCGGGTGGCGCCGCGAGAAGGCGGCGGCCAGCGGCGCCACCACCGAGGCGCCATAGTCATTCGGCGCGGCCACGCGCAGCACGCCCATCGGCTCGGCATTGGCGCGGGCGATCTCGCCGAGGGCATCCTCCGCCTCGCGCAGGATCAGCACGCTGCGCGCATGCAGCAGCCGCCCCGCCGCCGTCGGCTCCACCCGGCGGGTGGTGCGCATCAGCAGGCTGGCCTGCAACTCCGCCTCCAGCCGCGCCACCTGCTGGCTGACCACGGTCTTGGCCACCCCCAGCCGCTCCGCGGCGCGGGTGAAGGAGCCGGCATCGACCACCGCGGCGAAATAGGCGAGGCGGTTGAGGTTGATCGGTTCCATGGCGGCCATCCCGGCGGATTGTCCTGCTTCCATGGACAATCTGTCCGTTTCGGCATGGCTTATCCAGCAATCGCGGCGGGCTATTTTTCGGGGCACCCCACCCCCCCCGCCCCCCCCCGCCATATCCGGCGGGCGCGATGGAAAGGACATTCCCATGCTCTCCAGGCGACAGGCCCTCACCACGGCGCTCGCGGCCGGCGCCACCGCCACCCTGCTGCCCGCGGGCACGGCCCGCGCGGCGGGCGGCACGCTGGAATGGCGGCATTTCCCGGCCGGGCCGAATGGCTTCTTCCGCGCCCCCGTCCTGCTCTCCGGCGCGAAGGAGGCGCTGCTCATCGATGGCGGCTTCACCTACCCGGATGGCCGGGCGCTGGCCGCCGCCATCCAGGCCACCGGCAAGACGCTGACCACCATCTATGTCAGCCAGTCCGACCCGGATTACTATTTCAGCCTGAAGCCCGTCCGCGAGGCCTTCCCGGCGGCGCGCGTCCTCGCCGCGCCGGCGACGCGCGCGGCGATCGAGGGCAATGTGGCGAAGAAGCTCGCCACCTGGGGCCCGCAGCTCAAGGAGAACGGCCCCCAGAGCCTGGCCGACATCGTCATGCCCGAGGTCTTCGACGGCCCCGCCCTCCGCGTCGATGGCGAGGCGGTGGAGATCGTCGCGGCCGAGGGGCTGGCCAACCGCCGCTATCTCCGCGTGCCGGCGCTGAACGCCGTCTTCGGCGGCGTGCTGGTCTTCGCCGGGGTGCATGTCTGGACGGCCGATACCCCGACGAAGGAAGAGCGCGCGGCCTGGATCGCCACGCTCGACCGCATCGCGGCGGCGCGCCCGGCCATCGTCGTCCCCGGCCACATGGCGCCCGGCGCGGCGGTGGACCTCTCGGCCGTCGCCCATACCCGCGCCTATCTCCTCGCCTTCGAGGAGGAACTGGCCCGCGCCGCCAATGGCGCGGCGCTGAAGGCGGCCATGGAGGCGCGCTTCCCCGGCCTCGGCATGGGCGTGGCGCTCGACATCGGCGCGAAGGTCGCCACCGGCGAGATGAAGTGGGGCTGAGCGGCGCTTCAGCCGCGCCGGCCTTGGGGGGGCTTCGCCCCCTCAAACGCCCCCCTTTCTTTCCCGTGGGCAGGGGACAGGGTCCCCGGCACCCGCCTTCAGGCAGGGTTTTCAAAGGCTCCAGGGCTTTGGTGGCCGCCGGCCCCTGCGCTGAAGGAAAGGGGCCTCACCCGGCGGTGGGCTCCTCGAAATGCACCACCACCCCCGCCTCCGAGGCCAGCACGACGCCATAGCCCGGCGCCTCGAAGCTGACCGGCGCCACCCCCTGCGTGACGAAGTCGAGCGCGATCTGGTGGTTCGTCCCGCGCACCCCGGTGAAGGGCAGGCCCCGCCAGGAGCCCGCCACCGCGCGGTGCAGATGGCCGATGAACAGGTGGCGCAGCCGCGCCCGGTGCCGCCACAGGATGTTTTCCAGCTCCCCGGCGCCCTCCCGCAGGCGGATATCGTCCATCCGCCCGAGGCCCACCCGGAAGGGCGGGTGGTGCAGGAAGAGGAAGACCGGCCCGCTGCCGCCACGCAGCGCCGCCTCCAGCCAGGACAGGCGCGCCGGGCAGAGCCGCCCCTCCGCCCGCCCCGGCTCATGCGTATCCAGCAGCAGGCCCAGCCCCTCCGGCATCGCGAAGGCCTGCTGCACGAAGCCCGCCGCATCCACCGCCACCTCCGGGAAGGCGGCGCGGAAGGCCGGGCGGCTGTCATGATTGCCGAGGGTGATGTGGCATGGCATCGGCAGCCCGGCGAGAATCTCGCGCGCCGCCGCATAGCCCTCCGGCTCCCCGGCATGGGTGAGGTCCCCGGTGATGACGGCCAGGGCGGCATCGGCATGGTGGGCGCGGATATGCGCCACCACGCGGCGCAGCCCGGCGCGCGGGTCCATCCCGTGCAGCGCCGCGCCGGGGGTGACCAGGTGCAGGTCCGAGAGGTGGAGGAACTTCACGCCGCCACCCCCTCCGCATCCCCCGCCGCGCCGGGGGGCAGCGCCTTGCTCATGATGACGCTGCGGTAATTGGTGTGCGCCCACTGGGCATGCCCCACCAGCCGGTAGCCGCGCCGGTGGTAGAGGGCGATGAGATGCGCCGCCGGCTCGGCGGTATCCAGGGCGATCTCGCGGGCGCCCGTCTCCCGCGCGCGCCGCTCGGCGATCTCCATCAGCCGCGCGCCGAGCCCGGTGCCCTGCCACTCCGGCGCCACGGCGAATTGCCCGAACCCCGCCACCTCCGGCCGGTCCAGCCAGGGGGTGCCGCCGGTGCGCGCCGCGTCCTTGAACAGCAGCGTGCCCACCAGCGCCCCCGCCGCATCCACCGCCACCCAGCACTCGCCCGTTTCGGCGCGCTCGCGCGTCACCGCCTCGGACTGGTGCGTGGCCATGAAGCGCAGCCCCATCGCCGCCAGCGGGGCATAGGCGCGGTGCAGCAGCCGCGTCAGTTCCGCCAGGGAATCCGCCCCCGCCAGCCGGCGCAGCGTGGCGCCGCCGGAGGAGGGGGGGAGGGCGGGGGGAGGAGCGGCCGTCATAGGCGGGGATCCTTTGGAGATATTGAAAATGCAGGGAAAAATTGCGGCGGCCTGGGGGAAATCGAAAGAAAATCTTTTGGATGCGCCGCATAAGAATAAAATGGGCTTATGAACGCCCCGACCCTGCGCCAGCTCCGCGCCTTCCTCGCCGTGGTGGAGAGCGGCAGCATCTCCCACGCCGCCCGCGCCCTGCACCTGACCCAGCCCGCCGTCAGCCAGCAATTGCGCGAGCTGGAGCGCGGCCTGGGCGCCCGCCTGCTGGACCGCGCGGCAGGGCGCATGATCCCGAGTGCCGCCGGCACCGCCCTGCTGGACCCCGCCCGCCGCGCCCTGGCCGCCGCCACCGATGCCGCCGCCGCCGTCGCCGGGCATGGCAAGGGGGAGGCCGGGCGCCTGCGCCTCGGCACCGGCGCCACCGCCTGCATCCACCTGCTGCCCCCGGTGCTGGCGGCGCTGAAGCAGGCCATGCCGGGCCTCGCCCTCACCGTCGCCATCGGCAACACCGCCGAGGTACTGCCCCGGCTGGAAGCAGGGGAGCTGGACGCCGTGCTGGCCACCCTGCCCATCCCGGCCAGCCGGGCGCTGAGCGTGACGCGCCTCTTCAGCGACCCGCTGCTGGCCCTGCTGCCCGAAGCTGGCGCACCCGCCGGCGAGGCAGCGGTGACGGCGGAGCAGCTCAGCGCCTGGCCGCTGATCCTCTACGAGGCCGGGGGGAATACCCGCTCGGCGACCGATGCCTGGTTCCGCCGCGCCGGCATCGCCGCCCGCCCGGCCATGGAGCTGGGCAGCGTCGAGGCCATCAAGACCCTGGTGGGGTCGGGGCTCGGCGCCTCGGTGCTGCCGGGCATGGCGCTGCGCCAGCCGGTGCCGGGGGCGGTCATCCGGCCACTGCGCCCCGCCGCCCGCCGGGAACTCGGCCTCGTGCTGCGGCGGGAAAAAGTGCTGGACCGCGGGCTGCGGCTGCTGCTCGCGGCGCTGGAGGAGAAGAGTTCTTTTTTTGAAAAAAAGAACCAAAAAAACCTTTGTCAGGGGAGGAATGAGACCCCGGGAGCCTGATGGCTGGCGTGTTGTTGCTTGCGCGAATCTTTGTTTTTTCTATGAATGCCGGGGAGGCGGGGCGCTCCCACGCGATGCGCACCCGAAGGGCTTTCAGGGGATGAGGCGCACAGATGGCAACGCTCTATGGCACCGCGGCGGACAACACCATCATCGGCACCGATGGGGCTGACGAGATCTATGGCGGGTCGCCATCCAGCCCCTTCGAGGGCACCGGCCATGATACGCTCGACGGCGGCGATGGCGCCGACTACCTGCACGGCGGTGACGGCCAGGACTTGCTGACTGGCGGTGGCGGCGATGACACGCTGCTCGGTGGCGAGGACGATGACAGCCTGGTGGGCGAGGATGGCAACGACCTCCTCAATGGCGGTGCCGGCAATGACCTGCTGCTGGGTGGTGCCGGCGACAACACCCTGAATGGCGGCGCGGGGGATGACATCATCGCCGTCGACTTCTTCAGCAGCGTGTCCGGGCAGAACACGCTCGACGGTGGCGACGGCTTCGACAGGCTTTATGGCGGCGGCGGCAATGACACGCTGACCGACTCATCCGGCAGCCGCGCCTTCGCCTATGCCGGTTACGGGGATGACAGCGTGACCTTCATCCTCCAGGGCAATGATGCCTATTTGTACGGGCTGACCGATATCGATGGCGGCGAGGGCCATGACACGATCTCGGTCCTGGCGACGGGCTTCTCTGGGCTGAGCCTCGGCTTCGTCAACGGGGGCGGGGGCGATGACATCATTTCCGCCGCAGGCTCCACGGCCGACATGGAACTGGTGGGGGGCAGCGGCAATGACCACCTGACCGGCGGCAGCGGTTTCGATACCGTCTTTGGCGATGGCGGCGACGATGTGATGCTGGCCGGCGCCGGCGGCGATGTCATGTATGACATCGAGGGCAACAACAGCTTCTCCGGCGGCGATGGCCTGGACTGGCTGGAGGCCGGGGATGGCAACGACATCCTTGATGGCGGCGCCGATATGGACGTCCTCAAGGGCGGCGGTGGCGATGACCGCTATTACGTCGATGTCGAGGACGACGTCATCATCGAAAGCAGCGGCATCGATACGGTCTATGCCAGCCTCGGCTGGACCCTGAGCGCGCGGCTTGAGCATCTGGTCCTGACCGGAAGCGCCGGCCTGAGCGGCACCGGCAACGAGCTGGACAACACCATCACCGGCAATACCGGCAGCAACACGCTGCGCGGCGAGGCCGGGGACGATACCCTGCTCGGCCAGGCCGGGCATGACACCCTGGTGGGCGGCGCGGGCAATGACGGGCTCGAAGGCGGTGCCGGCAACGACACCCTGGCCGGTGGGGCCGGTGCCGACGGGCTCTTCGGCGATGACGGCAACGACACCCTGGCCGGTGGGGCCGGGGCGGACGGCCTCTTCGGTGACGCCGGCAACGATACCCTGGCCGGCGGCGATGGTGAGGACTGGCTCGAAGGGGGGGATGGAGATGACATCCTCAACGGCCAGGCCGGCGCGGACTTCATGTATGGCGGCACCGGCAATGACACCTACACGGTCGATGAGGCCGGGGATGTCGTGACCGAAGACGCTCCCGGGTCTATCGATCTCCTTGCCCTTGGCACGGGCGCCGGGGAGGGCGGTCTCGACACGGTGAAAGCCTCCATCAGCTACACCCTCACCGCGGGGGTGGAGAACCTGACGCTGCTGGTGGGTGGGCTGACCGGCACGGGCAATGAACTGGCCAACCTGATGAAGGGCAGCGCCGGGGCCGATGCGTTCTATGGCCTGGGCGGCAATGACGTGCTGCAGGGCGGCGCGGGGGCGGACCTGCTGGTGGGCGGCACCGGGGTGGACCGGCTGACCGGCGGCGCGGGGGCCGACACCTTCGTGCTGGCGCGCGGCGATGGCTATGACGCCATCGCCGATTTCGCCGGCGGCGTGGACAGGCTGCGGCTGGAGGGCTTTGGCGCCGCCTTCGACAGCTGGGCCGAGATCCAGGCGGCGATGCGCCAGGTTGGCACCGCGGTGGTGCTCGACCTCGGCGAGGGGGACAGGATCAAGTTCCAGGACGCCACCCTGGCCGATTTCTCCGCCAGGGACTTCCTCTTCGCCTGAGGGCGGGCGCCTCAGCCCGCGCGGGCCTCGGCCTCCGCCATGGCGACGAGGTCGAGCGCCCAGAGCTGGCGCATCGTCAGCGCCGTGATGCCGACGATGCCCAGCGTGATGATGCCGCCCGACCAGATGGCGGCGGTGACGCCGAGCAGGCTGGCGGCGATGCCGCTCTCAAAGGCGCCGAGCTCGTTCGAGGAGCCGATGAAGACGGAGCGCACGGCGGCGATGCGCCCGCGCATCGCCTCGGGCGAGGCGAGGCGCATGATGGCGCGGCGGATGACCACGCTGGTGCCGTCACACAGCCCGGCCACGAAGAAGGCCGCGAGCGAGAGCGGCAGCGAGGTGGACAGGCCGAAGACGATGATGGCGACGCCGAAGCCCGCGATCACGCCATGCAGCACCTGCCCGGCGCGGTGCATCGGCAGGAAGCGCGCGGCGAAGAGGGCGGCGACGAGCGAGCCCGCGCTCATCGCCGCGCGCAGGAAGCCGAGGCCGACGGGGCCGACCTGGAGCACGTCGCTCGCCACCGCCGGCAGCAGCGCCACCGCGCCGCCGAAGAAAACGGCGAAGAGGTCGAGCGCCATCGAGCCGATCAGCAGCTGGTTGCGGAAGACGAAGCCGATGCCCTCGCCGATGCGGCGCGCGACGCTCTCGCCCGCGCGCGGGGCGTAGGTGATGGCGCGCTCCCGCACGCCGGTGAGCAGCAGGGCGAAGGAGCCGGCGAAAATGGCGGTGAGCGCGGCATAGGTGCCGGCCGGCCCCATCACCGTCCAGGCGATGCCGCCGGCGACGGGGCCGAGGATATCGGCGACGCGCCCGGTGGTGGCCAGCAGCGAGACGCCGCGCAGCACCTGGGCGGCGGGTGTCACCTGCGCTTCCAGCCCGGAGGCGGCGGGCACCTGGAAGGCCCTGGCGACCCCCACCAGCAGGGCGATGCCGAGCAGCAGCCAGAGCGGCGCATGCCCCGTGGCGCCGCTGGCGAGCAGGGCCAGCGCCCCGGTGAGCGCGCCGAGGGCGAGGGCGGTGAGGAGCATGATGCGGCGGCGGCTGAACTGGTCCGCCACATGGCCGCCATAGAGCACGAGGGTGACGCCGGGGATGGCCTCGACCAGCCCGAGCAGCCCGAGATCAAGCGGGTTGCCGCGAATCTCATAGACCTGAAGCCCGAGCAGCACGGCGATGGCCGAGGCGGCGAAGCGCTCCAGATTGCTGGAGAGCATGAAGGAGCGGAATTCGCCATTCCGCAAAAGGCTCGTGGTCATCTCACCTCAGACTTTTTCAGCCGCTGGCGCGACCGCACCATCCCACTGAAAAAAGTCTTTTTGCTTCTTTTTCTCCAGAAAAAGAAGATTTCTTTCTGTCCAGAAATCTCCTGCTGTCCGCCCGCCCGTCTGCCGGGCGCGGCATGGTCAGGCGTTGCGGTGCAGGTGGCTGGTGACGAAGCGGCGGCAGCGCTCGGAGCGGGGATTGCCGAAGACCTGCTCCGGCGGCCCTTCCTCCTCGACCACGCCCTGGTGGAGGAAGATGCCGCGCGTGCAGACATCGCGCGCGAAGCCCATCTCATGGGTGACGATGAGCATGGTGCGCCCTTCCTCGGCGAGGCCGCGGATGACGCGCAGCACCTCGCCGACCAGTTCGGGGTCGAGGGCCGAGGTCGGCTCGTCGAAGAGCAGGGCGCGCGGCCGCATGGCCAGGGCGCGGGCGATGGCCACGCGCTGCTGCTGCCCGCCCGAGAGCTGGGAGGGCCAGGCATTGCGCTTCTCGGCCAGCCCGACCTTTTCCAGCAGCGCCTCGGCCTCGGCGATGGCCTCGGCGCGGGGGCGGCCCTGCACATGGATGGGCGCCTCGGTGACGTTCTGCAGCACCGTGCGGTGGGACCAGAGGTTGAAGCTCTGGAAGACGAAGCCGAGGGACTGGCGCATGCGCTGGATGCGCGCGCGCGCCGCGCGCCCCGGCGCGCCGCCATCGAGGGTGACGCGCTCCTGCCCCACCTGGATCTCGCCGGCATCGGCGACCTCGAGGAAGGGGATGCAGCGCAGCAGCGTGCTCTTGCCTGAGCCGGAGGCGCCGATGATGGCGATGACCTCGCCATCCTTCGCGTCGAGGTCGATGCCCTTCAGCACCTCGTTCGCGCCGAAGCGCTTGCGCAGGCCGCGCAGGCCGATCGCGGTCTGGCCAGTCGCGGTTTGGCCGATCGCGCTCTGGCCGCTCGCGGTTTGTGCGGGTGCGCTGTTCATGCCGCTTCCTTCACACGGGTCTTCTGGGGCAACGGGGGCGGCCTCACCGGGCGGCCTGGACGGGGTTCAGCCAGCGCTCGACGCCCCAGATGATGCGCGAGATGACGAAGGTCAGCCCGAGATAGATGACGGCGGCGCAGAGGAAGACCTCGAAGGGGCGGAAGGTCTCGGCGATGATGGCGCGGGCGACGCCGGTGACCTCCATCAGCGTCACCGTGCTGGTCAGCGCGGTGGCACGGGTCATGGAGATGATCTCATTGCCATAGGCCGGCAGGGCCTGGCGGATGGCGAGCGGCAGGATGATGCGCCAGGCCATCTTCGCGCGGCCCATGCCGGCGACGCGCGCGGCCTCGATGGCGCCATTGGGCACGGCGCGCAGGCCGCCGCGCAGGATCTCCGCCGCATAGGCGGCATCGCAGAGGGCCAGCGAGAGCAGGGCGCAGACATAGGGCTCGCGCAGGAAGGGCCAGAGCACGCTCTGCCGCACGAAGCCGAACTGGCCGAGGCCGTAGTAGATGAGGAAGATCTGCACCAGCAGCGGCGTGCCGCGGAAGACGTAGATGTAGAAATCCGCGATCCAGGCGCCGGGGCGGCTGGTCTGGCGCAGCAGGACGAGCAGCAGGGCCAGCACCCCGCCCCCCGCCACGCAGCCGGCGGCGAGCTGGATGGTCAGCGGCAGGCCACCGAGCAGGCGGAGGAAGGTCTCGGTGAGGAAGGGGAAATCCATCGGCCTCAGCCCTGCGTCCGCAGCGGCGCCTGCCCGCGCATCGACCAGGCCTCGGCCGCGCGGAAGAGCAGGCCGGAGAGGGTGGTGATGGCGAGGTAGATGCAGAGCCCGACGATGAAGAAGAAGAAGGGCAGTTCCGTCGAGCCGGCGGCGATGTGGACCTGGCGCAGCGTCTCGACCAGCCCGGTGACGGAGACCAGGGCGGACTCCTTGATGACGGACTGCCACTGATTGCCCATGCCGGGCAGGGCGGTGCGCAGCGCCTGCGGGAAGATGATGCGGCGGAGCATGAGGAAGCGCCCCATGCCGACGACGCGCGCCGCCTCCAGCTCGCCCCGGGCGATGGCGTGGTAGGCGCCGCGGAAGACCTCGCCCTGGCCGGCGCCGGAGATCAGCGCGATGGCCATGACGCCGGCGGCGAAGCCGCTGACATCGACCGGCCCGTCAAAGCCCAGGGCGCGGGCGATGGCGGCGGCCACCTGCCGCCCGCCGAAGTAGAAGAGATAGATGACCAGCAGGTCCGGCACGCCGCGCAGGAGGATGGTGTAGCCCTCCGCCAGCCAGCGCACCGGGCGCGACCCGGCGATCTTCGCCCAGGCCGCGAGGCCGCCGAGCACGGCGCCGCCCAGGAAGGCGAGCGCCGAGACCGCGACCGTCATCCACGCCGCCCGCAGCAGCGCCTCACCCCAGCCCTCCGGCCCGAAGCCGATGAGCGCCAGATCTTCCCACTCCATCGGGCGGCGGCCTTTGGCTCAGTACACGCCGAGCGGCGTGATGTCGTAGTCGAAGTGCTTCATGATCAGGCGCGTCAGCGTGCCATCGGCATGGACGGCGCGCAGGGCGTCGTCGAGCTTCGCCTTCAGGGCGGTGTCCTCCTTGCGCAGGCCGATGGCCGAGCCACGGCCGAGCAGGCCGCCGGTGAAGGCGAAGCCGGCCATCACCTGCTCCCCGCGCGAGCGCTTGGCGGCGGCGACGAGGTTGGCGCCGGAGGCGATCACCACATCGACGCGCCCGGCCTTCAGGTCGAGCAGGGATTCCGGGCTGGTCGGGTAGGTGCGGACGGTGATGACGTCCTTCAGGTAGGTGTTCAGGAAATCCGCCTGGATGGTGGAGACCTGCACGCCCACCGTCTTGCCGCGCAGCAGCACGGCCAGGGCGGCGACGGCGTCGCGCGTCTTGGCCTCGTCGGTTAGCAGGATGCGCTCGCCCGTGCCCGGGAGCTTCTCCAGCGGGCTGCCCTTCATCGTCAGGAAGGTGGAGGGGGAGCTGGCATAGGGCAGGGAGAAGGCGATGACCTCCTCGCGCTTCGGGGTGATCGACATGGCGGCCATGATGGCGTCGAACTTGCCGTCATTCAGGCCGGCGATCATGCCGTTCCACTCGGCCGCCTGCATGGCGGCGGGGATGCCCAGGCGCTTGGACAGCTCGGCCAGCAGCTCCGGCTCGAAGCCGATGATCTGGCCGGAGGGGGAGGTGGCGTTGTACGGGGGGAAGGCGCCCTCCGTGGCGACGCGCAGGCTGGTATACTCCTTGGCCGCCGCCGGGCGCGGGCCGGCCAGGCTGGCCGCGCCGCCAAGGGCGGCGCCGAGAAGGGCGGAACGACGGGTCAGCAGCATGGACGGCCTCAAGGGTTTGGAAAGGGGCCAGCATCGGTTCCCGGCCCTGCCTGTCAAGCCAGGGCCAGGGAGGGCGCCATAGGGCCATGCGGCGCCGGACGGAAGCCCGTTCTTGCGCGCCCTTCCAGGCCGGGCGGCTCTTCGCGGATGCGAGAGAGAAATGTTCTTTTTTGAAAAAAAGAACCAAAAAACTTTTATCAGTCAGGCGCGATTTTTGCACAGATTCTCACTGAAAAAGTCTTTTTGATTCTTTTTCTTCAGAAAAAGAAGGCCTTTCTTTTGAAAATTCCTGCGCCGCGCTGGCGGTGAGGGGCGTGATTTTTCTTCCCTTTTCCTGCCTCCGCCGCCGCGTTTCAGCAAAAATTAAGACCTGCCGGGCATTTTGCGTTGCACCGCCGTCACGAAAAGCCTGAGCGGAGATCACGCAAGATGCAGCAAGACCCACCGCGCCCGCGCGCCCTTCCCGCGTGCCTCCGTGTCCTGGGGCGGCGCGCCTGGCTCGCCCTGGCCATGGGGGGTGCCCTGGCGCGGCCGCATGTGGCGCGCGCCGCGCCGGCCACCCTGCTGCGGGTGGGCACCAATCTCGGGCTGCAAAGCCAGTTCGGCCAGGGCGCCCGCGCCATGGCCGAGCGTATCGAGGCGCTGAGCCAGGGGCGAATCCGCATCGACCTGCACACCCATGGCCAGCTCGGCACCGATGCCGACATGCTGCGCGCGGTGGAGGCCGGCACGCTGGACATGATGCTCTCCGGCACGCTGGGCTCGCTGGTGCCGGCGGCCGGCGTCTTCGAGGTGCCCTTCCTCTTCCGCGACATGGCCCATGCCCACGCCGTGCTGGATGGCCCGATCGGCGCCGCCGTGCTGCGGCTGGTGGAGCCGCGCGGCATCATCGGCCTCGGCTGGGGGGAGAACGGGCTGCGCCACCTCACCACGCGGGACCGCCCGGTCCGCAGCCCCACCGACCTCGCCGGGCTGAAGCTCCGCGTCAACGGCGCCCCGGTGATCATGACGACCTTCCGCACCCTGGGGGCGGAGCCCGCCTTCCTGGAATTCATCCAGCTGCGCCGGGCGCTGGAGGCGCGCCAGTTCGACGCCCAGGAAAACCCCATCACCGTGATCGAGTCGAGCGGCCTCTGGCAGGTGCAGAAATGCCTGATGCTGACCGGCCACGTCTATTCGCCGGTCGCCTTCATCATGGCCCGCGCCAGCCATGACCGCCTCTCCCCCGGCGACCGCGACCTGCTGCGCCAGGCGGTGCGGGAGGGGGTGGCCGCCTCCCGCCGCATCGCCGCCGCGGCTGAGCGGGAGGGCATCGCCCGCCTGCGCGGCCAGGGCATGGAGGTGGTGGAGGTGGACCGCGCCGCCTTCGCCCGCGCCCTGGCCCCGGCCGAGCCGGGCTTCGCCAGCACCTTCGGCGCCGAGCGACTGGCCGCCATCCGCACCGCAGCCGCCTGAGGACCCCCGGCCATGCCCTTTTCCCTGAGTATCCGCGGCCGCATCATCGCCGGCTTCTCCCTGCTGCTGGTGATGATGGTGCTCTCCACCCTCATGGCCTGGAGCGGCGCCGGCGAGATCCGGCGCGATGCCGATACCGCCAGCGACGCCGTGACCAGGTCCGAGGCGCTGGGCAGCTACAACCGTGACCTCTCCCTGCTGCGCGCCCGCGTGCTCCGGTTTATGATCACGGAGAACCCCGCCGACCTCATCGCCTTCCAGCAGACCCTGGACGCCGCGCGGAACCTCGCCGCCCAGCTCCCCGCCACGCGGGAGGATGCGCAGTTCAACCGCCTTTTCACCGACTACCAGGGGGTGCTGGCCGATGTGGTCACGGCGGCGCGCGACCGCGACACCGCGCGCCAGAGGATCCAGCAGCAGGCGCCGCCCCTGCGCAATATCTTCTATACCCTGCTGCGCGACCTGATCGCCCAGGGCTCGCCGCGCGCCGCCTTCGCCCACCGGGTGATGGACTCCTTCGACTCCATGATGGTCCACCAGGCCCGCCACGCCGCCGAGCGCACGCCGCAGGAGGCCGAGCTGGCCCAGGCGGAGGCGGCGCGGCTGGAGCAGCGCCTGGCCGACCTGCTGCCGGAACTCGCCGGCCTGCCGGAAGAACGGCTGGTGCGTGAGCTGGCGCCCCGCGTCGCCGCGCTGCGCCAGACGGTGATGGCCAGCCTTGACGCCAGCCGCCGCTACATGGAGGGGCTGGCCAAGGGTGGCCCCGCCGGCGCCGCGCTGATCGACCACGTCACCGAGGTGGCGAAAAAGGCCAGCCAGTTCAGCGACGCCCAGATGGATGAGGTGATCGAGGAGGCCGGCACGCTGCGGCGCGATCTCATCCTCATCACGGCCGGGGCGCTGGCGGTGGGGCTGCTGGTGGCGCTGCTCACCGCGCTCTCCATCATCCGGCCGCTCAGCCGGTTGCAGGGCGCGCTGCGCCACGTCGCCGGCGGGCAGCTCGCCATCACCGTGCCCGACCAGTCCCGTAGCGATGAAATCGGCCAGATCGCCCGCGCCGTCGAAAGCTGCCGCGCCAGCCTGGAGGAAAGCGCCGGCCTGCGCGCCGCCGAGGAACGCCACAAGGCCGAGGCCGAGCAGGCCCAGAAGGAAGCCCTGCGCCGCGTCGCCGAGCGCTTCGAGCAGGAGGTGGGCGGCACCGTCGCCGCCGTGACCGAGGCCGCCGCCGGCATGGAGGGCACCGCCCGCGACCTCACCGGCGCCGCCCAGCGCGCCGCCAGCCAGGCCGGCACCGTCAGCAACGCCTCCCAGGAGGTCAACGGCAATGTCAGCACCCTGGCCAGCGCCACCGAGGAGCTGAGCGCCTCCGTCGCCGAGATCTCCCGCCGCATCGCCGAAACCGCCGCCGTCAGCCAGCAGGCCGCCGATCAGGCCCGCCGCGCGGATGAGACCGTCACCGTCCTCTCCACCGCCGCCACCCGCATCGGTGACGTCATCGCCCTCATCCAGAGCATCGCCGGGCAGACCAACCTGCTGGCCCTGAACGCCACCATCGAGGCGGCGCGGGCGGGCGAGGCGGGGAAGGGCTTCGCCGTCGTGGCGAGCGAGGTGAAGAACCTCGCCAGCCAGACCGCCAAGGCCACCGAGGACATCGCCGACCAGATCGGCCGCATCCAGTCCAGCACTGAGGAAACCGTGACCGTGCTGCGCACCATCAACGGCAGCATCACCAATGTCAGCCAGCTCGCGGCGGCGGTGGCGGCCGCCGTGGAGGAACAGGGCGCGGCCACCCGCGAAATCGCCGCCAGCGTCGCCGCCGCCGCCGCCGGGACACAGGAAGTCTCGGGCAGCATCGTCGCCCTCAACGAAATCTCGGACAAGGTCGGCACCTCCGCGGGCAGCGTGCTGTCGCGCGCCTCCGGCCTCTCCGGGCAGGCGCAGCAGCTGCGCCAGCAGATCAACCAGTTCCTGGAACGCGTGCGCGCCAGCGCGTGAGGGGGGCAGAGGGCGGGGGCGTCTGAGGGGGCAAAGCCCCCTCAGGGCCACGGGGCCAGGAGGGGCCGGGAAGAAAAAAGGGTTCTTTTTTGGAAAAAAGAACCAAAAAACTTTTTCAGTCTGGCGCTGCGCCACCCGGCGGCGGCATCTCAGAGGGCCAGGGCGGCTTCCGGCACACCATCGGGGCTGAGGCCCACCACCTGCGGCGCCAGATGCACCACGCGGCCCGCCACCTTCGCCGCCAGCGCCTCCTCATGCGTCACCACCAGCAGCGCCGTGCCCTGCTCCGCCACCACCTCGCGCAGCAGGTCCATCACCTCCTGCTGCGTCACCGGGTCGAGGCGGGATGTCGCCTCGTCGGCGAACAGCAGGGCCGGCTTCAGCAGCAGCGCCCGCAGCAGGCCGAAACGCTGCAACTGGCCGCCTGAGACCTGGTCCGCCCGGCGGCCCAGCAGCACCTCCGTCAGGCGCAGGCGGCGCATCAACGCTTCCGCCGGGGCGCGGGGGATGGCGTGGCGGCGCAGCAGCTCCGTCAGCGCCTGGCCCAGCGTGCCCGTCGGCGGGAAAGCGGCCATCGGGTCCTGGTAGAGCTTCTGGAAGCTGAGCGGGCCCAGATCGGGGCGCCGCCGCACCTCCCCCGCATCCGGCCGCGCGAGGCCGAGCAGCATATTGCCCAGCGTCGTCTTGCCGCAGCCGCTGGGGCCGGAGACGGCCAGCACCTCGCCCGCCGCCACCTCCAGGGTGAGGCCGCCGAACAATTCCCGCCCCCCCAGCCGCTTGTGCAGGCCGCGCCCCTCCACCAGCGCCCGCCCGCCCGGGACGGGGCGGGCCGGCCAGGAGGCCCAGCGCGCCGGGTCCGCCGCCACGAGGCGGCGCGTATACTCATGCCGCGGCGCGGCGAGAAGCTGGCGCAGCGGGCCGCTCTCCACCGCCTGCCCCTCCAGCATCACCACCGCCTCGCCGCCCAGATAGCCGGCCAGCACCACGTCATGCGTGATGACGAGGAGGATGCGCCCCTCCCGCGCCTCGCCCAGCAGCAGGGCGGCGGCGGTGTCGCGCATCGCCGCGTCCAGCCCCTTGGTCGGCTCGTCGGCGATCAGCACGGGGGCGCCGGCGGCATGGGTGGCGGCCAGCGCCACGCGCTGGTTCATGCCGCCCGACAGCTCGAAGGGGTAGCGCCGCGCGGCGGTGGCGAGGCCGAGCCGCGCGAGGTCGGCCCGCGCCGCGCCCGCCGCCTCGGCGGCGGGGCGGCCGCGCACCAGGCGGTGCACCTCCTCCACCTGGCCGAAGGCGCGCATGGTCGGGTCCAGCGCCGACCAGGGTTCCTGCGGCAGCATGGCGATGCGCCGGCCCCAGAGGCCGCGCCGCTCCCGCGCGGAGAGCGCCAGCAGGTCCTGCCCGTCGAGCAGGATGCGCCCCTCGGCGCGCAGCCCGGCGGGCAGCACGCCCATCACCGCCTGCGCCACCAGCGACTTGCCGGAACCGGTCTCGCCCAGCAGCACCATGGGCTCACCGGGGCGGGCGGTGAAGCCGACATCGCGGACGATGCAGCCCTCCGGCCCGTGGATGCTCAGGCCCTCGACGATGAGGCTCATGCCGCCTGCTCCTTCCCGGCCAGCAGGTGCAGGCCGAGCACGGTGAGGAAGATCAGCCCCGCCGGCATCAGCAGGGCCAGCGGCGCCTCGGCGTAGAAGGGCAGCAGCTCGGTCATCATGCCGCCCCATTCGGGCGTGGGCGGGCGCAGCGCCACGCCGATGAAGGCCAGCGCCGAGATGGAGGTGACGGCCGTGCCGGCGGCGAAGGCGAAGAGGGTGAGCACCACCGGCGCCACCTCCGGCCAGAGATGGCGGCGCAGGATATGCCCGGTGCCGAAGCCGAGCAGCCGCGCCGCCTCCACCTGCGGCCGCGCCAGCACGGAGAGCGCCGCGCTGCGGGCGAGGCGGAAGAACTCCACCCAGAGCGTCAGCGACAGGCCGAGATAGAGCGCCAGGAAGCCCCCCGGCGCGAAGGCAGCAAAGAGCAGCACCAGCAGCAGCGCCGGCACCGCCTGCACCGCATCGGCCAGGGCGAGCAGCCCGCGCTCGGCCAGGCCGCCGCGCAGCGCGGCGAGCAGGCCGAGCAGCGTGCCCGCCACCGCCGCCACCAGCGCCGTGGCCAGCGCCGAGCCGAGCGAGAGCCGCGCCGCATGGGCCAGCCGCGCCAGCAGGTCGCGCCCCAGATGGTCGGTGCCGAGCGGGTGCCCGGCGCTGCCCGGCGGCAGCAGCGTGGCGGAAAGGTCCTGCCGCAGCGGGTCCAGCCCGTGCAGCGGGCCGAGCAGGGCGAAGACCCCCACCGCCAGCAGCAGCGCCAGACCCAGCGCGCGGCGTGGGGCGGGGAATGCCAGGGCGGGGAATACCAGGGCGGTCATGCGCGCCTCCGCGGGTCCAGGCTCCAGCAGGCGAGGTCCGCCGCCGTGTTCAGCAGCACGAAGAGCAGCCCCATCACCAGCGCCGCCCCCTGCACCACCGGGATGTCCCGCCCCAGCACCGCATGCACCAGGGCATGGCCGATGCCGGGCCAGGCGAAGAGCGCCTCCACCACCACCACGCCCTCCACCAGCAGCACCATCTGCAACGTGAGGTAGGAGACGACGGGAATGGCCGCGTTGCGCACGCCGTGGCGGCGGAAGGCGAGGCCATCGCCCAGCCCCTTGGCGCGGGCGAAGCCGAAGAAGGGCGAGGCCACCACCGCCGCCACCGCATCGCGCGTGACGCGGGAGGAGGCGGCGGCGAGGCCGAGCGCCAGCGTCAGGGCGGGGAGGATGACCTCCTCCCATTCCCCCACGCCGCCGGCGGGGAGCAGGTTCCACTCCGCCGCCAGCAGGATCATCAGCCCGACGCCGAGCACGAAGGAGGGCACGGCGCGCAGCGCGGCGGCGCCGACCAGCGCCGCGCGGTCCAGCGCCGAGCCGGCGCGCAGCCCGGCCAGCGCGCCGAGCGGCAGGCCGATCAGCGCCGAGAGCGCCAGCGCCACCCCGGCCAGCAGCAGGGTATGGCCGAGCTCAATGCCGAGCTTCTCCAGCACCTTCTCCCCCGAGGCGAGGGAGGTGCCGAGGTCGAGCCGCGCCAGATCGCCGAACCAGCCGGCGAGCTGGACATACCAGGGCCGGTCCAGCCCGAGTTCGGCATGCACCGCGCGGGCGGCGGCGGTGTCCACCAGGTCGTAGCCGTAGCGGCTGGCGGCGATGCGGTAGGCCATGTCGCCCGGCAGGGTGCGCACCATCAGGAAGCAGGCGGAGCCGACCAGCAGCGCCACCAGCCCGGCCTGCGCCAGCCGCCCGCCGAGCAGCCGCAGCAGGGGGGAGAGCGCCCTCATGACGCCCACCGCGCGCCGGCGATGCGGTAGGAGAGTTCCAGCGGGTCCACCGTGAGATGGGCGACGCGGCGGGAAATGGCCGTGCTCTGGTCGAACCAGGAGACGGGGATGACCGGCATTTCCTCATGCAGGATGGTGGCGGCGCGGCCGCGCAGGGCGGCGCGCTCCGCCGGGTCGGCGGTGCCGCCGAGCTTCTCCATCACCGCCACCAGCTCGGGGCTGGACCAGTTCATGGCGCCCCAGTCGCCGCCCTTCGGCCCGAAATCGAGCAGCAGCGTGCCGAGCGGGTCGGGCACCAGGGCGAAGTTGCGCGCCAGCAGCGCCGCCTCCAGCGTGCCATCCTGGTGCCCGGCCGGGATCTCGCCGCTGTTGACGATGGCAATCTGCATGTCCACGCCGATCTCGCGCAGCTGGGACTGCATGGCGGTGGCCAGCACCGGCAGTTCCGGCCGGTCCGAGAAGGTGCGGAGCGTGAAGCGGAAGGGGCGGCCCTCCCGCGCCAGGATGCCCTCCGCCCCCGGCTGCCAGCCGAGCTCGCCGAGCAGGCGGCGCGCCTCCTCCAGGTTGCGCTCCAGCGGCGCCAGGCTGGGGACGTGCCATTCCGCCATCGAGGCGGGGAAAAGCTGCGTCGCCGCCGAGGGGGCGCTGCGCAGCAGGGCGCGGGCCATGCCGGCGCGGTCCAGCGCCAGGCTGAGGGCGCGGCGCGCCCGGGCGTCGCTGAACAGCGGCGAGCCGCAGTTCAGCTTGATCAGCCGGGTGCGCGGGATGGCCTGCACCACCACCTGGACGCGCGGGTTGCGGCGCAGGCGGTCCACCGTCTCCGGCGCCAGCTGGCACACCATCTCGGCCTGTCCGCTCTCGGCCATGGTGCCGCGCGTCTCGCCGCGCCCGGCGGCGAGGTAGGAGAGGCGCTCCACCGCCGGGGCCGGGCCGTCCCAGCCCTCGAAGCGCACGGCATCCACCCGCTGCGGCAGCACCATCTCCGCCACGCGGTAGGGGCCGGTGCCGAGGATGGCGCGCACCGTCTCGCCCTCGAAGGCGGCGGGGGCGAGGATCATGGTGCTGCTATGCGCCACGAAGGCGGGCATGGAGGCGAAGGGGCGGGTGGTCTGGATGACCACCGTGTCCTCCTCGGCTGTGATGCGGGCGATGGGGGCGTTGATCAGCACGCCGGGCAGGGCGCGGGCGCGCTCCAGGCAGGCGGCGACGGCGGTGGCGGTGACGGGCGTGCCGTCATGGAAGCGCGCGGCGGGGCGCAGGGTGAAGCGCCAGCGCAGCCGGTCCTCGGAGAGGCTCCAGGCGGTGGCGAGCTGCGGCACCGGGCGGCCGCCATCATCGGCGCCGAGCAGCGTCTCGGCGATCTGCAGCCGGGTGAAGACGAAGCCCGAGCGCACCGGGTCCAGCCCGTTGATCTCGTAGGGCGTGACGACGCGGAAGATGGCGGCGCCCGCGCCCGCGCTGGTGCCGGCCTGGGCAAGCGCTCCCCGGCCATGGCCGAGCGCGGCCAGCCCGGCCAGGCCGGCCAGAAAATCCCTTCGGTGCAGCATGTCCCATTCCCGGTTCTGTGTGGCGGCCGCCGTGCCGGCCTTCCTCCCCGGTGTTACTTTATAACATATTATTGTAAAGCGGGATCGCGAGCAGAATCTGCCGTTCCCCTGGCGTGCCGGAGTGTGATTCTCCTTTCGTAACGGAGTGCGCGATGCGGATGCGCTGCGGGCGGCCAAAGTTTTTTGGTTCTTTTTTTCAAAAAAGAACCGCTGTCTGCGCGCTGGCCGGTGAGACTGACGGGTTTGCTGTGCCCGCACGCCTGACGACCGCGGAGGTTTCTGGCTGGGGTGGTGAACTCCCATCATCTCTGGGTGTTGTGCGGTGCGTCCCGCCCATCGACTGGCTTGATCTCCTGTGATTCAATTTGTCTTGACCTCGGGAGATTGGATGTGGCGGATTTCTATTTTGTGCTGGGCCAGAAGCGGGGGCGGGCTGGTTCTGCGTTTTTGAGGGGTGAGCAGCTTAGCGAGATTGTTACGCCTACCCTCGAAGAGGCAGGATTTTCGGTGAAGCTGCATTTTGGAGTTTCCGGCCTGGAGAACTCCGTTTGCTTCGTTAACAAGACAGCCCTGCTCGACCACGGTCCTGAGGGTTTGCGTGACCTGCGCGGGCGTGGAAATCGCATTATCATTGATCCGGTTGATCTTCCCATCGGCGCGAAGGTCTGGGATTTGCCGGATGCGGTGGTGTCGAGTTCATTCATGCAGGATGAGTGGGTGAGGGATTCATTCCCTGGTAAGCCCTGCGTCTATATTCCTCACCATGCGGATCTGCGCTTGCTGGATGGGTCCTGGAAGGGCAGGGCTGATATATGTCATGAAAATTCTGCCCCCCCATCCCCCCCCCTCAGAAATAAATAAAATTGTCTATATCGGTGACCCGCAGCAGGGTGAATTTATCTATGATTTAGAAGGGTTGGGGGTTCTGAGTGTGGTTCACGCCATCAATCGAAATGGGGCGTGGATGAAGGATATCAGGGGCTATAGATTCCATTACGCAATTCGCCCTGCTTCCAAGTTGGATGGTGTTTTTAAACCCTTCACCAAAGGGGCGGTCGCGGCAGTTTGCGGCGCCATGATTGTTTGCGCGGAAGATGACCGCGAGGCGCGGGCTTCTTTGGGTGACGACTACCCATTTTTTGTGGGGAGGTGCGGCCTTCCTCAGTTACACAAAAAAATAAACGAAATATTGCAGGAGGAGGATGATGGTGTTCTTGAGAAAGCTCGGCAGGCGATGATCTGCCTCCGGCAGAAAAACTCCCCTGAAGCGATCCGGCAGATTTTCAGGGAGCGCCTGATTGATTCGGGGGTGCTCGGGTAGGGCTGCTGGCTTTGCGGATTCGCTGATCCGGCGTGGCGGATCAGTGCCATTTTTCCTGCCGATATAGCTTCCCTTGGCCATGCGAAGCCGAGGGAAGGAGGCGGCCTCAGACTGGTGCGCTGCCTTGCCCTTGAGGGCGGGTGCAGCAGATTCGACGGGGGAGCCGGTCTGGTGACCTGGGCAATCATGCGGGCACCCATAGGGGGCGGCGGGATGTCCAGATGAAACCGATTAGCATGCGGTATGATGGAATGAGGATACCCCTTAAGGGCGCTCACCTAAAAATCAAACAAAGTGTTGATTTTGTGTCCCGACTGGAGCGGGCGAAGGGATTCGAACCCTCGACCCCAACCTTGGCAAGGTTGTGCTCTACCCCTGAGCTACGCCCGCGTTCCGTCGGTTTTCAGCGCCTTACGTCTCGCTTTTCAGCGGTGCCGTCCGGCGTGGCGGGGATATGTCACGGCGCGGGGCGGGCCGCAACCCCTCAGTTTTCGGTTTTGTGCATTTTTTTGTTCGACGGACCTGTAGGGTCATCGTATGACTCGGCTCAACAACCGGGAACGTCCACCATGCCCAAACTGTTCCGCCGCGGCCTCGCCGCCCTGCTGCTGCCGCTCTCCCTCGGCCTGCTGCCTCTTGCCCTGGGCGCCCCCGCGGCGCGGGCGCAGGACTTCACCCACAGCCTGCGCATCGTCGTGCCCTTCGCGCCCGGCGGCACCTCCGACATCCTCGCCCGCATCCTGGCGCCGGAGCTGACCCGCAGCATCGGCCAGAGCGTGGTGGTGGAGAACCGCCCCGGCGCCGCCGGCAATATCGGCGCCGATGCCGTGGCCAAGAGCGCGCCCGATGGCCACACCGTGCTGCTGATCGATGCCGGCATCCTGGCCACCGCGCCCAGCCTGTTCAGCAAGCTGCCCTTCGACGTGAAGCGCGACCTCACCCCCGTCTCGATGCTGATCTACGCGCCCTATATCGTGGCGGTGCATCCCTCCCTGCCGGTGCAGGACGGGGCGGGGCTGGCGGCCTATGCCCGCAGCAACGGGGCGCGCATCAATGTCGCCCATTCGGGCATCGGCGGCGCCAACCACCTCGCCGCTCTGGTGCTGGCCGGCCACTGGCGCGCCGAGCTGACGCAGGTGCCCTATCGCGGCGGCGCCGCCGCCCTGGCCGCCGCCGCCTCGGGCGAGGCCAACCTGATCGTCAATGGCGCCACCGCCACCCAGCCCTTCGTCACCGGCGGGCAGCTGCGCGGCATCGCCGTCTCCGGCCCGCGCCGGCTGGCGGCGCTGCCGCAGGTGCCGACCTTCGCCGAGCTCGGCTGGCCGGCGCAGGAGTCCGGCACCTATCAGGGCATCCTGGTGGCCGGGGGCACGCCGCCCGCCATGGTCGCCCGGCTGGAGAAGGAGTTCCGCCAGGCCCTGGCCCAGCCCGCCATCGCCGCGCGCGTGGCCGAGCTGGGCGGCGATATCCGCACCGAGGGCCCCGCCGCCTTCCGCGGCTGGCTGGAGCGCGAGACGGAAAGCTGGGGCCAGGTGATCCGCGCCGCCCGGATCAGCCTGGACTGACGCGCCGCAGCGCCTAAACCGGGGGAATGACCACCGATCTTCCCCCGCTCGCCTCCGGCCGCCCGGCCGAGACGCCCGAAGGGCTGCTCGCCCGCCTCGCGGCCGAGGGCATCGCCACCGAGACGCTGCACCACCCGCCCTTCTTCACCGTGGCCGATGGGGCGGAGATGCACCACCGCATCCCCGGGCTGCACGTCAAGAACCTGTTCCTGAAGCCGAAGGGGGAGGGGCCTTTCCTCCTCCTGGTGCTGGAGGCCTATCGCCGCGTGCCGGTCAATGCGCTGGTGCGCTCCCTCGGCGTGGCGCGGGCGAGCTTCGCGGCGGCGGAGGATCTGTGGGTGGAACTCGGCGTGCTGCCGGGCTCCGTCACGCCGCTGGCGCTGGTGAACAGCGTGCCGGGGCGCGTGCGCATCGCCATCGACCGCATGCTGCTGGAGGCGGAGCGCATCAATATGCATCCGCTCGTCAACACCGCCTCCACCGTGCTGGCGCCGGGCGACCTGCTGCGCTTCCTGCGCGAGATGGGGCACGCGCCGGAGGCGCTGGAGATTCCGTAAGTCCTTTGGGGAGGCTCCGCCTCCCCAAGCCCCTCCGCCGGGGGGACAGGGTCCCCCCGGACCCCGCCATCCGTTGGCACCCAACTGAACGCGGGGTCCGGGGTGGCCGTGCCACCCCGGCGGGGGTGCGGGGGCAGCGCCCCCGTGGCACGGATCGTAAAGTGAAATTTCCGCGCAGCCTTGCGCGGATGGCCGCCCGGCGCATCTATGCGGGGCAGGAAGACCGGAGTTTGGTTCCATGGACGTGATTGCCGACCCCAACCGCGCGACTCCTGCCGCCGACCTGATCAAGGATGGCGATGCGCGCAGCTTCATGCAGGATGTGGTGCAGGCCAGCCGCGAAGTTCCGGTGCTGGTGGATTTCTGGGCCACCTGGTGCGGCCCCTGCAAGCAGCTCACCCCGGCGCTGGAGAAGGTGGTCAAGGCCGCCCAGGGCCGCGTCCGCCTCGTGAAGATCGACATCGACCAGAATCGCGGCCTGGTGCAGCAGCTCTCCCAGATGGGCCTGCCGCTGCAATCCGTGCCGACGGTGGTGGCCTTCTGGCAGGGGCAGATCGCCGACCTGTTCCAGGGCGCCCTGCCGGAATCCGAGCTGAAGAAGTTCGTCGAGGCGCTGCTGAAGGTGGCGGGCGGCCAGATGCCGGCGGCCGACCTGATGGCCGAGGCCAAGCAGGCCGTGGAGCAGGGCGACCACCAGACGGCGCTCGAGATCTACGCCGCCGTGGCGCAGCAGGAGCCGGAGAACCCGGAGGCCCTGGCCGGCCTCGCCCGCGCCCTGATGGCGCTGGGCGAGGAGGAGCAGGCCCTCTCCGTGGTGGAGAACGCCCCGGAGAAGATCCGCAACCATGCCGAGATCGCCGGCGTGCGCAGCGCGCTGGAACTGGCCGCCGAGGGCCGCAAGGCGCGGGCGCGGCTGGCCGAGTTCGAGGCGCGGCTGGCCGCCGACCCGGATGACCACGCCGCCCGCATCGAGCTGGCCGTGGCGCTGAACGCCATGGACCAGCGCGCCGAGGCGGCGCAGGCGCTGCTCGACGCCATCAAGCGCGACCGCGCCTGGAACGAGGAAGCGGCGCGCAAGCAGCTGCTGAAGTTCTTCGAGGCCTGGGGCCCGATGGACCCGGCCACGGTGAAGGCCCGCCGCGGCCTTTCCACCCTGCTGTTCCGCTGAGGGAGGACCGGCCGGGTGGTGGACCCCTTCCAGACCCGGCCGGAGGCCCTGCCGGGGGAGATCCCGATCTTCCCCCTGGCGGGTGCCCTGCTGCTGCCGCAGGGCCGGCTGCCGCTGAACATCTTCGAGTCGCGCTACCTGGCGATGGTGGAGGATGCGATGGCGGCGGGCCGGATGCTCGGCATGGTGCTGCCGGACCCGGCGAAGCCGCGGTCCGGCGGGCGCTCCACCCTCTACCGCACGGGGTGCCTCGGGCGCATCGCCTCCTTCTCCGAGACGGAGGATGGCCGCTACCTCATCACCCTGCGCGGCCTGCTGCGCTTCCGGGTGGCGGAGGAGCTGGCGGACAGCCCGCGCGGCTATCGCCGCGTCCGCCCCGATTTCTCCCCGTATCTGGCCGACCTCGCTGAGTCGCAGCAGGGGCCACCGCCGGGGCCGGAGCCGGGGCCGCTGCTGGAGGCGCTGCGCGGTTATTTCCAGTCCCAGGGCATCGAGGCCGACTGGGCGGCGATCGAGCGCAGCCAGACCGGCCCGCTGGTGACCACGCTGTGCATGATCTGCCCCTTCGAGGAGGCGGAGAAGCAGGCGCTGCTGGAGGCGCCCGCGCCGGAGCAGCGGGCGCAGATGCTGGTGGCGCTGCTGCGCATGGGCAGCGCCGGCCCGGCGCCGGCTGGCCGGCCCAGTTAAATCCCGGACAGTTGACGGGCCGCCCGTCCCGGCGCAGGAATCCGCAGGCATGACGAACGCGACCGACACCTCCCCCGCCCCCTCGGCCGCCCCTGGCGGCCCGGTGGATCCCCGCCTGCTGGAGATCCTGGTCTGCCCGGTGACCAAGGGCCCGCTGCGCTATGACCGCGAGCGGGGCGAGCTGGTGAGCGAGCAGGCCGGGCTGGCCTATCCGATCCGCGACGGCATTCCGATCATGCTGCCGGACGAGGCCCGCCGCCTGGAGGGCTGATGCCCAGCCCCACCGAAATTCGCCTGCGCCGAGCGGAGAAGCGGCTGGAGATCCGCTTCGACGATGGCGCGGTGTTTTCGCTGCCCGCGGAATATCTGCGGGTGGAGAGCCCTTCCGCCGAGGTGCAGGGCCATGGCCCGGGCCAGAAGAAGCTGGTCTCCGGCCGCCGCCATGTCGGCATCCTGCAGGTCGAGCCGGTCGGGCATTACGCCGTGCGGCTGATCTTCGACGATCTGCACGACACTGGCATCTACACCTGGGACTACCTGCACCAGCTGGGCCGCGAGCAGGCCGAGCGCTGGCCTGCCTATGAGGCGGCCCTGGCCGCGCGCGGCCTGCGCCGCGACCCCTGACAGAAAAAGATGAGGGGGCGCGGGGGAGAATTCCTTCTCCCCCGCTCTTTCCCTGGATGCGAGCGGAGCGAAAGCCGTGGCCATGACGAATGAGCGGCCCGCCGTGGCCATCCTGGGCGGTGGCTTCGCCGGTGTGGCGCTGGCGCTGCAACTGCGTGGCCGCGCCACGGTGCATCTGTATGAGCCCGCCGCGCCGGGCCCTGGCCTGGCCTATGCCACCCCGCACCCCTCCCACCTGCTGAACGTCCCCGCCACGGGGATGAGCCTCTACCCCGACCGCCCCGGCCATTTCGCCGAATGGCTGGCCGCGCGCGGCGGGGCGGGCCCGGAATCCGGCCCTGTCTTCGCGCCGCGCGCCGTCTATGGCGCCTATCTGCGCGAGGAATGGGCGGCTGCCGTGGCGGCGGATGCCGGGCTGCGCCATGTGCCGCGGCGTGTGGTGGCGCTGCACCCCCGCCCGGGCGGGGGCCATGTGCTGACCGATGCCAGCGGCGCGCGGGCGGAGGCGGATGAGGTGGTCCTGGCCGTGGGCGGTTTCGCCGGTGGGGGCGGGCAGCCGCCGCATCTCTGGGGCGACCCGTGGGACCCGGCGGCGCGGGCGGGCCTGCCGCCGGAGGAGCCTGTCCTGCTGGTCGGCCTTGGCCTGACGATGGTGGATGTGCTGCTGGCGCTGCGGGAGGGCGGGCATCGTGGCCCGGTGCTGGCGGTGTCGCGCCATGGCTGGCTGCCGCTGGCGCATGTGCCGGGGGCTTTCCCGGCGCCCTGGCCGGTGGCGGTGCCGGAAGGGGAGGGGGTCCTGCCGCTGTGGCGCCGGTTGCGGCGGGAGGCGGCGCGGGCGGTGGCGGCGGGCCAGCCCTGGCAGGCGGTGCTGGATGGCGTCCGGCCGCAGGTGCAGCGCCTGTGGCAGGGCTGGGACGCGGCGCAGCGCGGGCGCTTCCTGCGCCATGCCCGTTCGGCCTGGAATCTGCACCGCCACCGCCTGGCCCCCGGCGTGGCGGCGTGCCTCGCGGCGGAGCTGGCGGGGGGCGGGCTGCGCACCCTGGCGGCGCGGCTGGAGGACTGGTCGCCGCGCGGGGCGGGGGTGGAGGCGGTGCTGCGCCGCCGGCATGGCGGCGAGGCGCGGGTGATGGTCTCGCGCATCATCCTGTGCACCGGCCCGGAGGGTGGCCAGTCCTGGCGCGAGGCGGAGCCGCTGTGGAGCCTGTTGGCGGAAGGCCGCCTGGTGCTGGATGCGCAGCGCCTCGGTGTGCGCACGGATGCGGCGTGCCGGGCGCTGGATGCGGCGGGGCGCGTGGTGCCGGGGCTGTCCGTTCTGGGCCCGCTGACGCGGGGTCGGCTGTGGGAGGTGACGGCGGTGCCGGAGATCCGGGGGCAGGCGGCGGCGCTGGCCGATCGTCTCGCTGGTGGAAAGGCTGGAGATTCCGTTTGACGGTTTCTCGTGGCCCCCATATAAGCCCCTCCACGCCGCCGGTTGGCGCTGCTGAACGGCGAACGGATGGTGATTGGCTGGTGGTTGGGCTTGACGGGTGGCGATGAAGCCCCTAGATGGTGCCGCACCGGTTGATGGCCGGAAGTTGAGCGGATGTTGATTTAAAATTGCATCGGGTTTTCTTGGAATTTTTAGATGCATTATGGTTTAGCTGATGGGCTGAGCTGTTGTGTGTTTTGCTGGGGTGGCTGAGATTTTTGGCTGCCTGGGTGGGATGCGCGGCTGGCGCTTGGGTCTTGGGTGAATGCCTGAGGTTTGGGTGTTGGAGGCTTGGTTGGGCTGGACTGTGATGGGTCAGCGATGAAGAGTTTTGGGCAGGTCTCGAGGTTTGCTGCTTGGTTTTGGCTGAGTGGTGAGCTGATGAACTTGAGAGTTTGATCCTGGCTCAGAGTG
>NZ_JANFNY010000056.1 GCF_024437745.1 Roseomonas sp. GC11 | reverse complement strand
ACCACGGTGTCCGGCGGCACGCTGGCGCTCTCCGGCGCGGGCGATCTCTCGGCCTCCTCGGGCGTGTCGCTGACGGCGAGCGGCGCGGCGTTCGACATTGCGGCGGCCGATGGCGGGCGCACGGTGCAGACGCTGAATGGCGTCTCCGGCAGCAGCGTGGCGCTCGGCGCCAATACGCTGACGGTGAGCGGCGGCGGCGGCTTCGCGGGGGTGATCTCCGGCACGGGCGGGCTGACGGCGGGCGGTGGCACGCTGACGCTCTCGGCGGCCAACGGCTATACCGGGCTGACCACGGTGTCCGGCGGCACGCTGGCGCTCTCCGGCACGGGCGATATCGCCACCTCCTCGGGTGTGTCGCTGACGGCGAGTGGGACGGTGTTCGACCTCGCAGCGGCGGGCGGCGGGCGCACGGTGCAGACGCTGAATGGCGTCTCCGGCAGCAGCGTGGCGCTCGGCGACAACACGCTGACCGTCAGCGGCGGCGGCGGTTATGCCGGCAGCATCGGCGGCCCGGGCGGGCTGACCGTCACCGGCGGCACGCTCACCCTCTCCGGCGCCAATGGCTATACCGGCGCGACGCGGGTGGAGGCGGGGACGCTGGCGCTCTCCGGCGCGGGGGATATCGCGGCTTCCTCCGGCGTGTCGCTGACGGCGAGTGGGACGGTGTTCGACCTCGCGGCGGCGGGCGGCGGGCGCACGGTGCAGACGCTGAACGGCGTCTCCGGCAGCAGCGTGGCGCTCGGCGCCAACACGCTGACCGTCAGCGGCGGCGGTGGCTATGATGGCGTGATCTCCGGCACGGGCGGGCTGACCGCCAGCGGCGGCACCCTCACCCTCTCCGCCGCGCAGAGCCTCACCGGCGCGGTGCGGGTGGAGGCGGGGACGCTGGCGCTCTCCGGGGCGGGCGATCTCAGCACGGCCTCGGGGCTGACCCTCTCGGCCTCGGGCGCGGCCTTCACTATGGCGGCGGCGAATGGCAGCCGGCTGCTGCAAAGCCTCAACGGTGTCAGCGGCAGCAGCCTCGACCTCGGCGCGCATACGCTGACCGTCAGCGGCGGCGGCACCTATGGCGGCGCGGTGTCCGGCCCGGGCGGGCTGACTGTCACCGGCGGCACGCTCACCCTCTCCGGCGCCAACAGCTATACCGGCGTGACGCGGGTGGAGGGCGGCACGCTGGCGCTCTCCGGCACGGGGACGATCGCCACCTCCGCCGGGCTCAATCTGGCCACCTCGGGCGCGGGATTCAGCATCGCCGGCGCCTCCAGTGCCCGCACGGTGCAGACGCTGGATGGCGTGGCGGGCAGCAGCATCGCCCTCGGCGCGCAGCAGCTGCGCATCCTGCAGGGCGGCATCTACAGCGGCACCATCGCCGGCACGGGCGGGCTGGAGGTGGCCGGGGGCAGCCTGACCCTCAACGGGGTCAACAGCTTCACCGGGCTGACCACGGTCTCCGCCGGGACGCTGGTGCTGGGCGATGCGGGCCATGCCTCGGCGCGCATCGGCGGCAGTGCCGGCATCGTCACGGGGGCGCGGCTCACCGGCACCGGCACGGTCGCCGGCAGCCTGACCAATTCCGGGCTGGTGGTGCCCGGCATTGGCGGGGCCGTGGGCACGCTCACCGTGGGCGGCAATTACGTGCAGTCCGCCACCGGCACCCTGCAGCTGGCGCTGACGCCGGGCGGGGCCTCGGCCCTGGCCATCACCGGCGGCGCGGTGCTCGATGGCGCGCTGGCCATCCTCCCCGCCGCCGGCACCTATGCGGCGGACAGCCTCTACACCCTGCTCACCGCCACGGGCGGCGTGACCGGCAGCTTCGCCACGCGCAGCGGCGAGATCGCGGGCATGCAGCTCGTCACCATCTATCGCGCCAACCAGGTGGACCTGCTGCTGGCCTCGCTGCTGGTGGACCAGTCGAAGCCGATCTTCACGCAGAACGACCCGGCGGCGCAGGCCTCGGCCATCGTCTTCTCCGGCGGCACGCTGCAGCCCACCGCGGATGCCACCTTCGGCCAGCCGATCGTGGTGAACAGCGGCAATGGCACGGTGGACACGCGCACGGGCAATGTCGTCTTCACCGGCAGCGTCAGCGGCGATGGCAACCTGACCACCACCGGCAGCGGCTCGGTCGAGGTGGCGGGTGGCGTCAGCCTCAGCGGCACGGTGGTGGCGAGCGAAGGCACGCTCTACAGCAACAGCACGCTGCAGGCGGCGGCGCTGGAGATCGAGGAGGGGGCGACGCTGCGCGGCTCGGGCGTCATCGACGCGCCGACCACGGTCTCCGGCACGCTCTCCCCCGGCAACAGCCCGGGCACGCTGACCTTCACCGCCCCGGTGGTGATGACGGACAGCTCCACCTTCGAGATCGACATCGACGGCACGGGCACGGGGAGCGGCGCCGGCAATTACAGCCGCGTCATCGTCGATGGCGCCTCCTTCACCGCCGCGGGCACCCTCGCGCCGCTGCTGCGCGGCATCACCGGCTCGGCCACCAACACCTATACGCCGGAGGTCGGCACAGGCTTCCGCGTGGTCGAGGCCAGTTCCATCCTCGGTTCCTTCAGCGGGCTGACGCAGCCCGCGGGCCTCGCCACGGGCACGCGCTTCGATGCGCTCTACCAGCCCACCAGCCTGACCCTCTATGTCACGCCGGAATCCTATGCGCGCATGTCGGCGCTGGGCTACCAGCAGACGGCGAACCAGCTTTCCGTCGGCCGGGCGCTGGATGCGCTGCGCCCGGCGGCGGGCGTGCGCGGCAGCGATGCGATCGAGGCCGGGCTGGCCGCGCTCTTCCCGCTCAATGCCGCGCAGATCCAGGACACCACCATCCGCCTGGGCGGCGCCATCTATGGCGATGCGATGATGGCGCTGGTCGATGGCAACCGCGCCTTCGGCGGCGCCATCAGCGGGCAGCAGGCGGCGCGCCGGGCCAATGGCATCGGCGCGCAGCAGGCGGCCACGGCGCAGCTCGGCCGCTTCACCTCCTGGATCATCGGGCTGGGCCAGACCTTCAACACCGGCTCGGAGGGCGGGGCCACGGCCTATCACGCCTCCACCGGCGGCGTGGCGGTCGGCCTGGAGACGGATCTCGGCACCGGCTTCAGCGCCGGCATCGCGGCGGGCTACACGGCCGGGCGCATCACCTCGCCGGCCGGCGGCGGGCGGGCCAGCCCGAATGTCGGCCATCTCGCCGCCTATGGCGGCTATACCGGCCCGCTCATCTTCGCCGATGCGCAGGTCAGCGGCAGCTTCGGCCAGATATCGGTGGACCGTGACCTCGGCGCGCTCGGCATGAGCGCCCATGCCACGCCCTCCACCTCCAGCTATGGCGCCGAGCTGGAGACGGGCGTCTATTACCGTGTCGGCCACTGGACCCTGCAGCCCGGCATCGGCGCGCGCGTCGATATCCTCAACCGCGACCATGCGACGGAGAGCGGCGCCGGGGTGCTCGGCCTCAACCTGGACAGCGAGAGCGTGACGGCGACGCGCAGCATCGTCGGCCTGCGCGCCAGCACCGCGCTGCAACTCGCCTCCGGCATGGCGCTGATCCCGGCGGTGCGGCTGCAATGGGCGCATGAGTTCGGCGATGTCGCGACCAGCACGGGGGCGACGCTGATCGGCGCCTCCTCGACGCCGATCCGCACCGAGACCGTGGCCACCGGGCGGGACCGCCTGCTGGCCGGTCTGGGCGCCAGCCTGACGCTGACGCCGCAGGCTTCGCTCTTCCTCACCTACAGCGCCGACCTGCGCAGCAACTATACCGGCCAGGCCGTCAGCGGCGGCCTGCTCTGGAGCTGGTGACGCGGCAGGGGTGGCCCGGCGGGCCACCCCGCCGCTGCGGGCCGGGCCGCTCCACCCTGGACAGAAAAGATTTCGCGGGCAAATCTTTCTACCTGTGGTGGAGGACTGCCTGCCACCTCCGATTCCCGCCGGCCCTGCCGGACACCTTTTCGCAGCGCAGGCGCGGCGGCCTTGCCCGGTCCGCGCCAGGAGTGCCACGCCATGTCCGATGCCGTCCTGGCAACCCCTTTGGCAACACCACCCGCAGTCGCCGCGCCGCAGCCCGTGCCGGCCCTGCCGCCGCTCTTCGGCCGGGTGGAGCCGCTGGAGCCGGCCCGCCATGCCGCGCTGCGCCTGGACCGCAGCGCGGGCCTCGGCTTCGCCGCGCGGGCCAATGCCGTGCCGCTCAGCATTGTCGAGCTGCCTTTCGCCGCGCGGCATTTCCCCATCGTCTTCGCCAGCGGCCCGGTGCCGATGCCGCTGGCCGTGCTCGGCTACCGGGCGGGGGAGAATCTCTTCGTCGGCGCGGATGGCAGCTGGCGGGCGGGCACCTATCTGCCGGCCTATCTGCGCGCCTATCCCTTCATTTTCCTCCAGCCCGAGGGCAGCGAGAAGCTGCTGCTGGGCATCGAGCCGGATGCCCCCGCGCTGCACACCGGCGCGGGCGAGGCGCTGTTCGAGGGCGAGCAGCCCAGTGCCTTCCTGAAGGAGATGCTGCGCTTCTGCTCCGATTTCCGCGCCAGCCTGGAGGAGACGCAGCGCATGGCCATCGCCCTCAAGGGGGCCGGGCTGTTGGAGGAGCGTGAGGCCCGCGTCGAGTTCCGCAGTGGCAGCAGCGCGCGGCTGAACGGTTTCGCGATGCTCAATCCGGAGCGTTTCGACGCGCTGCCGGACGAGACCATCCTGGAATGGCGCCGCCGCCACTGGCTGGGGGGGATCTATGCCATCCTGCAGGCGAGCGGTTCGTGGAGCGGGGTGCTCGATCTGGCGGAGGCCAAGGCCGCATGATGCTCCGCCTTTGCCTCCTGGCTTCCGCGCTGCTGGCCCCCGCGCTGCTGGCCGCTGGGCCGGCGGCGGCGCAAACTGGCCGCACCGCGCCCGCCGCCCCGCCGCCGGCGGCCCCTGCCGCGCGCGCGCCGGCGCCCGAACTGGTGCCCGAGCGGACATCCTCCAGCTTCGGCGACTGGATCGTGCGCTGCGAGAACCGCCCGCCTGAGGGGACGATTCCCGCCAGCCGCCTGTGCGAGATGGCGCAGGGGGTGCAGAACCAGCAGCAGCAGCCGATCGCGCAGATCGCCCTTGGCCGCCTCGCGCGCAATCAGCCCTGGCGGCTGGTGGTGGCGGTGCCGGTGAATTTCCACGGCCCCACCGGCATGCGCCTGGCACCGGAGGAGGGGGGCCAGCCGCTGGCCCTGCAACTGCGCAGCTGCACGCCGCAGAACTGCACGCTGGAGGTGGAGCTGACCGAGGCGCTGCAACGCCGCCTGCGGGCTCGGGAGGGTGGCATGGGCCGCTTCGAATACAGGCTGGCCAATGAGGCCGAGATGGCCATCCCGGTTTCCTTCCGGGGTTTTGGCCAGGCTTTTGAGGCGCTGCAGCGCGAACCGGGCTGATTTGGCCCCCTGGCGTCCCGCCTCGATTGTCCGGCGGGACGCCCCCCTGAAAAAGTTTTTTGGTTCTTTTTTCCAAAAAAGAACGCTTCTCTCCTTCCTTACTCTTTACTCTTCTCTTCTCTTCTCTCCGGGCTGGCCTGACCTGGCACATCGGCGCCTTCCTGCCGGTCGCGGTGGATGGCGGCGCGGGCGATGAGCATGAGGGTGACGGGCGTCGTCACCAGCATGAGCAGGCCGATGAGCAGTTCGTGGATGACCAGCCGCGATTGCAGCACGGAGAAGACGAGCATCGAGGCCAGCAGCACGCAGGCCATGCCGGCGGAGGTGCCGAGTGTCGGGGCGTGCAGCCGCTCATAGAAGCCGCGCAGGCGCAGCAGGCCGAGGGAGCCGGCCAGGGTCAGCCCTGCCCCGGCCAGCAGCAGCGCCGCCGCTGGCCATGCGGCCCAGGCGGGCAGGCTGTCGAGATGTCCGGTCATTCGATCACCTCGCCGCGCATGAGGAATTTGGCGAGTGCCGCGGTGCTGACGAAGCCGAGCAGGGCGATGACCAGGGCGGCCTCGAAATAGAGATCCGTCCCGGTGCGCAGGCCGAAGGTCAGCAGCAGCAGCATGCCGTTGATGGAGAGGGTGTCGAGCCCCACCACGCGGTCCTGCGCGCGGGGGCCGCGGAGGACGCGCCAGGCGGCGCAGCAGAAGGCCAGCCCCAGCATCAGCTGGGCCAGCAGCAGGGACCATGCCAGCACGGCCAGGCTCATGCGAAGATCTCCAGCAGCGGGGCCTCGTAGCGTTCCCGGATGATGCGCTCCCAGTCTTCCCCGCCGCTGAGGTCGAGGACGTGGAGGAGCAGCCAGCCTTCCGCCGCGTCGTGATCGACCCAGGCGGTGCCGGGGGTGGCGGTGAGGATGATGGCGAGCAGGGCGAGGGCCTGGGGGTCGCGCAGGGTGAGGCGGATATGCAGGAAGCCCGCGCGCCGGTCGGGCCGGCGCAGCAGCAGGATGCGGGCGACGGCGAGGTTGGAGCGCAGGATATCGGCCGCCACATGGCCGGCGAGGCGCAGCGCCAGCGCGGGGCGGCGCAGGCGCAGGCGCCCCGGCGCCAGCAGGGCGAGGGCCTGCCCGCCGAGCAGCGCGACCACCAGCCCGACCAGGGCGGGCCCCGGGGCCGCGCTGCGGCTGGCGAGCAGCCAGACCAGGAAGAGCCCGGCCGAGATCAGGGGATGCGGCAGGAGGCGGCGCATCATGGCCGTGCCCCCGTGACCGCCCGCACATAGGGCTGTGGCTGGTAGAGGGCGGTGGCCGTGTCCTGCATGTAGCGCAGCACCGGCCCGGCCGCCGCCGTCATGCCGAGGCAGAGGCCGAGCAGCAGCAGCACGGGGGCGATTTCCACCACGCCGACGCGCGGCGTGCCCCGGCCCGCCTCCGCCCAGAGGCTGCGGATGCCGGCGCGCGTCATGGCCAGCACGGTGGCGAGGCCGGAGAGCACCAGCGCCGCCAGCAGCGCCCAGCCCGCCGGGGTGACCGCGGCGCCGCCCGCGGCCCCCGCCCCGCCGCGCCCCAGCCCGGCCGGGTTCAGGATGCCGTCCAGCATGGCGAATTTGGCGATGAAGCCGGAGAGCGGCGGCAGCCCCGCCAGCAGCAGCGCGCAGCAGAGGAAGCAGGCGCCGAGCACGGCCATGGTGGCCGGGATGCCGATGCCCACCTCCGTCTCTTCCTCATCCTCGTCCGGGCCGTCGCCGAAGGCTTCGAGGGTGACGGCCAGCACGTCGGCGCCGAGTTCGCGGCCGCGTTCCAGCAGTTCCACCAGCAGGAAGAAGGCGCCGATGGCCAGGGCCGAACTGGCGAGATAGTAGAGCGCCCCGGCGGTGACCGCCGCCTGCCCCGCCCCCGCCGCCGCCAGCAGCGTGCCGGAGGAGATCAGCACGCTGGCCCCGGCCAGCCGGGCGAGGTCCTGCGTCGCCAGCACGCTGACCGCGCCGAAGCCCAGCGTGGCGAGGCCGCCGATGAACAGCCAGGTGTTGCCGAAGCCCGCCGAGTCCCCGGCCATTGGCCCGAAGAGCAGCAGGGAGAGGCGCAGCACGGCGTAGAAGCCCACCTTGCTCATCATCGAGAAGATGGCCGCCGCCGGGGGGCTGGCCGCCGCATAGGCGGGGGTGAGCCAGAAGCCCAGCGGCCACATCGCCGCCTTGGCCAGGAAGGCCATGCCGAGGATGGCGGCGCCGGCTTCCAGAAGCGGCCGGTCCGCCGCCGGCAAGGTGGGGATGCGGGCGGCGAGGTCGGCCATGTTCAGCGTCCCCGCCACGCCGTAGATCATGCTGACGCCGATGAGGAAGAGCAGCGAGGCGGCGAGGTTGATGGCGATGTAGTGCAGCCCCGCCTTCACCCGCGCGACGCCCGAGCCATGCAGCGCGAGGCCGTAGGAGGCGGCCAGCAGCACCTCGAAGAAGACGAAGAGGTTGAACAGGTCGCCGGTGAGGAAGGCGCCGTTCAGCCCCATCAGCTGGAACTGGAAGAGGGCGTGGAAATGCGCGCCCATGCGCTGCCAGCGCACCAGGGAGAAGACCAGGGCGGCGAGGCCGAGCAGCGCCGTCAGCAGCAGCAGCAGCGCCGCCAGCCGGTCCACCACCAGCACGATGCCGAAAAGCGCCGGCCAGTTGCCGAGGCGGTAGACGAAGACCGGCGCCGCCCCCGCGCCCCCGGCCTGCGCCACCAGCGTGGCGGCGATGGCGACGAGGCCGAGGGCGGAGAGCAGGCCGAGCCCCGCGCGCAGCCGCGCCCGCTGGTCGTCGAGCGGGATCATCAGCGCGCCGGCGAGCAGCGGCAGCAGGATGGGCGCGATCGCCAGATGCGGCGCCAGATGTGGCAGCCAGTTGGGCATCAGCCGCGCCTCCGGCCATCGACATGGTCGCCGCCGGTCAGGCCGCGCGCCGCCAGCATCACCACGAGGAACAGCGCCGTGGTGGCGAAGCCGATGACGATGGCCGTCAGCACCAGGGATTGCGGCAGCGGGTCGGCGTAGTGGGCGGGGTCGCCCGCGGTGCCCGGCTCCAGCACGGGGGGCGCGCCCACGGGGAAGCGGCCCATGCTGAAGATGAAGAGGTTCACCGCGTAGGAGAGCAGCGAGAGGCCGATGATGAGCTGGAAGGTGCGCGGGCGCATCAGCAGCCAGACGCCGGAGCCGCCGAGGATGCCGATGGCGAGGGCGAGGATCAGTTCCATCAATCGTCTCCCGGGGTGGCGGGCTCGCCGGGCGGCGGCGGCGGGGCGGCGCGCTGGCTGCGCACCGACTGGTGGGCGATGGCGATGAGCATCAGCACCGTGGCGCCGAAGACCAGGGCGAAGACGCCGATGTCGAAGAGCATGGCGCTGGCCACCGGCAGCCGGCCGAGCCAGCCGAGATCGGCATAGGCGAAGTAGGAGGTGAGGAAGGGCCGCCCGGCGAGGAGGGCGGCCAGCCCCGTGCCGGCGGCCAGCAGCAGCCCCCCCGCCATCCAGCGCAGCGGGTGGACGCGCAGGTGGTCCTCCACCCAGCGCGTGCCGCCGGCCATGTATTGCAGCAGGATGGCCACGGCCAGCATCAGCCCGCCGGCGAAGCCGCCGCCCGGCAGGTCATGCCCGCGCAGCAGCAGGAAGACGGCGATGGCGCCGATCAGCGGGAAGAGCCAGCGCATGATGACGCCGGGCACCAGCAGCCAGGCATGGGCCTCGCCGCGCTGCTGGCCGCGCCGGGCCTCGGGCGCGCCGATGCTCTCCGCCGCCGGGCGGAAGCGCCGCAGCAGGGCGAAGACGGTGAGCGCCACGATGCCGAGGACGGTGATCTCGCCGAAGGTGTCGAAGCCGCGGAAATCCACCAGGATGACATTCACCACATTGGTGCCGCCGCCCTCCGTATAGGCGCGGGCGAGGAAGTGGCGGGAGATGCCCTCCGGCGAGAGGCGCGTCATGGTGGCGTAGGAGATGACCGTCAGCCCCAGCCCGGCGCCGATGGCGATGGTGAGGTCCCGCCCGCGCCGCAGGCGGGCGAGCCAGGCCCCGGCACCGGGCTGCTCCAGGCGCCGCGGCATCCAGCGCAGGCCGAGGAGGAGGAGCACCGTCGTCACCACCTCGACCAGGAGCTGGGTCAGGGCGAGGTCGGGGGCGGAGAACCAGACGAAGGTGAGGCAGACGGCGAGCCCCGCCCCGCCCAGCAGCATCAGCGCCGCCAGCCGGTGATACTTGGCCTGATAGGCGGCGGCGATGGCGCAGGCCGCGCCGACCACCCAGACGAGGGCGATCACCGGGTCCGCCGCGCTCAGCGTCAGGGAGCCGAGGCGCAGCCCATGCGGTGCCAGGGCCAGCAGCGCCGCCAGGGCGGTGACGCAGACGAGCAGGCGCAGCTGCATCTGCAGCCGCGCCGTGCCCAGCAGCCGCTCCAGCGTGCGGGCGAAGCGCCAGGAGAGGAAGACCATGGCCCGCTCGAAGAGGCGGCGGCCATCCATCCCGCGCAGCAGCGGCGTGCCCTCCACCCCGGCATTGAGGTGGCGCTGCAGCAGCCGGTAGAGCAGGGCGCCGCCGGCCAGGGCGAGCAGGCTCATGGCCAGCGGCAGGTTGACGCCGTGCCAGACGGCGAGGCTGTAATCCGGCGTGGCGGGGCCGAGCACGGAGCGCACCGCGACATCGAGGAAAGGCCCGATGGTGGCCGCCGGCAGGATGCCCACCACCATGCAGCCGAAGACCAGCACCTCCACCGGCAGGCGCATCCACTGCGGCGGCTCGTGCGGGGCGCGGGGCAGGTCGCGCGCCTCGGGGCCGAAGAAGGCGCCGTGGATGAAGCGCAGCGAATAGGCCACCGCGAAGATGCCGGCCAGCGTCGCGGCATAGGGCAGCAGGCGGTGCAGCGGGGTGGGCGCGCTGGCGGCCGTCAGCGTCTCGGTGAGGAACATCTCCTTGGAGATGAAGCCGTTCAGCAGCGGCACGCCCGCCATCGCCGCCGCCGCCACCATGGCCAGCCGCGCGGTGAAGGGCATGCTGCTGTTGAGGCCGGAGAGGCGGCGGATGTCGCGCGTGCCCGTCTCATGGTCGATGATGCCGGTGGCCATGAAGAGCGAGGCCTTGAAGGTCGCGTGGTTCATGGTGTGGAAGATGGCGGCGACCATGGCCAGCGGGCTGTTCAGCCCGAGCAGCAGGGTGATCAGCCCGAGATGGCTGATGGTGGAATAGGCCAGCAGCCCCTTCATGTCGTGCTGGAAGATGGCGACATAGGCGCCGAGCAGCAGCGTGACCATGCCCGCCGTGCCGACGATCCAGAACCATGCCTCCGTCCCCGCCAGCACCGGCCAGAGGCGGGCCATCAGGAAGATGCCGGCCTTCACCAGCGTGGCCGAGTGCAGGTAGGCGGAGACGGGGGTGGGTGCCGCCATGGCGTGGGGCAGCCAGAAGTGGAAGGGGAATTGCGCGCTCTTGGTCAGGGCGCCGAGCAGGATCAGCACGAGGGCCGGCAGGTAGAGCGGGTGGGCGCGGATCAGCGCGCCGGCGGCCAGGACATGGTCGAGGTCGTAGCTGCCGGCGATATGGCCGAGCAGCAGCACGCCGGCCAGCAGGGCCAGCCCGCCGCTGGCGGTGACGGTGAGGGCCATGCGCGCGCCCTCGCGCGCCGGGGCGGCGTGGTGCCAGTAGCCGATGAGCAGGAAGGAGAAGAGGCTGGTCAGCTCCCAGAAAAAGACCAGCTGGATCAGGTTGCCCGAGAGAACCAGCCCCATCATCGCGCCCATGAAGGCCAGCAGGAAGGCGAAGAAGCGCGGCACCGGATCGTCCGGCGACATGTAGTAGCGGGCGTAGAGCACCACCAGCAGCCCGATGCCCGCCACCATCACGGCGAAGACGGCGGCCAGCCCGTCCATGCGCAGGACCAGCTCCAGCCCGAGCTGCGGCACCCAGGGGATGGCCAGCCGCACCACCCCCCCGGCGGCCACGGCCGGATAGGCGAGCCAGACCATGATGAGGGCCAGCAGCGCGACCGCCCCGGCCAGCCAGGCTTCCAGGTTATGGCCCCGGGTGCGGGCATTGGCCGGCAGCAGGGCGGTGGCCAGGGCACCCAGCCAGGGCAGGAGGAGGGCGGCCAGAAGGTAAAGAGCATCAGGCATGGGGTGCCGGTCTCTCCTGCGGGTCGGGGATGTCCCGGCGGGTGGCCGGGGAGGCGGCGCGTGGTGCGGTCAGGCCCGGCGGTCAGATCGCGGGTATGTTTCAGATCTCGGTGGCGTTGGAGGGGGTGGCCTGGAGCAGGGCCAGGGCCTCGGCCGCCGAGCGTGCCTGGCGCAGCTGGCGCGGCAGATGGTTGTCACGCAGGGCGCGGCAGATGCCGGAGAGGGCGGGCAGGAAGCCTTCCGGCGCTTCTTCCGGCCAGAGCACCAGAAAGACGAGGTCCACCGGGGTGCCATCGCGCGCGTCGAAGTCGATGGGGCGTTCCAGACGGGCGAGCAGGGCGAGAGGGCCGGGCAGGCCCTCCATCCGCGCATGGGGCATGCCGACGCCACGGCCGAGGGCGGTGGAGCCCAGGCGCTCGCGTGCTTCGAGGGCTTCGAGGATGGTTTCGGCCGGCTGGTCCAGGCGGGGGGCGGCCTCGGCGGCGAGGCGTTCCAGCAATTCCGCCTTGTTCACGGGCGCCAGGCTGAGGATGGACTCAGAGGCCGAGAACAGGTTGGTGATTGCCATGCGCGTCTCCAGTAACAAACAGCCCCGAAGCGGCCTAGATGGTATCCCGCCCGGCAAAAGGCAACAATCTCACGCATCAGCTCCGGATGTTTTCATCCGTGAGTCCGATGCTGCCCTGGCGTGGTGATCCGGTATATCTTGTCTTGTTCGTGGACCTCTGCTGTTGTTGCTGGCGCCCTCTTTTTTGTTATCCCCTTCTCCCCAGACGGGTGTTCCATGCTGACTCTGGCGCGGAACGCCTCTGATAAAAGTTTTTTGGTTCTTTTTTCAAAAAAGAACAATAATTCTTTGAATTTAAAACATTCTCACGCTGGCCGGATCCCCCAGAACAGGGCGAAGCCCTGCAGGGGCGTGGTGATCCCGCGCCAGGAGGTGCGGGCCAGAAGCTGCCCCAGGGGGATATAGGGCACATCCTCAAAAGCCTGCCGCTGCATCTCGGCGGCGAGGCGCAGGCGCTCCCCTTGGTCGGCCTGTTCCATCCAGCTGGCGCGCAGGGCTTCCAGCTTCTCGCTGGTCGGCCAGCCGCGCGGCCCGGCGAGGCCATTGGCGCGCAGCGAGGCGTGCACCGCCGGGTCCAGCTGATCCAGCCCCGCCCAGAAGGTGCCGAAGGCGCTCCACCCGCCTTCCGAGACCGGCCCGGTCCTGGCGAGGCGCCCCAGCGTGCTGCCCCAGTCCAGCGCCTGATAATCCACGGTGATGCCCACCCGCCGCAGCAGGTCCGCCGTCACATCCGCCAGGGCCTTCAGGTTGGGGAAGTCGGAGGGGGCCAGGACCACCGCCGGCTCGCCCCTGTAGCCGGAGGCGGCGACCTCGCGCCGGGCGCGCTCCAGGTCGCGCGGGGCGGTCAGGATGTCGAGCCCGGCGGTGCTGGCCATGGGCGTGCCGGGGCAGAAGAAGCCCACGCCATCGCGCCAGCCCTCTGGCGATTCCCCGGCCACGGCCTGCATGAAATCCGCCTGCCGCAGCGCCGGCAGCAGGGCGCGGCGCAGGGCCGGGTTGTTGAAGGGCGCGTGCAGGTGGTTCAGCCGCAGCGTGCCAATATAGCCTGTGGGGTCCGGCACCGCGGTGTGGATGGCCGGATCCCGCGCCAGCATGGGCAGGAGGTCGAAGCTCGGCGCTTCCCACCAGTCCACCTCGCCGGCGCGCAGGGCGGCGGCGGCGGTGGAGGGGTCGGGCAGGACGTGCCATTCCACCCGCTCGAAGAAAACCTCCTTCGGCCCGGCGGTGAAGCTGGCCGTGCCGGGGCGCGGCACATAGTCCGGGTTGCGGGCATAGACGACGCGGGCGCCGGCCAGCCGTTCCTCCGCCACGAAGCGGAAGGGGCCGCTGCCGATCATCTCCTTCACCTGGGTGCCGGGGTCGGTCTGCGCCAGCCGCTCCGGCATCATGACGCAGACGGGGGAGCCGGGCTTGCCCAGCGCGTAGGTCAGCAGGGGAAAGGGCTTCTTCAGGCGGAAGCGGAGGGTGCGGTCATCGGGGGCGGAAAGCTCCGCCGTCGCCGCCATGAGGGACTGGCCCAGCCCGTCCCGCGCCGCCCAGCGGCGGATGGAGGCGGTGCAGTCCCGTGCCAGGACCTTTTCGCCGTCGTGCCAGCGCAGCCCTTCGCGCAGGGTCAGCGTCCAGGTCAGGCCATCCGGCTCCACCACATGGCCTTCCACCATCTGCGGCTGGATCTGGTAGGCGCCGTCCATGCCATAGAGGGTATCGAAGACCATCAGCCCGTGGTTGCGGGTGACATAGGCCGGGGTCCACACCGGATCGAGGATGGCGAGGTCCGATTGCGGCACGAAGCGCAGCACGCGCCGGCCCTGCGCCCGCGCCAGGCGCGGGGATGACAGGGCGGAGGCCATGGCGGTGGAGAGCAGCAGGCGGCGGCTCAGGGGCATCGGGGTTCTCCTCCGGCGGGGCGCTGGCCGCATCATTCCGCGTGCCGCGCGGCGCGTCGAGGGGAGGAGAGGGGAAGGGTTCTTTTTTGGAAAAAAGAACCAAAAAACTTTTGTCCGGGGGCGTCCCGCTTCCGGCCGGAGGCGGGACGCCAGGGTCTACATCAAAAGGCCGGGCATCCAGGTGGTCAGGGGCGGCCACACGGTGATGGCGGCCAGGACCAGGAGGAGGGGGACCAGCCAGGGCAGCACGGCGCGCGCCATGGTCTCGAAACTGACCTCGGCGATGCGCGAGACGACGAAGAGCACCACGCCGATCGGTGGGTGGACCGTGCCGAGGATCAGGTTGAAGATCATCACGATGCCGAACTGCACCGGATCGATGCCGAAGCTGTTCGCCGCCGGGACCAGGATCGGGATCAGGATCAGCAGCGCCGCCAGCGTCTCCATGAAGCAGCCGACGACCAGCAGCACCAGGTTGCACACCAGCAGGAAGACCAGCGGGTTGCTGATGGTCTCCATGATGGCCGGGGTGATGGTCTGCGGCACGCGCGAGATGGACATGCACCAGCCGAGCGCACCCGCCGCCATCACCAGCACCATGACGAGGCCCGTCGTCTCCGCCGTCTCCACCAGGATGGCGGGAAGCTGGCGCAGGCTGAAGGTGCGGTAGATGACGAGGCCGAGCAGCAGCGCATAGGCCGTGGCCACCGCGGCCGCCTCGGTCGGGGTGAAGAGGCCGCTGAACATGCCGCCCAGCAGGATGACCGGCGCCATCAGCGCGAAGAAGCCATCCCGGAAGGTGCGGGCGATATGGCCGAAGCCCTCGAAGGGGTGGCGGGCGAAGCCCTCCCGCCGCGCCATGAAGGCGACCATGACCATCAGCGACAGGCCCATCAGCACCCCCGGCACCACGCCGCCAAGGAAGAGCCGCCCCACCGAGACATCGGCGGTGACGCCATAGATCACCATGGGCAGGCTGGGCGGGATGATGGGGCCGATGGTGGCGGCGGCGGCGGTGATGGCCGCCGCCGTCTCCGGCCGGTAGCCGGCGCGGCGCATCGAGCGGATCTCGATGGCGCCCGAGCCCGCCGCATCGGCCACCGCCGAGCCCACCATGCCGGCGAAGATCATGCTGGTGACGATGCTGGCATGGGCATAGCCGCCGCGCAGCGCGCCGACGATGGAACTGGCGAAGGCCACGATCCGGTCCGTCAGCCGCGCCGCCGAGAGGATATTGCCCATCAGGATGAAGAGTGGCGCCGCGACGATGGGGAAGGAGTTCATCGCCTGCACCATCTTCTGCGGCACGATGGCGGCCGAGAGCCCGCCGAAGCCGACGAAGGCGAAGGCCGCGAGGCCCATCGAGGCAAAGAGCGGGAAGCCCAGCAGGATCGCCAGCAGCCAGAGCCCGGCGATTTCGAACATCAGCGTGGTCATTCGGCGGGGCTCCCGGCGGGCAGGGGGGTCTCCCGGCCACGATCCGGGCCATGGCGCAGCGCCTCGGCCATCTCCGCCGCGCCCTGCAGCGCCGTGGCGAGGCCGGCGAGCACCATGGGCACATAGAGCCAGGCCATGGAGAGCGGCAGCGTCGTTGCCTCCAGGTCGTGGTTGCGCTCCACCAGCAGCGCGCCATAGCCGGTGAGCAGCAGGCCGAGCAGGGTGATGGCGGCCTGGATCGCCACCTCCCCCCCGCGGCGCAGGGGGGCGGGCAGCCTGTCCTGGACGTAGCGGATGCGGATATGGATGCGCTTCCGCCCGGCCAGGATCCAGCCGATGCAGGCCAGCCAGACCATCAGGATGCGCGACAGCTCGTCGCTCCAGATCACCGGGTCATTGGCGGCGCGCGTCAGCACGCCGAGCAGCACGGCGCCGAGCAGCGCCAGCAGCAGCCCCATGGCGAGCAGCCGCAGCGCCGCGTCCAGCCCGGCGGACAGCCGCTGGATCACAGCGCGGCGACCCTGTCCCACAGGCCCTTGCCCCACTTCGCCTCGAACTTCGCCGGCAGGGCGGCGAGGACGGGCTTGCGGAACTCCTCCAGATCCGGCTCGACGATGGTCATGCCGCCGGCGCGGAAGCTCTCCAGCAGGCTGCCCTCCTGTTCCATGAAGGCCTTGTCCTGCCATTCGCCCTGGCTGGCGAGCGCCTGGCGCAGCGCGTCGCGCGCCCTGGCGTTCAGCCCGCGCCACGCCTCCTCATGGATGGCGACGAGGCGCGGCGTGATGACATGGCCGGAGAGGATGAGGAATTTCTGCACCTCGTTCAGCTTGGCGCTCTGGATCGTCGGCAGGGGGTTCTCCTGCCCGTCCACCGCGCCCTGGCTGAGGGCGAGATACAGCTCGTTGATGTTGAGCGGCGTCGGCCGCGCGCCCCAGGCCTCGGCCATGGCGCGGAAGGTGTCCACCTCCGGGATGCGCAGCTTGAAGCCCTTGAGGTCGGCCACCGAGCGCAGCGGGCGGGTGCCGGAGGTGATGTGGCGCTTGCCGTAGTAGGTGGCGCCGATGATGCGCATGCCGCGGCGCGCGACCAGCGGCGTGTTCATCTCCTCCAGTAGGGGGGAGGCGAGGGCGCGGCGCATATGCACCGCATCGCGCCAGATATAGGGCGCCTCCAGGATGGACATGGGCGGCACGAACTGGCCGAACTGCGCCGCGCCCTCGTCCACGATCTGGATGGCGCCGGCCGAGACGGCCTCGATCGCATCGCGCGAGGAGCCGAGCTGGCCGGCCGGGAAGATCTGGATTTCCACCGCCCCGGCCGTCTCGTCGCGCACCTGCCTGGCGATGCGCTCCATCATCTGCACGGTCGGGTGGGTGGCGGCCAGCACGCTGGCCCAGCGCAGCACCGTGGCGGCGCGGGCGGGGCGGGTGTGCAGGGCGGCGAGGCTCAGGCCAAGGGTCAGGCCGTTGGCCAGAAGGGCGCGGCGGCCTGGCAGGGCGGCGGACATGGTGTGTTTCCCCCTGGCGGGCCTGTGGCCCGCCGTGTGAAGCCGGTAGCGATACCGCGCGGGCGGGCCGCGCGGCGTGTCTCGTTCAGCCGCCCTTGACGGCGCCTGCGGTGAGGCCGGCCACAATCTGGCGTTGGGCGAGAACCGTCAACAGCAGGACGGGCAGTGTCACCACCAGGGCGGCGGCGGCCAGCGGCCCCCAGCTCACCTGCTCGAAGGAGAGCATGTTGTAGACGGCCACCGGCAGGGTGCGCGTTTCCCGCCCGGCCAGGACGATGCCGAAGACGAAATTGTTCCAGCTGAAGATCAGCGCCAGGATGAAGGAGACGACGATGCCGGGCCTGGCCAGCGGCAGCGTCACCCGCAGGAAGATCTGCCAGGGGCTGGCGCCGTCGATGCGCGCGGCCTCCTCCAGGTCCACCGGCGTGGTCTCGAAATAGCCGATCATGATCCAGATGACGATCGGCACCGTCACCACGAGGTGGATGATGATCTGCGGCACCAGCGTGCCCAGCAGGCCGAGCCACTGGAACAGCAGGAACATCGGGATCAGGAAGGACAGGCCCGGCGTCATGCGCGCGATCATGATGATGATCGCCGCCTTGTCCGCCCGCATGCGGGCGATGCCATAGCCCGCCGGCACGCCCACCAGCAGGGCGAGCAGCGTCGCCGCGCCGGTGACGACACAGCTGTTCCAGAAATAGAGCAGGAAGCTGTTGGACTCGAAGACGCCCAGGTAGTTCTTCCAGGCGAAGCGGTCCGGGATCAGGATGGGCGGATAGGCGCCGTTGTCGATCTCGAACTTCAGCGAGAGCGAGATCATCCACAGGAAGAACAGCAGCGCCGGCGAGACCAGCAGCAGCGCGCAGGCCCAGAGGCCGAGCTTCTCCAGCACGCGGCTCATTTCAGCCCCCCCGCCAGCAGCGCCGATTTCTGCCGCAGATGCAGCAGCAGCATGGACAGCGCGATGATCAGCGCGAAGAAGACCAGCGCGATGGCCGAGCCATAGCCCACCTCGTAATAGGTGAAGGCGACGGTGTAGAGGTAGAGGTTGATCGTCTCCGACGCCGTGCCCGGCCCGCCCTGGGTGATGGCATAGATGATGTCGAAGCTCTTTAGCGCGTCGATCATGCGGATGGTGACGGCGACGAGCAGGAAAGGCGAGATCATCGGCAGGGTCAGGTAGCGGAAGCGCTGCCAGGCGGAGGCGCCGTCGATCTGCGCGCTCTCATAGGGATCCTGCGGCAGGGAGGCGAGGCCGCCGAGGACGATCAGCATCACCAGCGGCGTCCACTGCCACGTCTCCACCAGCACCAGGGAGGGGATGACGGTGGCCGGGGAGAAGACCCAGTCCTGCGGCTCCAGCCCGATGAGGGAGAGCAGGAAGTTCAGCACGCCGAGCTGGGGGTGGAACATCATCGTCCAGACCAGGGCGATGGCGACGGGCGTCGCCATCATCGGCATGACGAAGATGCCGCGCAGCAGCCCGCGCATCGGCAGCTTCTTCTCGAAGAGCAGGGCGGCCAGCGTCCCGAGCACCAGCGGCGCCACCACCGAGAGCCCGGTATAGAGCAGCGTGCGCCAGAGCGAATCGAGGAAGCGCGCATCCCCGAGCAGCCGGGCGAAATTCTCCAGGCCGACGAAGCGGTGCGCGGCGCCGCCGATGCGCCACTCGTTCACGCTCATCCACAGGGTGAAGACCCAGGGCAGGATGATGACGCCGCCCACCACCGCGAGCGCCGGCAGCACGAAGCTCCAGTAGGTGGGGGTGAGGCGGCGGCAGGCTCGGGACGCTGGCGCTCATGCCTTCTCGCTCCGCTCCAGCACCGGGCGGAACTCGGCCGTGGCGCGGCGCAGTTCCGCCGCCGGGTCGGCGCCGCCGATCATGTTGGTCAGCGCGATGCCGTAGATGTCGCGGAACTCGGTGACGGGGATGACGACCGGCAGCGCCAGCCGGCTGACCGGCGCCGACTGCGCCACGGCATCGACCCAGGCGGCGGGCATGGTGATCTGCTTGCGCACCTCCGCATCGGCCAGGACGGAGTTGCGGAAGGGCACGCCCGAGCCGCTGGCGAAGAGCCGCGCGCCCATCTCCTTCGAGGTGGCCCAGAGGCAGTAGAGATAGGCCGCCTCCTTCTTCGCGCTGGCGGCGGTGACGCCGATGCCATCGCCCGTGGTGGCCGCGGCGCGCCCCTTGGGGCCAGCCGGCATGACGCCATAGCCCACCTTGCCGACGACGCGCGACTTCTCCGGATCCTCCAGCGGCGGGGCGAAGCCGACGCCGTCAAACCACATGCCGATGCGCCCCTGGAGGAAGGCCGACTGGCACTCCGCCCAGTTGAAGCCAGAAACGCCGCGCGGCGCCGCCTTGGTCAGCAGGCGCTGGTAGAGCCTTGCCGCCTCGATCGCCCCGGCGGTGTCCGTCTGCAGCGCGCCATCCTGGATTGGGGTACTGTCCCAGCCCAGCATCAGGCTGGTCCAGACGGGGGTATTGGCGTTCTTCAGCCCGCGCGCGACGAAGCCCGAGACCTGGGCGCGCGGGTCGTTCAGCGCCTCCGCCGTCTCCGCCATCTCCTCGAAGGTCTTCGGGAAGGCGAGGTTCTTCCGCGCGAAGAGTTCCTTGTTGTAGTAGACGATCCAGTAGTCCACCGAGAGCGGCAGCGCGCCCACCGCCTGGCCATCACGCGCGAAGGTGCGGCCGGCCTCGGCGAAGTCGTCCCAGAAGCCCGCCGGCGTCAGCGACGGGTCGGCGATGAAGCCGGAGAGGTCGGCCAGCCACCGGCCCTTCTCGAACTGCCGCTTCTGCACGTGGTAGCTGATATGCACCACATCGAAGCTCGGGCTGCCCGAGGCCAGTTCGATGGTGGTCTTCTGGCGCTGCTGCTGCTCCGGCGTCATCTCGGCATTGACCTTGATGCCGGTCAGCGCCTCGAACTCGCGGTGGTGGCGTTGCAGCGTCTCGCCGCGCGGGCTCTTGATGAGGTTCACCTCGATCGTCGTGCCGGCATATTTGCGCCAGTTGCTGCCCTGCGCCTGCGCGGCGGGCAGGCCCAGGGGCAAGCCCAGGGCGCTTCCCCCGAGAGCCACGGCGGAGCCCAGCAGGCGGCGGCGCGTGGGCGCCCATTCCTGAACCATCATCCTCTCCTTGAAGCATGGGCCGGGCCAGCGATGCCGGCCCTGGCTGCATTCTTGGCGACCGTGTCGCAGTGCGGTTTCCTGTCTATCCGGCTCCGCAAGGCTTGTAAATAAGAGAGAGAAGGCTAACATGTTAGTGCAAAGCACGCTGCGCAACCGGCGCCGCGCCTCCCATGGACGTCCAGAATGACCGCCTCTCCCGCCCGCTTCGGCCTCTCCTGCGCCCTCGCCACGCCCTTCACCGAAGCCGGCCAGCCCGACCTGCCGCGCCTCGTCGCTCATGCCCGGAGCGTGCTCGCGCGCGGCTGCGGCAGCATCACCGTCTTCGGCACCACGGGGGAGGGGCCGCTGCTCGGCCTTGGTGAGCGGCTGCGCGTGCTGGGCGCGCTCCAGGGCGCCGGGCTCGACCTGCGGCGGCAGGTGGTGGGCGGCGTCATCGCCGCCTCGCTGGAGGAGGCCGAGGGCCAGGCCCGCATGCTGCTGGAGAATGACGCCCGCGCCCTGCTGATCGCCCCCTCCTTCTATTTCAAGGGTGTCAGCGAGGATGGCGTGTTCGACTGGTTCGCCGCGCTCTTCGCCCGCCTCGGTGGCGCGGCGCGGGATGTCATCCTCTACAACATCCCCTCCGTGACCGCCGTGCCGATGCCGCTCTCCCTCATCACCCGGCTGCGCCGCGCCTTCCCGGAGCTGATCATCGGCGTCAAGGATTCCTCGGGCGACTGGGCCTATACCGAGGCCCTGCTGGCCGAGCACCGCGACCTCGCCATCCTCATCGGCGATGAGCGCCACCTGGCCGAGGGCGTGCGGCGCGGCGGGCAGGGGGCGATTTCCGGCCTCGCCAACATCATCCCCGAGACGCTGCTGCCGCTGGCCCTGCAGGGTGCCGGCAACGAGGCCGTGGTGGGCGTGGTGGAGGCCGTGCTGCGCCACCCCGTGACGCCGGCGGTGAAGGCGCTGATCGCCGAGCAGACCGGCGATGCCGAATGGCTGCGCGTGCTGCCGCCGCTGCGCGCCCTCGGCGATGCCGCCATCACCCGGCTGCGCGCCGAGGTGACGCAGGCCCTGGCGGCCCGCGCGGCCTGAACCGGCTCAAGGGGGCTTTGCCCCCTCAAACTCCCCCTTTCTTTCCCTTGGGCAGGGGACAGGGTCCCCTGCACCGTCAGCAGGGGGGACTCACAGATGGGTTTCCAAAGGCCTCAGGCCTTTGGTGGGGCGCGTTTGAGAGGGGCGAAGCCCCTCTCAAGAGCTTCTGCCTCAGAGCCCCATCGCGCGCATCTGCGCGTTGCGGATGTGGCGGGAGAGGGTCTCCACCGCCGCCGCCGGGTCGCGCCGCTCCAGCGCCGCGATCACCTGCATGTGGTCGCGCATCACCGGGGCCACGAGGTTGCTCTCCAGCCGCGACTGCGCCTGGCGGATCAGCCGGATCTTGATCGAGTTGACACGGTAGTTGTTGGAGATGATGGCATTGCCCAGCGCATCGATGATGCGGTCGTGGAAGCCCCAGTCCACCGCCTGTGCTTCTTCCAGCAGGGCCGGGTCCTGCCCGGCCTCGGCGCGGTCGAGCATCTCCTGATGCGCGCCGCGGATGCGCGCCAGTTCCTGGTCGCTCACCGTCGCGGCGAAAAGGGCGATGGCCTCGCGCTCCAGGAAGAGGCGGAACTGGAAGGCCTGCTGGATCAGCGAGAGATCCACCTGCGCGATCTGCATGCCGCGCTGGGGGATGGTGCGGATCAGCCCTTCCGCCTCCAGCCGCGGGATCAGCTCGCGGATGGCGCCGAGCGGGAAGCTCGTCATCTCCACCAGCTCGCGCTGGGAAATGAACTGGCCGGGGCGCAGCGCCCGGCTCAGCAACCCATCGGTGAAGGCGCGATAGGCCTTGTCGCGCAGATTGCCTTCCGGCGCACTGGCGGGGGGAGCGTTGTCTTGCATCAGGGCCTCCTCGCCGCGCAGGGTGATGGACAAATTGACATGTCAGTCTGGACGCATGTAGCACCCGCGTCGTCCAAGGTGAAGAACATCCAACAGGGAAGACGCGTCGCATGACCGGCACCACCCTTCTGCCACGCCGCCCGCTGGGCCGCACGGGGATCGAGGTTTCCACGCTCGGCTTCGGGGCCGCGCCGCTCGGCGATCTCTATGCCACGCTTGATGACGCGACGGCCATCGCCGCCGTCGAGCACGCCCTGCGGCAGGGCATGACGCTGGTGGACACCTCCCCGCTTTATGGCCACGGGCTGTCCGAGCATCGTTGTGGCACGGCCATCCGCCGCCATGGGCGGGAGGGCGTCGTGCTCTCCACCAAGGTTGGCCGCTGGATGGACCCGGCGCGCGGCCGGGGCGATGGCTCGGGCTATCGCGGCGGGCTGCCGCATGCGGCGGTCTTCGATTATTCCTATGACGGCACCCTGCGCGCCGTCGAGCAATCCCTGCTGCGGCTGGGCACCGACCGTATCGACATCCTGCTGATCCATGATGTCGATGTCTGGACGCATGGCGCGGATGCCATCGAGGATCGTTTCCGCGAGGCGATGGAGGGCGCCTACCCCGCGCTCGACCGCCTGCGGCGTGAGGGCCGTGTGGGCGCCATCGGCATTGGCGTGAACGAGGCCGAGATGTGCGTCCGCTTCGCCGAGGCCGGGGATTTCGACGCCATGCTGCTGGCCGGCCGCTACTCCCTGCTGGAGCAGCCGGCGCTGGAGCATTTCCTGCCGCTGGCGCAGCGCAAGGGGATTGGTGTCATTCTGGGGGGAGTCTTCAACTCCGGTATCCTGGCCACCGGCGCGGTGCCGGGGGCCAAGTACAATTACCAGGACGCGCCGCCCGAGGTGATGCAGCGCGTGGCCGCCATTGGCCGCGTCTGCGCGGCGCATGGCGTGGCGCTGCCCACGGCGGCGCTGCATTTCGCGCTGGGCCACCCGGCCGTGGCGAGCGTGGTGCTGGGCGCGCAATCCCCCGCCGAGGTGGCCCGCAACATTGAAAGCCTCGCCGCCCCTGTGCCGGCGGCTTTGTGGGGCGCGCTGAAAGCGGCCGGGCTTCTGGACGAGAGTGCTCCAACGCCCTGAAATTATTCTTCTTTTTCTGAAGAAAAAGAAGCAAAAAGACTCTGTCAGTCAGGCGTTCCGCCATAAGCCGGAGGTGGGACGCCCACGGAAAGAAAGTTTTTGGTTCTTTTTTCAAAAAGAACCTTTTTCTTGCTTTTTTGTTAAGCTCCCTGTCTCGTGCATCCCTGGCATGTGAATTGCTGGACGCTTGTCATCCTCAGGGAGACGGACCATGGCGCGACGCGATCTTGAATCGATGTTGACTCAGGTGCGGGAGGGGCAATTGTCCCGCCGCGGTTTCGTGAAGCGTCTGGCGGCCCTGGGGCTGACGGCGCCGATGGCCACCCAGCTGATGATGCTGGCGGGCATCCAGCCGGCCCAGGCACAGCACCCTGCCTATAAACCGACCAGCGCGGGCGGCGGCGGCACCCTGAAGCTGCTCTGGTGGCAGGCGCCCACGCTGCTGAACCCGCATTTCGCCGTCGGCACCAAGGATCAGGATGGCTCGCGCCTCTTCTACGAGCCCCTGGCGGCCTGGGATGGCGATGGCAACCTCATCCCCGTTCTCGCCGCCGAAATTCCGACGCGCGAGAATGGCGGCCTGGCGGCGGATGGCATGTCCGTCACCTGGAAGCTGAAGAAGGGCGTGCAGTGGCATGACGGCCAGCCCTTCACGGCGGATGACGTCGTCTTCAATTGGGAATATGCCCGCGATCCGGCCACGGCTGCCACCACCTCGGGCAGCTATGTCGATGTCGAGGTCGTCAAGGTGGACGACCACACCGTCAAGGTGGTGTTCAAGGCGCCGACGCCCTTCTGGGCGGATGCCTTCGTGGCCAGCGCCGGCATGATCATTCCGAAGCACGTCTTTGGCGAATACAGCGGCGCGAAATCGCGCGAGGCGCCGGCGAACCTCAAGCCGGTGGGCACTGGTCCCTATCTGTTCCGCGAGTTCCGCCCGGGCGACCTCGTCACCGGCGTGCGCAACCCGAACTACCACATGCCGAACCGCCCGCATTTCGATGCCATCGAGATGAAGGGTGGCGGCGATGCCACCTCCGCCGCGCGCGCCGTGCTGCAGACGGGCGAGTATGACATGGCCTGGAACCTTCAGGTCCAGGATGACGTGCTGCGCCGGCTGGAGAGCGGCGGCAAGGGCGTGGTGCAGACCGCCAACAGCACGAATATCGAGCATATCCAGTTCAACTTCACCGACCCCAACACCGAGATCGACGGTGAGCGCGCCAGCCTGAAGACGAAGCACCCGACCCTGTCGGACCCGGTGGTGCGCAAGGCCATCTCGCTGCTGATCGACCGCGATTCGGTGGAGAAGCACATCTATGGCCGCACCGGCGTGGCCACGGTGAACTATGTCACCAATCCGGAGCGTTTCCGCTCGAAGAACACCAGCTACGAATTCAATGTCGAGAAGGCGGCGAAGCTGCTCGACGATGCCGGCTGGAAGCCGGGGCCGGACGGCATCCGCGCCAAGGACGGCAAGGTGCTGAAGTTCCTTTTCCAGACCTCGATCAACCAGCCGCGCCAGCAGACGCAGCAGATCATCAAGCAGGCCTGCCGCAAGGCCGGCATCGATGTGGACCTGAAGTCCGTCACCGCCTCCGTCTTCTTCTCCTCCGACGTGGCCAACCCGGACACCTATCCGCATTTCTACGCCGACCTGCAGATGTACACGACCGATGCCGGCCGCCCCGACCCTGGCCGTTTCCTGCGCAACTTCATCTCCAGCGAGGCGGCACAGAAGGCGAACAAGTGGCAGGGCCGCAACATCCCGCGCTGGCAGAATGCCGAGTATGACCGGCTCTTCGAGCAGGCGACGGTCGAGGTGGACCCCGTCAAGCGCGCCGGCATCCTGATCGCCATGAACGACATGCTGGTCAACGAACTGGTGGTCATGGGCGTGATCGCGCGCACGGCGGTGTCGGCCTTCAGCCGCACGCTGGTCGGCCGGATCAGCGGCTATGACAGCTATCTCGCCGATTTCGCGAACTGGTACCGCGCGGCCTGAGGCGGCGGCGGCATGTCCTGGAGCTATCTCCTCCGCCGTCTCCTGATCGCGATCCCGAGCCTGCTCGGGATCAGCGTGGTGCTTTTCACCGTGCTCGCCCTGGCCCCGGGCGACCCCTTTGGCGAACTGACCAACAATCCCAATGTCCCGGCCGAGGTGCAGGCGGCGCTGCGCGCCAGCCTCGGCCTCGATGACCCGATCTGGCAGCGTTACCTGAACTGGCTCCTGGCCATGCTGCGCGGCGACTGGGGCTATTCCTTCATCAGCCGCATCGATGTGCAGGCGCTGATCCTGCAGCGCGTGCCCGTCACCCTGGCGGTGATCGGCGCGGCGCAGGTGCTGGCCATCTCCATCGCCATTCCCGTCGGCACGCTGGCGGCCATCCGGCCCTATTCGCTGTTCGACCAGATCGCCAACACCGCGGCCTTCATCGGCTTCTCCCTGCCCACCTTCTTCACCGGCATGCTGCTGATCCTGCTGTTCAGCGTGACGCTGAACTGGCTGCCCTTCGTCTTCCGCACCGATCTGCCGGGCAGCGGCCTCACCTGGTGGTGGGAGCAGTTCAGGCAGTCCGTCATGCCGGTGACGGTGCTCGGCCTGTTCCAGGGCGCGTCCCTGGTGCGCTATGCGCGCGCCTCGGTGCTGGATGTGGTGAAGCTCGACTATGTCACCACCGCGCGCTCGAAGGGCATCGGCGCGCGGCGCGTGGTGATGCGCCATGTGCTGCGCAACGCGCTGATCCCCGTCGTCACGCTGGTGGCCCTGCAGATGCCGGCGGTGTTCGGCGGCGCCATCGTCACCGAGCAGATCTTCCGCGTGCCGGGCATCGGCTCGCTGCTGATTTCCTCCATCCTCGCGAACGACACGCCCGTCATCATGGGCGTCACCTCGGTTTTCGCGGCGCTGGTCATCCTGTTCAACCTTCTCGCGGATGTGCTGTATGGCTGGCTCGACCCTCGCATCGCCTTCCGCTGAGGTGGCGCCCGTGGCCACACGCCCGGCACGCCGCCGCTCCCCCGGGCGGGAGGCATGGCGGCGCTTCCGCCGGCATCGCCTCGCCGTCGCCAGCCTGGTGGCGCTTTCCCTCGTCATCCTCGGCGTGCTGGTCTGCCCGCTGCTGTGGAAGGTGCCGATCGACGATATCGACTTCGCCGCCAAGCTGGCCATGCCCTCGGCCGCGCATCCGCTGGGCACCGATGATCTCGGGCAGGACCTGCTGGCGCGCCTCGCCTATGGCGGGCGCATCTCGCTGGCGGTGGGCTTCGCCGCCATGCTGGTCGCGGTGCTGGTCGGCGTCGTCGTCGGTTCCGTCGCGGGCATGGCCAGCGGCCGTGTCGATGCGACGCTGATGTGGGTGAGCGACCTTTTCCTCTCCCTGCCGCAGCTGCCGCTTCTGCTGCTCATCATCTACCTCTTCCGCGACACGCTGAGCGCGCTGTTCGGGATGGAGGGCGGTGTTTTCCTGCTGATGGTCCTCGTCATCGGCGGGTTGCGCTGGATGCCCGTGGCGCGGCTGGTGCGCGCGCAGTTCCTCTCCCTGCGCGAGAAGGAATTCGTCGACGCCGCCCGCGCCCTCGGCGCCTCGCGCCTGCGCGTCGTGGTGCGGCACATCCTGCCCAATGCCCTCGGCCCCGTCATCGTCGCCGCCACCATCGAGGTGGCCAGCGCGGTGATCGCCGAATCCACGCTCTCCTTCCTCGGCCTCGGCTTTCCGCCGGATACGCCCACCTGGGGGCGCATCCTTTTCGACGCGAAGGATTATCTCGACATCGCGCCGCATTGGGCGCTCTTCCCCGGCGCCGCGATCTTCATCGTGGTGCTCACCATCAACTTCATCGGCGACGGCCTGCGCGACGCGCTGGACTCCCGGAGGGTATGACGGCGTGAGCGAGCCCCTGCTCGAAATCCGTGACCTGCGCACCTGGTTCGATACCGATGACGGCACGGTGCGCGCCGTCGATGGCGTCAGCCTCTCCATCCATCCGGGTGAGACCGTCGCCGTCGTCGGCGAATCCGGCTGTGGCAAGACGGTGACGGCGCGCAGCGTGCTGCGCCTGCTCGACATGCCGCCCGGCCGCTTCGCCAGCGGGCAGATCCTCTGGCAGGGGCGGGACCTCATCCCGCTCACCTCTGCCCAGATGGACAGCATCCGCGCCCGCGAGATCGGCATGGTCTTCCAGGAGCCGATGACCTCGCTGAACCCGGTCTATACCGTGGGCCAGCAGATCAGCGAGGCGGTGCGTACCCATGAGGGCCTCTCGCGCAAGGCCGCCATGGAGCGTGCGGTGGAGATGCTGCGCCTCGTGCAGATCCCCAACGCACCGAAGCGGGTGAACGACTATCCGCACCAGTTCTCCGGCGGCATGCGCCAGCGCGTGATGATCGCCATGGCGCTGGCCTGCCGCCCGCGCCTGCTCATCGCCGATGAGCCGACCACGGCGCTCGATGTCACCATCCAGGCGCAGATCGTCGATCTCCTCGCCGAGATGAAAGAGCGCCTCGGCATGGCGATCATGCTCATCACCCACGATATGGGGCTGGTGGCGGAGAATGCGCAGCGCGTGGTCGTCATGTATGCCGGCCGCGTCGTCGAGGAAGCGCCGGTGGATGAACTCTTCGCCCATCCGCGCCACCCCTACACGCAGGGGCTGATCCGCTCCATCCCGCGCGTCGATGCGCGCGTGGTGGTGCGGCAGCGGCTGGAGCAGATCAAGGGCTCCGTGCCCAGCCTGATCAATCTCCCGCCCGGCTGCCGCTTCGCCGACCGTTGTCCCCAGGCGATGGAAGCCTGCCGCGGCGCCGATCCGGCGATGCGCCCGGTGGGCCCCAGCCACAGCATGGCCTGCATCCGATGACCGAAGCCCTGCTTTCCGTCCGTGGCCTGAGCAAGCATTTCAGCCTGAGGGGCGGCCTCTTCGCGCGCGAGGTGGAGCGCGTCCATGCCGTCAATGGCGTCAGCTTCGACCTCGCCCCGGGCGAGACGCTCGGCGTCGTCGGCGAATCCGGCTGTGGCAAGTCCACCACCGGGCGCTGCATCCTGCGCCTGATCGAGCCCAGCGGCGGCCAGGTGCTCTTCGATGGCAAGGATGTCACCAGGCTGGAGGGCGAGGAACTCCGCGCCCTGCGCCGGGAGATGCAGATCATCTTCCAGGACCCCTTCGCCTCGCTCAACCCGCGCCACACGGTGCGCGGCATCGTGGGGGAGGCGCTGATCATCCACGGCCTCGCCAGAACGGGGAAGGAGATCGATGACGAGGTGGCGCGGCTGCTGGAAATCGTCGGCCTGCGCGCGGATCATATGCACCGCTACCCGCATGAATTCTCCGGCGGGCAGCGCCAGCGCATCGGCATCGCCCGTGCGCTGGCCGTGCGGCCCAGGCTCATTGTCTGCGATGAGCCTGTCTCCGCCCTCGATGTCTCCGTGCAGGCGCAGGTCATCAATCTGCTGGAGGATCTCCAGGAGCAGTTCGGGCTCAGCTATCTTTTCATCGCCCATGATCTCTCCGTGGTCGAGCACATCAGCGACCGCGTCGCGGTGATGTATCTCGGGCGCGTCGTCGAGATCGCCTCCGCCCGCGCGCTTTATGATCACCCGCGGCATCCCTATACTGAGGCGCTGCTGGCCTCGGTGCCGATTCCGGATCCTTCCATCAAGCGCCGGCGCATCACGCTGAAAGGCGATGTGCCCAATCCCATCAAGCCACCCTCCGGGTGTCATTTTCATACGCGCTGCCCGGTGGCACAGCCGCGCTGCGCGCAGGAAGCGCCCGAGCTGCGCAGCGATGCGGAGGGGAATGCGGTGGCGTGCCACTTTCCGCTGTGATGCTGGAAAAGGCGGGGCTCCGCCCCGGGCCCCGCTGGGGGAACTGAGTTCCCCCAGACCCCCGCATCAGGAAGAGCGCAGGCGGTTCCAGGGACCGCGCAGGCGGGGCACCAGGAAAGAGAGCAGGGGGGCGCTCCACAGGGGGCGCAGGGGCGAGATCGGCATGGGCAGGTCGGCCGCGGGCGTGCCAAGGCCGGCCATGGCCAGCACCTCGCCCAGGGCCGTTGCCGTGGGGACACCACGGCCGGAATAGCCCAGCAGGGCGAAGAGGCCCTCCGCCGGCTGGTATAAGTGGGGCTGGCGGTCGAGGTTGATCGCCAGCTCGCCCGTCCAGTGCCAGGGCCAGCGCAGCACGCCCAGTGTGTCGAAAACTGCGGGGAAGACCGTGCGCAGCCGCGCATTCAGGGCGGCGGCGCTGCGGGCCGGGTCGCGGCCCAGCGCTCCTTCCACCAGCCCGCCCATGATCAGGCGGTTGCGGCTGTCGAAGCGGAGGTAACGCACATCCGGCCTTGTATCACCCAGATTGTGGTTGCCGGGCAGCAGGTCGCGCCGCAAGGCCGCGGGCAACGGCTCGCTCGCCATGCCATAGGCCGTCATGCGGAAGAAGCTGCGCCCCAGCGGCGGCCTCAGCCGGCCCGTATAGGCATTGGTGGCGATGCCGATGCGCCGCGCCCGGATGCTGCCCCCCGCGCAGCGCAGCCGCCAGCCCTCGCCCAGCCGCTCCAGTTCCAGCACGGGGCTGTGGGTGAAAAGCCGTGCCCCGGCCTGCATCGCCGCCCGAGCCAGGCCGCGCGCGAAGGCCAGCGGGTTCAGATGCCCGCCCTCCGGATGCAGCCAGCCGCCATGAAAGGCATCGGACCCGGTCAGGCGCCGCGCTTCCGCGCGGTCCAGCAGCACGGGGTTGCGCCCCAGCCGGGCATAGAAGGCGCATTGCCGGCGCAGCCCCTCCATCGCCGCCGGGCTATGCGCCAGTTGCAGCGCCCCGGTGGGCGCCGCCTCGCAGTCGATGCCGTATTCGCGGATCAGCCCGAACACCCGCGCGCCCGAGCCGGCCAGCAGCGCCGCCAGCCTCGGCTGCGCCTGTGGATCGAGAAAGCCGAAGACCGGCACGCAATGCCCGTGATTGCGCCCCGAACCACCCTGCCCGATCTCCCCCGCCTCGACGAGCAGGGTGCGCGCGCCCTGGCTGGCCGCATGCAGCGCGGCCGTGAGCCCGGTATAGCCGGCGCCGATCACCACGAAATCGGCGTCGTGCTCCCCGTCCAGGGTGTGGGTGATGGGCGCCGCTGGCGCCGTATCCTCGTAGGGATTGCCGCTCATTTCCTGGCATTTACCAGGATGTGGGGGGCTGGGGGAACTCAGTTCCCCCAGCGGGAGAGTCCAGAGAGGGCGGCGCCCTCTCTGGCCACGCTCTCAGTTCTCTTGATCCATCAGCTCAAACCACATCGCATTCAGCACGGCGAAGGCGGCGGCCAGGGGAAGCCCGAGCAGCCAGGCAAAATACCACATCGCACAGGGTCCTTTTGTCAGTAGCTGTCGGCGCTGCGGGCCACGCTGTCCTCATCCACCTTGCCCCAGAGCACGCGGTACACCCAGGCGGTGTAGGCGAGGATGATGGGCAGGAAGATGACGGTGGCCACCAGCATGATGAACAGCGTCAGATGGGAGGAGGAACTGTCCCACACCGTCAGGCTGGCGCGCGGGTCCAGCGAGGAGGGCAGCAGGAAGGGGAACATCGACAGCCCCACGGTGGAGATGATGCCGAAATTGGCCAGCTTGCTGAGCAGCAGGGTGCTGACCTCGCGCCCCGCGCGCAGGCCGAGGAAGGTGCCCGCCAGCCCGAGGAAGCCCAGCGCCGGCGCCACCATCATCCAGGGATGGGCCCGGTAGTTGGCCAGCCAGTTCACCCCCTCCCGCGTCACGGTCTTGAGCAGCGGGGCGGAGGGGCCGGCGGGGTCGATGGGGCTGGTGATCTGGTAGCCGCCGAGCAGGGTGGCCACCCAGAGCCCGCCCAGGGCGAAGAGCAGCATGGCCGCCAGCGCCGCCAGGCTGCCATAGCGCCGCCCGCGCAGGGCCACCACGCCGCTGGCCTTCAGCGAGAGCCAGGCGCCGCCATGCATCACCAGCATGCTGAGCGAGAGCAGCCCGCAGAGCAGGGCGAAGGGGTTGAGCAGGCCGAAGAAGCTGCCCTCGTAGCGGATGCCGTATTCCTCGGTGAAGCGGAAGGGCACGCCCTGCAGCACATTGCCGACGGCGACGCCGAAGATCAGCGCCGGGACGAAGCCGCCGATGAAGAGCGCCCAGTCCCAGCCATTGCGCCAGCGCGCTTCCTCGCGCTTGCTGCGGTATTTGAAACCGACGGGCCGCAGGATGAGCGCCGCCAGCACCACGAACATCGCGAGATAGAAGCCCGAGAAGGACACGGCATAGAGCGGCGGCCAGGCGGCGAAGATGGCGCCGCCGCCGAGGATCAGCCACACCTGATTGCCTTCCCAGGTGGGGCCGACGCTGTTGATGGCCACGCGCCGCTCCAGGTCGGTGCGGCCGACGAAGGGCAGCAGCGCGCCCACGCCGAGGTCGAAGCCATCGGTGACGGCGAAGCCGATCAGCAGCACGCCGAGCAGCACCCACCAGATCAGGCGCAGGGTGGGGTAGTCGATGAGGTCATGCAGGATCATGGCGCGTCACTCCGCGGCCAGGGCGCTGAGCGGCGCGCGGCCGGAGGCGGGGGCAGGGGCGGGGGTGATGGTGGGGCCCTTGCGGATGGCCTTCAGCATCAGCCCCATCTCCACCACGGCGAGCGCGCTGTAGAGCAGCGTGAAGCCGGCGATGGTCAGCAGCACCTCGGTCACCCCGAGATGGGAGACCGCCATGGCGGTGGGCAGCACGCCCTCGATGATCCAGGGCTGGCGGCCGAATTCGGCGACGATCCAGCCCATTTCGGCGGCGATCCAGGGCAGCGGGATGGCGCAGACCGCGACCCAGAGCAGCCAGCGGTGGTGATCCAGCCGGTGCCGGGCCGAGAGATAGAAAAAGGTCGCCGTCAGCAGGATGAAGAAGATGCCGAGCCCGACCATGATGCGGAAGGACCAGAAGAGCGGCGCCACCTGCGGCACGGTGTCATTGGCGGCGCGGGCGATCTGCTCCGGCGTCGCCTGCCGCGGGTCGTCGACATAGCGGCGCAGCAGGTAGGCATAGCCCAGCTGCCGCCCATGCGTCTCGAAGCTCTGCCGCAGCGCCGCCGGGATGGCGGCGCCGCGCGGCAGGGCGCGGATCTGCTGGAGCGCGTCATAGGCGATGATGCCCTCGCGCACCCGCTGTTCCGCCCGCGCCACGAGGTCCTTGATGCCCGGCACCTCGGTGGTGAGGGAGCGCGTGGCGATCAGCCCCATCAGGCCGGGGATGTGGATGGCGTAATGCGTCTCCCGCGCTTCCTGGTCGGGGAAGCCGAAGGCGGTGAAGGAGGCGGGGGCGGGCTCGGTTTCCCACATGGCCTCGATGGCGGCCAGCTTCATCTGCTGGTGCTCGGTGGCCAGGTAGCCGCTTTCATCGCCGAGCACGACGACGGAGAGCGAGGCGGCGAGGCCGAAGGAGGCGGCCACCGTCATCGAGCGCCTGGCCAGTGCCACATGCCGCGTCTGCAGCAGGTACCAGGCGGAGACGCCGAGCACGAAGAGCGCGGCGGTGACATAGCCGGCCGAGACGGTGTGGACGAATTTCGCCTGGGCCACCGGGTTGAACAGCACGGCCCAGAAGTCGGTCACCTCCATCCGCATGGTCTCGGGGTTGAAGGCGGCGCCCACCGGGTTCTGCATCCAGCCATTGGCGATGAGGATCCAGAGCGCGGAGAGGTTGGTGCCCAGCGCCACGGCCCAGGTGGCGACGAGATGGCCGAGCTTCGAGAGCCTGTCCCAGCCGAAGAAGAACAGACCGACGAAGGTGGCCTCCAGGAAGAAGGCCATCAGCCCTTCGATCGCCAGCGGGGCGCCGAAGATATCGCCGACATAATGGCTGTAGTAGCTCCAGTTCATGCCGAACTGGAATTCCATGGTCAGGCCCGTGGCGACGCCCAGCACGAAGTTGATGCCGAAGAGCGTGCCCCAGAAGCGCGTCATGTCCTTCCAGATGGTCCGGCCGGTCATGACGTAGACGGTTTCCATGATCGCCAGCAGGATCGCGAGGCCGATCGTCAGCGGGACGAAGAGGAAGTGATACAGGGCGGTCAGCGCGAATTGCAGCCGCGAGAGGGAGACGACGTCCAGTTCCATCCGATTGCCTGCCGGGTCTGGCCCGGCCCTTCTCGGTGTTGCGGGGCGTCGCCGGAGCGCGGCGCCCGAAGCCTGCGGGGAGGGCGGTTCAGCCCTGCCGCAGCGAGGCGAGCGCGGCCTCGAAGCCGGCTTCGCCGCGCCGGTGGCTGGCCGTGATGCGGCCCTCCTCCAGCAGCAGCAGGCGGTCGGCCAGTTCGGCCTCGCGCCGCAGATGGGTGCAGACCAGCAGGGCGCGGCCCGCCCCGGCCGTGGCGAGGCGCGCCAGCACCTCGCGCGCCAGGGCGGGGTCCAGCCCCTCGGTCGGTTCGTCGAGCAGCCAGAGCGGCGCGTCGCGCAGCAGTAGCCGCGCCAGGGCGAGGCGCCGCGCCTGCCCGCCGGAGAGGCCGGCGCCGCCCTCGCCGAGCTTCGTCTCCAGCCCCTCGGGCAGGCTGGCGAGCAGCGGGGCCAGCCCGGCCTGTTCCAGCGCGGCGGTCAGGCGGGCCTCATCGGCGCTGGGGTCGGCCAGCAGCAGGTTGCCGCGCAGCGTGTCCTGGAACAGCTCCGTCCGCTGCGTCAGCAGGGTGGCGGGCAGGGCGGCGGCATGGCCCGCGCTCGGCGCCTGCTCCCCGGCCAGCAGGGCGAGCAGGCTGGACTTGCCCGCGCCGCTGGCGCCGGCCAGCGCCACGCGCTCCCCCTCGCGCAGCGCCAGGGTGATGGCGTGCAGCGCCGGGCGCGGGGCGCCGGGATGGCACAGGCTGGCCTCGTGCAGCACGGCGGCGAGGCCGGGGCCCGGGGCGGGTAGGGGGGCGGGCAGGGGGGCGGCGAGAGGCATGGCGGGTGGCGG
>NZ_JANFNY010000055.1:15595-34497 GCF_024437745.1 Roseomonas sp. GC11 | reverse complement strand
GGCCAGGGCCTCCCGCGCCGGCAGGGCGGCGGGGGCGCGGGCGAGGAAGAGGGCCGCCTCCAGCCGCCCCTCCCGCAGCAGGGCGTAGCGGGCGAGGCCGCGCGCCGGGTCGCGCAGTTCCAGCCGCTCGGTCTCCGCGGGGGTGGGGCCGAGCAGGGCGGTGGCCAGGGCCTCCAGCGCCGCGCCTTCCGGCATGGCCTGCCAGCCGGCGAGGTCGAGGGCCTGGCCCTGTTCCAGCGGCAGGCGGGACCAGTGCAGGCCGGGCTGGGCCAAGGGAGATTCCGGGGGGGCTTCCGGGGGCGCGCGGTGCAGCAGCAGGCCGCGCCACAGCACCGGCAGGGGGGTGGCGGAGAGGGGGGTGGCCTTCATCTCCGGCTGGCCGGAGACGGGGTCGGTGGCCGCGCCCACCAGCCGCGCCACGGGGCCGGCGGAGGTGAAGCTGTCCGTCCAGTGCATCGGCACGAAGACCTCGCCGGGGCGCAGCCCGGCATCGAGGGTGACGCGCGTCACCTGCTCCCCCTGCGCGCTGGCGAGGCGGGCGAGGCCGCCCTCCACGAGGCCGAGCCGTGCCGCATCGGCGGGGTGGAAGGCGGCGAGTGGCTCGGGGGCGTGGCGCATCAGGCGGGGGACGCGGCCGGTGCGGGTCATGCTGTGCCACTGGTCGCGCAGCCGCCCGGTGTTGAGCAGCAGCGGGCGGGTGCGGCTGGCCGGCTCGGCCGGGGCGCGGTGGCGCAGCGGCAGGCAGCGGGCGCGGCCATCCGGCGTGGGGAAGCCGCCGGCCGCGAAAAGCCGCCCGGCCGGCTCCTTCTGCCCGGGCCGGGCGGGCCAGCGGAAGGGCTCCAGCGCGTCATAGGCGGCGCGGCCGATGCCGGCATGGGCGGAAATATCAAACACCCGCGCCCCGTCATTGCCATGGCCGGAGAGGGCGGCGTGCTCGGCGAAGATCTCGGCCGGGTGGGTCCAGGCGAAGGCCTCGGGCCAGCCCATGCGCCGGCCGACCTCGGCCAGCGCCCACCAGTCCGGCCGCGCCGCGCCGGGGGGGGCGCGGAAGGGGCGCTGGCGGGAGATGACGCGCTCCGAATTGGTCACCGTGCCGTCGCGCTCGCCCCAGAGGGCGGCGGGGAGGAGGGTATCGGCGAAGGCGGTGGTCTCGTTCGCCCAGCCATCGGAGACGACGAGGAAGGGGCAGGCGGCCAGGGCCTCGCGCACCCGGTCGTTGCGCGGCAGGCTGGCGGCGGGGTTGGTGGCGATGACCCAGAGCGCCTTCACCCGCCCCTCGCGCACCGCCTCGAACAGATCGATGGCCTTGAGGCCGGGGCGGGTGGCGAGGTTGGGCGCGCCCCAGAAGCCGCGCAGCAGGGCGAGATCCTCCGCGCGGTCGAAGCGCAGATGGGCGGCGAGCTGGTTGGCCAGCCCGCCCACCTCGCGCCCGCCCATGGCGTTGGGCTGGCCGGTGAGGCTGAAGGGCCCGGCGCCGGGGCGGCCGATGCGCCCGGTGGCCAGGTGGCAGTTGAGGATGGCGTTGACCTTGTCCGTCCCCGCCGCGGATTGGTTCACGCCCTGGGAATAGAGGGTGACGACGCGCGGCGTGGCGGCGAAGGCGGCGTAGAATTCGGCCAGGGCGGCGGGGTGCAGCTCGGTGAGGCGGGGCACGTCGGGCGCCTCGGCCCGGGCGGCGGCCAGGGCCTCCTCCAGCCCGGAGAGATGGGCGGCGGCCCAGGCGGTGTCGAGGGCGCCGCATTCGGCGAGATAAGCGAGCAGCCCGTTGAACAGCGCGACATCGCTGCCGGGGGCGAGGGGGAGGTGGAGATCGGCCTCCTCCGCGCTGGCGGTGCGGCGGGGGTCGATGAGGATGACGCGGGTGCCGCGCGCCGCCCGCGCCGCGCGCAGGCGCTGGTGCAGCACCGGGTGGCACCAGGCGAGGTTGCTGCCGACCAGCAGGACGAGATCGGCCTCCTCCAGATCGGCATAGAGGCCGGGGACGACATCCTCGCCAAAGGCGCGCACATGGCCGGCGACGGAGGAGGCCATGCAGAGGCGCGAATTGGTGTCGATATTGGCGCTGCCGATGAAGCCTTTCATCAGTTTATTGGCGACGTAATAATCCTCCGTCAGGCACTGGCCGGAGACGTAGAAGGCGACGGAGTCCGGCCCATGCGCGGCGATGGTGGCGCGGAAGCGCGCCGCGATGCGGTCCAGCGCCGCATCCCAGCCCACCGGCGCGCCCTGGACCATCGGCGTGGTCAGGCGCCCGGCAGGACCGAGGGTTTCCGCCAGCGCCGCGCCCTTGACGCAGAGCCGGCCCTGGTTGGCGGGGTGCGCGGGATCGCCGCGCACCGCATCGCCTTCCGCGACGACGCCGCAGCCGACGCCGCAATAGGGGCAGGTGCTGCGCGTCATCGCCGCCCTCACTCCGCCGCCAGGGCGAGGGGGAGGGCGAGGAAAAGCCGCGCCCCGCGCTGTTGCAGGGGGAAGCGGCGGACGCAGCCCTGGTCCGGCGCCACGGCCTCGCCCTGGGTCAGGTCGATCACCCAGTTGTGCAGCGGGCAGGCCACGCCATGGCCGTGCACGATGCCCTGGCTGAGCGGGCCGCCCTTGTGCGGGCAACGATCCTCGATGGCGAAAAGCCTGTCATCCAGCGTACGGAAGACGGCGATGTCGCCCAGCGCGGTCTTCACCACCCGCGCGCCCTGGCGCGGGATGTCGTCCAGGGCGCCAATCTCCAGCCAGCGTTCGGTCATGGCGCTCACTCCGCGGCGGCGAGGCTGGTGAAGGGGCGGGCGGCGGCGGCATCGGCCACGCGCTCGGCCCAGGGGTCGGTCTGCATGAAGCGCTGGGCATACAGGAAGCGGTCGCGCAGGGCCTGGCGGCCGGCGGCATCCTCGACGATGCGGCGCTTCACATAGTCCAGCCCGACGCGCTCCACCCAGGGGGCGGTGCGGTCGAGATAGCGCGCCTCCTCGCGGTAGAGCTGGAGGAAGGCGGCGCAGTATTCCAGCACCTCGTCCGGGGTCGTCACCTTGCACAGGAAATCCGTGCCGCGCAGATGGATGCCGCCATTGCCGGCGATGTGCAGTTCCCAGCCGCTCTCCACGGCGATGACGCCGAAATCCTTGATGGTGGATTCGGCGCAGTTGCGCGGGCAGCCGGAGACGGCGAGCTTCACCTTGTGCGGGTGCCAGGAGCCCCAGGTCATGCGCTCCAGCGCGATGCCCATGGTGGTGGAATCCTGCGTGCCGAAGCGGCACCATTCGGAGCCGACGCAGGTCTTCACCGTGCGCAGCCCCTTGGCATAGGCATGGCCGGAGACCATGCCCGCCGCGTTGAGGTCGCGCCAGACCTCCGGCAACTGCTCGCGCTTCACGCCGAGCAGGTCGATGCGCTGGCCGCCCGTCACCTTCACCGTGGGGATGGCGTAGCGGTCCACCACATCGGCGATGGCGCGCAGCTCGGCGGCGGTGGTGACGCCGCCCCACATGCGCGGCACCACGGAATAGGTGCCGTCCTTCTGGATATTGGCGTGGTTGCGCTCATTGACGAAGCGCGACTGCGCGTCGTCCTGGTATTCCCCGGGCCAGGCGCAGAGTAGGTAAAAATTCAGGGCGGGTCGGCAATGGTGGCAGCCATCGGCGGTCTTCCAGCCGAGCGCGCGCATCACCTCCGGCATTTTTTTCAGCTTCCGGGCGAGGATCTCGCGGCGGACATGGTCATGCCCATGCTCGGTGCAGCGGCACATCGCCTTCTCGGCCGGCGCGGCATAGCCGGCGCCGAGGGCCAGGGCCAGCAGCCCCTCCACCTGCTTCGTGCAGGAGCCGCAGGAGGCGCTGGCCTTGGTGTGCGCCCGGACTTCTTCCAGCGTGGACAGGCTCTTCTCGCGGATGCCGGAGAGGATCGTCCCCTTGCAGACACCGTTGCAGCCGCAGATTTCCGCCGTGTCGGGCAGGGCGGCGAGGGCCTCTTTCGGGTCCTGCGCCGCCCCGCCCGCCGCCGCCTGGGAGGCCAGGGCGACGGCCTGTCCGAAGATCACCACATCGCGCAGCGCGCCGAGCGGCCGCGCCTGCTTCAACAGGTCAAAATACCAGCCGCCATCCTGGGCATCGCCATAGAGCACGACGCCGGAGAGTTTTTGCTCCCGCAGCACGAGGCGGCGATAGACGCCGCGCGACGGGTCGCGGAAAACAACCTCCTCGCAGCCCTCGCCGCCGGAGAAATCGCCGGCGGAGAACATCTCGATGCCCGTCACCTTCAGCCGCGTGCCGGTGATGGCGGGGGCATAGAGGCTGTCGGCCACGGCGGCGATATGGTCCGCCGCCACCTTCGCCATGTCCCAGAGCGGGGCGACGAGGCCGTGGCAGACGCCGCGATGCTCGGCGCATTCGCCGACGGCGAAAATGGCCGGGTCGCTCGTCCGCATTGTGTCGTCCACGACGATGCCGCGCTGGCAGGCGAGGCCGATGGCCCGGCCCAGCGCGGCATTGGGGCGGATGCCCACCGCCATCACCACGAGATCGGCCGGCAGTTCCGTGCCATCCTTCAGCCGCACGGCGGTGACGTGCCCGTCGCCGAGGATGGCGGCGGTGTCGGCCCCCGTCCGCACGGCGAGGCCGCGCGCCTCCAGATCGGCCTTCAGCAGGGCCGCGGCCACGGGGTCGAGCTGGCGCTCCATCAGATGCGGCATCAGGTGCAGCACGGTGGTGGCCATGCCGTTGCGGGCGAGGCCATTCGCCGCCTCCAGCCCGAGCAGCCCGCCGCCGATCACCACGGCGCGGCCGCCGCGCGCGCAGGCGGCCAGCATCGCCTCGACATCCGCCATGTCGCGGAAGGTGACGACGCCCGGCAGGTCATGCCCCGGCACGGGGATGATGAAAGGGTCCGAGCCCGTGGCCAGCAGCAGCACATCATAGCGCCGCGCCGTGCCGCAGGCGCCGGTGACCACGCGGCTCTCGCGGTCCACCGCCACCACCTTCTCGCCGGCGATCAGTTCGATGCCGTGTTCCGCGTACCAGTCGCGGCTGTTGATGATGATGTCGTCGAAGCTCTTTTCGCCGGCCAGCAGGGGCGAGAGCATGATGCGGTTGTAGTTCGGGTGCGGCTCGGCGCCGAAGACGGTGATGTCGAAGCGGCCGGGGGCGCGGGCGAGGATTTCCTCGACCGTCCGCATGCCGGCCATGCCGTTGCCGACAACCACCAGGCGTTGCCGCTGGGGAGGGAGGGCATTCATCGGAAATGGAGCCTTGCGGCGAGGGGTTGCGGGGTGGCGCGCCTCAGGCGGCGGCCGTCGCGGGGGCGGCGTGGCGGTGGTGGAGGAATTCCAGCACCGCCGCGCGCGGCGCGGTGAAACGCGGATCGGCGGCGAGGGCGATGCGGTCGCGCGGGCGCGGCAGGTCCACGGCCAGCACCTCCCCCACCTGGGCATTCGGCCCGTTGGTCAGCATGACGATGCGGTCCGAGAGCAGCACGGCCTCGTCCACGTCATGGGTGATCATCAGGATGGTGGTGCCAAGCTCCGCATGGATCTGCATCACCTGGTCCTGCAGATGGGCGCGGGTCAGCGCATCCAGCGCGCCGAAGGGCTCGTCCAGCAGAAGAACCTTGGGCTTCATGGCCAGGGCGCGGGCGATGCCGATGCGCTGCTTCATGCCGCCCGAGATCTCGCCCGGGCGCTTGTTGCGGGCATGGCTCATGCGGACCAGGGCGAGGTTGTGCTCGGTCCATTCGGCGCGCTCTGCGCGCGACATGCCGCGGCCCACGGTGCGGTCCACCGCCAGCCGGATATTCTCGTAGCAGGTGAGCCAGGGCAGCAGCGAATGGTTCTGGAAGACCACGGCGCGGTCCGGGCCGGGGCCGGAAATCTCCCGCCCCTCCAGCACCACGCCGCCGGTGGTGGCCGGCAGCAGCCCGGCCACGATGTTGAGCAGCGTGGACTTGCCGCAGCCGGAATGGCCGATGATCGAGACATATTCTCCCTTCTCGATGCGCAGCGTGACGTCGCGCAGCACCGGCACGGGGGAGCGGGGAAACTGGATGGAGACGCCGGAGATGTCGAGGAAGGCGGTCATGGCGGTGTGCTCCTCAGCTCGCGGCGACGCCGCGGGTGGCGAGGCGGCCCAGCAGGGCAACGCAGCGGTCCAGCACGAAACCCGTGATGCCCACATAGAAGAGCGCCACGATGATGTCGGAGAGGTTGGAGCTGTTCCAGGCATCCCAGACGAAGAAGCCGATGCCGACGCCGCCGATCAGCATCTCCGCCGCGATGATGGCGAGCCAGGAGAGGCCGACGCCGATGCGCAGCCCGGTGAAGATATAGGGCGCCGCCGCCGGCAGCACGACCAGCCAGAACCAGGCCGGGCCGCGCAGATGGATGACGGCCGCGACGTTGCGGTAGTCCTGCGGCACGTTGCGGACGCCGACGGCGGTGTTGATGATGATGGGCCAGATCGCGGTGATGAAGATGACGAAGATGGCGCTGGGCTGCGCCTCGCGGAAGGCGGCGAGGGAGAGCGGCAGCCAAGCCAGCGGCGGCACGGTGCGCAGCACCTGGAAGATGGGGTCCAGGCCGCGCATGGCGAATGGCGAGGTGCCCACCAGCATGCCCAGCGCGACGCCAGCGATGGCCGACAGGAAGAAGCCCTCGAAGACGCGCGTCAGGCTGGCGGCGAGGTGCCAGAACAGCCCCTTGTCCAGCCCGCCGCGGTCGAAGAAGGGGTCGAGGATCAGCTCCCGGCTGTCGGCCCAGACCTGGCTCGGCGGCGGCAGGGTGGCGCCGCTGCCGCCGGCGGCATATTCCCAGAGGATGCCAAGCGCCGCCACCACCAGCAGCGGCGGCAGCACCCGCGCCGCGACGGGGGCGAGGCGCGAGGGCGCGGGGAGCGCCGGAAGGGGCGCGGAGGCGAGGCGCGGCGCCGCCTCGGGCTTGCGGCTGAGGGCGTTCACCGGCTCAGCCCCGCACGATCTTCTTGATTTCGAGGGAGGCGAGATAGGCCGCCGGGTTTTCGGGATCGAAGACCTTGCCATCGAAGAAGCTCTCGCGGCCACGGCTGGTGCCGGCGGGCATTTCGGCGGCGGGCACGCCGGCACGGGCGGCGGCGGCGCGCCAGATGGCTTCCTGGTTCACCTCGCCGATCAGCTTCGCCGTGTCCGTCCCCTCCGGCAGCACGCCCCAGCGGATATCCTCCGTCAGGAACCACAGCTCATGGCTGCGGAAGGGGTAGCTGGCATGGTCGCGCCAGTATTTCATCAGCAGCGGCGAGTTCTCGACCCTGCGGCCGTCGCCATAGTCGATGTTGCCCTGGGCGCGGTTGAGGATGTCCACCACGGGCACGTTGAACCAGGCGCGGCGGCCGATGATCTCGCACATCTCCGCCTTGTTGGCGGGCTGGTCGCACCAGCGCTGCGCCTCGATGACGGCCGCCGTCAGCGCCTCCGCCGCGCGCGGGCGGGACTGGACGAAATCGCCGCGCAGGGCGAAGGATTTTTCCGGGTGGTCGCGCCAGACCTCGCCGGTCAGGGCGGCGCTGTAGCCGAGCTTCTGGCGCACCAGCTGGTCGTTCCACGGCTCGCCCACGCAGAAGGCGTCCATGGTGCCGACCTTCATGTTGGCCACCATCTGCGGCGGCGGCACCACGATGGTCTGCACATCCTTGTCCGGGTCGATGCCGGCGGCGGCGAGCCAGTAGCGGATCCACAGGTCATGCGTGCCGCCGCGGAAGGTCATGGCGACCTTGCTCTCCGGCGTCAGCAGCTTGCGCAGCGGCGCGGCGTCGAGCGTGGCACCGGCATGCTTCGCGGCCACCGAGATGGCCTGGCCGTTGGTGTTCAGCCGCGCCATGATGGCCATGGGCACCGGCTGGTTGTTCTGGGTGATGCGCCCGGTGTGCATCAGGTAGGGCATGGGCGTCAGGATATGCGCGCCATCGATGCCGCCGGCGGCGCCGCCGAGGACGAGATTGTCCCGCGTGGCGCCCCAACTCGCCTGCTTCACCACCTCCACATCCGGCATGCCGTGCTTGGCGAAGAAGCCTTTCTCCCGCGCGATGATCAGCGGCGCGGAATCGGTGAGGGCGATGTAGCCCAGCGTGGCCTTCGTCACCTCGGGCGTGGTGGTGCCCTGCGCGAAGGCGCCGCGCGGGGCCGTGGCGCGGGCGGCGGCGAGCAGGGCGGCGGTGGCCGCGATGGCGCGGCGGCGGGTCAGGGGCTGGGTCACGGCGTCGGGCCCTCCGGCAGGATGGCGGGTTGCGGTGCGGGCTCGGCGACGCTGCGCGCCGCCTCGGCCCAGAGGGTGTTGACGAAGGGGGCGAGGGCGACGCTCTCGCTGGCCCCTTCGGGCAGGTGGTCCCAGCGGCGCATATGGCCGAGCCAGGCGCGCGGCTCGGCCGGGTCCAGCCAGGTGGCGGCGCGGAAGCCGAGGCGGTGGGCGAGCGGCAGCACGCCGCCGCCCGGGGTGGGCAGGTGCCCGGCGAAGGCATGGCCGATGGTGGAGGGCTCGACGCCGGGGAAGGCTTCCTCGGCCAGCAGCGTGGCGGCGGCGAGGTGGTTGGCCGGCTGCTCCAGCCAGCGCGCCGCCTCGATGATGGCGGCGGTCGCCGCCACCATGGCGGGGCGCTCCCGCGCGGCGAAGGGGCCGGCGAAGCCCAGCACCTTCTCGCCATGGCCGGGCCAGACATCGCCGCTGCCGAGGGCGATGACGGCGGCATCGCTGAGCACGGCGTGGCTGCCCCAGGGCTCGCCCACGCAACAGCCATCGATGCGGCCGGCCTGGAGTTCCTCCACCATCAGCGGCGGCGGCACGACGAGGATGCGGACCTCTGCCTCGACATCCAGCCCGCCGGCGGCGAGCCAGTGGCGCAGCAGGTAGTTGTGGGTGGAATGCACATGCACGACGGCGAGGCGCAGCGGGCGCCCCCCGGCGGCGCGGCGGCGGGCGAAGGCGGCGAAGCGGCTGGCCTCCAGCGGCGGCGCGACGGGGGCGAGGGCCGCGGCGATGCTGGCGGAGAGCGCGATGGAACTGCCATTGCGGCCGAGGCCGCAGCTCACCACCCAGTCCCGCGCCGGCTGGCCGAGGCCGAGGGCGGCGGCGATGGGCATGGGGTAGAGGAGATGCGCGCCATCCAGCGCGCCGAAGGCCAGGCGGTCGCGCAGGGCCGCCCAGGCGCCGGCGCGGCTGAGGCTGACGCGCAGCCCGTGCCGGGCGAAAAGCCCCAGCGCCTGCGCCGCCAGCAGCGGCGCCGCATCGGTCAACGGCATATAGCCGAGGCGCAGATGGGGGGCGTCACCAGGAAGGGCGGGGGCGGAAAGAGGCAAGGTCGCACTCCGGGTTGCCCAAAGGGGCAACGGGGAGACGAACCGCCATTGGCTCGCCCGGTCAGGTCATCCTGGTGGGATCACCAGGGGGTTCGCGGCGCACCGGCACGCCATTGCACCGGTCCGCCGCTTTCTTGCCATGGTGCCGGCGGCGAAGGGAAGCCCTTTTTTGCGCCAAAAAATGGCACAACCGCACCCGCCGCGCGTATATTTGCTGATTAAATTCGCTTTTTGGCGTCTTTTTGAGCAATTACCCAGGCGGCGGCCTCGGCCATTTTCTGCCCGCGATCCATGGCGAGGCGGCGCAGCGTGGCATGGGCTTCGGGCTCGCCGAGATGGTGGCGCTGCATCAGGAGGCCCTTGGCGCGCTCGATGATCTTGCGTTCGCCGAGTTCGGCCTGGGTGCGCTGCAATTCGGCGCGCAGGGCCTGCTGGGCGCGGAACTGGCGGATGGCGACCTCGACGACGGGCCGGACGCGGGCGGGGGCGAGGCCTTCCACCATATAGGCGGCCACCCCGGCCTCGATGGCGGCCTCGATCTGCTCCGGCTCGCCGCGCTCGGCGAAGAGGACGACGGGGCGGGGCTCATCGCGGTGGAGGGCGCGCATGCTGTCGAGGGCGTCACGCGAGGGGTCTTCGAGGCCGCAAACGATGACATCGGCGGCGCTGGCGCGGACCTGCGCGGTCAGGTCCAGCGCCTGCCCTGTGACGCCGACGACCTTGTAGCCCTGCGCCTCCAGCATGGCCCTGACGGCGCCGGCCCGCTGTTCGTCGCTATCCACCAGAAGGACCCTGAGCATCGCATCCCTTGCCGCGCCTGATGCGGTAGCAGCAAGTTCCGGGCCATTTTTCTGAGAGCGGGGTCCGGGGTGGCCTCGCCACCCCGGCGGGAGGGTCCGGGAGGGCGGCGCCCTCCCGGAGGGGCACGGCTCAGGAGCCGGCGCGGTTGTGCAGGGCCGGCATGAAGAGATCCTGCCAGGTGGCCGGCTTGCTGCGGATGGTGCCGACGGCGCCCATGAAGTTGGCGTATTGCATCAGCCCGTGCGGCGTGGTGTCGAAATGCGTGTCCGGCTCCGCCAGCATGGCCATGACATCTTCCTGGCTGCTGCCGGAGGGCGAGACGCGGTTGAAGATTTCCGCCGCCTTCGCGCGATCGCCGGTGATGAGGGCATTGGCCTCGTCCATGGCGGCGAGGAAGGCGCCCATGATGCCCGGATTGGCATTGACGAACTGCTTCGGCGCGAAGACGACATCCAGCGTGGAATCGCCCAGGACCTCGCTGGCCGCGATGACCTTATGAATGCGCGAATCGGCCAGTTCCCGCGCGGAATAGGGCGGCGAGGCGAAATGCGCGGCGATCTCGGTCTTGCCGCTCATCAGAGAGGCATAGGCTTCCGGGTGCGGCAGCCCGACCGTCATCGGATCGAGTCTGGCATAGTTGGCCTGCCCGAACTGCTTCGCCACCAGCATCTGCAGCACGACGGCGGCGAGCGAGGTCTTGATGCCGGGCAGCGCGATCTTGTCGGCGGGCGTGAAATCCGCCAGGGCGCGGATATGCGGGCGGTTGGTGTTGAGCACCAGGGCGCAGGTGCTCATGCCCGAGACGCCGATGATCTCCGAGCGCGGGATGCCGCGGGCGCGCGACCACAGCGTCATGAAGCCCGGCGCGCCGGTGCCGGCGATGTCGAGCGAGCCGGCGAGCATGGCATCGTTGATGACGTTGCCGCCATCGAGCATCTGCCAGGAGACATCGATGGCGCCGAGGCCGGCCTTCTCCGCCTGCTTCTCCAGCAATTTCTGATCGCGCATGACGATCAGCGGCAAATAGAGGATGCCATAGCCATGCGAGAGGCGGACGCGGCTGGCCTCGGCGTAGGCGGGGCGGGCGAGCAGGGCGGGGGTGGCCAGGGCGGCCGCGAGGGCGGCCCCCCGGGTGAGAACATCGCGACGCTTCATTGAACGCTTCCCATTCTTGTTGTCGTGAGGAGAGGGCCCCGGGCGTATGGCCGGCTCAGTGCTGCATGCCCCAGCGGCGGATGGTGCGCTTCTCGATATTGGCGAAGATCACGCTTTCCACGAAGAGGCCGATGAGGATGACGAAGAAGAGGCCGGCGAAGACGTTGGCGGTCTCGAGCTGGTTGCGGTTCTCGAAGATGAACCAGCCCAGGCCGCCGCCGCCGGAGGAGACGCCGAAGACCAGTTCCGCCGCGATCAGGGTGCGCCAGGCGAAGGCCCAGCCGACCTTCAGGCCGGTGAGGATGGAGGGGAAGGCGGCGGGGATGAGGATATCGCGCACGAGGCGCAGCCCGCCGAGGCCGTAATTCTGCCCGACCATGCGCAGCGTGCGCGAGACGGAGCGGAAGCCGCCATGGGTGTTCAGCGCAATCGCCCAGAGCACGGAGTGGACGAGGACAAAGATCACGCTGCCCGAGCCGAGGCCGAACCAGATCAGCGCCAGCGGCAGCAGGGCGATGGCCGGCAGCGGGTTGAACATGGAGGTCAGTGTCTCCAGCAGGTCGGTGCCGATGCGGGAGCCGATGGCGAGGGTGGTGAGCAGCGCGGCGAGGAGGATGCCGATGCCGTAGCCGATGACGAGGGTGCGCAGCGAGATCAGCGTGCGCGCCGGGATGATGCCGTTGGCGATATTCTCGAACAGCGCCTGCACGGTGGCCGAGAAGGGCGGAAAGAGAAGCGGGTTGTCGAGCCAGCGGCCATAAGCTTCCCAGATGACGGCGAGCACCAGCAGGATCAGCGCCTTGCGCAGTGCGCCGATGCGGTAGACGGCTTCCCAGGCGGAGATCGGCTTGTTGACCTCGCCGATGCCGCTGCGCGAGGGCTCGCGGATGATCTCGGGGCGGGCGAAGAGGCTGTTGTCGTCAGCGGTGATGCTCATGATAGGCCGCCTCTCAATGCACGAAGAGCATGTCGTTGATACGCGCTTCCAGCGCCGCGGCGGCGCCGGTGCCCTGGAGGGCGGGCGGGATGGAGTTCAGCTCCGCCTTCACCTGCCCCGGATGCGGGGAGAGCAGCAGGATGCGCGTGCCGACGCGGATCGCCTCCTCGATCGAGTGGGTGACGAAGAGAACGGTGAATCGCGTATCCTCCCACAGGCGCAGCAGTTCTTCCTGCATGCGGCGGCGGGTGAGGGCGTCGAGCGCGGCGAAGGGCTCGTCCATCAGCAGCACATCGGGTTCCATGGCCATGCCGCGGGCGATGGCGACGCGCTGCTTCATGCCGCCGGAGAGCATGTGCGGGTAGCTGTCGGCGAATTTCTTCAGCCCGACCTTCTCGATGTAGCTGTCCGCGCGGTCGCGCGCCTCGGCGCCCCTGGCGCGGCCGCTGGCGTTGAGGGCGAACATCACGTTCTCCCGCACGGTTTTCCAGGGCAGGAGCTGGTCGAATTCCTGGAAGACCATCATGCGGTCTGGCCCCGGCCCATGCACGGCGCGGCCCTTCAGGCGGATCTCGCCCTCGGAGGGGGCGAGGTAGCCGCCGATCGCCTTGAGCAGCGTCGACTTGCCGCAGCCGGAGGGGCCGAGGAGGATGTAGCGGTCCGAGGGATAGACATCGAAGCCGACGCGGTGGGTCGCGGTGACGACGGCGTCGTGCGTTTTGTATTGCAGCGTCACGCCTTCGACCGAGAGCAGCGGCGCGGGCGTGCCGGGGGTGGCGTCTGCCATGGCCGGACCTTTCTTCCCAGAGTTGCGCGGGCGCTGTCGTCCCGCTTCCGGCCCTGGCTATCACCTGAACCTGTTGCCAAACTGACAGTCACGGAAGAAATCGATGCTGCACCGCAGCAGGAATGGATGATGCGGATCTTGTTGGTCGAGGACACCGCCGATGTCGGTGAGGGGATCGTGGCGCGGCTCCAGCGCATGGGGCATGCGGTGGAATGGGAGCGGGATGGGGAGGGCGCGCTGGCGCGCATCGCGGTGCAGCCCTATGACCTGTTCATTCTGGATGTGATGCTGCCGCCGCCGGATGGGCTGCGCCTGCTGCGGCACCTGCGCGAGCAGGGCCAGGCGACGCCGGTGCTGATGCTGACGGCGCGCTCCAGCGTCAATGACCGTGTCGGCGCGCTGGATCTCGGCGCGGATGATTATCTGGTGAAGCCCTTCGACTTCCTGGAGATGGAGGCGCGGGTGCGCGCGCTGCTGCGGCGCCAGGGCGGCAGCGCGACGAATGAGCTGCGCTGTGGCGACATCACCATCGACCTCGCGGGCCGTCTGGTGATGCTGGCCGGGCAGCCCGTGGAGCTGACGCGGCGCGAGCTGGCGCTGCTGGAAATCCTGGCGACGCGCGTGGGCCGCGTGGTCGACAAGGGCCAGATCGCCGAGCGCCTTTTCGGCCTCGACAGCGAGGCCGGCAGCAATGCGGTGGAGCAGTATGTGGCGCGGCTGCGCCGCAAGATCGCGGCCTCCCGCGCGGAGATCCGCACCCTGCGCGGGCTTGGCTACCAGCTCGTGCTGCGATGACGCCGATCCGTTCCCTGCATGCGCGGGTGGCGCTGCTGCTGGTGGTGATGCTGGGGGGCGTCAGCGCCTGTTTCTCCGCCGCGGGCTGGTACTACGCGCAGCTCACCGCGGCCGGCGCCTATGACACGCTGCTGCGGGCCAGTGCCGCGCAGATCGCCGAGAACACCTATCTGCAGGGGGTGATGGTCACGGTGGAGCCGCCTGTCTCCGTGCTCTCCGTGCTCTCCCTGACGGACCGCGTGGTCTACAAGGTGGTGGACCCGCGTGGGGTGGTGGTGGCCGGCAGCCCGGCGCTGCGCACGGGGGTGGAGGAGCCGGCGCAGCGCACGCTGCTGCGCCAGCGTGGCTGGCTGCTGCTCGATGACCAGTGGCAGGGCGAGCCGGTGCGCGTGGCGGTGACGACGCGGCAGATCGGCGAGGGTTGGGCGGTGATCGCGGTCGCGCAGACCCTGCATGGCCGCACGGCGCTGGCGCGGGATATCGCTGGCAAGGCGATCCTGGCGGTGCTGGCGCTGAATGCCATCGCGCTGATCGTCACGCTGCTGGCGACGAAGCGCGTGCTGGCGCCGCTGGAGCGTGTGCAGGCCTCGCTGCGCGAGCGCGACCCGCGCGACCTGACGCCGTTGCGAATGGAGGTGCCGCCGGAGATCGCCGGCCTGGTCGGCGCGATCAACAGTTTCATGGCGCGGCTGGACCACCGCATCGGCATGATGCAGCGGATGATCGGCGATGCGGCGCACCAGCTGCGCACGCCGCTGGCCGGGCTCGCCTCCCAGGTGGATCTGCTGCAGGTGGAGCAGGACCCGGCGCGGCGCGTGTCGCAGTTGCAGCGCATCGCCACCCGCACGGCGGAGCTGGGCCGTCTGGTCGGGCAGTTGTTCAACCATGCGATGGTGACGCACCGTTCCGAGGTGGTGGCGCTGGAGCCGGTGGATGTGGTGGAACTCGCCCGCCGCGCCATGCTGGACATCGCGATGAACGCGCCCGCCTGGGCGCGCAGCGAGCCCGCCCTGGCCTTCGACGCGCCGGAGCATCCGGTGATGGTGCAGGGCGATGCCGTCAGCCTGCGCGAGGCGCTGCTGAACCTGCTGAACAACGCGCTGCGGCATGGCGCGCCGACGCGGCTGGACCTGCGTATCCTGGAGCAGGCGGAGGCGGTGGTGGTGGAGGTGGTCGATGACGGCCCCGGCATTCCGCCCGCCCTGTGGGCGCGCGTGCGGGAGCCGTTCCACCAGCGCCCGCATGGCCAGCCGGGCGCCGGGCTGGGCCTGGCCATCGCCGATGCGGTGCTGCGCGCGCATGGCGGCATGCTGCAATTCCGCAGCGACAGCCGCGATGGCTTCGCCGTGCTGATGACCCTGCCGCGCCGCCCCTGAATTTTTTTTCGGATTTTTCCCGGCGCGGCGCGGGCCGTTCGGTGGCCCGAACGCGCCTTGCCGTGCGGGGTCGGGATTCCGTCCGCGCGGCGCCGGATGACTTCAGAAAATCCCTTTAAAATCAGAGAGAAGAACTGAAAGAAAAAGCTGGCACGGGCCTTGCCCTAAGAAGGGCGGAAGCGACGCAGGCGATGCGGAAACACCGTCCGCCGCTTCTCCAGAACCGTATCCCTTGGGGATCAAGACCATGCCTGACTCCTACATCGCCTCCGGCCGCGACCACGAAGATGCCGTGCAGGGCGCCGCCCTGCTGCACCACCCCGGCCGCAACCGCGGCACCGCCTTCACCCATGAGGAGCGCCGCCGCCTCGGCCTGGAAGGGCTGCTGCCACAGGCCGTGGAATCGCTCGACCGCCAGGTGGAGCGTGTGCTCGCCCATCTCGACGAGAAGAATGATGACCTGGAGCGCTACATCTATCTGATCGGCCTCGAGGATCGCAACGAGACGGTCTTCTACAAGACCATCATGTCCGACCCGAAGCGCTTCATCCCCATCCTCTATGACCCGACCGTGGCCGATGCCTGCGAGACCTTCGGCAACATCTACCGCCGCGCGCGCGGCATGTACATCTCGCGCCACATGAAGGGGCGCATGGCCGAGGTGCTGCGCAACTGGCCGGAGAAGGATGTCCGCTTCATCTGCGTCTCCACCGGCGGCCGGATCCTGGGCCTCGGCGATATCGGCGCCAATGGCATGGGCATTCCCATCGGCAAGCTGCAGCTCTACACCGCCTGCGCCGCCGTGCCGCCGCAGTGCCTGCTGCCCGTGCTCTTCGATATCGGCACCACCAATGAAAGCCTGCGCGCCGATCCCTTCTATCTCGGCACGCGCGAGCCGCCCGTCTCCGAGGCGGAGCTGGATGAACTGACCGAGGAATTCATCCAGGCCGTCATGGAGGTCTTCCCGAATTGCTGCGTGCATTTCGAGGACTGGAAAGGCACGGATGCGATCCGCATGCTAGACCGCTACCGCGACCGCATCCTCTGCTACAATGACGACATCCAGGGCACGGCCTCCGTCGCGCTGGCCGGCATCGCCAGCGCGCTGCTCTCCACCGGCGGCCGGCTCGCGGATCAGCGCATCATGTTCCTCGGCGCCGGCTCGGCCGGTATCGGCATCGCCAAGCTGATCTGCGCCGAGATGCAGACCAAGGGCCTGAGCCTCGACGAGGCGCGCTCGCGCATCGCCATGTTCGACATCAACGGCCTGATCGAGCCCTCGCGCTTCGATCTGACGGAAGCGCAGAAGGTCTATGCCCAGAACCTGCCGCCGATGCAGGATTTCCTCAAGGCGCTGAACGCCTTCAGGCCCACCATCCTGGTTGGCGTCAGCACCAGGGCCGGCGCCTTCAACAAGGAGGTGATCGAGGCCATGTGCCGCTTCAACGAGCGGCCGGTGATCTTCGCCCTCTCCAACCCGACGCACAAGGCCGAGTGCACGGCGGAACAGGCCTATACCTGGTCCAACGGCAAGGCCCTCTTCGCCGCCGGCGTGCAGTTCCCGGATGTGCAGCTGAACGGCAAGACCTATCGCCCCGGCCAGGCGAACAACTTCTACATCTACCCGGCCATCGGCCTCGCCACCTATGTGGCGCGCCCGACGCGGCTGACGGATGAGTGCTTCATCGTCGCCGCCCACGCGACCGCCGACCAGGTCGGCCCCACGCTGCGCGCCAAGGGCATGCTCTACCCGAGCCAGGACCAGATCCTGGAAACCGAGGTGACCACGGCGACCCGCATCGTCGAATACATGTTCGACGCCGGGCTCGCCCAGGCCGAGCGCCCGCGTGACATCCGCGCCTGGATCGAGGCGCAGCTCTACAAGCCGCAATACTGATCCCGCGGCGCAGACCCTGAGTGGACAAGGTGACTGGGCCGGCCATCGCGCCGGCCCATCCACCGCATCGGTGAAAGAAGCGTCATGAGCGCCGTCGTCGCCACCCTGCAGAAATACCCCGAGATCGCGATCTACCTGACGATCGCCGTCGGCTTCTGGGTGGGAAGCATCAATATGGGGAAATTCAACCTGGGCACCGTGACCTGCACGCTGCTCGCGGGGCTCGCCATCGGGCAGCTCCACATCGCCATTCCCGGCATCCTGCAATCGACCTTCTTCGCGATGTTCCTCTTCTCGGTGGGCTACGCGGTGGGGCCGCAGTTCATCCGGGCGCTGCGCAGCGATGGCATGCCGCAGGTGGTCTTCTCGGTCATCATCTGCCTGAGCGGCCTCGGCACCGCCATCCTGCTCGGCAAGATGCTCGGCTATAACGGCGCCCTCACGGCCGGGCTGCTCTCGGGCGGCTACACCAATTCCACCGTGCTCGGCGTCGCCAACGACATGATCTCGCAGATGGGCATGGACCCCGCCGCGACCAAGGCCGCGCTGGCGCTGATGCCGGTGGCCTATGCGGTGACCTACCCCTTTGGCACCGCCGGCTCGGCCTGGATCCTCGCCACCCTCGCGCCGAAGCTCTTCGGCATCGACCTGGCCGAATCCTGCCGCGAGTATGAGAAGAAGCACGGCACGCCGGGCGAGAACGCCACCACCACCGCCTATCACGAGTTCTATGCCCGCGCCTATCGCCTGACCAACCCGGACTTCTTCGGCCGCAGCGTGGGCGAGGTGGAGCACAGCTTCAACCAGCTCGTCTTCGTCCGCCGCCTGCGCCAGGGCAACCGCATCGTCGAGTGCGAGAAGGACACCATCCTCCCCGCCAACGCCATCATCGCCGTCTCCAGCAACCTGGAAACCCTGGTCGATATCGGCGCCCGCATCGGTGACGAGGTCAGCGATGTCGAGATGCTCGACTTCTCCACCGAGAAGCTGGATCTCGTCGTCACCAACCGCGACTATGCGGACAAGACCCTGGGCAGCATCCTGCGCGAGGTCTTCGGCAAGCCCGGCCGCGGCGTCTTCCTCTGCAAGTTCACCCGCGCCGATGTCGCCATGCCGCTCGAGGATCACATCAAGATCCAGCGCGGCGACGTGCTGACCATCCTCGGCGCCAAGGCCGATGTCGCCAAGGTCGCCCGCCTGCTCGGCTATGCCGACCGCCCGCTCGAGAAGTCCGACATGGCCTTCATGAGCTTCGGCATCGTCATCGGCAGCCTGCTCGGCGCCATCACCATCCATGTGGCGGGCATCCCGCTCAGCTTCGGCACCTCGGTCGGCGCCATCGTGGCCGGCATCGTCTGCGGCTACATGCGCTCCATCATGCGCACCTTCGGCCGCATCCCCGGCCCCGCCCTCTGGGTCTTCAACAATGTGGGGCTGAACGGCTTCATCGCGGTGATCGGCCTGAACGCCGCGCCGGGCTTCATCGGCGGCCTCCAGCAATACGGCCTGACCCTCTTCCTGGCCGGCACCGTCGTCACCATGGTGCCGCTCTTCGTCGGCCTCGCCCTCGGCCGCTATGTCTTCAAGTTCCACCCGGGCATCCTGCTCGGCGCCACGGCCGGGGCGCGCTCCACCACCGCCGCCCTGGGCGCGCTCCAGGAAGCCTCGCGCAGCAAGGTTCCCGTGCTGGGCTACACCATCGGCTACGCCACCTCCCGCGTGGTGATGGCCCTGCTGACGATCGTCCTGGTCAATGTCTTCTGACCCGGCCGGTTTCGAGGCCCTGATCCAGGGCCTCCACGGCGGAGGGGGGGGGGGGGGGGGGGGGGGGGCGGGGGGGGCGGGGGGCCGGGC
>NZ_JANFNY010000055.1:0-15585 GCF_024437745.1 Roseomonas sp. GC11 | reverse complement strand
CCGCCCCCGCCCCCCCCCCCCCCCCCCCCCCCCCCCCCGCCCCCCCGCGCCCCCCCCCCCCCCCCCCCCCCCCCCCCCCCCCCCCCCCGCGCGCGAATCGCCGATCTCCGCCAGCAGGCGCGCCGGCGCCTGCCCCGCCTGCTGCTCGACAATGCCGAGCGCGGCACCCCCGAAGGCCCCGGCTGGCGCGCCAATCGCCGCGCCCTGGCGGGCCTCGTCCTGAAGCCCGGCCCGGCGGGCGCCCCGACAGGCGCCCGGACAGGCGCTCCGACAGGCGCCACGCCGGACCCCGCCACCCGCCTGCTGGGGGAGGAGGCCGCCATGCCGGTGGCCATCGCCCCCACCGCCCTCGCCGGGCTCTTCCACCCGCGCGGCGAGATCCTCGGCGCCCGCGCGGCGCAGCGTGTGGGCATTCCCTTCTGCCTCAGCGCCCTCTCCGTGCAGCCGGTGGAGCAGGTGGCGGCGGCCGTGCCGCGCCCGCTCTGGTTCCAGCTCCCCCTGCTGCGCGACCGCGAGGCGATGCGCGCCCTCCTCGCCCGCGCCAGCGCCGCCGGCTGCGCGACGCTGGTGGTGACGCTGAGCGCGCGCCTGCCCGTGCCGCTGCCGCGCCGCTTCGGCCAGGGCGGCGGCCTGCCGCTGGGGCTCAGCCTGTCCCAGGCGCTCGACATCCTGGCCCATCCCGGCTGGGCGCTGGGCCTGCTGCGCGCCGAGCATCGCAGCCTGGGCAATCTGCGCGGCCTGGTGCCGGAGGGCGATGGCCTCGCCTCCCTGCTGCCCTGGCTCCAGGCGCAATGCCTGACGGCGCCGGACTGGCAGGCCGTCGCCTGGCTGCGCGGCCTCTGGCCCGGGCGCCTCGTGCTGAAGGGCGTGCTGCGCCCGGCCGAGGCCCATGCGGCGCTCGACTGCGGGGCGGAGGGCGTCATCGTCTCCAACCACGGCAGCGATGCGGGGGCGGAGCCGCTGCCCTCCCTCCAGGCGCTGCCGGAGGTGGCGCGCCTCCTGCGCGGGCGCTGCGCCGTGCTCGCCGATGGCGGCATCCGCAGCGGCGGGGATGTGCTGAAGGCCCTCTCCCTCGGCGCCTGCGGCGTGCTGGTCGGGCGCGCCTGGCTCTACGGGCTGGCCGCCGATGGCGAGGCGGGGGTGGAGCGCGCCCTGCGCATCCTCCACGCCGAGCTCTGCGCCGCGATGCGGCGGGGCGGGATTTCGGGAATGTCCGGAGGCGGACAGGAAACGTAAAAAAGGGGCGCTGCCCCCTTACCCCCGCCGGGGGGACAAGGTCCCCCCGGACCCCGCTGTCAGCGGGTGGCGGCGTATTCGTCCGGGAAAGTGTGCAGCGAGCTTTCCACCACCGTCACCGCGCCATCGATCAGGCCACACCGCCCGCTGCCGGGCAGGATGCGGCACAGGCTCTCCAGCGCCTGCAGATCCTCCGCCGTGCCGCGCCCGCCATCGATACGGTCCAGCAGCCGCGCCAGCTGGAAGGTGCCGGCCTTGCAGGAAGGGCATTGCCCGCAGGAGCCGGCGGCGAAGAAGGCGATATACTCGGCCACCTTGCGGATGATGCTGGTGCCCTCGGAAATCACGATCATCGCCCCGGTGCCAAGGCGCGAGCGCCGCGCCCGCACGGAGTCGAAATCCAGCGCCACATCGAGGTCCCGCTTCGTCAGCAGCGTGTTGGAAGGGCCACCGGTGAAGACGGCCTTGAAGTCCCGCCCCTCCAGCATCCCGCCGCCATGCACGAAGATCAGCTCCTGCAGGCTGGTGCCCATCGGCAGCTCATAAAGGCCGGGGCGCATCACATCGCCGGAGAGGGAATAGAGCTTCGTCCCCGCCGCCGCGCCGATCCCCAGCGCGCGGTACCACGCGGCGCCATGGCGCAGGATATGCGGCACATGCGCCAGCGTCTCGGTGTTGTTGATCAGCGTCGGCGCGCGCCCCACGCCGCTCTGCGCCGGAAAGGGCGGCTTGCGGCGGGGGAAGGGGAAATGCCCGTCCAGCCAGGAGATCACCGCCGTCTCCTCGCCGCCGATATAGCGGCCGGAGGTCTCCACCACCGCGATGTCCAGCGGGTGGCCCAGCGCGCGCTCCATCCGGGCGAGCCAGGGGCTGGCCTGCCACTGCGCCACGGCGCGCCGCATCTCGGCCACCGCCGCGGCCTGGTGCGGGTTGATGTAGAGCACGAGATGCGCCGCCCCCGTGGCCAGCGCGGCGATCAGCCCGCCCTCCACCACCGCATGCGGCGTCCAGCGCAGCAGGTGGCGGTCCTTGAAGGTGCCCGGCTCGTCCTCATTGCCGTTGCAGACGACGAACTTGCCTGCGCCCGGCGCCTCGGCGGCGGCCTGCCACTTGCGCCAGGTGGGGAAGCCGGCGCCCCCCATGCCGCGCAGATCGGCCTCGCGCAGGGTGGGGATGATGGCCGCCGGCTCGGCCAGCGCGGCGATGAGCCCCTGGCCCCCGCCCGCCGCCAGCCAGCCCTCCAGATCGGCGCCCAGTTGGAAGGCGGGGTACAGCAGCACCTGATTCAGCGTGTCCATGATGGCGGTTCCTGCCTGCCCCTCACGCCGCGGCATGCTGGCGCAGCGAGAAGGGCGCGTAGTCGGGGTAGAGAAGGGGGGCGCGCGGCGCGCGCGGCAGGCCGGCGGCGGCCAGCGCGCGCTGCCAGCGGTGCACATGCTCGATGCCGCCCCGGCTATAGGCGGCCACCGGCCGCGCCGCCGCATGCGCCCCGGCCCGGCGGCCGAAGCTGATGATCTCCAGCAGCGCATTGCCCATCAGCCGGTTGCGCCCATGCACGCCGCCCGAGACCTCGCCCGCGGCGTAAAGGCCGGGGATGGTGGTCTCGCCCTGCGGGTCGATCACCGCGCCGCCATTCTGGTAATGCAGCGTGGGGGCCACCAGGAAAGGCTCCCGCCGCGGGTCGAACCCGGCCTTGTGCGCCAGATGCTTCAGCCCGGTGAGCCGCGTCTCCAGCAGGTCCGGCTGGCGCGCCAGCAGGCCCGGCGTGTCGAGGAACACCCCCACCCGCCCGCCGCGCGTGACGCCGCGCCCCTCCGCGATCTCGCGCAGGATGGCGGCGGCGACGATGTCGCGCGCCAGCAGCTCATCGACGAAGCGCTGGCCATGGCCATTCACCAGCCACGCCCCGGCCGAGCGCACCGCCTCCGAGATCAGCCCGCCTGCCAGCGGCGCCGGCCAGGCCACGCCCGTCGGGTGATACTGGAAGGAGTCGAGGTCGCGCAGCCGCGCCCCCATGCGGTAGGCCAGCACCAGCCCGTCCGCCGTGGCGCCATAGTGGTTGGAGGTGGGGAAGCCGCCGAGATGCAGCCGCCCGCTGCCGCCCGTCGCCAGGATCACCGCGGGGCTGCGCAGCAGCAGGAAACGGCGGTGCTCCAGGTCATAGAGCACGGCGCCGACACAGGCCCCGGCATCATCGGAGAGCAGTTCCACCGCCGGGCAGCGGTTCATTACCGTGATGCGCGGGTGGAGCTCCACCGCCTCGCGCAGCACGCGCATCATCTCCAGCCCGGTGACGTCCCTGTGGCTGAGGATGCGCGGCACGGTGGTGCCGCCAGCCTTCTTGCGCAGCAGCCGCGCGCCGAGCCCCGCCTCCTTCTCCAGGTCGAAATGCATGCCGAGGCCGATCAGCCAGCGGATCACCGCCGGGCCATCGGTGACGAGCTGCTTCACCAGATGCGGGTCGGCGCTGTTGTGGCCGCCGCGCAGCGTGTCGTCGAAATGGTGCTGCAGGCTGTCCTCCGGCCCGATGGCGGCCTGGATGCCGCCCTCGGCCATCACCGTGTTGCTGTCACCCATGCGCAGCTTGGTGGCCAGGATCACCTGCCGCCCGGCGCCCGCCGCGGCCAGCGCCGCCGCCGCTCCCGCGCCGCCGCCGCCCAGCACCAGCACATCGGCGCGCAGCGGCGTGGCGCCGGCCAGCGCCGCATCGTCGAGCAGCGCATTGCTCTGCAGCAGCGCGGCGAGGGGGGGGGGGGGGGGGGGGGCCCCCCTTGGGCCGCGGGTGGCAGGGATCGCCCGCATTGGCGCCGATCGCCAGCGCCACCCGCGCCCCGGCGGCATGGTCCGGGTGGTAGCGGCCGAGCAGCGCCTGCGTCGCGAGGTTGGCCGGTGGCGGCGGCAGCGCCGCGGCCTGCGGCAGCGCCGCCAGCGCGCGCTCATAGGCAATGCCAGCGGGCAGGGGGGTGGGCAGGGGCGCGGGAAGGTCGGGGGTGCTCATGCGTCGTGCTCCACGGCCGGCGCGGCGCCGGCACCGGCTTCGGGGGGGATCTCGACGGCCATCGCGCCCTGCTCGATCTCGCGCAGGCGGCGCACCAGGTCGATCGGCCGCAGCGTCAGCGCCGCCGTCGCGCGGCGGACGAAAAGGCCGAGATTGTTCGGCCGGATATGCTCGGGGCAGGCCAGGGTGCAGAGGTTGCACATCACGCACTCGTCGAAGCCGCGCGCCGCCGCGTCGAAATCCCCGGCGACGCAGAGCGCCACGCCCTGCTGCACCGCGATGCCCTTGGGGCAGGCGCGGTCACAGCCGCCGCAATGGCGGCAATGCGCCGCTTCCGGGAAAATGGCGTTGAGCTGGTCCAGCAGGCCCCAGCTCTCCGTCACCTCGGCGATGTCGTAGACATGCCGGTGCTCGGGGATGAAGTAGTCGATGAAGGACACCTCCATCCCCGCCTCGGCGCGCGTCTCGCAGGCGAGGCGGGTCTCCACCTGCCGCTCCCCCTGGCGCCGCACCATGCAGCGGCAGGAGCCGCAGACGCCCTGGCCCATGCAGCCGATATTGGCCGTCAGCGCCGCCGTGCCATGGGCGGCGGCCTGGAGGATGGAGGCTTCCGGCGCGGCGGTGATCTCCACCCCGTCGATGACCAGCGTGATGCCGGCGGCGGGCGCCGCGGCGGGGCCTGCCTCCGGGGGTGGGGGGGTGTGAGCATCCATGGCGCGGCAGCGCTCCCTTGATCAGCCACCGGCCAGCGGCGGCGGGGGAGGTATCGCAAGCCCCGTGCCGTGGCCGCGCGGCACCCGGCCACGCGCGGAAAACCCTGCGCGGCCAAGGCGATACGGCATGCGGCCCGGGGGGCGCCGGGCCTTCCCGCGCCCATGCCCGCCCCGGGCCGTTCGGTTTTCCGGACGCGGCGGGGGCGGGCCGGTCGGAAAACCGAACGCAGCTTCCGCCGGATGCCCGGCTTTTCCAAGCGGAATCAGCCGCCTCCCGCCCCCGGCGGGGGCCGGGCGCGGCTGGTATGGCGGTTGCAGGCACCACCCCACGCCCCCACACCCACGCCCGGCCCGCCGCCGGCGCGCGCCCGGAGCCCGCCACCCATGCCACCCACGCCCATCCCCCCCGCCGCCCCGCCCGTGATAGGCTGCGCCCCGTGCTGCCCGCCGCGGCGCGCCGGGCGGCCCCGCGCCTGGCCCCGTTAGCCGCCGTGCCAGCCCAGCCCGGGCCAGGAACCCCGCCGTGAACGCCCTCTCCCCCCGCGCCGCCGCCGCCCCCTGCCGCTACAGCGGCCGCTGCGGCGGGCGCTGCCGGCTCGCCCCCGGCACCGATCCGGCAGCCCTCGCCGCGCTGCCCTGCGTCGTCACCATGCGCCAGCGCGACTTTTTCCTGTATGTCGTCCTGGCGGCGCTGCTCTCCCTCCTGGCCGGCTGGCTGGTCTTCGAGCACACGCTGCAGGCGGGCCTGCGCGACCTGCGCGGCGCCATGGAATCCCGCATCAGCCTCCATGCCGGCGCGCTGGAGCGCGAGATGGAGCGCTTCGGCCTGCTGCCGCTCACCGCCTCGCTCAACCGCGACGTGGCGGATTTCCTCCAGGCGCCCCCCGCCGCGCGCGACGTGGCGGAGATGAACCGCTACCTGAAGCAGCTCAACGCCAGCATCGGCGCGCAACAGGCCTATCTGGTGGACCCCGGCGGGCAGATCGTCGCCACCAGCAACTGGGACCGGCCGGACAGCTTCCTCGGCCGCGACATCTCCTACCGCCCCTATGTGCGCAACGCCCGGCCGGGGCGGACGGAAGGCTTCTACGGCATCGGCACCACCAACAACGCCTCCGGCTATTTCCTCGCCACGGCGGTGGAGCAGCAGGGGCGGCGCCTCGGCGTCGTCGCCATCAAGATCGACCTGGAGCAGCTGGAAAAACCCTGGCGCGGCGCCGAATACCCCGTGCTGCTGACGGATGCGAATGATGTCGTCATCCTCGCCTCGGTGCCGGACTGGAAATACGCCACCCTCGGCCCCCTCAGCCCCGCCGCCCGGCAGAAGCTGGAAGAAACCCAGCAATATAACCACCGCCCGCTACCCGCCCTGCCCTGGCAGCCGCTGCGCGACCTCGGCGAGGGGCTGCGCCTCGCCCGCCTGGGCGAGGGCGGCGCCGCGCAGGACTACCTGGCCCTGGCGCGCCAGATGCCGGGCAGCGGCATGAACGTTACCGTGCTCAGCGAGCCGGGGGATCTCTACAGCCTGGCCTGGGCGCGCGCCGTCGCCGCCATGGTGATGGTGGCCTTCGCCTCCGTGCTGCTGCACGCCTTCCGCCTCTGGCGCGATGCGACGCGGGAGCGGCTGGCGGCGCGCGAGGCGCTCCAGGCCGCGCATGACCACCTGGAGCTCCAGGTGGAGCAGCGCAGCGCCGAGCTGCGCGCCGCCAATGCCGGGCTGCGGCGCGAGGTGCAGGAGCGCATCCAGGCCGTCCGCCGCCTGGAAAGCGCCCAGGAAGAACTGATCCGCACCGAGAACCTCGCCGTGATCGGCCAGCTTTCCGCCGGCCTCGCGCATGAGATCAACCAGCCCCTCGCGGCGCTCAGCACCCTCTCGGCCAATGCCGTGCGCTTCCTGGAGCGCGGCGATACCGAGACGGTGCGCTTCAACCTCGGCCGCATCACCGATCTGGTGGCGCGGCTCGGCACGCTGACGGGGCAGCTGCGCTCCTTCGCCCGCCGCTCCACCGGCGAGGCCGAGCCCCTGCCGCTGGCCCAGCGCATCGAGAGCGCCGCGGCCCTGCTCGGCCACCGGCTGGAGAAGGACGGCGTGCAGCTGGTGCTGGAGCCGCCGCCCGCCGCCGTGGTGGCCCAGGGCGAGGCCGTGCGGCTTGAGCAGGTGCTCGTCAACCTCATCGGCAATGCCGCCGATGCCGTGGCGGAGCAGACGGAAAAGCGCATCCGCATCCGCTGGTGGCAGGAGGGCGGGGCGGCCTGCGTCACCGTCTCCGACAATGGGCCGGGGATGAGCGGGGCGGTGCTGGAACGGCTCTTCGAGCCCTTCTTCACCACCAAGAAGAGCAGCGGGCTGGGCCTTGGCCTGGCCATTTCGTCGGACATCATGCGCCGCCTCGGCGGCAGCCTGGAGGCCGCCAACCGGCCGGAGGGGGGCGCTGTCTTCACCCTCCGCCTGCCGGCCGCGGCGATGGAGAGCAAGCGTGCGTGAGATCGAGGTCCTGCTGGTCGAGGATGACGAGGATGTCCGGCTGGGCTGCCTCCAGGCCCTGGCGCTGGAGGGGTTGCAGGCCCAGGGCTTCGACTCCGTCGAGAAGGCGCGGCGCCTGCCGCTGCGCGGCTTCCCCGGCGTCGTCGTCACCGATATCCGCCTGCCCGGCACGGATGGCATGAGCTTCCTGCGCGAGATCGTGGCGGAGGATGCGGACCAGCCCGTCATCCTCATCACCGGCCATGGCGATGTGGCGACCGCCGTGCAGGCGATGCGCGATGGCGCCTATGACTTCATCCAGAAGCCCTTCACGCCGGAGCAGCTGGTGGGGGTGGTGCAGCGCGCGCTGGAGAAGCGGCGGCTGGCGCTGGAGGTGCGCCGCCTGCGCCAGCAGATCGCCGCCATCGGCGGGCTGGAGAACCGCATCATCGGCTCGTCCCCCGCCGTGGTGGCGTTGCGCGGCCTGGTGCAGGACGTGGCCGCCACGCCCTCCGACGTGATGATCCTGGGCGAGACCGGCACCGGCAAGGAACTGGTGGCGCGCTGCCTGCACGACCTCAGCGGCCGCACCGGCCCCTTCGTCGCGCTGAACTGCGGCGGCCTGCCGGAAACCCTGTTCGAGAGCGAGATCTTCGGCCACGAGGCCGGCGCCTTCTCCGGCGCCACCAGGCAGCGCATCGGCAAGATCGAGCACGCGCGCAACGGCACGCTCTTCCTCGACGAGATCGAGAGCATGTCGATGGCCATGCAGGTGAAGTTCCTGCGCGTGCTGCAGGAGCGGGTGGTGGAGCGGCTGGGCTCCAACCGCCTCATCCCCGTCGATTTCCGCGTCATCGCCGCGACCAAGGCGGATCTGGCCGAGCTGGCCGCGCAGGGGAAGTTCCGCGCCGACCTGCATTTCCGCCTGAACGTGGTGACGGTGGACCTCCCGCCGCTGCGCCAGCGGCGGGAGGATGTGCCGCTGCTCTTCAGCCACTTCGTCGCCCAGGCCGCCACCCGCCTGCACCGCCCGGCGCCACAGGTGAAGGACGCCCTGGTCCAGGAACTGATGGCCCATTCCTGGCCGGGCAATGTGCGGGAACTGGGCAACCAGGCGGAACGCTTCGTCCTCGGGCTGCGGCCGCTGGTGGGGCAGGGGGGCAGCGGCGGGCCGGTGCCCCTCGGCCTCGCCGTGGAAGCCTTCGAGCGCAGCCTGATCACCGAGGAACTGCGCCGCCAGGGCGGCAATATCTCCCGCACGGCGGAAGCCATGCAGATCGCCAAGACCACGCTTTTCGACAAGATCCGGAAATACGGGATTGAGGAAAGAAGTTAGGGGAAGGGAGAGTTCTTTTTTGAAAAAAAGAACCAAAAAACTTTTTCAGTTCAGCGTCCCGCTGTGTCGGGAGACGGCGGCAGCCTGAAAAAAACTGGAAAAGTTTTTCTTTTTCTTCTATGTCAGGGGCATCGGGAGAAGAGACGCTGCGGACGGCCTGGACGTATTTCTGGAGCACCGCATGCGATACACTGCGAAGGCCCTTCTGGGCGCCCTGCTGGCCGGGCTTTTGGGGGCACCCCTGGGGGCCGCGGCGCAGACCGCCAGCCCAGGCCCCATCCTGGCCAATGTGCGGGCCAAGGGCGTGCTGGATTGCAGCGGCAATGTCGGCTCCGCCGGCTTCGGCGTGCCGGACAGCCGTGGCGAGCAGCAGGGGCTGGACCCGGATATCTGCCGCGCCATCGCCGCCGCCGTGCTGGGGGACCCGGCCAAGGTGCGCTGGACGGTGGTGACCAGCCAGGCCCGCATCCCCATGCTGCAATCCGGGCAGCTGGACATCATCGCCCGCACCTTCACCTGGACGCATGGGCGCGAGGTGGCGGCGGGCCTGCAATTCGGCCCCGTGACCTTCTATGACGGCCAGGGCTTCATCGTGCGCGCCAACAGCGGCGTGAAGCATGCGGCGGAGCTGAACGGCGCCACGGTCTGCGTCGGTGCCGGCTCCACCAACGAGATGAACCTGGCCGACTGGGCGCGCACCAACCGGGTGAAGGTGCAGGCCGTGGTCTTCGAGAATATCGAGGATACCCGCAAGGCCTACATGGCCGGCCGCTGCGATGCCTATACGCTGGATGCCAGCCAGCTGGCCGGCTTCCTCAGCACTCTGCCGCGCGGCGAACACCTGATCCTGCCCGAGATCATCAGCAAGGAGCCCCTGACCCCGGCCGTCCGCAAGGGCGACCCGCAATGGTTCGATATCATGCGCTGGACGGTCTATGCCCTGTTCATCGCTGAGGAGCTGGGCGTCACCCGCGCCAATGTGGACCAGATGCTGGAAAGCCAGAACCCCGAAGTGCAGCGCCTGCTGGGCGTGACGGGCGATTTCGGCCCCGCCATGGGCCTGGACCGCCGCTGGGCCTACAACGCCATCAAGGCGGTGGGCAATTATGGCGAGATCTATGACCGCCACCTGGGCCCTGACACCCCCCTGGCCCTTCCGCGCGGCCTGAACGCGCTGTGGAACAAGGGCGGCCTGATCTACGCGCCCCCTCTTCGCTGAAAAAGTCTTTTTGCTTCTTTTTCTTCAGAAAAAGAAGATTCTTTTCTTCCCTCTTCCCGGGGTGGTGCGCATGCCCACCCCGGCCTACTCTCCGGCCCTGTGCCCCTGTCCTGCCGGAGCCTTTCCCGTGTCCGAACCTGTCGCTGAGCAGCTGATCGCGCGTTTCTTCCGCTACCTCGCGGTGTCCAGCCAGAGCGACGCGCCGGTGCAGACCTTGCCGAGCAGCCAGGGCCAGCTCCGCCTCGCCGCCCTGCTGGAGGAGGAACTGGCCGAACTCGGCCTGGTGGACCTGCATTGCAGCGAGGATGGCATCGTCACCGCGCGCCTGCCGGGCACGGTGCCGGGCGCGCCGCGCCTCGGCTTCATCGCGCATCTGGACACGGTGGATGTCGGCCTCTCCCCCGAGATCCGCCCGCAGCGCCTGCGCTTCGAGGGCGCGGACCTCCTGCTGAACGCCGGGCGGGATATCTGGCTGCGCGTCGCCGATCACCCCGAAATCCTGCCCTACCATGGCGAGGAGATCCTGTTCAGCGACGGCACCAGCGTGCTCGGCGCGGACAACAAGGCGGCCATCGCCACCATCATGACGGCGCTGGACACGCTGCGCGCCGGCGGCACGCCGCATGGCGATATCCTGGTGGCCTTCGTGCCGGATGAGGAAATCGGCCTGCGTGGCGCCAAGGCGCTCGACCTCGCCCGCTTCCCCGCGGATTTCGCCTATACCATCGATTGCTGCGAGCGCGGCGAGGTGGTGTGGGAAACCTTCAACGCCGCGCAGGTGGTGATCGATATCACCGGCGTCACCGCGCACCCCATGTCGGCCAAGGGCGTTCTGGTCAACCCCATCCTGCTCGCCGCGGAACTGATGGGACATTTCGATCCCTTGCAGACGCCGGAACACACGGCGGGGCGCGAGGGCTATTGGTGGTTCAACGGCATCACCGGCAACCAGAGCGGCGCGCGGTTGCAGATGTCGATCCGCGATTTCGATGAAGCCAGCTTCGCCGCGCGCAAACAGCGGGTGGAAGACGTTGTCGCCGCGATGCGGGCGCGCCACCCGCGCGCCGGCTTCACCTGCCGCATCGAAGACAGCTACCGCAATATCGGCAGCGCCCTCGGCGAGGACCGGCGCTGCGTCGATCTGATCTTCCGCGCGCTCGGCGATCTTCAGATCACGCCCAAGGCCATCGCCATGCGGGGCGGCACGGATGGCTCCGCCCTCTCGGCGCGCGGGCTGCCCACGCCCAATTATTTTACCGGGGCGCATAACTTCCATTCGCGCTTCGAGTTCCTGCCCGTCAGCGCTTTCGTGGACTCGTACCGGGTGACGATGCGGCTCTGCGCCCTGGCAGCGGAGTAGGAAGAACCTTCTTTTTCTGAAGAAAAAGAAGCAAAAAGACTTTTGGGAGTTGGGCATCCCGCCTCAGGCCGGCGGGATGCCGGGGGAAGTTCAGTCGCCCAGGAAGGCGTCGGCCAGAACCTTCACGTTCAGCACGACGATCAGCGCGGCGATCGCCCAGCCCACCACCAGCTGCCAGCGTGGCGCCACCAGCGCGCCAAGGCGGCGCCGGTCACCGGCGAACATCATCAGCGGAATCACCGCGAAGGGCAGCTGCATCGACAGCACGACCTGACTGAGGATCAGCAGCTGCGCCGTGCCCGACTCGCCATGGATCCAGGTCACCACCACGGCCGGCACAATGGCGATGAGCCGCGTGATCAACCGCCGGATCACCGGGCGCAGCCGCAGGTGCAGGAAGCCCTCCATCACCACCTGGCCCGAGAGGGTCGCGGTCACGGTGGCATTCACGCCGCACAGCAGCAGCGCCACGGCAAACAGCGTCGCCGCCAGACCGCTGCCCAGCAGCGGGGACATCAGCTGGTAGGCCTCCTGGATTTCCGCCACCTCGGTGTTGCCGCTGGTGTGGAAGACCGCCGCGGCGGTGATCAGGATGGCCGAATTCACCAGCAGCGCCAGGGTCAGGGCGATGCTGCTGTCCAGCGTGGCGAAGCGGATGGCCTCGCGCTTGCCCGCCTCGTCCGGCACCCAGGCGCGGGACTGCACGACGGCGGTGTGCAGGTAGAGATTATGCGGCATCACCGTGGCACCCAGGATGCCGATGGCGATGTAGAGCTGGGTCTGGTTCGTCACGATCGAGGTGGCGGGCAGATAGCCGCGCAGCACCGCGCCCCATTCCGGGTCGGACAGCGCCAGCTGCACCACGAAGCAGCCGAAGATCAGCACGATCAGGCCGAAGACCAGCGCCTCCAGCCAGCGCACGCCCTTGTGCTGGAGCCAGAGGATCAGGAAGGCATCGAGCGCCGTCAGCATCACGCCATACAGCAGGGGGATGCCGAACAGCAGCTCCAGCGCGATGGCCGTGCCGATCAGCTCGGCGAGGTCGGTGGCGCAGATGGCGGCCTCGGCCAGCAGCCAGAGCGGCCAGGAGACGGCGCGCGGAAAGCGCTCCCGGCAAAGCTGCGCGAGGTCCCGCCCCGTTGCGATGCCGATGCGGGCGCACAGCGCCTGGAGCAGGATCGCCATCAGCGAGGAGGCGAGGGCGACGGAGAGCAGCGTATAGCCAAAGGCCGAGCCGCCGGCGAGGGCAGTGGCCCAGTTGCCCGGGTCCATATAGCCCACCGCCACCATATAGCCCGGCCCCATGAAGGCGAAGAGCTTGCGCAGGAAGCCGCCGGCATTGGGGACGGCGACACTGCGGTGCACTTCGGGCAGGCTGGGGGGGCTGGTGGCGTGGGCGGCGGCGGAATCGGGGGGGGCTATGGCGTCCGCAGTGATTTTCATGCTCGGCCTCCAAATCTTAGTGTAGGCTAAGTTCTGTTGGGGCGCCTATCAAGGGGGCCTGAACCTGGATTTCCGTATGCGCCGCGTCACCACCCAGCCCATCCTGCCGCCCGCCGAGGAGCAGGCCGCCCGCTTCGCCCTCCAGCGCGAGGCCGACCGCACCGCCACGGCGGAAGACTATGTCGAGTTGATCGCGGACCTGTTGCAGGCGGAGGGCGAGGCGCGGCCGGTGGATCTGGCGCGGCGCATGGGGGTGTCCCAGGCCACGGTCACGGCCACCATTGGCCGGCTGCAACGCGATGGGCTGGTGGAAACGAAGCCCTATCGCGGCCTCTTCCTGACCCCGGCCGGGCGCGAGATGGCGGCGGCGGCCAAGGCCCGGCATGAGCTGGTGGTGCGTTTTCTCATCGCCGTCGGGCTGGACGCCGAAACCGCCGAGCAGGATGCCGAGGGGCTGGAACACCATGTCAGCGGAAAGGCCCTGGCGGCTTTCGCGGCCTTTCTGGCCGGGCGTGATGGTCAGGGGTGATTTGTCATAATGATGGTTGGGCGTCTTCTTGGAGAAGAAGAACAGCGTTCTTTTTTGGAAAAAAGAACCAAAAAACTTTTCCAGTCTGGCGGCCCGCCTGGACGGCAGACGGCGGCAGCCTGAAAGAAATCTGAAATCAATCCTCTGGCGGCGATGGCAGGCCCGCGATCAGGCGGCCCAGGAAAGGATCTTCGGGCGGGGCGGCCACCAGGGGGCGGAAGGCCAGCAGGGTCTGTAGCACCGCCAGATGCAGATGCGTGCAGCCGGACAGGTCCACCCGTGGCCGCTTCATCTGGCGCAGGCCATGCGCCAGGGTCTCGGCTTCCTCGATGCTGCAATGGCCCTCCAGCACGGCCATCACCTCGCTCAGGAGGATGGGCATCAGATCAACTCCCCCACATCCAGGATCAGCAGCACGCGGCCATCGCCCAGCAGGGTGGTGCCGGTGAAGCCGCGTATCCCCGCCAGCACGCCGTCGAGCGGGCGGACAATGGCCTCCATCCGCTCGCGGAAGGCATCGATCACCAGCCCGACAATGGCGGTGCCGGCGCGCAGCACCAGGACGGGCGCATCCTCCTGCTCGGCCTCCTCCTCCGGCTCTGGCAGGCCGAGCAGATCGGCCAGCCGCAGCAGCGGCACGATGCGCTCGCGCAGCACGAAGGCCTCGCGGTCGCGCAGGCGGTGGATGGCGCTGGCGGGCAGGCGCACGCTTTCCACCACCATGCCCATCGGGATGCCAAAAAGCTGCCCGCCGCATTCGATGGTCATGATGCGCGTCACCGCCATGCTGAGCGGCATGGTGATGCGGATGGTGGTGCCGCGCCCGATCTCGCTCTCCACATCCACCCAGCCGCCGGCCTTCTCGACGGTGGCGCGCACCACATCCATGCCGACGCCACGGCCGGAGAGATCGGAAATCTGCTCGGCGGTGGAGAAGCCGGCGGCGAAGATCAGGCGCAGCGCCTCGGCATCGCCCAGGGCGGCGGCGGCCTCGGGCTCCAGCATGCCGCGTTCCACGGCCTTGCGCCGCAGCCGCTCCGGATCGATGCCGCGCCCGTCATCGCTGACGGTGACGACGATGCTTTCATTCAGCGGCGCGGCGCTGAGGCGCACGGTGCCCTGGGGCGGCTTGCCGGCGGCGCGGCGCTCCTCCGGCGTTTCCAGCCCGTGGTCGAGGCTGTTACGGACCATGTGGATCAGCGGGTCCGCCAGGGCCTCGATCATGGTCTTGTCGGCCTCGGTCTCCTCGCCTTCCAGCACCAGTTCCACCTGCTTGCCGAGCTTGCGCGCGACATCGCGCACCAGCCGGGGGAAGCGCTGGAAGACATGGCTGACCGGCAGCATGCGGATCGCCATGATGGCGCCCTGCATATCCTCCGCCAGACGGTTGACGACGGCGTGCTGGTCCTTGATGTCGCGCACCAGCTCCCGCGCGCTGGCGCCGGCTTCCGCCTTGCGCGCGAGGTAGGAGAGGCTGTTCTTGGCGACGATCAACTCGCCGATGAGGTTCATCAGCTGGTCGATCTTGGCCTGATCGACGCGCAGGGTGGTGGAATGCGGCGCGCGCGCCTCGGCGGCGCCCAGGGCCTCGGCGGGCGGCGGCGCGGCGCGGCCGGGGGTGGCCAGTCCGGGTGTGGCGGGGCCGGGCATGGCCGCGGGCGCCGGCAGGGGGTGCAGCGCCTCGACCAGCGCCAGCAGCGGCCCCGTCTCCCCCGTGGTGGCGGCCTGCGTGGCGGCGGCCAGGGCGGCCTCCTCCACCTCCCGCCCCTGATGCGCGGCGACGCGGCGCAGCACCTCGGCCACCGAGGCGGCGCGGCCCGGCAGCAGGGCGGGTTCCAGCGGCTCCGCCAGGACCTGCCGCTGTGCCGCAAGCACCATCGCCAGCGGGGCCTCCGCCTCCTGGGCCGCCTCCGGCGTGGCGGCGGGCAGCCAGGGGGTGATCGCCACCTCCTCCGCGCCGCAATAGCGGAACAGCTCCCGCAGATCCTCAGCCGGGGCGAGGCTGAGCAGCTGGAAGCCCACGAGGCACTCGAAGGGGTCGAAGGCCTCGGCCGGCGGCCAGGGCGCGGGCTCGGCGATGCGCAGCCACAGCAGTTCCGGCACCTGGCGCAGCAGCAGCAGCGGGTCATCCCCGCGGAAGAAGCAGGCGGTGTCCGGTTGGTAGGCGATGGCCACCAGCGGGCGGCCGGCGGCGCGGGCGGCGGCCTCGGCGGCGGCGCGCTCGGCCGGGGGCAGGCTGCAGGCCAGCCAGGATGGCCGCTGGTGGCTGGCCTTCGGCGTGCTGGCG
>NZ_JANFNY010000054.1 GCF_024437745.1 Roseomonas sp. GC11 | reverse complement strand
ATGGCGCGCTGGCCGCCCTGGCCGCCGCCGACCTGCCGCCCGCCGCCCGCGCCATCGCCGACAATGCCGCCGCCGTCATCGCCGCCATCCGCGCCCGCGCGCCGGGGCTGCGCATCACGCTGGACCCGGTGGAGTTCCGCGGCCTGCATTATCATGTGGGGGTGGCCTTCACCCTCTACGGCCCCGGCGCCACCGGGGAGCTGGCGCGCGGCGGCCGCTACCGCAGCGGCGAGGAACCGGCGACCGGCATGACCCTCTATCCCGACGCGCTGCGCCGCGCGGCCGCCGCCCCGGTGGCCCGCCCGCGCGTCTTCCTGCCGCGGGGCACGGACCCGGCGGCGGCGGCGCGGCTGCGCGAACAAGGTTTTATCACGGTGGCGGCCCTTTCATCCGCCGACACGCCGCAGCGGCTGCGCTGCGGCCACATCCTGCGCGGCCAGGACGCCGCGCCCATCGAGGAGATCGCGTAGCCATGGCCAATGTCGCCGTGATCGGCGCCCAGTGGGGCGACGAAGGCAAGGGCAAGGTCGTTGACTGGCTGGCCAGCCGGGCGGATGTCGTCGTCCGCTTCCAGGGTGGCCACAATGCCGGCCATACCCTGGTGGTGGGGAACCAGACCTACAAGCTGTCGCTGCTGCCCTCCGGCGTGGTGCGCGGCAAGCTCGGCGTCATCGGCAATGGCGTGGTGCTCGACCCCGACGCCCTGCTCTCCGAGATTTCCCGCGTGCGCGGGCAGGGCCTTGATGTCGGCCCGCACAATCTGCGCATCGCCGAGAACACGCCGCTGATCCTGCCGCTGCATCCGGCGATCGACAAGGCGCGCGAGGAGGCCCGTGGCGCCGCCAAGATCGGCACCACCGGCCGCGGCATCGGCCCGGCCTATGAGGACAAGGTGGCCCGCCGCGCCATCCGCCTCTGTGACCTCGCCGAGCCGGAGACCCTCTCGGCCAAGCTCGACGAGCTGCTGCTGCACCACAACACCCTGCTGAAGGGCCTCGGCGCCGAGACCTTCGAGAAGCAGGACCTGCTGGACAAGCTGCTGGCCCTGGCGCCCAAGCTGCTGCCCTATGCCGAGGCGGTGTGGGAGCGCCTCGACGAGGCCCGCATCGCCGGCCGGCGCGTGCTCTTCGAGGGCGCGCAGGCGGTGATGCTGGATGTGGACCACGGCACCTATCCCTTCGTCACCTCCTCCAACACGGTGGCGGGCAACGCGGCGGCGGGCGCGGGCATCGGCCCGCACAGCGTCGGCATGGTGCTGGGCATCGCCAAGGCCTACACCACCCGCGTCGGCTCCGGCCCCTTCCCGACCGAGCTGTTCGACGAGATCGGCAAGCGCCTGGGCGAGCGGGGCCGCGAATTCGGCACCGTCACCGGCCGGCCGCGCCGCTGCGGCTGGTTCGATGCCTGCCTGGTGCGCCAGGCGGTGAAGGTGGGCGGCATCCAGGGCCTGGCCCTGACCAAGCTCGATGTGCTGGACGGCCTCTCCGAGCTGAAGATCTGCACCGGCTACCGGATCGATGGCGAGGTGGTGAAGCGCCTCCCCGCCGCCGCCGCCGCCCAGGCGAAGGCGGAGCCGATCTATGAGACGCTGGAAGGCTGGAGCCAGTCCACCCAGGGCGCGCGCTCCTGGGCCGAACTGCCGGCCACGGCGATCAAGTATGTGAAGCGGATCGAGGAACTGGTGGAAGCGCCGGTGACGCTGCTCTCCACCTCGCCGGAGCGCGACGACACCATTCTGGTGAGCGATCCCTTCGCGGGGTGACGTGTCAGGGGGCTCTGCCCCCTGGCCCCCGCCGGGGTGGCAGGGCCACCCCGGACCCCGCCGTCAGTTTGGCGTCCCGCCTGGACGGGAGACGGCGGCAGCCTGAAAGAAAAAAGATGGGGGTCCGGGGGAATTCATTCCCCCGGGCTTTTTTGTCGGACTTTTTCAGTCCACCGCCAGCCGGCGCTCCATGATCTGCGTCTTCATGCTCTTCTGGAGCTTCTCGAAGGCGCGGACCTCGATCTGGCGGACGCGCTCGCGGCTGATGTTGTACTGCTGCGAGAGTTCTTCCAGCGTGGTCGGCTCGTCCTTCAGGCGGCGCTCGATCAGGATGTGGCGTTCCCGCTCGTTCAGCGTCTTCAGCGCGGCGCCGAGAAGCTGGCGGCGGTTGGACATGTCCTGCCGTTCGGCGATCTCGGTTTCCTGGCTCTCGCTTTCATCCACCAGCCAGTCCTGCCACTCGCCCTCGCTGTCGGCGCGGACGGGCGCGTTCAGCGAGTTGTCGGGCGAGGCGAGGCGCCGGTTCATGGAGACGACGTCCTGTTCCGGCACCTGGAGGACGCGGGCGATCTTCTCCACCTGCTCGGGCTGGAGGTCGCCCTCCTCCAGGGCGGCCATCTGGCCCTTCAGCCGGCGCAGGTTGAAGAACAGCTTCTTCTGCGCGGCGGTGGTGCCCATCTTCACGAGCGACCAGGAATGCAGGATGTACTCTTGGATCGCGGCGCGGATCCACCACATGGCATATGTGGCCAGACGGAAGCCACGGTCGGGGTCGAAACGGCGGACCGCCTGCATCATCCCGACATTGCCCTCGCTGATCAGCTCGCCCACGGGCAGGCCGTAGCCGCGGTAGCCCATGGCGATCTTGGCGACGAGGCGCAGGTGGGAGGTAACGAGGCGATGCGCGGCCTGCTGGTTTCCCTGCTCCTTCCATTCCTTCGCCAGGCGGAGTTCTTCCTCCGGCGACAGCATGGGGAACTTACGGATCTCCTGCAGGTAGCGGGAGAGATTGCCCTCAGGGGCGATCGGGATCATCGACGAGGTCGTGGCAGCCATACTGCAATTGCCTCCTGCACCGGCCGGGAGCCCCTGTGACGGCGATCCCCGGCTCAAGTTCCGGGTCGCCCCTCCGCACGGGCCCTGACGCGCCGCCCTGGTCCCCGTTCACAGGAGGGGCCCAGGCCCGGCGGCCGCGCCATGGTGGTGGCACCCGGCGTTGGCGACAGGGGAACGCTACCTCTCCGCGCGCGGTTGCGCAAGAAAATCCCGACTGTAATAGTCGGGTTACCCCGGGTTACCATCCAGTAATGTGAGGAGGGCCTGCATGTCCGGCGGCAGCGGCGCGTGGAAGCGTAGCATCGCCCCCGTCACCGGATGATGAAAACCAAGGGTTTCCGCATGCAGGGCCTGGCGCGGGAAGGCCAGCAGGGCATCGCGCGCCGCCTCGGGCAGGCCGCGCGCGGCGGCGGGGAGGCGGCGCAGATAGACCGGGTCCCCCACCAGCGGATGGCCGATATGCGACAGGTGCACGCGAATCTGGTGCGTCCGCCCCGTCGCGAGGCGGCAGCGTAACAGGGCGCAACTGGTGCCGAAGGCGCGCTCGGTGCTGTAGCGCGTCAGGGCGTGCTTGCCGTTGCGGGTGACGACGGCCATGCGTTTGCGGTCCGTCGGGTGGCGGCCGATATCGGCGTCCACTTCGCCCGCGGCGGGGCTGGGCAGGCCCCAGGCCAGCGCCAGATAGGCGCGCTCCAGGTCGCGGCTGGCGAAGGCGGCGGAGAGGGTGGTGTGGGCCACCTCGCTCTTGGCCACGACCATGACGCCGGAGGTGTCCTTGTCCAGCCGGTGGACGATGCCCGGGCGCCTCTCGCCGCCGATGCCCGTCAGCTCCTCCCCCGCATGGGCGAGCAGGGCATTGACCAGGGTGCCGTCCTGGTTGCCCGGCGCGGGGTGGACGACCAGCCCGGCCGGCTTGTCCAGCACGATCAGGTGGCGGTCCTCGAACAGCACGGTGAGGGGGATGTCCTGCGCCTGGGGCGTGGCCGGGGCGGCGGCGGGGGGGGCCAGGACATAGGTGGCGCCGGGGCGGATGGCCTCGGAAGGGTCGGTGGCGGGCTGGCCGTCGCGGCGGACATGCCCGGCTTCGATCAGCGCCTTGACGCGCGAGCGCGACAGCGTGCCTATCCCCGCCGCCAGGAAGCGGTCGAGGCGGTTGCCCGCATCGGCCGGCCCGGCGGTGAGGGTGAAGGGGCCTTCCGGCGTGGTGCCGGTGGGTTGTCCGCTGGTGGTCTGGGGGGTGTCGGTGCGCGCGCTCAAGTTTCTGGTTGGCCTGATGGGGGTGATGATCATTGCCGGCACGGTGGCGCTGGTGGTGCTGCTGGTGCAGCGCATGAACAGCGCGGCGCGCGGGGTCGCCGCCGGGGTTAGCACGGAACTGGCGCTGCGGCAGCCGCCGGGCACGCGCATCGGCCAGATCGCGCCGCTGGAGGGCCGCCTGGCCGTGTGGGTGGAGCGCCCGGATGGCGCGCGCATCCTGCTGGTGGACCCGCAGGCGGGGAAGATTTCGGGCGAGATCCGCCTGGGGGAATGAGGAGGAGAAAAAGCGTTCTTTTTTGGAAAAAAGAACCAAAAAACCTTTTTCAGTTCAGCGTCCCACCGGGACGGGAGACGGCGGCAGCCTGAAAAAAAATCGCAAACCGCATCTGCCCGAGAAGGATTGCGCCGCCTGTGGCCGCCCCTTCGCATGGCGGAAGAAATGGGCGCGCGTGTGGGACGAAGTCCGCTATTGCAGCGAGGCCTGCCGGGAGGGGCGGCAGGGCGGGCGGCTTAAAAAGCATTCCGGTGGCGGAAATATGAAATCAGCCCCTTGATTAGCCCCGGCCCCGCCGATAAAAGCCCCCTCACACGACGCCTCCAGTCCCCTTCGTCTAGAGGCCTAGGACACCGCCCTCTCACGGCGGTAACAGGGGTTCGAATCCCCTAGGGGACGCCAAGGCTCGGATGCATCGCCTTGAAAAGGCTCAGCATCCGAAAGCCTCCCAGCGTCAGACCCCACCGCAGAACCCACACAGCGACTCGCCAGGAACAACGCGCCGGTTCGCGGTGGTATCCTGCCATTGGTGCGCCGCTCCGCTTCCCATCCTTCCCGCCCGGCAAGCTGGTGGCAAGGGGGCGCGCCGCCTGTCGCATCGCCTGCCAGCCCAAGTCCGCCCTCGCGCCAGCCGCCAGCAGGGCGGAGGCCCGCCGCGTCGCCACCGCCAGCCGGCGCGGATGCGGTAGCCAGCCCGGCCAGCGCAGCCTGCCGGGCGAGACGGCCAGCCGCGCCGAGGCATGCCCCAGCATCAGCAGCGCCGCCAGGGCCAGCAGCCCGGCCAGCAGCGCCGCCCCGGCGAGCCGCGCCAGGAAGGGGCCGCCCATGCCGCGCTCCGCCCCGTCTGCCGTCTGGCCAGCACGAAGGGCGCGCACATGCCGGCGCAATGCGTCACCCCGCCGGCCAGCCCGGCCAGGAAGAGCGCGCCCATCAGCCCATCCTGTAGGCGATCAGCCCAGCGCCGCCCGTCCTGGCAGGCCGCGCATGGCCTGCCCAATGCCGAGACGCGGAAAAAAAACAGGGGGGTGGGGGCCGGGGTGGGGGGTTTTTCGAGGGCGTTATTTTTGGATTGGCGGGGGTCCGCGTAAATCCCCGCCCCCTTCGACCGTTGCCGGCTGTCCCGCCCGCCAGATTTTTTTCCTGGCCGCGATGATGGGCACGGGGTGCCTGCGGACCCTGGCCAGAAACCGCCGCCGCTTGGCGCTGGCTGGGCTGTTTAGGGGTGGGATGTAGGGGTGCGGCGGCCAAGCCAGAAAAGCCTCTGGCGGGCGTCTGAGGGGCTTTTCTGGCGATGCCCTGCGCGCGGCCTGTCTATCGCCCGCTGCGCCCCACCTGCTCAAAGCCCTGGGCCAGCGCGTCAGCGCCGACGCCGGCCACGCCGGGGTTCACCTGCGCGGGCCGCACCCCGCCATCAAGCGGCGCGCGGCTGGTATAGGTCGGGAGTTGCGGCATGTGGCCAATTTCCTTTGCGAATGGGGGGCTGGCTGCCTAGGTTTGAGCTACCGCACGGGCCTTGAGCCATCCGCTGTTGCCCCACCGGCGTCATGGGCAGGCGAGACCATGGGGACGGTTTGGCCGGAAGCCGTTTCAGGGGGGAGCTCCCTGACCCGTCGCGGGCCTCAGTCTCGGTCGCCTTCGATCGTCGGTTTCGTCCGGGTGGCATCCAGCAGCGCCGCGGCCTCACCCGGTAGCACAAGCTGGATGGTGATCCCGCCAGCAGTCCCGCCCTGCCCGGTCTGCGCCTGCCCCCATTCCGTCCGGCTGCTTGGGTCGGTGGTCAGCAAGAAGCGATCCGCCCCCGTGTCGCCCCGCGCGCCCGCAGCTTCCAGTCGCGCCACCCGCCGAAGGCCCTTCTGCGCCTCGGCCGCCTCCACCTCGCGCAGGAAGCCCGGATCCTCGATCAGCCATTGCCGCAGCAACTCGCCGCTGATGCCCGCCGCGGCTGCCGCCATCGTCCGCGTGCCGCCGGCGGCGATGGTGGCAACGATTTTCTGCATCGAAAGGAAGCTTCGCTTCCCGGTCGCCGCCAGCCGCCGATCCGCCGGGGTCTGCGGGGACAGTAGCCGCTTGCCCGTCTCCGTCTCGGCCAGGCGCTGGGCTTCCGGGTCTCGCGTCCAGCCCAGTTCCCGCACCAGCCCCGCCACCGCCTGCCGGGTCACTCCCTGCGCCCGGGCGATCGCCCCAAGGCTGGCACCAGCGCGAAAGGCGGCCTCAGCCGCCGCTCGGTCGATTTTTCGAACACGAGGCATCTTTTGGCCTTTCAGCCTGACGTGAAACGGAACCCCCGCAGCCATGAGCAGGAGGGCGCGTGAGGTTGGGGGAGTGCGTGCCACACCCGCCCGAGCCGCCGCCGCGATGGCTGCGGCAAGCGGGCGGGGGAGAGGGGGCTTTTCCGCCTCTCCTGCTCCCCGCCGAGGGAGGGGGTTACTCCTCACTCCCCAACTCCCCGCCCCTAAAGGGGCGTGGGGAGTTTGGGGAGTTGGGGAGTAAACTCCCCGGCGCTTGGGGAGTGAGTTGGGGAGTGGTGGGGAGTTCATGGCTTAGAGCACCCACACCAGATCACGACTGAAACCGAGAATTCCCTTTTCTTTCAAGCGCTCCAAGGCCCTGTTCTCGGTCTTGTAACCCGCATCCGTCAGGCCGGATTTACTGGGGAGTTCGCTGGGGAGTTGGCTCTCGGGGAAGAAACCGGCCAAAATGAGCCTTTCCCGGAGCACTTGCCGCGCAACGGCCTCCACTTTTGGCATCCCCGGCAGGGGCGAAACCGGGCTTCCGGCGCCCTCAATGACTAGGTTGCGGAGCGTCTGCACGAGCGTTGCCTGCTGTGGCGTGATCTTGTCCTCGCGCGTGTTGCGGCTGCCCGAGGCGGCCCCCACCTCCTGCGCCTCCTCCGCCACCAGCGAGGCGCGCGGGGCGCCATCCGCATCGGGGGGCAAGTCGATGCGCCGCAGCCGGAAGGGCAGGGCCGCGCCGCCTTCATCGTCCTTGGCGTCGGTCACGGTTGCCAGATGCGGCGCGCCATCGGCCCCGCGCTCCACCCTCGCGACCAGATCGGCCGCACCGACCAGGGCGCCGGAGCCGCGGGGCGAGGTGGCCTCGGCAGACTTGGCGCCGTGGTGGATGACCAGCACATGCGCCCCCGTCTCCACGCGCAGGTGGTCCAGCGCCGCAACGAAGGCCGCCATATCGCGCGCGGAATTTTCGTCGCCCTCGCCAAAGGTCCGGGCCAGCGTGTCCAGAACGATGAGATCAGCCTTGAAGCCACGCGCGGCGGCGACCAGCGCGGCCAGGTCAAGGCAGGGCGGGCCAATGGTGATGGGCTGCGCGACCATGGCGAAGTTCCCGCCGGCATCGCCCATCTCGGCGCGCAGGGCCGCCACCCGGTTGCGGAGCCCACCAGCACCTTCGGCGGCGACGTAGAGCGCCCGGCAGCGGGCAGCGGCGCGCCCCCACATGCCGATGCCGCAAGCCAGCCCGTAAGCCAGACGCATCGCCAGGAAAGATTTCCCGGTTTTCGCCGCACCCCAGATCACGGACAGTTCGCCGCGCCCGAGCAGGCCGGCCAGCAGGTGCTGCCGGGGTGGCAGCACGGCCAGGTCATCGGGCAGCAGCAGGCGGAGCGGCCGGCGGGTCGGATCGGGGGCGGCGGCCCTGGCCGCCGTCTCTGCGCGGTCGCGGGCGAACGCGGCGGCGGTGGCGGCGGCGGCGGTGGTATGGGGCGGTAATCCGTCCATCAGCGCGCCTCCCCCCAGGTGCGGCAGGCCAGCGAGCACAACGCGGCGGCGGTCAGGGTGGGCTTGTCGGTCAGCCATGCAACCGCCTCGGCCAACCCGACGCCCTCGGCGTGGCCGGCGGCGCATCGCCACCGCAGCGTGGCGGCATCCAGCAGCACGGGCGGCAGGCCGGCGCGGTGCAGGATCAGCCGGCCATCAGAAGCCGGCGCCACCTCATCCACCACCAGCCCGAGCACGCGGGCCAGCAGCGAGGGCGGCGGGCGATCTGGCGGGCAAATCTGGTGGGGCAACCGCGCTTCCAGCCGGACGCGGTAGCGCGTCGCCCGTTCGTGCAGGGCGCCGGGGTCCAGGCGGCCCGCCGCCGCAGCGTTGCCCGGCGGAACGGCTCCGCCGGGGGCGGAATGGGGGGCGGCAGCGGTCACGGGTCAAAGGTCCTTGGCGGGCGCCGTGGCGGTGGGCGCGGCGGGGCAAGCCTCCATCGCGCGATGCGTGGCGCCATTGCGGTCGGGGCGGGCGAGGGGCAGCACCACCACCGCCCGCCCGCCGATCGTGCCGCGCAGGCAGGGGCGCGCCTCGCCGCACGCGCCGGGCGTCAGGCGGCCGATTTCGCGCAGGATCAGGCGGGGCTCGCCCTCGCCGGGTGCCAAAAGGCGCGGTAGGGTGCGGCGAGGGGCGGGGCGGGGCATCAGCGCCGCCTCTTCGCCCCGCCGCCCTGCCGGGCTTCCTCGCGGTCAATCGTCTGCATCAGCGCCGACCACCCGGTGCCGGGTGCCAGGGGGCGGGCCGCGATCCGCGCGGGCTCGGTCTGGGCTGCGCGGCGCTGGCGCTCGGCCTCGCGGCGGGCGGTCCAGTCCATCCGCTTGCCGCTCATTCGGCGGTGCCCCCGCGCGCCAGCTTCTCCACCGCGGCGGCGTGGACCAGGCGCCGGCCGCCGATCTGCACCGAGGTCAACGAGCCATCATTGATCCGCCGCCGGATCGTCGCGGACGACAGGCCCAACAGGCGGCCGGCCTCGGCCAGGCTCAGGAGAAGGGGCGCAGGCTTGGAAGAAGCCGCTTCATCTCGACAAATATTCATGGCGTGGAATAATCCTCTGCACACGGGATCATTTGATAACGGAGAAAATCCCCGAGTTTCATCAAGAAAATAAGCGATAACGCGGAGCGATTTGCGCTTGTCGCAATCGTTGTTGTTTCGTCCGAATTGGTTTTGATTTCTTTTGCAACGCGTTGCGCGCGGCTGCGCTTGCGTTCGGCGCAATCGCGGGGCCTCAAAAAATCTTCGCCGCGCGCGAGGGTGCATCCCGGCCGGGGCCGAGACGCCTCCCCCGCGCGGCAAAGCGTGGGGTTATCGATGCAGAAGGGCGCTCAGCAGCGCGTCCAACAGCCGGGCGGTATCGACTGCCCCGGCGTCGCCGTCGTCGATCTGAACGCGGCGGGCGACCATGCACGCCAAGGCCCGCATATCGTCGGGACCATTCGGCCGGGCGGCGGTGGCGGCCTCTTCCAGGCGCGCCAACTCTGCGGCCAGGGCGGCGGCTCGGCGGCCCGTGGGGCGTCGCCGCGCGGCGTCGCGCTCAATCTGCGCCTGCCACGCGTCGGCGGTCTTTGCCCATGTCGCCGCAATCGCAACGAGCTCGATTTCGAGCGTGCGATTCTGTTCCCGCGCGATATGCTCGCGCGCAGCCTGAAAGGCCATGGCGGTTCTCCATGCCTGAAGGCGATGATCCCGCAGGCGTTCCAGCGCCTGCGGGGTCGCCTCTATGCCGCCGGGGGAGCCGCCCCGGCTCGGATCACTATCCCGCGGCGGCCTCCCGCTTCATGGGGATGATTTCGACGGGCGCCGCGCCGGAGCACCAGGCGGCCCATGCCTCCATGAGCGGCACGCGCTGGCCGAACATGTCGGACCTGCGATAACGCTCACTCACGGATGTGTCGTTGTGGTGGGCCAGCGCCCTCTCGGCGGCCTCCGCGTCGCCGGGGCGGGTGTCATCCGTCCAGGTCCGGAAGCTGCTGCGGAAGCCATGGGGCACCGCTTCCCGCCCGTCGGGATCACGCCAGGGCGGCGGGGCGCCCTCGGGCCGCGTGGCGTTCATCCGGCGCATGACGGCGGAGAGGGACATATCGGATAGGGGCGCGACGCGCCGGCCGCCGGGGAACACCAAGGCATCGCCGAGCAGGGGCGCCAGCCGGGGGAGGTCCTCCACCCTCGCCGGGTGCCCGGCCTGGAAGGCGTAGGCGGCGGCCAGCACGTCCAGCGCGGCGGGCGCCAGCGGCACGCGGTGGGCGCGCACCTCCGCCCCCTTGCCGCCCTTCATGCGTTCGGCGGCGACGGTCCAGACGGGCATCTCCCCCGAAAGGTCGAATTCCGACCAGCGGGCGCCGCGCACCTCTCCGGAGCGCAGGGCCGTCAACACCAGCAGCCGCAGGGCCAGCGGGGCCGCGCCCTCCATGCCGCGCAGGGCCGCGTAGAAGGCCGGCACCGCGCGCCAGGGCAGGGCGGGCTGCTTGCGGCCACCGGGCAGGACAGGCAGACCGGCGTTGCGGAGCATCTTGACGTCGGCGGCGTTGTCGTTGGATCGCCAGCCATGAGCAGCGGCATAGCGCAGGATGGCGCCGATGCGCCGCACGATCTTGCGGCCGGTGGCCGCGCGCGTGCGCCACACATCGTCCACGGCGCGCAGCACGGCGGCCCGGTCGATGGCGTCGATCGGCATAGGGCCGAGCACCGGCATGGCGTGGGCCTTGAGCGATCCCCGCCACAGGTCGGCGGTGCGGCCGTGCTTCCAGCCGCTGGCGGTTCTGGTGATATATTCCTCCGCCACGGCGGCGAAGGTGCGGGCGGCAGCAGCAGCTGCGGCGGCGGCTTCCGCCCGGCGCTGCTGGGCATCGGCCTCGCGCTGGGCAATCGGGTCTTTGCCCTTCACCACCAGGCGGCGGGCTTCCTCGGCGGCCTCACGCGCGGCGGCCAGCCCAACCAGCGGATAGCCGCCAAGGCCCATGTCCCGCCGCCGGCCATCCACGGTCAGCCGGCACAGCCACACGCGGGCGCCGCTGGGCTTGACCTCCAGCAGCAGCCCCCCGCCATCCGAGATGCGATAGGGCCGCTCACGGGGCTTCAATGCCTCGATGGCCTTGACGGTCAAATTCTGGCGGGCGCGGCGGGTGGCGGTGCGGGGCATCGGATCGTGGGGTCTGGTCAGAACCTTCCCACGGTAAACCCCACCTTAGGACCGCGCTAGCCTGAAAAGCGATGATGCGCCGTGATTGGAAAAACGCTGTGCCAATCAAGGGAGTTCTCGCCTAGATGGCTCTGTCTGGAATCTGCTGCCTCGCTTGTTTTGCGTCCCTAGGGGACGCCAAGGTTTTTCGAAAGCCTTGTGCCAGTCAGGTTGGTCACTTCCGAATTATGGATCGGTTGCGCAGATGGCGGGGTTTTCCCCGCCCGCTGCCGTTTGTGCGTGTCATGCGCGGTGTGCGGGGCATTGAGAGAGCGTTTGAGAATGCCGGCGGCGGAGGATCCGCGAGGGATTTTTTGGCCTTGCCAGGCGGCGGGCGCCGCCGATGCGGGTTACATCGGCAAGCCCGCCAACGAAGCAAGGGTGGAAAAGACCCGCGGAACCGACCCGCCCGGTCTTCTCAAACGGTCTCTGAGCCCCTTGCGCGGCTGAAGGCTTCGGCGCCTCGCCTCATGGCAGGCGCATGAAGTTTGCGGCGCCGGAGGCGCGGGAGATCAGCGCCTGCATGGCCGGGTTGCTGGCGCCCTCCTCGTCGGTCAGGGCGTCCATCGGGCAGAAATACTCATGCGCCTGCGGCATCTGGGTGCGGGCGAAGCCGTCATATTGCCGGCTCTTGAGGCCGTAGAGGACGCGGACATCCCGCACCGGCAGCACCAGGGGCTCGACCGGCTCCTGCCGCACGAGGCGGATGCGGCGCCAGCGTGGCAGCTTGTCATCGGGCTGGAGCGGCGCCGTCAGCCACGCCACCGGGCAGACCGCCAGCAGCGAGGTGGTGGAGGGCGCGAAGCGCGACCGCTTGTCCAGCAGGTTCTGCAGCGTCGAGCAGGCCTCGATACAGAGGATGTCGCAATAGGCATCGGCCGGGTCGTGGCTGAAATGCAGCCAGAGCCCATCCGGCAGGGTGCGCAGCCGGTTGGAGCCGGGCAGGCGCAGGAAGGGATGGGCCGTGACGTCCGACTCGCCAGGCCTGGCGCGCATCCAGACGCCCCGTTGCTTGGGGGTGTCGAGCGCCCCCGGGGGGCGCTGTGGCCAGTTGCGCAGCCGCCGGCGCACGAGCTCATCCAGCGAACGGTGAACGAGTTCCGGTCTGTCAATGTTGCGCATTACAGGAATTCCGCCCACGTTTTGCAACTCATGCGCGGTATTGATGACGATCACGGTTCCGTGAGCAAGAGGAAATTTGCAAAAACTCTTGAAATAATTGGCTTGCTGATCCGGTGGAGCCTCTATGGGGCCGGGCGAAAGCTATGCGCGGCCGTGCGGGGATTTGGCAAACGGCATGGGCGGCAGGGCGTTGCGCGCCGTTCTTGTGTTTTTACGAAAAGAAAACCCCGCCGCGGGCTGCCGCGGCGGGGTTTTCGAGTCTGGGCCCGAGTCCCACCCAGGGGGCGGGACCGGTGCCGGAAAGCTGGCTTCGGGAAGCTGGCGGCCGGGGGCGCGGCGGGGCGCCCGCGGAAGCCCTCAGCGCTTGTCGGCGGGGACGTAGTCGCGCGCGGTGGCGCCGGTGTAGATCTGGCGCGGGCGGCCGATGCGCTGGGCCGGGTCCTCGATCATTTCCTTCCACTGGCTCACCCAGCCCACGGTGCGGGCCACGGCGAAGAGGACGGTGAACATCTGCGTCGGGATGCCCATCGCCTTCAGGATGATGCCCGAGTAGAAATCGACGTTCGGGTAGAGCTTGCGGCTGACGAAATACTCGTCCTCCAGCGCGATCTTCTCGAGCGCCACGGCGAGGTCGAGCAGCGGCTCGTCCTTGATGCCGAGCTCGGCCAGCACCTCATGGCAGGTGGCCTGCATGATCTTCGCGCGCGGGTCGAAGTTCTTGTAGACGCGGTGGCCGAAGCCCATGAGCTTCACGCCGGAGTTCTTGTCCTTCACCTTCTCGATGAAGGCGGGGATGTTCTCGACGGAGCCGATCTCGGCCAGCATCTTCAGCACGGCCTCGTTGGCGCCGCCATGGGCGGGGCCCCAGAGGGCGGCGATGCCGGCGGCGATACAGGCGAAGGGGTTGGCGCCCGTCGAGCCGGCCAGGCGCACCGTGGAGGTGGAGGCGTTCTGCTCGTGGTCGGCGTGCAGGACCAGGATGCGGTCCATGGCGCGGGAGAGGATGGGGTTGGGCTTCCACTCCTCGGCCGGGACGGCGTTCAGCATGTACAGGAAGTTCTCCGCGTAGGAGAGGTCGTTCCGCGGGTACATGAAGGGCTGGCCGATGGAGTACTTGTAGGCCCAGGCCGCGATCGTCGGCACCTTGGCGATCAGGCGGAAGGCCGCGATCTCGCGCTGCTGCGGGTCGTTGATGTCGAGGCTGTCGTGGTAGAAGGCCGAGAGCGCGCCGACGACGCCGCAGAGCACGGCCATCGGGTGGGCGTCGCGGCGGAAGCCGTTGAAGAAGCTGCGGAGCTGCTCATGCACCATGGTGTGCAGGGTGACGCCGCGCTCGAAGGTCTTCAGCTCGGCCGGGGTCGGCAGCTTGCCGTTCAGCAGGAGGTAGGAGACTTCCAGGAAGTTGCTCTTCTCCGCCAGCTGCTCGATCGGGTAGCCGCGATAGAGCAGGACGCCCTGGTCACCGTCGATATAGGTGATGGCGCTCTCGCAGGCGGCGGTGCCGCCATAGCCGGGGTCGAAGGTGAAGACGCCCAGGTCGTTGTAGAGCTTGCGGATATCGAAGACATCGGGCCCAATGGAGCCCTGGATCAGCGGCAGTTTGGCGGTCTTGCCAGACTCGTCGAGCGTGACGGTAACGGACCCTTTGGCCGTGCTGCTCATGGCGTCTTCCTCGTATGGGGAGGGCGGCGCCGTTCCTGGGGGAATGGCGGCGCCGTCTATGATGCAGCGCAAGATTACGCCCCGCCCCGCGCGCTTGTCCATCCGGCGGGCTGTGCCTGCCGGTGCCGCAACGATGGCATGGCCTGAAAAAGCGTCCAGGAATCCCTGGCGGGCAAGCCCCTGGCTTGTTTGCAACCCCAACTGAAAGCGGGGTCCGGGGTGGCCTTGCCACCCCGGCCGGAGGGTTCGGGAGGGCGGAGCCCTCCCGGTTTTCTGTTGGTTTGGCTTCGGGAGGGCGGAGCCCTCCCGGTTTTCTGCCGGCTTGGGTTCGGGAGGGCGGAGCCCTCCCGGTATCAGAAGCGGCCGCGCCAGCTGGCCGGGGCGCCTTCGGGGAAGGACCAGAGGCCGCGGCGGGCGTCGCGGGCGCCTTGCTCGGCGGCCTGCATGGCGGTGTTGCCGGCCTCGGCGAGGGCCCAGCCGGCGGCGACCAGGGCGGTGTTGGCTTCCACTCCGCCGGCCTGGCAGATGCCCAGGGCGCGGCCGAAGGGGTCGCGCCCCTGGACGCGGCAGGAGAGGTCGCGGTTCTGCACGAGCTGGGCGAGGGCCTCGGCCGCGCCGCCGCCGCAGTCGAAGCCGACGCCGCTGGCGGTGCTGCAGGTCTGGCCGCGCACGGGGGAGACGAGGCCGGCGAGGCGCAGCGTGCGCTCACCGAGGCGCAGCGTATCGCCATCGACCACCCGGATTTGGGCGGCGGCGGCGTTCCAGTCCTGCTCGCGGGGGGCGGAGCCGAAGAGATTGGCCGGCAGGCCGAGCCCGGTCAGCACCAGGGCCGAGAGGGCCATGATGCTGCCCATGGCGATACCGCGCCAGCGGCGTGGCGCAGGGGCGGGGCGGAAGATGCGGCGACGGGTCAACACGCGGCGAAGCGTTAGACGAGTGCTCCGGCGCGTTCAAGCGCGCAAAAATTCGTTGTTAACCCGTTTCGCGGCAGGCGCGAGGGTCCTGGGCTAGCCATGCTCCCAGAACGGGTCAAGCCGGGCGAAACGCTGCCAGGCCGCCAGGGCGCCGGCGCGCATGCCCTGGCCGGAGGCCAGGGCCCAGCCCTCGGCGAGGCCGATGGCCCAGCCCGGCGCGGCGGGCCGGCCCTCGGCGCGGCGGGCGAGTCCGGCCATCAGGGCGCGGGCGGTGACGGCGTCGTTGGCGAGGCCGAGGGCCTCCTGCAGGGCGGAGAGGCGGCGGAGGTAGCGGCGGGCCGGCTTGCCGGGCCAGAGGGGGGCGAAGAGCTCGGCGGCGTAGCGCAGGCGCTTGGCCTCCAGGCGCAGGGCGTGCAGCTCGGCATCCGGCAGGCTGGCGATGCCCTTGGCCCCCTTCATGAGCCTGCGGCGGCGGCGGGTGAGGACGGCGCGCGCCCAATGGCGGAGCGGCGGGGCCTCTTCCCCCGGCGGCAGGGCGGGGGCCCAGTCCGGCAGGGCGGCGGCGCGCAGGGCGGCCCAGACCAGGGCGCGGAATTCCGGCCCCTCGAGCAGCGTGGCGAGGCGGGCATAGGCGTCCAGGCGGCGCTGCTCGGCGCGGCGCAGCAGGCGGTTCCAGCGGGGTTCCGGCCGTTGCGGGGTGCCGAGTGCGGCGGAGATCTCGGCGGCCAGGCCGGTGAGGAAGACATCCCATTCCCGCGCCTCGCCCAGGGCGCGGGCGAAGCCGCGCAGGGCGGCATCCAGCTCGCGCAGGGTGGGGCCGTCCAGCAGCGGGCGGAAGAGGCGGAGGCAGGAGCGCAGGCGGCGGGTGGCGACGCGCATCTGGTGGACGGCGAGCGGCCCGGCCTCCGGCCGCGCGAGCGGGGCATGGGCGAGCACCACGCCGGTGGCGTGGGCGATGGCCAGGGCGAGGGCGTCGGTGGGGGTTGCCACCCCGCCGAGATCGGGGGCGCCGCGGCGGGCTGGGGTTTCCGGCCCGCCGCCGGCCAGGGCCAGGGCGGCCTCGTCGAGGCTCCGGGCGCAGGGCAGCAGCGGGAGATCGCGCGCCAGCAGGGTGGCGAGGCCGAGCACGGCCTCGGCCGGGCCGCGCAGTTCCAGGCGGCAGAGGGGGGCCTCGGCGGTGCCGGCGCGCAGCCGCCCCTGGCGCAGGGCGAGGGCCACGCCCGCCTCCCCCGGCGGGGCGGCGTGGTGGCGGCGCCCGGCATAGCTGGCGCGTGGCAGAAGGTCGTGCCCGGCGAGGGCGGCGGGGCTGGTTTCTTCCTCGAGGGGCGGGGCGAGCAGGCCGGGCAGGGGCAGTGGCTCGGCCGGGCCCAGCCGGTGCAGGCTGCGCCCGCCCGCCGGGGCGGTGTGCGGCGGCGCGCGCAGGGCCTGCCCGGCCGCGGCCAGGTGGCCGCCGGCGCTGTCGAGCCAGAGCCATTCCTCGGCCTCGGCCTCGGCTGCGGGCCTGGGGTGGCCGGAGAGGGCGGGGTGGCGCCAGAGCCGCGCCGCCGCGGCCTCGGGCAGGCTCAGCTCCAGCGCCAGGGCTGTCATCGGGCTGTTATCTCACACTCTGGCATCTCAGGCGGCCATTTCCGGCAGGTCGTTCGGCGCGACGAAGCGCACCAGCCGGCCGCCGCCGGCCTCCAGCGCGCGCCAGGGGGCGGCGAGGGTGAATTCGGCCAGGGCGCCGGTGGGGTAGTTCTCGGCGAGGCGCTGGGTGCCGGGGGCGTTGCCGGCCATGCCCGCCGGCCCGGCCAGGGCGAGGGCGAGGTCGTGCAGCCCCGGATTATGCGCCACCAGGAGCAGGCTGCGCGCCGTTTCCGGCACCTGCCGCAGGGTGGAGAGGAGGCTCTGCCAGGGCGCCAGGTAGAGGTCGTCCAGCGGCTCCACCATCGGGCTGTCGGGCAGGGGGCCGAGGGCCTCCAGCGTCTGCAGGGTGCGCCGGGCGGAGGAGACCAGCACCACGTCGGGTGCCAGGCCCAGGCTGTGGAACACGCCGGCCATGGCCATGGCGGCGCGTTTGCCGCGCGCATTGAGCGGGCGGGCGTGGTCCGGCAGGCTGGGGTCGTCCCAGGACGACTTCGCGTGCCGCAACAGGAGCAATTGCCGCATGGGCGCAGTGTGGCACGGCGCGCGGCGCCTGTCGCGGGGGGGTGGGGCGCTGAGGCTCTTCCCGAGGCTTCCCATTCCGCCGGCCGCGCCCATTTCCGCCCGCGAGTGTGTGGAGCAGGAGGTGGCGATGGCCGGGCGCGTGGTGGTGATCGGGGCGACGGGCGGGGTGGGGTCGGCGCTGGCGCGGCGGCTGGCGGCGCGCGGGCAGGAGCCTTTCCTGGTGGGGCGGGACGCGGCGCGGCTGGGCGCGCTGGCGGCGGAGCTGGGCGCGCCCTCGGCGGTGGCGGATGTGCTGGAGCCGGCGGGGCTGGCCGCCGCCGTCACGGCGGCCGGGCCGGTGCTGGCGGGGCTGGCCTATTGCGCCGGCTCGATTCCGCTGAAGCCCCTGAAGCGGCTGACCGAGCAGGACTTCCTGGAGGCCTGGCGGCTGAATGTGCTGGGCGCGGCGCTGGCGGTGCAGGCGGCGCAGCCGGCGCTGGCGGCGGCGCCGGGGGGTGGGGCGGTGGTGCTGTTCTCCTCGATCGCGGCGCGGCAGGGCTTTGCCAACCATGCCGCCATCGCCGCCGCCAAGGCGGGGGTGGAGGGGCTGGTGGTGGCGCTGGGGGCGGAGCTGGCGCCGGCCATCCGCGTCAATGCCGTGGCGCCGAGCCTGATGCGCACCGGCATCGCCGCGCCGCTCACCGCCAATGCGGCGATGGCGGAGGCGATCGCGAAGCTGCATCCTCTGCCGCGGCTGGGCATGGCGGAGGATGCCGCCGGCCTCGCGGCTTTTTTACTGTCGGAGGAGGCGGGATGGATCAGCGGGCAGGTGATCGGCGTGGATGGCGGGCGGGCGACGCTGCGCAGCAAGGGGTGACGCGGCGCCGCGCCCTGCTGGCGGTGCCCGCCTTGTCTCTTGTGGCGGCCTCCGGCGGTGCGCGGGCGGCGGCGGCCCTGCCGCCGGGCGGCTACCGTTTCCGCCTGCTGCGCGAGGGGCGGGAGGTGGGCACGCACAGCGTGCAGGCCGAGCCGGATGGCACGGTGCGCAGTGTCGTGACGGTGGAAGTGAAGCTGATGTCCATCACCGTCTTCCGCATGCGGCATGAATATGCCGAGCGCTGGCAGGAGGGCCGCCTGCTTGGCTATGCCGCGCTGACGCGGCGGGGTGGGGAGGAGGGCCGGGTGGAGCTGGCCGCCAGCCCGGCCGGTCTGCGCGGCCGTGGCCCGGAGGGGCCTTTGTCGCTGCCGGCCGAGGCGGGCCCGCTGGCCTGGTGGGCGCCGGCGCATCTGGTGGACCGCCCTTTGTTCGACACGGCGACGGGCCAGCCCTTGCCGGGCGCGCCGCAGCGTTCCCGCGAGGGGGCGGAGACGGTGTGGTCCTGGCCCGAGCGTGGCATGGAGGCGCGGTATGACGCGGCCGGCCGCTGGCTGTCCTTCCGCATGCGGGGCGATGACGGCAGCCTGATCACCTATGCGGCGTGACATGCGTGCGGTGTGACGCGCGGGCCGTGCTGCCGGCCGCCGGCGGCGGCTGGCCCTGAAAAAAAGAAAGAATGGGGGTCTGGGGGAAATTCATTTCCCCCAGATCTCTTGTGTCATGACCGTGCTTCGTATCGTCCTGGGCGACCAGTGCAGCCGCCACCTTTCGGCCTTGCGCGGCCTCGACCCGGCGCGCGATGTGGTGCTGAGCATGGAGGTGGCGGAGGAGGCGGATGCGGTACCGCATCACCGCCAGAAGATCGCCCTGGTTTTTTCCATGCTGCGGCATTTCCAGCGCGCGCTGCGGGCGCGTGGCGTGCAGGCCGAGCATATCCTGCTGGACGACCCCGAGAACACCGGCAGCCTCACCGGCGAGGTGCTGCGGGCTGTGGCGCGGCACCGTCCTTCCCGCATCGTGGTGACGCATCCCGGCGAGTGGCGGGTGGCGGAGATGGTGGCGGGCTGGGAGAAGGCGGCCGGCGTGCCGGTGGAGGTGCGGGAGGATGACCGTTTCCTCTGCACGCGGGCGGGGTTCGCGCAGTGGGCGGCGGGGCGGCGGCAGCTGCGCCTGGAATATTTTTACCGTGAGATGCGCCAGCGCCACGGCATCCTGCTGGCGCCCGATGGCACGCCGGAGGGCGGCCAGTGGAATTACGACTCCGAAAACCGCCGCCGCCTGGAGCCCGGGCTGCGCCCGCCGCCGCTGCCGCGCTTTCCGCCGGATGAGATCACGCGCGCGGTGCTGGAGCTGGTCGCGCGGCGCTTCCCGGAGCGTTATGGCGGGCTGGAGGGGTTTTCCTGGCCGGTGACGGCGCGGGATGCGCGGCTGGCGCTGGCGGATTTCCTGCGCCACCGCCTGCCTCTGTTCGGCGACTACCAGGATGCGATGGCGGTGGGGGAGCCGGTGCTGTTCCACAGCCTGATCTCGCCGGCGCTGAATGGCGGGCTGCTGGAGCCGCTGGCGGTCTGCCAGGCGGCGGAGGCGGAGTATCGCGCCGGGCGGGCGCCGCTGAACGCGGTGGAGGGGTTCATCCGCCAGATCCTTGGCTGGCGGGAGTATGTGCGGGGCCTCTACTGGCTGAAGATGCCGGAGTATGCGCGCGGCAATGCGCTGTCGGCGGAGCGCCCGCTGCCGGATTTCTACTGGACGGCGGAGACGCCGATGCGCTGCCTGCGGGAGACGCTGCGGCAGACGCGCGATGGCGCGCATGCGCACCATATCCAGCGGCTGATGGTGGCGGGGAATTTCGCGCTGCTGGCCGGGATCGCGCCCGAGGCGGTGAATGAATGGTATCTCGCCGTGTATCTCGACGCGGTGGAATGGGTGCAGTTGCCGAACACGCAGGGCATGGCGCTGTTCGCCGATGGCGGGGTGATGGCGAGCAAGCCTTACGCGGCCTCGGGCGCCTATATCCAGCGGATGAGCGATTACTGCGGCGGCTGTGCCTATGACGTGAAGCGGCAGAGCGGCGCGGGGGCGTGCCCCTTCAACTTCCTTTACTGGGACTTCATCGCGCGGCACGCGGCGCGCTGGCGGGGCAATGCGCGGATGGCGCTGCCGCTGCGCAACCTGGAGCGGATGCCGCCGGAGCGGCTGGCGGCGATGCGGGCGCAGGCGGCGGCGTTCCTGGCGGGGCTGGCGCCGGCGCGGCGTTATCCGTGAGGCGCGCGCCGCTCCCGGCGGCAAGGAAACCTTCACCCTCCCTGCGGCAAACAGGACCAATCTCGCCGCCTTGGAGGGTTTGCCGTGCGGATCCGCACCTTTTTCCTGGTCTGCTTCTGTGGCGTGGCCATTCCTGGCGCCATTGCCTCGGTGTGGCAGTCGCTCCAGGGATGGTCGGCCTGGCAGCAGGCCAGCTATGCCAGCCTGGCGACCACGGCGGTGAGCGACGCCCAGCGCGCCCAGACGGCCATCGCCGCCGAGGTCGGGGCCTATGCCACGCAGCTGCGCAGCGACTCGCCCAGCATCGCTGCCTTCGAGCAGATGGCGCCGGAGACGGACCGGCTGCTGCGCCGGGCGGTGGAGAGCGCGGCGTCGGCGAAGCTGGATATCGGGCAGGCGCGGCAGGCGGTGGATCTGGTCAGCGCCACGCGGCAGCGTGCCCTGGCCGATATGCGCCGCCCCAGGGCCACGCGCGACAATAGCCTGCCGGCGGAGACGCAGCGGGTGCGCAACAGCGGGGTGGAGGCGATGGCGGCGCTGGCCGCGGCGGCCTCCCGCGAGGTCGCGGCCACCGCGCCGGATGCCGGGCTGATCCTGGAGATCGCCAATGCGGTGATGGATATCCGCGACTACGCCGGGCGCCGCAACACGGTGATCGTCAACTGGATCATCGGCCAGCCGGTGACGCAGGAGACGCTGGAACTCGCGCACCAGCAGGGTGGCCGGGTGGAACAGGCGTGGCAGACGGCGCAGCGGCTGATTGCCGCCATGCCGCGCAATGCCGCGCTCCAGGCCGCGGTGCAGGAGCAGCGCCGCACGCTGGAGGGCGAGGCGGAGCCGCGCTGGCGCCAGCATATCGCCCTGGGCCGGCAGGCGCTGGCGGGGCAGCCCGTCACCTGGCCGCTGCTGCCGGTGGATAATTACCGCGCCTGGGCCACCCCGGCGCAGGCACAGATTCTGGCGCTGCGCGATGTGGCGCTGGATCAGGCGATGCTGCGCACCGCCACCGCCGCCACCGCCGCGGAGTGGGATTTCTTCCTCGCCGCCCTGCTGGCGGTGCTGTGCGTGGGCATCGCGCTGGCCTCGGTGCTGATGCTGATGCGCCGTGTGGTGCTGCCGTTGCAGGGGCTGACCGGCACGGTGGGCCGCATCGCCGATGGCGAGCTGGAACTCTCCGTGCCCGGCAAGGCGCGGCAGGACGAGCTGGGCGAACTGGCGAAGGCGGTGGAGACGCTGCGCGTCAGCTCGCTGCAGCGGCGGGAGATGGAGGCGGCGCAGCAGGAGGGGCAGCGGGCCGAGCTGGCGCGTGCCCAGCGCGTCAATGAACTGCTCCGCCACTTCGAGGATGAGACGGCGGGTGTGCTGCGCGCCGTGGCCGCCGCCGCGACGGAGATGGATGCGACGGCGGGCAGCATGGTCGAGATCGCCGCCAACGGCAACAACCGGGCCAATGCGGTGGCCAATGCCTCGCAGGATGCCAGTGGCAGCGTGCAGACCGTGGCCGCCGCGGCCGAGGAACTGGCCGCCAGCATCGCCGAGGTGGCGCGGCAGGTGAAGGACAGCGCCTCGCGCGCGATGGTCGCCACCGAGGCCGCCGAGCAGACGGACCGCACCGTGCGCGGCCTGAACGATGCCGCCGGGCGGATTGGCGATGTGGTGCAGATGATTTCCAACATCGCCAGCCAGACCAACCTGCTTGCCCTCAATGCCACGATCGAGGCGGCGCGGGCGGGGGAGAGCGGCAAGGGCTTCGCCGTGGTGGCGGGGGAGGTGAAGAACCTCGCCAGCCAGACCGCCAAGGCCACCGAGGAGATCAGCGCCCAGATCGCTTCCATGCAGGCGGAGACGGGGCGGACGGTGCAGGCGATCGGCGAGATCGCGCGCATGATCCGCGAGCTGAACGAGGCGACGGGCACGGTGGCCGAGGCCGCCGGGCAGCAGGCGGAGGCGACGCAGGAAATCGGCCGTGCCGTGGCGAAGGCCGCGGTGGGCACGCAGGAGGCTTCCCGCCATGCCGCCGGCGTCAGCGAGGATGCGGAGCGCACCGGCCGCGCGGCCGAGGATGTGCGTGGCGCCGCCAGCGAACTGGCGCAGCAGTCGGAAATCCTGCGCGGCCAGATGGACAGTTTCCTGTCCTCGCTGCGCGCCGCCTGAAAAAACTGAAGGCGGGGTCTGGGGGGACCCTGTCCCCCCAGAGTCTTCTCTTTTCTCTTTCCTTGGCCTTACTCCGCCGCCAGCCGCGCCTCCCCGGAGCGCGGCACCTCCCCCCGGCGCGGCGCGTGCAGGATCTCCGGCGTGATGCCGGCGATGCTGTTCGTCCCTGTCAGGGCCATCGAGATATCCAATTCCTTGCGGATGATCTCCAGCGCCTTGGTGACGCCCGCCTGCCCGCCGGCGGCGAGGCCGTAGAGCCAGGACTTGCCGATCATGCAGCCCTTGGCGCCCAGCGCCACGGCCTTCATCACGTCCTGGCCCGAGCGGATGCCGCCATCGAAGAGCACCTCGATGCGGTCGCCCACCGCCCCGGCGATCTCGGGCAGGACGGAGATGGAGGAGGGCGCGCCATCGAGCTGCCGCCCGCCATGGTTGGAGACGACCAGCGCATCCGCCCCCGTCTCGGCGGCGATGCGGGCATCCTCGACATCGAGCACGCCCTTCAGGATCAGCTTGCCCGGCCAGAGCGAACGGATCCACGCCACGTCCTTCCAGGACAGGGAGGGGTCGAACTGCCCGGCGATCCAGTGGGAGAGGGTGTTCAGCCCGTCCTTCGCGCCCGGGGCGTCGGCCAGGTTGCCGAAGGTCTTGCGCTTGCCCTGGAGGACTTCGAGCGCCCAGCGCGGCTTTGTCGCCACGTCGAGCATGTTGCGCAGCGTCAGCTTCGGCGGCACGGCCAGGCCGTTCTTCAGGTCCTGGTGGCGCTGGCCCTGGATCTGCAGGTCGAGCGTCAGCACCAGGGCGGAGCATCTGGCGGCGATGGCGCGCTCCACCAGCGAGCGGGCGAAGCCGCGGTCGCGCATGACGTAGAGCTGGAACCAGAAGGGCTTGTCCACCGCGCCCGCCACGTCCTCGATCGAGCAGATGGACATGGTGGAGAGGGTGAAGGGAATGCCGAAGGCCTGCGCCGCGCGGCAGCCGTGGATTTCGCCATCCACATGGAACAGGCCGGTCAGCCCGGTGGGGGCGATGGCCACCGGCATGGTCACGGCCTCGCCCAGCATGGTGCTGCCGGTGCCGCGGCCGGAGACGTCGATCATCACCCGCTGGCGCAGCTTCAGGGCCGCGAGGTCGTCGCGGTTGGCGCGCAGCGTCGCCTCGTCATAGGAGCCGCGATCGGCATAGTCGAAAATGGCGCGCGGGATGCGGCGGCGGGCGAGTTGCCGCAGGTCCTCGATATTGGTGATGGTCGGCATGGCACGGTCCCTCCGGGATGGGTGCGGCATTGTCCTCCCCGGCGGGGGTTTGGTAAAGAGTTTTGACCAAGCTTCCGCGAGGCTCCGCCATGACCGACCCGATCCGCCCGCCGCCGCTGGCCAGCGCCGTGGCCAGCCACCTGGAAGGGCTGGTGCTGGAAGGCGTGCTGCGCCCGGGCGACCGGCTGGCGCCAGAGCGGGAACTGGCGGCGCGGCTTGGCGTCTCCCGCCCCTCGCTGCGGGAGGCGCTGACGCTGCTGGAGGCGAAGGGGCTGCTGGAATCCTCCCGCGCGGGGACGGTGGTGGCGGATTTCCTGGCGCCCCTTTCCGCCCCGCTGGCCGGGCTGTTCGGCAGCAGCCCGCGCATCGGGCGGGATTACTTCGAGTATCGCCGGCTGATCGAGCCGCAGGCGGCGGCGCTGGCGGCGCAGCGCCTCACTGCGCCGGAGCGCGCGGCGCTGGAGGCGTGCCTGGCCCGGATGGAGGCCGCCCACCAGCGCGCCAGCCCGGCGGAGGAGGCGGAGGCGGATCTGGCCCTGCACCTGCTGGTGCATGAGGCGAGCCACAACCTTGTGCTGCTGCATGTGCTGCGGGTGTTCGCCGGGCTGCTGAAGCGCGGCATCCTGTTCAGCCATGAGCAATACTGGCAGCGCGACAGCCTGCGCGGCGCCATCCTGGACCAGCACCGCGCCATTGCCGGGGCCATCCTGGCGGGTGATGCCGCCGGGGCCGAGGCGGCGATGCGCGCGCATATCGTGGCGACGGAAGAGGGGTTCCTCAGCCTGCGGGCAGAAGCGGAACGGACGTCTGAAAGCCTGCGGAAGCAGGAGAGGGAAAGTTTGATTTTGGAATAAATATCAATCATGGAATTCTTCTTTTTCTTCAGAAAAAGAAGAATTCTTGCAGGCTGCCGCCGTCCTCCGGAACAGTGGGCCGCTGAACGGATAAAAGTTTTTTGGTTCTTTTTTTCAAAAAAGAACAAATTCTCCTAAAAATTCTTCCTTTTCCGTGCTTTGCCCGGCCCTGCCGGTGCGGGCGGCGTTTATACGGAATTTAGGCGCCTGCCCTGGCTTGCGCATAGCGCCTTTACGCGGGTGCCGGGAATCCTGGTGGCAGGAGGACCCTCATGCCATCCACAGCCTCTTCGTCCTGTCCTGCCGCGCTGCCGGCTTCCGCGAATGACAACGGCGCGCGGCCAGCCGCCCCGCTGGCGCAACTCCTGGCCGAGGCCGCCCTGCGGGCCGAGGACCGCGTCCTGATCATCGGCCCGCGCGGGGCGGGCCTGCTCTGCGCCGCCATTCGCCAGGGCTGCCGCAGCGGTGCCGAGGCCATCAGCCCGCCCGCCCATCCCGAGCCGGCCGATCTCGTCCTGGCGCCGGCGGTGGCGTCGGAGGCCGCCGCCCTGTCGGTGGCGCGGTGCGCGGGGCGCGCCCTGGCGGCGGGCGGCCAGGGTGGGCGTCTGGTGCTGGCGCTGCTCGGCCAGGGCGCGCGGGCGCTGGCCCGCTCCGCCCGGGCCTGCCTGCGTGCCGAGGGCTTCCGCCAGATCCGCCTGCGCGAGGCGGTGGAGCGGGAGGGGCCGCTGCTGCTGCTGGGGAGCTGGCCGCGCCCCCTGCCGGTTCCCGTGCCGCTCCCGGTCCGGGGCCATGGCCGCCCCACCGGGCACCGCGTGCCCGTGCGGGGCGGGCGCTGAGCCATGCGCGACCCCGTCCTGCAGGGCCTGATTCCGGCCCTGCCCACCCCCTTCACCGAGGGCGACGGCCAGATCGACGAGGCGGCGCTGGCCGCCCTGGCCGAGCGCGTGGTGGCGCGCGGTGCCCAGGCTGTCCTCGTCTGCGGCAGCACGGGCGAGGCGCCGGCCCTCACCGCGGCCGAGCATGGCCGTGCCATCCGCTGCGTGGCGGAGGCGGTGGGGCGGCGCGTGCCGGTGCTGGCCGGTGTCGGCGCGCCCTGCACCGAGGCGGCGGCGGCCCTGGCGCAGGCGTCCGTGCTGTGCGGCGCCACGGCCCTGCTGGTGTCCGCGCCGCCTTATGTGAGGCCGGGGCAGGAGGGGCTTTGCGCCCATATCCGCGCCGTGGCTGCCGCCGGGCAGGTGCCGCTGGTGCTTTATGACGTGCCGGGCCGCGCCGGGGTCAGCTTCACGGATGACACCATTGCCCGCCTGCGCGATGCCAGCCTGATCCACGCGCTGAAGGACGCGACGGCCGACCTCGCGCGGCCGGCCCGGATCGCCCGGCTCTGTGGCCGCGATTTCACGCAATTGTCGGGCGATGATGCCACGGCCGTGGCGCATCTGGCGATGGGCGGCACCGGCTGCATCTCGGTGCTGGGCAACCTGCTGCCCTCGCTGTGCAGTGCCGTGCAGGCCGCCTGGGCGGCGCATGACCTGGACCGCGTGGCGGAACTGCGCGAGCGCCTCGCGCCTCTCGCCACGCTGCTGTTCTGCGAAACCAATCCGGTGCCGCTGAAGGCCGCGCTGAGCCTGCTGCGCCTGTGCGAGGCGCGCCCGCGCCTGCCCCTGCTGCCCGCCTTGGCCGCGACCCGTGCCCGGCTGGCGGAAGCCCTGGCCGAACTCCTGCCGGATGAGGAGGTGCGCAGCCTGGCCGCGCTGCGCGCCCCGCCCGTGCCGCGCGGGACGCGGCTGTTGCAGTGAAGGGGGTATGGCAAAGGCTGGGGGGACAGGGTCCCCCCAGACCCCGCCTTCAGTTTTGCGTTGCGCTTTGTCTTTGGACGGTACGCGGCGAATAAAAGTTTTTTTGGTTCTTTTTTTCAAAAAAGAACGTGTTTTCTCAAACCCCTACCAGGGCAGGTCGATCCAGGAGAGATGCCCGCCCTTGCCCGCGCCGGTATCGAGGAAGACGGCACGCCCGCCGGCGGCGGAGACGGCGACATAGGGGCGGCCATCGGTCGAGCGCATCTCGTGGCCGCAATAGACGGTGATGCCGGAGGGGATGCGGTGCACCCAGTTGTGCAGGCGCTCCGGGTAGCCATCGGGGCGGGTACGGCTGGTCACCTGGCCGAACAGGGCGCGGGGGACGAGGCCATCCGGCTTCAGCCGCCCCGCCTCGTGCGGGGAGGGCTCGCGCAGCATGCGCGGGTGGAAGCCGCCATGCACGAAGATCCAGGGGCCGAGGCGCAGCCAGGCCGGGGCGTGGCTGATGGCCTCGATGGCGCGGGCCTTCAACTCCACCCCATCGGGCGCGGCGTCGAGCTGGGCGAGGGTGATGCCCAGCCCCTCCGGGTCCGGCCGCACCAGGGCGCCGGAGAGGGCGCGGCGCAGCTTGTGGTCATGGTTGCCCAGGATGAACAGGCCGCGCCCCTGCTCGACGAGGTCGAGCGCCATGCGCAGCGTGCCGGGGTTGTCCGGCCCGCGATCGGTGAGATCGCCCAGTTGCAGGACGAAGAAGCGCTTTTCCGCCGCGCCGGTGATGGCGGCGGCGAAGGCCGCGGCATCGCCATGCACATCGCCCACCACCCGCAGACCCTTGTAGTCGCGCTTGAGACGGGAGAGCAGAAGGGTGGGCGAGCCGGTCATTCCACCGCCTTCAACGCGCTGAGCGCGGCTAGGGCGCGCGCGCGCCCGGCGTCGTGATCGACGATGGGGTGGGGGTAGTCGCGCCCCAGCACCACCCCGGCGCCGCGCAGCACGAGGTCCGGCGCCTGCCAGGGGCGGTGCAGCCAGCCATCCGGCACGTTCCTCAGTTCCGGCACGAAATGGCGGACATAGCGGCCCTCGGGGTCGAATTTCTCGCCCTGCAGGATGGGGTTGAAGATGCGGAAATAGGGCGAGGCATCGATGCCGCAGCCTGAGACCCATTGCCAGTTCATGGCATTGGCCGCGAGGTCGGCATCCACCAGCGTGTCCCAGAACCAGGCCGCGCCATTCTGCCAGGGTTGCAGCATGTGCTTCACCAGCAGGCTGCCCACGATCATCCGCACCCGGTTGTGCATCCAGCCATGTTGCCACAACTGGCGCATGCCGGCATCCACGATGGGGTATCCCGTGCGCCCCTGCTGCCAGGCGCGCAGCAGGGCCTCATCCGGCTGCCAGGGGAATTGCTCGTATTCGGCGCGCAGCGGGCGCTCGGGCAGCTGCGGGCTGTGCCACAGCACATGGTAGGCGAATTCCCGCCAGAGGATTTCTTTCAGATAGGTCAGGCGCCCGCCGGTAAGGCCGGCCGGCGCCACGGCGTGCCAGATGCTGCGCGGCGAGATCTCGCCCCAATGCAGGTGGGGCGAGAGGCGGGAGGTCAGGTCCTGCCCCGGGAAATCGCGGTCGCGGTCATAGGTGGCGGCGTGCCGCGCGGCGAATTCGCCGAGGCGGGCCTGGGCGGTGGCCTCGCCGGGCGTCCAATATTCGGCGAAGCGCGCGGCCCAATCCGGCACGGGCGGGCGGGGCAGCAGGCGCAGCGCCTCCAGCGCCAGCCCCTCCTGCGGGGGCTTCGTGCCGGTGAGGGCGGTGGGGGCGGGGAGGGGCGGCGGCGGCTCCCCCAGCGCCAGCATGGCGCGGGAGAAGGGGGTATAGACGGAATAGGGCTGGCCCTGGCCGGTGCGCAGCCGGTGCGGCTCGGCCAGGGTGGCGCCGCTGTGTAGTTGCAGGGCGATGCCCCGCGCCGTCAGTGCGGCGGCGATATCGGCATCGCGCTGGCGCGCCCAGGGCTCATAGAGCCGGCTGGCATGGACGGCGCGGGCGCCCAGCGCCGCGGCGAGATCGGGGATCACCCGCCGCGCCTCGCCCCGCAGGAGGAGAAGCGGCGCGCCCAGCCCCGCCAGCGCGGTGCCGAGGGCCTTCAGGCTGTGGTGCAGCCACCAGCGCGCGGCGCCGCCCGGCGCCCAGGGGTCGCTGTCGTCGAGAATGAAAACCGGCAGCACCGGCCCCTCGGCGGCGGCCGCGTGCAGGGCGGCGTGGTCGCTGAGGCGGAGATCCTGGCGCAGCCAGAGCAGGGTGGGGGTGGCGTGTGTCGTCATGGCGCCGATATCGGGCCAGGGCGGCGCTTGCCCAGAGGCGGCCGCCCTGCCGGCGCGGCGCCGCCATGCTGGCCCAGTGAGCCGCCGCCAGTTGGATTGAGGGCGGCTCCGCCGCCAGTCTGACTGAGAGCGGCTCCGCCGCCAGTTTGATTATGGGCGGCTCCGCCGCCATGCCGGGTGAGGGCCGGGGGCGGCGCGGCCGGGGCGGCGCGGGGGATCTGCCGCAGCGGCCCGGTGGCGGTGCTGTAGAGCCGCTCCTGGCCGAGCAGGAAGGCCCGCCCGCCGCGCGGGAAGAGCGCCGCGATGGCCGGCGCGGTGACGGAGAGCCCGCCGGTATAGGCGCCGAAGGCCGGCAGCAGCAGGCGTTTCGCATCGGCCAGGAAGCAGGGCCGTTCCACCGGGCCGCCGCGCGTGGCGATGCTGGCCTTGGGGTGGAAATGGCCGGAGATCTCGAACCCTGCCTGTGGCCCCGGCACCCCCTCATGGCGCAGGGTGATGGCGCCGAGGCGGAGTTCCTCCACCGCCTGGCCGGGCAGCCCCTCGGGCGCCACCGGGTCGTGGTTGCCGAGCACCCAGGTGGCTTCCCGCCCTTCCAGCAGCCCGGTGAGGCTGGCGCGGTCGGCGGGGTGGAGGCGGCGGGCGCCCTGGGCGTCGTGGAAGCTGTCGCCCAGGAAAACGAGGCTTTCCACGCGGTAGCGCCGCAGCAGCAGGCCGAGGCGCTCCAGCGTCTCGCGCGTGTCGAAGGGCGGCAGCATCTGGCCGCGCGCCGCGAAATGGCTGCCTTTTTCCAGATGCAGGTCGGCCAGGACCAGCAGCTTCCGGGAGGGCCAGTACAGGGCGCCGCCGGGATCGAGGGCCAGCCTTTCGCCGGCGAGGTGCAAGGGCGCTGAAATCATTTTCTCGGCTTTGCGTTACCGGAGCCGCGCCGGGTGCGAAAGAGGAAAAGCGCCCCTCTGTTGCCTCGCGAAAACAGAGGCGGTGCGAAAACTGCCGTGGGGGTCCGGGGGAACTCAGTTCCCCCGGCGGGAGGGTGCGGGAGGGGCGGCGCCCCTCCCGCGCGGCCGCCTGGGCCTTTCGGCGCGCGGCGGCGCCGCTGGCAGCTGCTCCTCCAGCCCGAGCACCCCGGTGAAATGCTCCGCCCCCCCCGTGGCCTCCTCCACCAGCGCGGTGGCCTCGGCGAGCAGCGCCTCCTCGGCAGTGCCGGACACCCATTCCCGCCCTTCCTCGATCAGCGCCGGGACGGCGAGGGGGGAGACGCGTTCCAGCGCCCGGTGGCGGATGCGCCCCTGGATGCGGGCCAGCAGGGTGCCGATGCGGCCGATATCGGTCAGCCCGGCGGCGGCCTCGGCGCGGGTGGCGCGCAGCAGGATGTGGTCCGGCTGGTGGCGCCGCAGCACGTCATAGATGAGATCGGCGCCCATGGTCATCTGCCGCCCGGATTTCTCGGCGCCCGGCTGCTTCTTCTCCAGCAGCCCGGCGATGGTGGCGATGGCGCGGAAGCTGCGGCGGAGCATGGAGCTTTCCGCCATCCACTCCTCCAGTTCCTCGCCCAGCAGGTCCTCGGTGAACAGCGCGGCGATATCGGCGACGGGGAAGGCGCTCCACGCCGCCAGCACGTAGTCGGTGGCGAGGAAGCCGAGCGGCCCATGCCCCAGCCGCTCCATCCGCCGCGTCAGCAGCATGCCGAGCGTCTGGTGGGCCAGCCGCCCCTCGAAGGCATAGGCGACGAGGAAAAACCGCCCCGCGCGCGGAAAGGTTTCTATCAGGAGCCCCTCGGCGGGGGGCAGTTCGGAGACCGCCTGTTGCAGCCGCAGCCAGTCCCGCACCGGGTCGGGCAGGCCGCGCCACTGGCGCGGATCGGCCAGGATGGCGCGCACCCGCGCCGCCAGATGCGTCGAGAGCGGCATCCGCGCCCCGGCATAGGTGGGGACGCGCGGCTCCCCCTCGCCGCCGCGGCTGACCAGGGCGGCGCCGGCCTCCAGCCGCTCGAAGCGCAGCACCTGCCCGGCGAAGAGGAAATTGTCCCCCGCCTCCAGGGTGGAGAGGAACCACTCCTCCACCTCCCCCAGCACCTGCCCGCCGCCCCCTCGCCCGCCGCGCAGCCGCACCTTCACCATCGGGGATTCGACGATGGTGCCGAGGTTCATGCGCAGCTGCCGCGCCACCTGGGTGGTGCGCGGGTGGATCATCCCCTCGCTGTCACGGAACAGCCGGGAAAAACGCTCATAGCCGGAGAGGGCATAGCCGCCATCCTCGACGAAGCGCAGCACGTCGTCGAAGTCGCGGCGGGAGAGGGCGGCATAGGGCGCGGCGCGCGTCACCTCGGCGAAGAGGTCATCCGGGTGGAAGGGGGCGTGGCAGGCCATGGCCAGGATGTGCTGCGCCAGCACATCCAGCCCGCCCGGCCGGGGCGGTGCGCCATCCACTTCCCCGGCGGCGACGGCCTCGATGGCGGCGCGGCACTCGATCACCTCGAAGCGGTTGGCCGGCACCAGCACGGCGCGGGAGGGCTCGTCCATGCGGTGATTGGCGCGGCCGACGCGCTGGAGCAGCCGCGCCACGCCCTTCGGCGCGCCCACCTGGATCACCTGGTCCACCGCGCCCCAGTCGATGCCGAGATCGAGCGAGGCGGTGGCCACCACGGCGCGCAGCTTCCCCGCCGCCATCGCCGCCTCCACCCTGCGGCGCTGCTCCACCGTCAGCGAGCCGTGGTGCAGGGCGATGGGCAGGGCCTCCTCGTTCAGCCGCCACAGCGCGGCGAAGCAGAGTTCCGCCTGGGCCCGGGTGTTGACGAAGACGATGGTGACCCCCGCCGCGGCGATGCGGCGATAGACCTCCGGCATGGAGGCCAGCCCCATATGCCCGCCCCAGGGCAGGCGGCCCTCGGGCAGCAGCACCTCCAGCGCCGGGGCGGCGCCGCCCGCCGCCTGGACCAGCCGCACCGAGGCTGCCCCCGAGGCCGCCCGGGCATCTGGCGCCACCCAGGCGGCGATTTCCGCCGGGTGGGCGATGGTGGCCGACAGCCCGACCCGCCGCAGCCCCGGCGCCAGCCGCGACAGCCGCGCGAGGCAGAGCGCCAGCTGGTCGCCGCGCTTGGTACCGGCCAGGGCGTGCACCTCATCCACCACGGCGCAGGCGAGGCCGCCGAAGATCTCCCCCGCCTCGGGCAGGGAGAGCAGCAGTTCCAGGCTTTCCGGCGTGGTGAGCAGGATCTGCGGCGGGCGCTCCCGCTGGCGGGCGCGGCGGTTGGGCGGGGTGTCGCCGGTGCGCGTCTCGATGCGCAGATCCAGCCCGATCTCCTCCACCGGCGCCATCAGGTTGCGGGCGATGTCCACCGCCAGGGCCTTGAGCGGCGAGATGTAGAGGGTGTGCAGCCCCTCGCGCGGGGCGCGGTGGAGGTCCACCAGGCTGGGCAGGAAGCCCGCCAGCGTCTTGCCGCCGCCCGTGGGGGCGATGAGCAGCGCCGACTCCCCGGCCTCGGCCGCCGCCAGCATGGCCAGCTGGTGCGGGCGCGGGGTCCAGCCGCGCGCGGCGAACCAGGAGGCGAAGGCGGCGGGGAGAGCGGGCATGGCAGGGAGGTAAGGCAAGGACAGCAAAAGGGAAGAATGTTCTTTTTTGAAAAAAAGAACCAAAAAACTTTTTTCAGTTTGGCGTCCCGCCTGGACGGGAGACGGCGGCAGCCTTGAAAAGTCTTTTTGCTTCTTTTTCTTCAGAAAAAGAAGATTTTCTCTCAAGAGAACAAAAAATAAATCCCAGTTCTCACTGGAGAAATCTCCATCGCGCCGTGGCCGGCTCCGCCCCGGCCCAGCGCCAGCCGCGCCCCTGCCGGCAGGCGGTGGCGAGGAAGACGCCCTCCGGCGGGGCCTCGGGCCTGTCCTGGAGGGAGAAGAGCACCTCCCGGCACTGGGTCAGTGGCGTGTCGATGACGCGGGTGACCTCCAGTTGCCCCGTGGTGTCGCGCCAGCCGAAGGGCAGGCCGTGGCGGGCCGTCCAGGGGCGCGGCTCGCCCGGGGGCAGGGTGCCGGCGGCCTCGGCGATGGCGGTCTGTTCCTCGGCCTGCAGGCCGCGCAGCCAGGCATCCACGGCGGCATCGGTGGCGGCGCGCACGCCCACGCCCACGGCATAGCCCACGGCGGCATTGCCGCTCAGCGTGCCGCTGGCGGCGCCGGTGACGCCACCGGCGATGCCGCCCGCCAGTTCGCACCCGGCGAGCAGCGGCGCGGCCAGCGGCAGGGCGAGCAGCAGCCAGGGCCGCCTCATTGCAGCGACCCCCAGCGGGCGGTGGCGGGCTCGGCGCTGGCCCATTTCCAGTGCTCGCCCTGGCGGCAGATGATGGCGGTGAAGAACTCGGTCTCCTCCTTCTTCTCCGCCGCGACGGAGAAGACGATCTCGCGGCAGGCGAGGCCGAGGGCGCCGATCTCGCGGCTGATGGCGACGCGCCCGGCGCGGTCCGCCGCCAGGGGCAGGGTGTGGGAGACGGACCATTCCGCCACCTGCCCGGCTCCCAGCGGCCCGGCGGCGGTGGCGATGCTGTCCTGTTCGGCGGCCTGGAGGCGGCGGCGGGCATAGTCCAGCCCGGCCCGCGTGGCGGAGAGGGTGGCGACACCGATGCCCGCGGTGATCGCCGTGTCGCGCGTGATGGCGCTGGCCAGGCCGGCGCTGCCCAGGCCGGAGAGTTCGGCGGAGCCCTCCGTCACCAGCGCGTCGCAGCCGGGCAGCGCCAGCAGGGCCGCGAGCAGCGGGGCCATCAGCCGTGAAGCGGGCAGCCGTGAAACGGGCAGCCGTGAAACGGGCAGCCGTGAAGCGGGCAGCCGTGGAGCGGGCGGTTTCATGCCGGGGCGTCCTCCGTGTGGTTGCCGTTCCTCGTTACGGCAGCCGGGGCATCCGGTCGAATCGCGGCTTCGCCACCGTAACGTCACAGGGCTGACCCGATCGGCCCGGAACAGATTAACATTTCCTTCCGATAAGCCGGCCCCACCGAAGCCTGACGAGGGGCGCATGACGATCCGGACCTCCCTGCTGACCACCTTGCTGCTGATGGGCGGCCTGGCGGCGGCGCTGGCGCTATGGCTGGCCGCAGGCGCCTGGGATGATGCGCGCGCCGCGCGCCGGGTGGACGAGGCGACGCTGCGCCTCTCGGCCCTGGCGGCCGTGCGGGAGGCGCTGGTGCGCGAGGCGGTGGTGCTGACGGACCTCGCCCTGGCCGCGCCCGGTGCGGCCGATGCCCCCGCCCTGGCGCGGCTGCGCGCGGCGGGGGAGGCCAGCGCGGCGGCGCTGGCGCCCTTGCTGCGCGGCGAATCGGCGCTGGCCGCCGAGGCCGCCGCCGGGGTGATGGCACCGCTGCGCGCCGCCCTGCTGGAGGCTGCCGCCCAGCCGCGCGACGAGCGCGCGCGCGCCCTGAACGATGCCCTGCCCGCCGCGCTGGAGGTGGCGCTGGGCCAGCTTGGCCAGGTGGCGGCGGGCCTGTCCCGTGCGGCGGCGGCGGGCGCGCCGGGTGCCGCCGCCGCGCTCGGCATGGCCGCCGAGGCGCAGACCCTGTTCGAGACGATGAGCCGCCGTTCGATGATGCTCTCGCTCGGCATCGCCGGGGGTGCGCTGGGTTATGAGCGGGCGGTCGCCGCCACGGCGCTGGGGGGGCGGGTGGCGGAGGCATGGTCGCGCCTGCGGGCCGCCGCCGCCCAGGCGGGGGAGGCCGCCCCGGCCCTGGGCGAGGCCAGTGCCGCCCTGGCCGCCGGGCTGATGGCGGAGGGGGAGGAGACCTTCGCCGCCCTGGTCGCCGCCGCACGGGACGGGCTTCCCGCGCCGATGACCTATGCGCAGTTCCGCGACTGGGCGCCGCGGACCCTGGCCGCCGCCCTGGTGCCGCGCGATGCCGCGCTGGCCGAGGCCGCGGCCCAGGCCGGGGCGCAGGCGGCGGC
>NZ_JANFNY010000053.1 GCF_024437745.1 Roseomonas sp. GC11 | reverse complement strand
CCCGCCCGCCGGTGGATTTCGCCACCGGCGGGCCAGGCAGGAGGGGCGGGCGGGGTGTTACTCCCACTCGGCGCGGCGGCCACCACGGCGGGCGCGGCGGCCTCGGCCTCCCGGCGGATCGGGCTGGGCCGCGCCGGCAGGTTCAGCCGGTGCGCCTTGCCCACCACCGCGTTCTTCGAGATGCCCATGCGCCGGCCGATCTCGGCCGTCGAATGCCCCTCAGCCCATAGCGCGCGCAAGGCCTCAATCGCTTCCGCCGTCCATTCCATCGCCCGAACTCCTGCCTCCACCACCACATACGGTAGTGAAATGCGGGGGTCGCACACAAGATGCGGCGCCGGAACAGAGCCGAAAAAGATGTGGAAAACCCTGGGGGCAAGTTCAAGCATTGCGGGAGTAACCCGGCGCGACTTCGCCCCGCCCCTGCGGGATTTGCCGGAATGCCTTAAAACAACAGGCCTTTGCGCAACAGGCCGTGGACTCCCTTCTCGCCATTGACCGTCTGCGTCACCCGGAAATCCACCGCCAGCGAGCAGAACTGATACGCCTCGGCCGCGGAGATGCCGGCGCGCGCGACGATGAAGGCGATCATCTCCCGCAGCGCCTGCTTCATGGCGAGGTCGAGATCCTCATGGATGCCCATGCTGATGAAATGCGTGGGCGTCTCCGCGCGCGGGAAGCGCAGGGCGGGCTGGCGCGCGCCGCCGCCCTTCTCCAGCGTCAGGCGGAACGTGCCGGTCAGGCACATTTCCAGCGCGGTGACACAGACTTCGCCATCGCCCTGGATGCCATGCCCATCGCCCGCGCTGAACAGCGCGCCCGGCGTGTGCACCGGCAGATAGAGCGTGCTGCCCGCCACCAGTTCCTTGTTGTCGAGATTGCCGCCATGCGCGCGCGGCTCCTTGGTGGAGATGGCGCCCCATTCCACCGGCGGCGCCACGCCCATGACGCCGAAGAAGGGCGAGAGCGGCAGCGTCAGCCCCCCCGCGAAAGGCAGGTGGCAGCTGCGCGCCGCGCGGTCCACCGGGATATGCACGAGGCGGCGATAGGGGAAATCCTCCGGCAGCGTGCCGGCCAGCGGGCGGAAGAGATTGTAGCCCCAGTCCGCACCCGGCTCGATCGCCTCGATGTCGATGCGCAGCGCATCGCCCGGCTCCGCCCCCGCCACCGCCACCGGGCCGGTGACGATATGCGGGCCCAGGCGCGGCACGCGGCCATCGGCCACGGCGGCATGGATGGCGGAGAGTTCCGGCGGAATGGCCAGGGCGCTCCCGGCGGGCGGCATCACCTCGGCGGGGCCGGAGACGCATTGCATCACCACCACATCGCCGGAGGCCACCGTCAGCACCGGCGCGAAAGCGGCATCGAAAGCACCAAAGCGCACCGTCTCCGGCGTGGCGGCGAGGCGATGGGTGGTGGACATGGCGGGTTCTCCTTCCTGGCGGCGGCAGCTTGCCACCCGGCCTTCCAGGGCGCCAGCCACGGGGGAGTGTGGAGAAGCAGAGCCAGGGAGAAGGGTTCTTTTTTGGAAAAAAGAACCAAAAAACTTTTTTCCGTCTGCGTCCCGCTGTGCCGGGAGGCGGCGTCAGCCGGAAAGAAAACCGCCGGACTGGCGCTGCCAGAGTTGTGCGTAGAGGCCGCCGGCGGCGAGCAGCTCCGCATGGCGCCCCTGCTCGGCGATGCGGCCCCGGTCGAGCACCACGATGCGGTCCATGCGCGACAGGGTGGAGAGGCGATGCGCGATGGCGATGACCGTCTTGCCCGCCATCAGCCCGTCGAGCTGTTCCTGGATGGCGGCTTCCACCTCGGAATCCAGCGCGCTGGTGGCTTCGTCGAGCACGAGGACAGGCGCGTCCTTCAGCAGCACGCGGGCGATGGCGATGCGCTGGCGCTGCCCGCCGGAGAGCTTCACGCCGCGCTCGCCCACCTGCGCGTCATAGCCGCGGCGCCCGCGCCAGTCCTGGAGTTCGCGGATGAAGCCATCAGCCTCGGCCTGGGCGGCGGCGCGGGTGATCTCCTCCTCCCCGGCGGTGGGGCGGCCGAAGCGGATATTGTCGCGCACGGAGCGGTGCAGCAGCGCGGTGTCCTGCGTCACCACGCCGATGGCGCCGCGCAGGCTCTCCTGGGTGACACCGGCGATATCCTGCCCGTCGATCAGGATGCGCCCCGATTGCGGGGCGAAGAAGCGCAGCAGCAGGTTCATCGCCGTGGTCTTGCCCGCGCCGGAATGGCCGACGAGGCCGACACGCTCGCCCGGCGCGATATCGAGGGAGAATTCCTCCAGCACATCGCGCGCGGCCCCGGCATAGGTGAAGCGCACCGCCTCGAAGGTGATGCGCCCCTCCCGCACCAGGAGGGGGCGGGCATCCCGCGGGTCGGGCGCGGTGGGGGGCACGGCGATGCTGCCGATCGCCTCCTGCACCACGCCGATATTCTCGAAGATGCCGGCGACGTTGAAGGCCACCCAGCCGGAGATATTGGCGATCTGCCAGGCCATCGGCAGGGCGGCGCCGACCACCGCCAGCTCGATCCGCCCGGCATCCCACAGGGCGAGGCAGAGCGTGGCCATGCCCACCAGAAGCATGGCGTTCAGCGTGGAGAGGCAGAGGCCGTTCAGCGTGATCATGCGCATCTGCCGCTGGAAGGCCTGGGTCAGGCCCAGGATGCCCTCGCGCACCTGGGCGTCCTCTTCCTCGGCGCGGGCGAAGAGCTTCAGCGTCAGGATGTTGGTGTAGCTGTCGACGATGCGGCCGGTGAGCAGGCTGCGCTGCTCGGAGGCGGCCTTGGAGCGGGCCCGCATCTGCGGCAGGATCAGCCGCAGCAGGGTGCAGTAGAGCGCGAACCAGAGCAGGATCGGCAGGGCCAGCCAGGCATCGGCGCTGGCGAGGTAGAGCACCGCGCCACTGCCATAGACCAGGATGTACCAGACGGCATTGACGCCCTGCACCACGCTCTCGCGCAGGGCGGGGCCGGCCTGCATGACGCGGTTGGCGATGCGCCCGGCGAAGTCCTCCTGGAAGAAGGGCAGGCCCTGGCGCACCACCAGCCAATGGCTCTGCCAGCGGATGAGGCTGGTGAAGCCGGCATTGATGGCCTGCTGGCTGATGAGGTTCTGCGCCAGGATGGCGGTGGGCCGCGCCAGCAGCAGCACCAGGGCCATGCTGAGCAGCGGCGCCCAGGCCTCGGCGAAGAGATGGCCGGGCCGGTGCGTGGCCAGCAGCCCGGCGACACGGCCGATGAAGACGGGGATCAGCGCATCGAGCAGCGCGACCGTCATCCCCGCCAGGAAGAGCAGGGCGAAAAGGGCGCGCCCCTGGCGCAGGAAGTGCCAGTAGAAGCCGCCCAGCGTGCGCGGTGGCGCCTCCCGCGGCACGGGCAGGCCCAGGATGCGGGTGGCCCGCCCCCCGGGGGGCGCCACGGGGTCGATGAGAGACTCGAAGAAGCGGAACACCATGGCCGCCAGGGCAGACCCGCCGCCCCGGCAAGTCAAGTTACCCTGGCGCGTCAGGCCGGCCGGGCGCCTGCCCAAACGATGAGAGGGGCTTTGCCGCTCTCATGCTGGCCTGAGGCCTTTGGAAATCCTTTCTGAAGGCGGGTGCAGGGGACCCTGCCCCCTGCCCCCTGCCCCCTGCCCAAGGGAAAGAAAGGGGGAGTTTGAGGGGGCAAAGCCCCCTCAGGCACGCGCTCAGAGCCAGCCCTTGCGCTTGAAATAGAGGATGGGCAGCAGGGCGCTGCCGATCATCAGCAGCAGCGCCAGGGGATAGCCGAAATCCCATTGCAGTTCCGGCATGGCCTGGAAGTTCATGCCGTAGATGCTCGCCACCAGGGTGGGCGGCATCAGCGCCACGCTGGCGACGGTGAAGGTCTTGATGATGCCGTTCTGGTCGATGTTGATGATGCCCAGCACGGCATCGAGCAGGAAATTGGCCTTGTTGTTGAGGAAGGCCGCGTGCTCGACGAGGGAGCGCACATCGCGCAGCACCGTCTTGATGGTGCTCTTGTTCTCCTTGCGCACATTCTCCGCGCCGACAAAGGTGAGGATGCGCGTCAGGCCCAGCAGCGTCTCATTGGCACGGCTCGTCACCTCCCCCACCTGACCGAGGGCGATGAGCACGTCCTTCATCTCGGCATCGCGCGCCTTGAGCTTCACCTTGCTGGTGCCGCGGGCATTCTGGAAGGCGGAGCGGCTGGCGCGGTCCATATCGGCGCCGACGCGCTCCAGCACATCGGCCAGCCGGTCCACCACCTGCTCGAAGAGGTGGAGCATCACCGCATCCGGGCTGGCGACCAGGGCGGGGGCGCGCAGCACGCGGTTGGCGAAGACGGCGAAGGCCTTGGGCGTGGCATAGCGCACCGTCACCAGCGCCGTGCTGGCGAGGACGAAGGTGATGGCGGTGGAGCCATATTCCCCCTCCTCCACGCCGTAGAGGAAATTCGCCGTCAGGAAGAGCGCCTCACCCTCCTTGTAGAGGCGGGAGGAGCTTTCGATCTCCTGCATTTCCTCCCGGGTCGGGATTTCCAGGGCCAGGGCCTGCTGCACCGCCCGCTCCTCCTCGGGCGAGGGGCAGAGCAGATCGATCCAGATGGCGGCCCGCAGCGCGTCGGCGGAGGGAATACCCTCCTGCCGGACGGTGCGGCCCTGCTGCACGCTGTAGGTGGTCATCATGCGCGCGCACTCCCGGGCAGGGGAAGGACGGGACGGAACAGGCGGTCAGGCCGCAAGGCGCGGCCCTTTTTGCCAGGCCGCGCGGCGCGGCCCGTTTTGTCAGGCCGCGAGGCGCGGCACGGGCAGCCCGAACAGGGTGGCGACGGACGGAAAATCCGCCGCCTGCGGGTGGCGCCCGCTGGCCACGGTGCCATCCTGCGGCCGCACCAGCTGGCAGACCGAGAGGCCGGCATTGGCCGCCGCATCCAGTTCCTCCGCCACGTCCGAGAGAAAAAGGATTTCCTGCGGCGGGCGGTGCAGCCCCTGGGCGATGGCGGCGTAGCTGGCCGCCTCGCGCTTGCCGCCCACGGCGGTGTCGAAGAAGCCGCCGAAGAGCGGCGTCAGGTCACCGGCCAGGGAATGGCCGAAGAGCAGCTTCTGCGCCGCGACCGAGCCCGAGGAATAGACCGCCAGGAACAGCCCGGCCCGCGCCCAGGCGCGCAGGCAGGGCGCGACATCGGGCCAGAGATGCCCCTCGATCTCGCCGCTCTGGAAGCCGGACTTCCAGATCAGGCCCTGCAGCGTCTTGAGCGGGCCGATCTTGGCATCCTCGGCCATCCAGCGGCGCAGGGCGTCGCGCACCGCCTCGCCCGGCCGGGCCAGGCGCTCCGCCTCGCGCAGGCAGGCGGAGACCTCGGCGGTGCCGCCCTCGGCATCGAGGAAGCCCTCCAGCGCGCGCTCCGCGAAGGGGAACAGCGTCTCCTTCACGAAGGCGATGGCGCTGGTGGTGCCCTCGATATCCGTCAGGATCGCGCTGGGAGGCGCCTTGGGAGACGCGCTCACCCGGTCACCGCCGGGAAGCGCTCGGCCATGTCGGTGCCAGTGTAGTGCGGCGTCCAGCCGGTGGTGTCGGTGAAGACGCGCAGCACGGTGAAGGAAGGCTCGGTGCCGGCATCGAACCAGTGCTGGGCATTGGCCGGCACGCTGATCAGGTCGCCCTGGGTGCAGTGGGCGTCATAGACCTTGCCGGCGGCGTGGATGATGAAGTTGCCCGCGCCCTCGTGGAAGAAGCGGACCTCGTCCTCCGTGTGGGTGTGCTCGGAGAGGAACTTGGCCCGCATGGCGTCCTTCTGCGGGTGGTCGGGCGTCAGCTTGATGACATCGGCCGTGCCGGCGCCGGTGCCGGCCATGAAGGCGTCGAGCTGCGGGCGGTAGGCTTCCAGCACCGCCTCGGCCGGGGCGCCGGCGGGCAGCGGGGCGACGGCCCAGCGCTCGAAGCGGACATGGATGGGGGCCAGCGCGGCGGCGATCTCGGCGGCGTCGCTGGTGCGAATCAGCTCTTCGCCGGTGGTGGCGTCCCGGACGGTCAGAAGGCTCATGGGGTCCTCCGCTCCTGCATTTCACATTCGAGCATGAATTCCAGCGCTTCCAGGCGGGCGAGCGCCGCATCCATGTCACGGGCCCATACATAAACCCCGTGGCCGCGGATCAAATACCCCGGCGGAATCGTGGTCAGATCCTTCCACCGCGCATCCACCACGCTTTGCAGCCGTGCAATATCCTGGTCGTTGCCGAAGACCGGCACCTCCACCCGCGCCTCATGGGTGGGCAGGCCGGGGAAGGCCTTCAGCAGCTCATACCCCTCCAGCGCCAGGCTGTCGCCGGCGGCGCGGGAGAGCACGGTGTTGGCGATGGAATGGCCATGCAGCACCGCCCCCGCCTCGGGGAAGCGGCGGTAGATGCCACAATGCAGCAGGGTCTCGGCCGAGGGGCGCAGCGCCGGATCCTCGGCGCGGCCCTCCAGGTCCACCACCATCACCGAATTCTCGTCCAGGAAGCCCTTATGCTGGCCGGAGCGGGTGATGGCGATGCGCCCGCCCGGCTGATGGCCCGATGGGCGACCCGGCAGACGCACCGAGAAATTCCCGGCCGTGGCGGGCACCCAGTTGAAGCGGTCCATGCGGCGCCCGGCGCGGATGATGGCCTGGATGGCGGCGTCGGGGATGGGCGATGTCATGGGCGCGGCGGTCTCCGTCCTGCGGCGGGGGCGGGCGCTGGATAGCGCAGGCAGCCGCGCCAGGGCAGCCATCCTGGTGCCCGGACGGATTAAAAGTTTTTTTCAGAAGCCCTCGGTGCGAGGGATTTTCCGCCGGGGGCGGAGCGGGAGGCGGGTTCGCCCCTTTTTTCCAGCCCGTTTCCGGAGCGGTATCCCCTGTCAGGCGGGGAGGCGTGGGGTGCCGCGCCTCCGGCCCACAGCAGGTTCAGCCGCAGCAGGTTCAGCCCTGGTGGCGTGCGCCCGGAAGTTGGGACTCCCCCCAGGGCATCCCCAGTGAGTCATCCTCACTGGGGGCATCTGCCTGGGGCGTCTCGCCCCCCCTGGCCTCAGGCGGCCGGGTGGGAGGAGTTGGAGGTGCGCGGCTCGGTGCTGGTGGCGCGCGCCTGGGCGGGGCCGGACAGGTTGCCGGCCGGGGCCTGCGGCGCGTCGGCCGCCATGGAGGCGTCCTTCTCGTCGTCCTCCTTCATGTTCTGCTTGAAGGACTTGATGCCCTTCGCGAGGTCGCCCATCAGGCCGCTGATCTTGCCGCTCCCGAAGAGCAGCAGGACCACGAGCAGCACGACAAGCCAGTGCCAGATGCTGAAGGAACCCATAGTTAAGCCTCGATCCAAATGGGCGGCCGCCACACCGCCGGGGCTGCCCCCCGTCGGCCGGACCGCGTCTCCTCGCCTCGATGGCCGACACTAGTGTCCCGCACACCATCGCGCAAAGGGGAGATGGCGTGAATCCCACCGGGAAACAACTGCCCCCTTGCGTTTCCGTGACATTTCCTCCATAAATTCATCTGATCCGGGCCCCTCTGGCGAGCCGGCAGGTCACAATGACCCTGCCACCGCGATGTCGGATCGACTTCTCGCGCAATCCGGGCCCGGTGCGCATCCCCACACAGCCTTCCAGGCGTGCGGCCGGCCCCATTCCTGAGGAGCCGTGCCCGTAATGGAAGCCTCTCTCTCGTTCTGGATAGTTTTCAACGCCGGTGTGTTCGGCCTGCTGCTGCTCGACCTTGGCGTCTTCGCCAGGAAGGACGCGAATGGCGACCCGGTGCCCGTGCCTGTCCGCACCGCGCTCATCAAGTCGGCCGCCTATTTCGGCCTGGCGCTGCTGTTCTTCGGCTGGCTGCGCCTGAGCTATGGCGCGACGCCCGAGATCCGCGAGGCCAAGAGCCTGGAGTTCCTCACCGGCTACATCATCGAGTGGTCGCTCTCGGTCGATAACATCTTCGTCTTCGTGCTGCTCTTCGCCAAGTTCGGCGTCCCGGCCGCCTATCAGCACCGCGTGCTGTTCTGGGGCATCCTGGGCGCGCTGGTGATGCGCGGCGTGATGATCCTGGTGGGCACCGCGCTGATGCGGGAGTTCGACTGGGTGATGATCATCTTCGGCCTGTTCCTGATCTACAGCGGCTGGCAGATGCTGCGCGCCGCGGATGAGGAGCCCGACCCCTCCGACAACAAGCTGCTGGCCTGGCTGCGCCGCCGCCTGCCGGTGACGGATGGCTATCGCGGCAAGGCCTTCCTGGTGCGCGAGGCCGGCCGCTGGGTGCTGACGCCGCTGGCGCTGGTGCTGATCCTGGTCGAGATGACCGACCTGGTCTTCGCCCTCGACAGCATCCCGGCCATCTTCGCCGTCTCGACCGACCCGTTCATCGTCTACACGGCGAATGTCTTCGCCATCCTCGGCCTGCGCGCCATGTATTTCGCGCTGGCGGGGGTGATCCACCGCTTCAAGTACCTGAAGCATGGCCTGTCGATCGTGCTGATGATCGTGGGCGCGAAGATGCTGGCCAACTGGTTCGCGGGCGGCAAGGCGGTGCCGGTGGAATATGCCCTGGCGCTGACCGGCAGCATCATCATCGGCTCCATCGCGCTCTCCCTGTGGAAGACGCGCCACGAGCCCAACCCGCAGTCCTGACGGATCGCGGGGTCCGGGGGGATCGCATCCCCCCGGCGGGGGTCAGGGGGCAGCGCCCCCTGATCTTTTTTAGGCCCTTGCCTCAACCATCCGCCTTAATCCCGAGCTTCTCGATCAGCCCGCCCCAGCGGCTGGTCTCCTCGGCGATCCAGGCCGCGAGTTCCTGCGGCCCGCTGCCCACGATCTCGAAGCCCCCCGTCTCGATGGCCTGCCGCACCTGCGGGCTGGCGAGCGCCGCCTTCGTCTCCCGCGCCAGCCGCTCGACATGCTCCGCCGGCATGGAAGCCGGGGCGACAAGGGCATTCCAGGCATAGGAGGTGGCCCCCGGCAGGCCGCACTCGATCAGCGTCGGCACCCCGGGCAGCTGCGGCAGCCGGGCCTCGGCCGTGACGGCCAGGGCGCGCACCTTCTGCTCGCGGATCTGCGGCAGGATGCCGGCCACGGTCAGGACCACCGCGCTGATGCGCCCGGCCACGAGGTCCAGCACCGCCTGCGGGAAGCCGCGATAGGTGACGTGCTCCAGCGCGATGCCGGTGCGGGCGGCGATATCGACCATCGCCAGATGCCCGCCCGAGCCGGGGCCGACGGAGCCATAGGTCAGCATCCCCGGCTGCGCCTTGGCCAGCGCCACGAACTCGGCGAAGCTCTGGGCCTTCAGCTCCGGGTGCACCACCAGCACCTGCCCCGCCCTGGCCAGCCAGGAGACGGGCGCCAGATCCTTCTGCGGGTCATAGGGCAGATGGGGGTAGAGCGCCCTGGCCGTGGCCAGCGGGCCGTTGATGGTCAGGCCGATGGTGTGGCCATCCACCGCCTTGGCCACCATATCCGTGCCGATATTGCCGCCCGCGCCGGCGCGGTTGTCGACGACGCAGGGCTGGCCCAGGGCGGTGGTGTAGTGCGGCGCCAGGGTGCGGGCCAGGAGGTCGGGCGTCGATCCCGCCGGGAAGGGCACCACCAGCCGCAGCGGCTTCTCCGGCCAGGCGGGCTGGGCCCGCGCCGGGCGCGGCGCGGCCAGATCCAGGCTCAGCGCGGCGCCCCCGAGGGCGAGCAGGGAACGGCGATGCAGGGTCATGGGACCGGGCCTCCACACGGGAACGGGCGCGGGTTGAGCATGGCCGCGCCGCGCCGTCCAGCCGTTCAGCGCGCCGCCACCCGCCCCAGGGGAAGCCCGGAAGGATGGATGAAGCCGCGCGCGGCATAGGTGGTGGCGCCATAATCGCCCGCCGGTGGGTACCAGACCTTGATCAGCGACCAGTCATTGGCCGGGGAGATGTCGAGCACCGGCTGGTCCCGCGTGATGCGGCCCTTGGCGGCGCCGCTGGCCCAATTCGCGTGGTCCACCCGGATCTCCCGCGCCGAGACCACCCGCGTCACCACGGAGAGATGCCCGTCCCGCAGCCGGCCCTGGCGCGGCAGCACCAGCACGCTGCCAGGGCGCGGGGCATGGCCACGGTCATAGAGACCGGCGGCGGCCTCCCACCACGCCCAGGCATCGCCGCGCAGGTCGATGCCGGAGCGGGCACGGGCATAGGGAACGCAGGTCACCGGCTCGCGCAGGGCCTCCGCGCCGAGGACGGGGCCGCGCGGTGAGGTGCCGCCGCAGGCGGAGAGCAGCAGAAGAAAAAACAGACAAAAAACTGAAAAAAGGCCGGGGGAAGGAATTCCCCCGGACCCCCTGCTTTTTTCTGTCAGGCTGCCGCAGGCAAGAAGAAACAAGGCAGCGTCAGCGGGCGGCGGGGACACCGCGCAGATGGCCGCCCGGCGTGCCGCCCGGGACCTTCGCGCACAGGTCGGCCGCGGTGAGCAGGCGCGGCATGTCCAGGCCCGTCGCCACGCCCATGCGGGCGAACATCCAGGCGAGGTCCTCCGTCGCCGTGTTGCCGGTGGCACCCGGCGCGAAGGGGCACCCCCCCAGGCCGCCCGCCGCGCCATCGAACACCCGGACACCCGCCTGATAGGCGGCCAGCGCATTCGCCAGCCCCATGCCGTAGGTGTCATGGCCATGGAAGGCCCAGGGATTCTCCCAGGAGGCCACGGTGTGGCGGAACACCGCGGCCACCTGGTCCGGCGCGGCATTGCCGGTGGTGTCGGCAATGGCGATCTCCATGCCGAGATCCAGCGCGAACACCTGCTCCACAAGGTCGATGGTGTCGCGCGGCGCCACCACCCCCTCGAAGGGGCAGTGGAAGGCGCAGGAGAGGTTGAAGCGCATCTTCACCCCCTGCCGCCCGCCCTCGCGCACAAGGTCCGACAGCTCGGACAGGCTGTCCGCCCGGCCCCGGTTCAGGTTGGCGCGGTTGTGCGACTCGGTGACCGACATGAAGAAGCCCAGCCGGTCCGCCCCCGCCGCCAGGGCGAGGTCGAAGCCCTTGCGGTTCGGCACCAGCACGGTGCATTCCAGGCCCGGCAGCGCCTTGGCGGCCTTCAGCACCTCGGCCGTGTCCGCCATCTGCGGCACGGCGCGCGGGCTGACGAAGCTGCCCACCTCCATCCGCCGCACCCCGGCCTCATACAGCGCCCGCACCATGGCGATCTTCGTCTCCGTCGGCACGAAGGGGCCGATGGATTGCAGCCCGTCGCGCGGCGCGACCTCGCTGAGGGTGATGCTCTCGGCCATGCTCATGCCTCCTCGCCCGATCTCTCTTCGCCCAACCAGTCCCGGAACACCTGCGCGTTGTGCGCCCCGATGGCCGGCCCCGTCCAGCGCACCATCTCACGCGGCGAGACGCCATCGAAACGAAAGGGCGCCGCCGGGTGCAGCAGCGGGCCCATCAGCGGGTCCTCCACCGCCATCACCGAGTCGCGGGCGCGGAAATGCGGGTCCTCGGCGATGTCGCGGATGTCGTAGAGGCGCGAGCACGGCACCTCCGCCGCCTCCAGCACCGCCTGCGCCTCCTGCGCCGGCAGGGTGCGGCTCCAGGCGGCGATGGCGGCATCCAGCTCCGCCACATGGGCGCAGCGCCCGGCATTGTCGGCCATGCGCGGGTCGGCCGCCAGTTCCGGCCGGCCGATCGCCGCCATCAGCCGGCGGAAGATCAGGTCCGAATTGCCGGCGACGCAGAGCCATTTGCCATCGGCGCAGGGATAGGTGTTGGTGGGCGCGGCCGTCGGGATGGCGGCGCCCGCCGGCTGGCGGATGGCGCCGGTCACGCCATATTCGGGCAGCATCCCCTCCATCAGGCTGAGCACGCTGTCCACCAAGTTGATGTCGATGATGCGGCCGCGCCCTTCGGCGCCCACCCGGTCCTGCCCCACCCGGTCCTGCCCCACCCGGTCCCGCCCCCAGCAGGCGGAGACCAGCGCCAGGGCGGCATACATGCCGGCCAGGTCGTCGCTGATGGAAATGCCGCAGCGCGGCGGCGGCAGCTCCGTCTGGCCCGGATTCGCGGTGAGGTGGCGCAGCCCCCCCATCGCCTCGCCAATGGCGCCGAAGGCCGGCTTGTCGCGATACGGCCCGTCCTGCCCATAGCCGGAGACGCGGGCGATCACGAGGCGCGGATTCACCCCGTGCAGCACCTCCGGCCCCAGCCCGATTCGCTCCAGATAGCCGGGGCGGTAATTCTCCACCAGCGCATCGGCCCGCGCCGCCAGCTTCAGCAGCCGCGCCCGGTCCGCCGGATTCTTCAGGTCCAGCGTGACGGAGAGCTTGTTGCGGCCATGGATGCTGAACCACAGCGGATGCCCCTGGTGCCGCCGGCCCCAGCCGCGCACCGGGTCGCCATCCGGCGGCTCCACCTTCACCACCTCGGCGCCCATATCGGCCAGCAGCCGGGTGGCGAAGGGCGCGGCGATATAATGCCCGAGTTCCAGCACCTTCAGCCCCGTCAGCGGCAGGCGGGCGGCAACCGGAAGGGCGGCATCCGGTGATGGGGTCATGGCGGGCTTTTCCTCTCTGCCGTGGCGGCGCCGGCAGGCTTGGGCGAGCCGCCGCGCGCCGGCAAGGGGGGCGCGTTTTTTTTGCGCCGCACACGCTTATCGGAAACCGCGCGTCAACCATCTCCCTCGCATGATCGGTGTGGGCCACGAACCCAGGCCCTGTCTCTCCCGATCGGCGCCGGACCCCGAACTCACCGGCGCCGCCGCACCACCCAGCCTTCCCGGTGCGGTCTCACTGGGGCGGATCCTCCCCCGGGATCCGCCCCCTCTTTTTTTTCGGGGCTCCCCCGACTCCACCACCCTTTCTCGCAGTGCAGCACGGGCCGATGATAGGGCACCGCTCCTGACCCAAAGGGGATCCCTGCCATGCGCCCCACCCCGCCCCCACCCCGCCCCGTGGAGCGCCGCGCGTGATCGGCGGCCTCACCACCCTCCTGCTCTGCCAGCTCGGCGGCGAGGTCATCGCCCGCGCCCTGCACCTGCCGGTGCCGGGGCCGGTGCTCGGCATGGTGCTGCTCTTCGCCGGGCTGCTCCTGCGCGACCGCCTGCGCGACGACGGCGCCGAGCCGGAGGCCCCCGGCCTGCCCGGCCTCGGCCAGACCGCCGATACCCTGCTGCGCCATCTCGGCCTGCTCTTCGTCCCCGCCGGGGTCGGCGTCGTCGTCTACCTGCCGCAGATGGCGCGGGACTGGGCGCCACTCTCCCTCGCCGTGCTGGCCGGCACCCTGGCCGGCATCGCCTTCACCGGGCGGCTCGCGGAATGGCTGATGCGGCGGCACGGGCGATGATCGACCTCCAGGAAATCTGGGTCTACCTGGCGCGCGACCCGCTGGCCGCCCTCACCGCCACCCTCCTCGCCTGGATGGCCGGGCTGCGCCTCGCCGCCCTCTGCCGCTGGCACCCGGCGGCCAACCCCGTGCTCTTCGCCGTCGCCCTGCTGGCCGGCGCCCTGCTGCTCTCCGGCGTCGAATACCGCGGCTATTTCCAGGGGGCGCAATTCGTCCACTTCCTGCTCGGCCCGGCCACCGTCGCCCTCGCCGTGCCGCTCTACCGGCAATGGCAGCATGTGCGCAGCTCCGCCCTGGCCGCGCTCGTCGCCACCATCGCCGGCGGCGGCGTGGCGGCGGCGGTCGGGGTGGGCATCGGCCTGCTGCTGCACGCGGCGCCGGAAGTCACGGCAAGCCTCGCGCCGCGCTCTGTCACCACCCCCGTCGCCATGGGCATCGCGGCGCAGATCGGCGGCCTGCCAGGGCTCACCGCCGCCCTCGTCCTCGCCTCCGGGGTGACGGGGGCCACGCTCGGGCCCACCATCCTCAACTGGGCGCGGGTGAAGGACTGGCGCGCCCGCGGCCTCGCCATGGGCACGGCGGCGCATGGCCTGGGCACGGCGCGCGCCATCTCGGTCAACGCCACGGCGGGGGCCTTCAGCGGCCTCGCCATGGGGCTCAATGCCCTGGCCACCGCGCTGCTGCTGCCGCTGCTCTGGCAGATCTTCATGCGCTAGCCGCGGGGGCGCCGCCCCCGCACCCCGGCCCCCACACACCCACCAGGGAGGCAGGGCCTCCCCGGACCCCGCCTTCCGTAAAAAAGGGGACTTCGCAAGCGGGGCGGGGCGGCTCTACCCTGACGCCGGAGACGCCAGAACAAAGACATGGCGACAGGGAGTTGCAGAATGCTGCGGAGAAGTTTGGGCGCCGCTCTGGCGCTGGGTGTCACCCTCATGGCCAGCGGCGCCTCCGCCCAGCAGAGGGACCTGACGGTGGTCTCCTGGGGCGGCGCCTACCAGGATGCGCAGCGGGAGATCTTCTTCCGCCCCTTCCAGCAGCAGACGGGCTCCCGCCTGCTGGAAGAGACCTGGGATGGCGGCGTCGGCGTGCTGCGCGCCAAGATCCAGTCCGGCGCCAACAACTGGGACGTCGTCCAGGTCGAGAGCGAGGAACTCCTCCTCGGCTGCGAGGAAGGGCTGTTCGAGAAGATGGACTTCGCCGCCATCGGCGGGCGCGAGAGCTTCATCCCCGAGGCCGTGCATGAATGCGGCGTCGGCAATATCCTCTATTCCTTCGTGCTGGCCTACGACAAGGCGCGCATCGCCGATGGCCCGCGCAACTGGGCGGACTTCTTCGACACCACCCGCTTCCCCGGCAAGCGCGCCCTGCGCCGCGGCCCGAAGGTGACGCTGGAAATCGCCCTGCTGGCCGATGGCGTGCCGCCCGGCGAGGTCTACAGGCTGCTCGCCACCAATGCCGGCGTCGACCGCGCCTTCCGCAAGCTCGACGCGCTGAAGGCCAATATCGTGTGGTGGGAGCGCGGCAGCCAGCCGGCCCAGCTCCTGGCCAGCGGCGAGGTCGCCATGACCAACGCCTATAACGGCCGCATCACCGCCGCCAACCAGAATGACGGCCGCAATTTCGGCATCGCCTGGGCCAACAACCTCTTCACCCTGGATTCCTGGGTGGTCATGAAGGGCAGCCCGAACCGCCAGCGCGCGCTCGACTTCATCAAGTTCGTCAGCCAGCCGCAGCTCCAGGCCCAGCTCCCCCCGCGCATCCCCTACGGCCCGACGGCCCGCGGCGCGCAGGACGGGCTGCCGGCCGCCGTGCTCGCCAACCTGCCCACCACCCCGGCCAATGCCGAGGGCGCCCTGCAGATCAGCGACAAGTTCTGGCTCGACAACCTCGACAAGCTGACCCAGCGCTTCAACAACTGGGTCTCGAAGTAAGCGCGTGACGAGACGTTGGATGGCGGCGGCGCTGGTGGCGCCGCTGCTGCTTTTCCTGCTGGCGGTCTTCGTGCTGCCGATCGGCGCCTTCCTGCTGCGCGGCGTGGAGGAGCGCGACGTCGCCCCCGTGCTGCCGCGCAGCACCGCCGCCCTCGCCGCCTGGAACGGCGCGGGGCTGCCGGACGAGGCTGCCTTCGCCGCCCTCATCGAGGATCTGCGCGAGGCCCGCGCGCGCGACCAGGAGAGCGGCGCCGGCAGCATCGCCCGCGCCAGCGCCCGGCTGAACGCCGACTGGCCCGGCTTCCGCAGCCTGCTGCCCATGACGGCGCGCCGCGTCGCCGCCGGCACCGAAGGCCCGGCGCGCGAGGCCCTCATCGGCATCAGCGAGGACTGGGGCACCCCCATCCCCTGGGCGGCCATCCGCCGCGCCGGCGGGCCCTATTCGGATTTCAACCTGCTCGCCGTGCTCGACCTGAAGCGCGATGCCGCCGGCGCCATCGGCGCCGCGCCGGAGCAGGAGCGGATCTTCCGCGCCATCCTCTGGCGCACGCTGTGGATCGGCGCCCTCGCCACGCTGATCTGCCTGGCGCTGGGCTATCCGCTGGCCTGGCTGATCGCCACCGCGCCGCCGCGCCTGGCGCCGCTGCTGCTGGGCGGCGTGCTGCTGCCCTTCTGGACCAGCCTGATCGTCCGCACCGCCGCCTGGACCGTGCTGCTCCAGCGCGAGGGGGTGGTGAACGCCGCACTCGCCGCCCTGCGCCTGACGGAGGGGCCGCTGCCGCTGCTCTACAACCGCGGCGCCGTGCTGCTGGCCATGGTGCACATCCTGCTGCCCTTCATGGTGCTGCCCATCTATGCCAGCCTGAAGGCGCTGGACTGGCGCCTGCCGCGCGCGGCGCTCTCGCTCGGCGCCTCGCCGCTGCGGGCCTTCCTGCGCGTTTCGCTGCCGCTCTCCCTGCCAGGGGTGGGGGCGGGCTGCCTGCTGGTCTTCATCCAGGCGCTGGGCTTCTACGTCACCCCCGCCCTGCTCGGCGGCGCGAATGACCAGATGGTGCCCTATTTCGTCGCCTTCTACGCCTCCCGCACCGTTAACTGGGGGATGGCGGCGGCGCTCTCGCTGCTGCTGCTGGCGGCGGTGGCGCTGGTGGTCGCGCTCTATGGCCGCCTCGTCGGCTTCGGCAAGGTGAGGACGGCATGAAGGCCCCCCGTATCCTGCTCTCGCGTGTTTTGCTGTGGGGGACGGGGCTGCTCGTCATCCTCTTCCTGCTGGCGCCGGTGCTGGTGGTGCTGCCGCTCTCCTTTTCCTCCGGCGCCTTCCTGTTCTACCCGCTGCCTGGCCTCTCCCTGCGCTGGTACGCGGATTTCTGGGCCTCCGACTTCTGGCTGCCGGCGCTGTGGAACAGCCTGCGCGTCGGCGCCGGGGCCTCGCTGGTGGCCGGCACGCTGGGCACGCTGGCCGCCTTCGGCCTCTGGCGCGCCCCCTTCCCCGGCAAGACGCTGGTGATGGCGGTGCTGCTGGCGCCCATGGTGGTGCCGGCCATCATCGTGGCGGTGGCGCTGCTGCTGGCCTTCGGCCCGCTCGGCCTGACCAACAGCTTCACCGGGCTGGTGCTGGGCCATGCCGCGCTCGGCGCGCCCTTCGTCGTGGTCACGGTGCTGGCGGCGCTCCAGCAGTTCGACGCCGTGCAGCTGCGCGCCGCCGCCGCCTGCGGCGCCAGCCCGGCCACCGCCTTCCGCCGCGTCTGCCTGCCGCAGATCCTGCCCGGTGTCGCCGCCGGCGCCGTCTTCGCCTTCGCCACCAGCCTGGATGAGGTGGCGGTGGCGCTCTTCATCGCCGGCCCGGCCCAGCGCACCCTGCCGCGCCAGATGTTCTCCGGCCTGAACGACTCCATCAGCCTGACCATCATGGCCGCCGCCATGGTGCTGGTGGTGATCTCGGTGCTGCTGCTGGCGGCGGTGACGCTGTTGCAGCGGCGGCGGGCGCCGTGAGTAAGTTGAATTATTTCTTCTTTTTCTGAAGAAAAAGAAGCAAAAAGACTTTCTTTCAGTTTAGCGTCCCGCTTCAGGCCTGAGGCGGGACGCTGACTGGAAAAAAGTTTTTTGGTTATTTTTTCCAAAAAAGAACAGCTTCCCTTAAAAAAATCCTTCCTCCCGCCGCAGGCACGCAACGCGATTGTGTGCGGCGGCGGAGTTTGCATCATGCTCGGCAACAACCAACTGCGGCAGGCAGCCGCGACCGACAGAGGGAGGATGCGCATGACCACCACCCCGATTCCGCGCCGGGATGTCCTGGCCGCCGGCGGCGCCCTGCTGGGCGCGGCGATGCTGGCGGAAACGGCCCAGGCCCAGATGCCCAGCAGTTCCAGCGCGCCCTTCGCGCTGCCGCAGCTGCCCTACGCCTTCAATGCGCTGGAGCCGCATATCGACGCGGCCACGATGGAGATCCACCACGGCAAGCACCACGCGGCCTATGTCTCGGCGCTGAACATCGCGCTGAAGGAACAGCCGCGCATGGCCGGGCAGAAGCTGGAGGATATCCTGGCCCGCCTCGCCGACGCGCCGGACAATATCCGCGCCGCCCTGCGCAACAATGGCGGCGGGCACGCCAACCATGCCATGTTCTGGCAGATCATGGGCGGCCGCGGCGGCGACCCCACCGGCCCCCTCGCCCAGGCCATCCAGCGCGATTTCGGCAGCTTCGAGCGCTTCCGCGCCGATTTCAACGGGGCGGGGCTGCGCCTCTTCGGCTCGGGCTGGGTCTTCGTCACGGTGGACAGGGACGGGCGCCTCGCCGTCACCACACGGCCCAACCAGGACACGCCCCTGATGGAAGGGCAGCGCGTCCTCATGGGCAATGACGTGTGGGAACACGCCTATTACCTGAAATACAACAACCGCCGCGCTGAATACCTCGCCGGCTGGTGGAACGTGCTGGACTGGAACCGCCTCAACGAACGCTACGCCGCCGCGCGGGCGGGCACGCTCGGGATCTGAGAACAGAACAATCCGGGGCGCCGCCCCGGACCCCGCTGGGGGGACAGGGTCCCCCCAGACCCCGCCTTCAGATTGCCCCGCCTTCAGGCGGCGAAGGCGTGGGCGTGCTCGGCCTCCCAGGCCAGGGCGGCGGGGCCGCCAGGCTCGGGCAACTGGCCGCCGCCGATGGCGCGCTTGACCAGGATTTCCCCGCCATCGCCGAAGCCAAGGCGCAGGCGGACATGGTCGCCCTGGAAGATCGCTTCCTTCAGCGTGGCGGGCAGCGCCCATTCATCCAGCGCCTCGGCCGCCACGGGGGCCACGGCCACGCGCTCCGGCCGCACCGCCACGACGCAGCGGTTGCCCTCCCCCTGCACATCCACCAGCCGCGCCCAGACATCCGGGCCGCAATCCAGCGCCACGCGCGCCAGCCCGTCATGCTCCTCGACGATCACGCCCGGCAGGCGGTTATTCTCGCCGACGAAGCCGGCGACGAAGGCATTGGCCGGCTCCTCGTAGATGCGGCGGGGCGCGGCCAGCTGGCGGATCAGCCCGCCCTCGAACACCGCGATGCGGTCGGACAGCGTCAGCGCCTCCGCCTGATCATGGGTGACATACATCATCGTCAGGCCCAGGCGCTGGTGCAGGGCGCGGATCTCGTACTGCATCTCCTCGCGCAGCGCCTTGTCCAGCGCGCCCAGCGGCTCGTCCAGCAGGACGATGGGCGGCTCGAACACCATGGCGCGGGCCAGCGCGATGCGCTGCTGCTGCCCGCCGGAAAGCTGGGCGGGGCGGCGCTCGCCAAAGCTCTCCAGCCGCACCATGGCCAGGGCGCGCTTCACCCGCGCCTCGCGCTCCGCCCGCGGCACGCCGCGCACCTCCAGCGGGAAGGCGACATTCTCCGCCACGCTCATATGCGGGAACAGGGCGTAGGACTGGAACACCACGCCGATGCCGCGCCGGTGCGGCGGCAGGCGGGCGATGTCGCGCCCCTCCAGCAGGATGCGGCCCTCGGTCGGCAGTTCGAAGCCGGCGAGCATCATCAGCGTCGTCGTCTTGCCGGAACCGGAGGGGCCGAGCAGGGTGAGCAGCTCCCCCTTCTCCACCTCCAGGTCGAGCTGCCGCACGGCATAGCCGCCGCCGGCCGGCCCATAGGCCTTTTTCACACCCTCGAAGCGGACCAGAGCCTCCGCCATGCGTGCCATCCCCCCGTTCGGCGACCGCGCAAGCCATCCCTGGCCGGCGGTGGCTTGTCAACCGCGCCCCCGCCCGCGAGGCTGGCGGAGCAGAAGATGGGAGGAGAAGATCGCATGACAGAGGCCGAACCCAGCCTGATCGCCACGCGCCAGGGCGGCGCGGGGTTGCTGCTGATGAACCGCCCGCGCGCGCTGAACGCGCTGGATCTGGGCATGATCGACGCGCTGGCCGCCGCCATCGCCGCCTGGCGGGAGGATGCGGCGCTGCGCCTCGTGCTGCTGGAGGGGGCGGGCGGGCGCGCCTTCTGCGCCGGGGGCGATGTGCGCCGCGTGCGGCAGGATGTGCTGGAGGGGCGGCCCGAGGCGGTGGAAGCCTTCTTCGCCCGCGAATACGCGGTGAATGCCGCCATCGCCGCCTTCCCCCGCCCCTGGATCAGCCTGATCGACGGGGTGTGCATGGGCGGCGGCATCGGCGTCTCCGTCCATGGCAGCCACCGCATCGTCACCGAGCATGCGATGCTGGCCATGCCGGAGACGGCCATCGCGCTGTTCCCCGATGTCGGCACCAGCCACGTTCTGCCGCGCCTGCCCGATGGGCTGGGGGGTGGGCTAGGACGCTGGCTGGCGCTGACCGGCGCGCGGCTGCATGGGGCGGAGGCGGTGGAGGCCGGGCTGGCCACGCATTTCGTCCCGCGCGAACGGCTTCCGGCGCTGCGCGCCGCGCTGATCGAGGGCGGCGACGCCGCGGCGGTGGCGCATTACGCCGAGCCGGTGCCGGAAGGCCGCATCGCCGCGCTGCGCCCGGTGCTGGCGCGCTGCTTCGGCCAGGAGAGCCTGCCCGCCATCCTGGCCGCGCTGGAGGCCGAGGGCACGGAATGGGCGGCGGAGCAGCTGGCCATCCTGCGCCGCGTCTCCCCGACGAGCCTCGCCGTGACGCTGGAGTTGCTGCGCCGTGGCGCCGCGCTGAACCTCACGGCCTGCCTGGAGATGGAACTGGCGCTGACACGCCGCGTCACCCAGCACCCGGACTTCGCCGAGGGCGTGCGGGCCGTCCTGGTCGACAAGGACCAGACCCCCCGCTGGTCCCCCCCTGCGGACGCGATGGCCTTTTTCACCCCCTGATGGCGGGGTCCCCACAGAAAGATTTTGGGGGACCCTGTCCCCCCGGCGGGGGCTACGGGGGCGGAGCCCCCGTCTTTTTCATGACTTTCGTCGAAACCAGCAGCGCGGCCACGGACAGCCCCAGCCCCACCCCGAACACCGCCGCGTGGCTTTCCCCGCTGACCTTGAACAGCGCGGCCAGGGCGAATCCCGTCCCCGCCTGGGCCAGGGCATAGAGGGCGGTGGCGCGCACCCAGAGCAGCCCCGCCGCCATGCCGGCGACCTCGCGCGCCGCGCCGAGCGCCACGGCCGAAACCCCGACGCCGGAGAATCCCGAGAGCAGCGCGGCCACCAGGACGATGCCCTGCCCCGGCAGCAGCGCCGCGCCGAGCGCCGCCACCTGCGCGCCGAGCCAGATCAGCAGCCCGCGCCGCCCGCCCAGCCGCCCGGCGAGGCGCCCGCCCAGCAGCGTGCCCGCCACCGCCCCGAGGCCGAACAGCACCCAGAGCGCCGCCAGCGCCACGGCGCCAAGGCCGCGCCCCCGCGCGCCGAGATCGGCGAGATAGACCATCGGCGCCGCCATCCCCGCCGCGGAGAGCCCATAGGCCAGCAGCAGCGCCCCGGCGCGCGGCAGGGCCTGGCCCTCCGGCAGGCGCATGGTCTCGGCCGCCGGAGGCGCGGGCCAGAGGCGGCGCAGCGGCAGCCAGATGCCCAGCGTGAGCGCCATCAGGCCGAGCCAGATGGCCTCCACCCCCGCCGGGCGCAGCGCCGGCACGGCGAGCGCGCCCAGCACCACCCCGGCGCCCACCCCGGCGATCACCATGCCGCCAGCGGCGGCGCGGCGCTCGGGCGGCACCACGGCCTGGACCGCCGGGCCGGCCAGGGCCATCAGCACCCCGCCGGACAGCCCCGCCAGCGCGCGCCAGAGCGCCAGCCAGAGCAGCCCGCCCAGCCCCGGCAGGTGCAGCGCGCAGGCCAGGAAGGAGAGCGCGGCCAGCGCCATGCCGGCATCCAGCGCGCGCGGCACGCCCAGGCGCCGGCCCAGCCCGCGCCCGCCCAGCGCGCCCAGCAGATAGCCGGTGAAGTTGCAGGCGCCGAGCAGCCCGGCGCCGGCACCATCCACCCAGCCGGCGGCGACCATGGCGGGGAAGAGCGGCACATAGGCGAAGCGCGCCAGCCCGATGCCGACGCACAGCGCCCCCGCCCCCGCCAGCGGCGCGGCCAGCGCCCTCATGCCCGCCTCCGGGCGGCGCGGTCAGCCGGGCGCGGCCTCGGGGGAAGGCAGGATCGGGCGGGCGGTGCCAGGAGAGGGCGGCTCGGGCAAGGGGGGGCTGGCGGCATCCGGCTGGGCGGCGCGCAGGGCACGGCGCAGGCGGGCGACGCCAGTGCGGATATTGCCCTCCCGGCAGAGGCGCGCCCCCTCCGCCGCCAGGGAACGGGCAATGTCCTGCCGCGCGCGCGGCAGGCGGGCATAGCGGGCGGACAACTCATCGCAATAGGCGAGGCCGGGCGTCAGCAGGCGAAGCTCCGCCCCGGCGGCTGGCATCGTGGCCAGCAGGAGAGCCATCAGGCAGGGCAGGCGTAGCAACATCCAGACAGGATGCACGCGCCCCCCCTTCCCCGCGATGGGCTGCACATGAAGTCGCGGTCATGAAACGTTTCCCAAGAGTTTTATTATGATTTGTTTTTAGAATTTCTTTTTCTGAAGAAAAAGAAACAAAAAGACTTTTTTCAGGCTGCCGCTGTCTCCCGGCACGGCGGGACGCCAAACTGGAAAAAGTTTTTTGGTTCTTTTTTTCAAAAAAGAACATTCTTCATGAAGCCGCCACCGGCAGGCGGAACAGCACCACCAGGCCGGGCCGCTCCATCGGGCCACCGGCATCCTCGAACCACAGCGTGCCGCCATGCAGCTGCACCACGGCGCGCACCAGGGACAGGCCAAGGCCGGAGCCGGGCGTGGTGCGGGCGCGGTCGGTGCGGAAGAAACGCTCGCCCACGCGCTGGCGGTCCTCCAGGGCCAGGCCGGGGCCCTCATCGGCCACGCGCACCACGATGCCATCCTCGTCCAGCGCGGCGGAGAGCGCGATGGCACCGCCAGGGGGGGTGAATTTCACCGCATTGTCCAGCAGGTTCGCCACCACCTGGAGCAGCAGGTCGCGATCCCCCACCAGGGGCAGGCGCTCCGGCCAGCCGGTGTGCAGCACCTGCCCGCGCGCCTCGGCCGAGGCGCCGTAAAGCTCCGCCGCATCAGCCAGCAGCAGGGCGAGGTCGAGCGGGGCGAAGGCCGCCCGGCGCGCGCCCGCCTCCACCTCGGCGATGCGCAGCACCGCCTGGAAGACACGGGTGACATTGTCGAGGTCGGTGATGCCGCGCTCGATGGCGCCGCGCAGCAGGGCCGGGTCGGCACTCTCGGAGAGCAGCGCCTCCTCCAGCCCGTTGCGCGCGCGGGCGATGGGGGTGCGCAGATCATGCGCGATGGCGTCGGACACGCCGCGCACGCCATCCATCAGATGCGCGATGCGGTCCAGCATGGCGTTCATGCTGGCGCCCAGCCGGTCGAACTCGTCATCATGGAGGGAGAGCGGCACGCGCAGGGAGAGATCCCCCCCGGCGATCAGCGCGGCGGTGCTGACGGCGGGCGTCAGCCGCTTTTCCAGCGCGCGGCGCATCATCCAGGCGCCGAGCAGGGCGAAGAGCAGCGCGGCCCCCGCCGCCCAGATCAGCCCCTCCAGCAGCAGGGCGCGCAGGCGCTCCTTCTCGCTGACCTCGCGGCCGACGGCGAGCACGGCATTGCCCGGCAGTTCCAGCACATAGAGCCGCGCCTCCCCTGGCGCGCCATCCTCGTGGTCGAGGCCGAGGCGGTACCAGCCGGCGGCGGGGCGCTCATCGGGCTGGGGTGGCAGGGCAGCCAGATTGCCCGCCAGCCGCACCCCCTGGGCATCGAGCAGCAGGTAAAGCGCCTGGCCCTCGGCATCGAGGGCGAGGCGCTCGCCAATGGCCTCCACCGCGCCCTCGGCGCCGGAGTCACGCCAGCGCTCGGCCAGGGCATGGGCATCGGCGCGGATGGCGGCATCCGTCTGCCGCTCCAGCGTCCCCGCCGTGCCCCACCAGAGCACGCCGGCGAAGGCCAGCCCGGCGCCCAGGAAGAGCGCCGCGAAGAGCAGGGCGAAGCGGAAGCCGGCGGAGGAGAGCAGCCGCCAGAGCGGCCCGGGATAGCGTTTCCGGTGCGGCATCAGCCGGCTCGGCCCAGCCTGTTCAAGCCGGCCTCACGGCTCGGCGCGGATCATGTAGCCGGCGTTGCGCACCGTGTGGATCAGCGGCCTGTCCTGCCCCTTGTCCAGCTTCTGCCGCAGGCGGGAGACATGCACGTCGATCACGTTGGTCTGCGGGTCGAAATGGTAGTCCCACACCTTCTCCAGCAGCATGGTGCGGGTGACGACCTGCCCGGCATGGCGCATCAGGTGCTCCAGCAGGCGGAATTCGCGCGGCTGGATGTCGATCTTGCGCCCGCCGCGGGTGACGGTGCGGGAGAGCAGGTCCAGCTCCAGATCGGCCACCTTCAGCCGGGTGGCGGGGGCGTCCACCGCCGGGCGGCGGCCCAGCGCCTCGACCCGCGCCAGCAGCTCGGCGAAGGCGAAGGGCTTGACCAGATAGTCATCGCCGCCGGCCTTCAGGCCCTTCACCCGCTCATCCACCCCGGCCAGGGCGGAGAGGAACAGCACAGGGGTGTGGTTGCCCTGGCCGCGCAGCGTCTCGACGAGGCGCACGCCATCCACGCCGCCGGGCAGCATGCGGTCCAGCACCAGCAGGTCGAAGCTCTCGCCCGCCGCCATGAACAGGCCGTCGCGGCCATTGGTCGCGTGCTCGACCGTATGCCCGGCCTCCTGAAGCCCCTTCTTCACGAAGCGGCCGACCTCGGCATCGTCTTCCACCAGCAGAATGCGCATGGTGCCTACTCCTCATCACGGCGCGCCCCGGAATGGTCAGGGCAAGGGGCGGCGCCGGGCGGTGCACCATGCCTTGGGCCGTGGCGCCGCGCCAGAGCGCCATCTGCGCGCCTTATCGGCGGCAGCCATGCCTGGGCCTTGCGGCATCCTTAATTCCGATATATCTGATCTATCCAGATATATCGAATTGGAGGACCCATGCGCGGCTTCGGACGCGAACACGGCCCCCAGCACGGCCACCGGCACGGCCGGCCCTTCGGCCATGGCGGGCTGCGCCTGCTGCTGCTGCACCTGGTGGCCGAGGCCCCGCGCCACGGCTACGAGCTCATCAAGGCGATCGAGGAGCGGATGGGCGGGCGCTACGCGCCAAGCCCCGGCGTGGTCTATCCCACGCTGACGCTGCTGGAGGAGCTGGGCCACGCCGCCGCCAGCGAGGCGGCGGGCGGCCGCCGCCTCTATGCCGCCACCGCGGCCGGGCGCGCCTTCCTGGCGGAGAACCAGGAGGCGGTGGCCGCCGTGCTGGCGCGGCTGGGCCCGGAGGGGCGGCCGCAGCGCCCGCCCCAGATCGCCCGCGCCATCGAGAATCTGCGCGCCGCGCTGCATCTGCGCCTGGCGCGCGAACCCCTGGGCGAGGCCGAGATCGAGGCCATCGCCGCCCTGCTGGACGCCACCGCGAAGCAGGTGGAAAGGACATGAGCATGACCCCAGACACCCCCGCCCTCCCCCCGGCGATGCCCCAGCCCGCCCCCGAAGCCGCTCCCGAAGCCGCTCCCGAAGCCGCTCCCGACCGGGCACCGCGCCGGGTGCGCCACCCGCTCCGCCTGCGCCGGCTGGAGGTGCTGGCGGCGCGCCGCCTGAGCCCCTCCCTGCTGCGCGTCACGCTGGGCGGGGCGGAGCTGGAGGGCTTCACCAGCCTCGGCTTCGACGACCATGTGAAGCTGTTCTTCCCGGCGCCGGGCACCGACCCGGCCCTGCTGCCGCAGCCGGGGCCCGAGGGGCTGGCCTTCCCCGAGGGCGCGCCGCGCCCGCCGATGCGCGACTACACCCCGCGCCGCCACGACCCGGTGGCGAAGACGCTGGAGATCGACTTCGCCCTGCATGATGCCGGCCCGGCCACAGCCTGGGCGATGCAGGCCGCGCCGGGGCAGACGCTGCTGGTGGCCGGCCCGCGCGGCTCGCAGATCCCGGGCGAGGGCTTCGACTGGCACCTCCTGGCCGGGGACGAGACCGCCCTGCCCGCCATCAGCCGCCGCCTGGAGGAACTGCCCGCGGGCACCCGCGTGGTGGTGCTGGCCGAGGTGGCCGGCCCGGCCGATGAAGTGCCGCTGCCCAGCCGCGCGGCGCTGGAGCTGCGCTGGGTGCATCGCGGCACCGCCCCGGCGGGTGACGCGCGCCCCCTGCTGGCAGCCCTGGCGGCGCTGGAACTGCCGCCGGGCGAGGGCTTCGCCTGGGTCGCCGCCGAGGCCCAGGTGGCGCGCGCCCTGAAGGAGGCGCTGCGCGCCCGGGGCGTCACCTGGCTGAAGGCCGCCGGCTACTGGAAGGCCGGCGCCCCCGGCGCCCATGAAACCCTGAGCGACTGACGGCGAGGTCCCCGCGGGACAATACGGGGTGGCCCCGCCACCCCGCTACAGGGGCGCGTCCGCCAGCACCTGGATATGCCCCTGCGAGCAGCGTTCCACCCGGGCCTCGACCTCATAGACCTCGGCGAGGCGCGCCGGCGTCAGCGTCTCCCCCGGCGTCCCCTGGGCATGGATGGTGCCGCCCGAGAGCATCACCACTGCATCCGAGAAGCGCGCCGCCAGGGCGAGATCGTGCAGCACGACCACCGTCACGAGGTCGTGCTGCGCCGTCAGCTCGCGCACCAGCCGCATGACCGAAAGCTGGTGGCGCAGGTCGAGCGCGCTGGTCGGCTCGTCCAGCAGCAGCACCTTGGGGCGGCGGACCAGCGCCTGGGCCAGCCCGGCCAATTGCCGCTGCCCGCCCGACAGCCGGTCCAGCCCCGCCAGCGCCAGATCCGAGATGCCCAGCCGCTCCAGCAGCGCCACCGCACGCTCCTGCGCCGCGGCGGCGGAGAGCACGCCCTCCGAGGTCGGGCTGGCGCGCAGCGCGCCCAGCAGCGCCTCCATCACCGTCAGCGCCACACCCTGCGGCAGGCTCTGCGGCATATAGGCGATGTGGCGCGCCCGCTCCTCCAGCCGCAGGCCGATCATCTCCTGGCCGTTCAGCCGCACCGAGCCGCGCGCGGGGAGAAGCCCCGCCAGACCGCGCAGCAGCGTGGACTTGCCCGCGCCATTCGGGCCGACCAGCGCCGTCACCGCACCCCCCGCCAGGGGAGCCAGCGTGGCATCGGTCAGGATGGGGCGGCGGCCATAGCCCAGGGTCAGGCCGGAAATCTCAAGCCGCATCAGGGACTCCAAAACTGAAAAAAGAGTCCGGGGGAAGGAATTCCCCCGGGCCCCCTTCTTTTTTCTTTCAGGGCCGGCGGACGCTGTCCGCCGGCATCACATGCCACGGCGGCCTCGCGTGAAGACCAGCGCCACGAAAACCGGCACGCCCACCAGCGCCGTCACAATGCCGATCGGGATGATCAGGCCGGGAACGATCATCTTGCTGGCCAGGGAGGAGAGGGAGAGCAGCAGCGCGCCGCACAGGGCAGAGCCAGGGAGGAAGAAACGATGATCCTCGCCCAGCAGCAGCCGCGCGGCATGCGGGCCGATCAGGCCGACAAAGCCGATCGTGCCGACAAAGGCCACCGAGACGCCGGAGAGCAGGCTCACCCGCAGCAGCGCGCCATCACGCAGGCGGTTGGCGTCGATGCCGAAGGAGAGCGCGCGCTCCTCGCCGAGGCGCAGCGCCGTCAGCTTCCAGGCGGCGCGGGCGGAGAAGGGAATGGCCACGGCCAGCGCCATCGCCATGATGCCGATCTTCGGCCAGGTGGCGCGCGACAGGCTGCCCATCGACCAGAAGACCAGCTGTTGCAGCGCCTGCTCGGTGGCGACGAATTGCAGCAGCGCCACGGCGGCATTGAAGGCGAAGACCAGCGCGATGCCGAACAGCACCAGCGCCTCCACCCCCGCCCCGCGCAGCCGCGACAGGGTGCGCAGCAGCAGCACCGAGCCGAAGGCAAACAGGAAGGCATTGCCCGAGAGCAGCCATTCCTGCGGCAGCCAGGGCAGCAGCCCCACCCCCAGCACGATGGCCAGCGCCGCCCCCAGCGAGGCCGCCGAGGAAACGCCCAGCGTGAAAGGGCTGGCCAGCGGGTTGTTCAGCACCGTCTGCATCTCCGCCCCCGCCAGAGCGAGGCCGGCGCCCACCAGCACCGCCATGATGGCATAGGGCAGCCGCACATCCCAGACGATGACGGATACCGGGCCGGTGACGCTGCCCGGGCTGAACAGCACCCGCAGCACATCGGCCAGCCCCAGCCGCGACGGCCCTGTGGCGACATCCACCACCAGCGAGACCACCAGCATCAGCGCCAGCGCCGCCAGGATGGCGATGCGCCGCAGCAACAGGGCGCGGTAGCCGGCGGCAGCACCGGGCATGGCAATACTGGCGCTCATCGCGCGCCCATCCGGGCCACACGCGGCCCCATCAGCCCCATGTCAGCAGCCCTCACACTCTTCGGCAGTCGCACCGGCACACCCTTCCCAGGGAGAAGAAGGCGAAACCAATAATCACTCGCAACCCAAACTCCAACTTTTCTGTCAGGCTGCCGCCGCCTCCCGGCACAGCGGGCCGCAACCCTGGGCCGGAGTATCCCCGGCACAGTGCAGCACCCGTCCTCCCGGCCATGACCGGCAGCTGACAAAAAAGCGGCCGCGACCCTGGGCCGGAGCGTCCCCGGCACAGTGCAGCGACCCTCGTCCCGGCCATGACCGGCAGCTGACAAAAAAGCGGCCGCGGCCCTGGGCCGGAGTGTCCCCGGCGCAGTGCAGCGGCCCTCGTCCCGGCCATGACCGGCAGCTGACAAAAAAGCGGCCGCGGCCCTGGGCCGGAGTGTCCCCGGCGCAGTGCAGCGGCCCTCGTCCCGGCCATGACCGGCAGCTGACAAAAAAATCAGCCGGGGGTGGTGGGACGGCGGCCGACCTGGACGGCCATTTCGCGGGGGCGGCCATCGCGCAGGAGGGAGACGCGCACGGTCTGCCCCGGCGGGGTGCCGGCGACATTGCGGATCAGGGCGCGGGAGGTTTCCACCTTTTCGCCATTCAGGGCGGTGACGATGTCACGCGGGCGCAGGCCGGCGCGGGCGGCGGGGCTGTTCGGCTCGACGCTGCGGATCTGCACGCCGCGCAGGCGGCCGCCGGCGGTGGCTTCGTCCCCCACATCCTCCACCGCGACGCCGAGCCAGCCGCGCTCAACGCGGCCTTCGCGGCGAAGCTGCTCGATGACCCCGCGCGCGAGGTCGGAGGGCGTGGCGAAGCCGATGCCGACCGAGGCGCCGGAGGGCGAGTAGATGGCGGTGTTGATGCCGATCACCTCGCCCGCCGTGTTGAAGAGCGGCCCGCCGGAATTGCCGGGGTTGATGGCGGCATCCGTCTGGATGAAGTCGTCGAAGGGCCCGGCACCGATCTCGCGGCCGCGGGCAGAGACGATGCCGGTGGTGACGGTGCCGCCCAGGCTGAAGGGGTTGCCGGCGGCCATCACCCATTGCCCGACGCGCAGATGCGCGGAACTGCCCCAGGGCACGGAGGGCAGCGGCGCGCGCGGCTCGACCCGCAGCAGGGCGAGGTCCGTCAGTTCATCGGTGCCGACGACGCGGGCGGGGAGTTCCTGCCCGTTCTGCATGGAGATGACGACGCGCACGGCATTGCCGACCACATGGTTGTTGGTGACGATGTAGCCCGCCGGGTCGATGATGAAGCCCGAGCCCGCGCCCTGCACCTGCTGGCCGCTGCGCTTCTCGCGGAAATAGCGCTCGAAGGGGGTGCCGCGCAGCTCCGGGGGGATCTGGGTGGTGGTCTGCTCGGAGAGGACGGCGATGTTGACGACGGCGGGCAGCACCTGCTCGGCGAGGTCGGCGAAATCGGGCAGGAGGCTCCGCTGGGCCAGCGCGGGGGAAAGCGGCGCCAGGGTGAAGAGGGCCAAACCGGCCAGGAGGGTGCGGCGGGGGGCAGGCATCCGGGTCTTTTCCTTCATCGGCGCCGTGGGGTCGTGGCGCCGCGCAGGCGCTATGTGGCGCCACCCGCCGCCACGCTTCAAGCCAGGGGCTGGCGGAAGGCAGGGAGGCCGCACCGCCACCACAGCCATGAAAAACCGTGCGGCACGGTGAAGCGTGCTCATGAGAGGGGCTTTGCCCCTCTCATACTCTCCCCACCAAAGGCCTGAGGCCTTTGGAAACCCCACTGAAGGCGGTGCAGGGGGCCCTGCCCCCTGCTGGGGGTGAGGGGGCAAAGCCCCCTCAAGGCGGCCAGCCCTGTCAGCGGGACGGATCTTCCGGCCAGTCATGCTTCGGGTATCGCCCGCGCATATCCTTGCGCACATCGGCCCAGGCGCCTTTCCAGAAGCCCGCGAGGTCGGCGGTGACCGCCACCGGCCGCCCGGCGGGCGAGAGCAGCGCGACCTGCAACGGGATCTTCCCCCCCGCCAGCCTCGGCAGCCCGGCGACGCCATAGAGCCACTGCGCGCGGGCCTCGAGGCGCGGCACCTCCCCGGTGTAGTCGATGGCGGCGCTGCGCCCGCCGGGCAGGTCGAGGCGCGGGGGAAGCTCGGCATCCAGGCGGCGCGTCAGCGGGTGGGGCAGCAGGGCGCGCAGCATGGCCACCACGTCCAGCCCACGCAGTTGTGACAGCTTCGTCAGCCCGGCCAGCCAGGGCACCAGCCAGGCGCCCCCCCCGGCGGCCAGGGCCGCATCCGAGACATCGGGCCATTCGCCGCCCTCCACGCGGTGCATCCAGGCGATGCGGGCACGGGCCTGGGTGGCGGCGTTGGACCAGTCCAGATCCCGGAAGGCGCGGTCCGCCGCGGCCGCGGCCAGGGCGGTGGCGAGGGCCGCCGGGTCGGCATGCGGCAGCGTGGCCTCCTCCAGCACCAGCGGGCCGAGGCGCAGGCGGCGGCGCGCCACCACGGCGCCGGTGCGGGCATCGAAGGCGGCGCCCTCCTCGCGCACCAGCCGCTCCGGGAATTTTTTTTCGAGCGCCTCGCGGGTGAGCGGCGCGGCCATGCGGATGCGCGCCTCGGTGCCGGCCAGTTCGAGATCCGCCACCGCCAGCAGCGGCGATTTGCCCAGCCGGTCCGTGGCCGGCAGCCGCGCCCCCTGCCCCGAGGCGAGGCGGAAGGCGCCATCCATCGTGCCGCGCCTGGCCGCGATGCGGTCCGGGAAGCCGGCGGCCAGCAGCAGCCCGGCCTCCCCCGCCGCCTGCGTGGCCCCGGGCACGCCGAGGCGGCGGCGGTGCAGCGTCACCGCCCGGCGGATGCGCCCCAGCGCGGCGCGGTCGGCATTCGGGTCATCGGCGCCATGCAGCAGGTCGAGGCGGAGCTGGATGTCCGAGGGCGCCTCGCGCCCGCGGATCGGGTCGCGCTCCTCCAGCAGGGCGGCGAGTTCGGCGGCCAGCGCCGCCTCCTCCGCATCCGCCGCCTCGGCCATCATGCGGGCGAGGCGCGGATGGGTGCCGAGCCGCGCCATGCGCCGCCCCATGGGCGTGATGCGCCCCTCGCCATCCAGCGCGTCCAGGTCGCGCAGCAGGGCGCGGGCGGCGGCCAGCATCCCGGCCGGCGGCGGGTCGAGGAAGGCCATCTCCTCCGGCGCGCTGCCCCAGGCGGCGCAGTCGAGGGCGAGGCCGGAGAGTTCGCTCTCCAGGATTTCCGGCCGGTCGGAGAGGGGCAGGCCGCGGTGGAGCGCCTCCGTCCACAGGCGGATGGCCACCCCCGGCTCGGTGCGGCCGGCGCGGCCGGCGCGCTGCTCGGCGGCGGCGCGGGAGATGCGCAGCGTCGCCAGCCGGGCGAGGCCGGTGGCCGGGTCCAGGCGCGGGGCGCGGCGGAAGCCGCCATCCACCACGATCCGCACCCCCGGCACGGTCAGCGAGGTCTCGGCGATCGAGGTGGCCAGCACCACCTTGCGGTGGGGCGAGGGGTTGAGCGCCCTGTCCTGCTCGGCCGGGGGCAATTCGCCATGCAGGGGCAGGACCTCCGCCTTCACCCCGCCCAGCCGCTCGGCGGTGCGGCGGATCTCGCCCCAGCCGGGGAGGAAGGCCAGCACATCGCCCGGATGCTCGGCCAGCGCGGCCCGGATGGCGCTGGCCATGGCCTCGGGCAGGTCGCGCGGGTCCTGGATGTCGCGCGGGCGGTGGTGCACCGCCACGGGATAGGCCCGCCCCAGGCTCTCGATGACCGGCGCGCCGCCCAGCAACTGGGAGAAACCGGCGGATTCCAGCGTGGCGGACATGGCCAGCAGGCGCAGCTCCGGCCGCAGCCCGCGCTGGAGGTCGAGGCAGAGGGCCAGCGCCAGGTCGGTATCCAGGTTGCGCTCATGCGCCTCGTCGAAGAGCACGGCGGCGGTGCCCTCCAGCCCGGGGTCGGTCTGCAGGCGGCGGACCAGCAGGCCCTCCGTCACCACCTCCACCCGCGTCGCGGGGGAGACGGCGCGCTCCAGCCGGGTGGCGAGGCCGACCGTCTGGCCCAGCGGCTCGCCCAGCAACTCGGCCATGCGGCGGGCGGCGGCGCGGGCGGCGACGCGGCGCGGCTCCAGCACCACGATCTTCTGCCCGGCGGCCCAGGGCTCGTGGCGCAGCGCCAGCGGCACCAGCGTGGTCTTGCCCGCGCCGGGGGGCGCCACCAGCACGGCATTGGGGGCGGCGCGCAGCGCCTCCAGCAGGCGGGGCAGGGCTTCGGTGACGGGCAGTTCCGGCAGGGCGTCCATAGGCCCGGCTGTAGCGCAACCGGGGGCCTCGCGGCCAGCGGTAGCCGGGGCGGTGGAAAGCGGCGTATTCTCTTTTTGTTCACGACATGCCGGGAGAGAATCGCCATGCCCCCCGACCACGGGAAACCCAGCCAGGACGAACCGAGCCGGGACGAACAGGGCCAGGAAAAACAGAACCTGGAAAAACAGAGCCTGGAAAAGCAGGTGGCGCGCTTCCGCGCCCTGCACGCCGCGCCCGGCGCCTTCCTCCTGCCCAACCCCTGGGATGCCGGCAGCGCCCGGCTGCTGGCCGGGCTGGGCTTCCCCGCCCTGGCGACGACCAGCGCCGGCTTCGCCTTCTCCCTCGGCCGGCGGGATGGCGCGGCGGGGCGGGAGGCCATCCTGGCCAATGCCCGCGCCATCGTGGCGGCGGTGGCGGTGCCGGTCTCCGCCGATCTGGAGAACGGCTTCGGCCCGGCGCCGGAGGACGCCGCCCTGACCCTGCGGCTGGCGGCGGAAGCCGGGCTGGCCGGCGGCTCCATCGAGGATGCCAGCGGCGACCCGGCCCGCCCGATCTACGACTTCCACCACGCGGTGGAGCGCGTGGCGGCAGCGGCCGAGACGGCGCGCGCCCTGCCCTTCGTGCTGACAGCGCGGGCCGAGAACTTCCTGCATGGCCGCCCGGATCTGGACGACACCATCCGCCGCCTCCAGGCCTTCGCCGCCGCCGGGGCGGAGGTGCTCTACGCCCCCGGCCTGCGCGAGATCGGCCAGATCCGCACCCTCTGCGCCGCCCTGGCCGGGCATCCGGTGAATGTGGTGATGGGGCTGGTGGGCCCCGTCTTCACCGTGGCCGAACTGGCCGAGGCGGGGGTGAAGCGGATCAGCCTGGGCGGTTCGCTGGCGCGCACGGCGCTGGGCGCGCTGCACCGCGCGGCGCTGGAACTGCGCGACCAGGGCAGCTTCACCTTCGCCCGCGATGCGCTGACAGGCGCCCAGGTGGAAGCCTATATGGAACCGTGACAGGCGGGGCGTTTTCGCGTGACACGCTTCGTCACGCGAAAACGCCTTCCCCTGCCGGCCCGGAAAAGGTTTCTATTCGTTCATGTCGCGCGCGCTGCCCACCCTGCTGGCCATGACGGCCCCGCTGCTGGCCACGCTGCTGGCCACGCCCGCCCTGGCGCTGGACAGCGCGCCCGCGCGCTCCGAGCGCGCCACCATCAGCCTCGCCGCCGAGGGGCTGTCCATCGCCCCCGGCCAGCCCTTCCGCGTCGGGCTGCGGCAGCAGCTGGCGCCGGGCTGGCACACCTACTGGAAAAATCCGGGCGATGCCGGCACGCCGCCCGAGATCGCCTTCACCCTGCCCGAAGGCGCCAGCGCCACCGGCTTCGACTGGCCGGCGCCACAGCGCATCCCCTTCGGGCCGCTGGTCAATTACGGCTATGAGGGGCAGGTCCTGCTGCCGCTCACCATCACCCCGCCGGCCGGGCTGAAGCCGGGCGATGTCTTCACCCTGGAAGCGCAGGCGAGCTGGCTGGTCTGCGAGAAGGTGTGCATCCCGGAGGAAGGCGTCTTCCGCCTGGACCTGCCGGTGGAGGCCACCGCCCGCCCCGACCCGGCCCTGGCCGCGGAATTCCGCGCCGCCGAGGCCGCCCTGCCCCGCCCCTCGCCCTGGGCCGCCAGCCTGGGCTTCGACGGCCTGGGCTTCGACGGGCAGGCCGGCGCGCTGCGGCTGGACAGCCCGGACTTCACCCCCGGCGCCGTGCGCGAGGCCTGGTTCTTCCCCGCCGAATGGGGCGTGCTGGACCACGCCGCGCCGCAGCCGGTGCAGCTCGCCGAGGGCGCGCTGCGCCTCGGCCTGCCGCGCGGCGCCGCCCCGCTGCCCGCCGGGCCGGTGGAGGGCGTGCTGGTGCTGACGGATGCCGCCGGGGCGCGCGGGGCCTATGCCATCGCCGCCCCGCCCGGCCCGGTGCCGCCGCCGCTGGCCGCGGCCGGCACCGCCCTGCCGCTGTGGCAAGCCGCGCTCTGGGCGGCGATCGGCGGGCTGATCCTCAACCTCATGCCCTGCGTCTTCCCCATCCTGGCGATGAAGGCCATGAGCCTCGCCCGCCTCTCCGGCGCGTCGCGCGGCACGGTGCGCGCCCATGCCGCGAGCTACACGGCGGGGGTGGTGCTCTCCTTCCTGGCGCTGGCCGGGGCCATGCTGGCGCTGCGTGCGGCGGGCGGCGTCGCCGGCTGGGGCTTCCAGTTCACCTCCCCCGTCTTCGTCACGCTGATGGGCTGGCTGATGCTCGCCGTCGGGCTGAACCTCTCCGGCGTCTTCCAGTTCGGCGGGCCGGTGGCGGTGGGCTCGGGGCTGGCGGCGCGGGGCGGGCATCTCGGCAGCTTCGCCACCGGCGGGCTGGCCGTGCTGGTCGCCACCCCCTGCACCGCGCCCTTCATGGCCGCCGCCATCGGCGCCGCCATGCTGATGCCGCCGCCCGCCATGCTCGCCGTCTTCGCCGCCATGGGGCTTGGGATGGCCGCGCCCTATGCGCTGCTCGCTTTGGCCCCGGCCCTGGCCCAGCGCCTGCCCCGCCCCGGCGCCTGGATGGAACGACTGAAAGAAATCCTGGCCTTCCCGATGTATGGCGCGGCGCTCTGGCTGCTCTGGGTGCTGGCGCAGCAGGTCGGACCGGAAGGGCTGGCCATGGCGCTGGCCGGCGGGCTGGCCATCGGCTTCGCCGCCTGGGCGCTGGGGCAGGCCCAGGCCGCGCGCGGCACCGGCCGCCTGATCGGGCGCGGCGGCGCGCTGCTCGCCCTGCTCGCCGCCCTGGCGC
>NZ_JANFNY010000052.1:17850-35091 GCF_024437745.1 Roseomonas sp. GC11 | reverse complement strand
CCCCCCCCCCCCCCCCCCCCCCCCCCCCCCCCCCCCCCCCCCCCCCCCCCCCCCCCCCCCCCCCCCCCCCCCCCCCCCACCTGTCAAAAAGCGCGCAGCAGCCGGTCGATGTAATCCAGTTCCTGCACCGGCCGTTCCCGGTCCGCGCCCCGGCGGCGGAGTTCCTCCTGGATGCGGCGGCTGCGCAGCATCTCGGCTTCCTGGGGCACCTGGGTATCGCTGCCCTGGTCATTGGCGCCGGGGGCCTCGCGCGCCGGGCGGCCCAGCGGGTCACGCCCCTGCGCCTGCCCGGTCATGCGGTCCTGCCCCTGCTGCTGGCCCTGGCCGGGGCCGCCATTTTCCTGCGCCTGCCCCTGGCCCTCGCCTTCCCCCTCGCCCTGGCCGAACTGGCGCTGCATGGACTGCGCCATCTGCCGCCCGCCCTCCTGCAATTCGCGGATGGCCTCCTGCTGGTGCGGCACGGGGTTGCCGCCCTGGCCCAGCGCCTCCTGCGCCTGACGCATCGCCTGATCGGCGCGGCCCAGGGCATCGGGGATCTCGCCCGTCAGGTCGCCGAATTGCTGCATCAGCTCGCCCAGGGCCCGGCGCAGGGCGCGCTGCTGGCGGGCATCGCGCTGCGCCTCGGCGGCACGCTCACGCTCCGGCGCGGCCTGCTGGCCCTGCTGTTGCGGCTGGGGCCGGGGCGGGGCGCCGGGGCGGCGCTCCTGCGGGCGCGGCTGCGACTCGTCGCGCCGGTAGGCGCGGTCCAGCATCTCGCCCTGGCGCTGCACCATGTCCTGCACCGCGCCCATCTGCTGCTGGCCGCGCTGCTGTTGCTGCTGCTGGCGCTGGCTGTTGCGGTTGTTGGAGCCCTCGGGCCGCGCCGCCTGCCCCTGCTGGAGCGCATCCAGCATTTTTTCCAGTTCGGCCAGTTCCTGCTGCAGGCGGTCGGTGCGGCCTTCCCGCGCCGAATCCTGCATCTCCTGCGTCCGCCGCTCAAGCTCGCGCGGGTCGAGCATGCGCTGGCTGGGGTCGTAGGGCATGGCCTCGGCATTCTCCTGCCGCAGCCGCTCGGCCAGCGCCTCAAGGTGGCGCTGCACCGCCTCGCGCAGTTCCTGCACACGGCGTTCCAGCTCGGCGCGGGCCTCGGCACCGGGCGGGGTGCGCTCGGCCTGGGCCAGCGCCTCGCGCAGCGCCTCCCGCGCGGCGGCCAGGGCGCGGGCGGTGCGGTCCGTCCGCCCCTCCTCCAGCGCCACGGCGATCTGCCACATCAGCGCCTGCGACTCGGCCACCGCCTCCGGCCGCCGGTCGCGCACCAGCCGGTGCCGCGCCACGCGCAGCGCCAGGAAGGTCGTCAGGTCATTCTCAAAAGCCTCGGGCTTCGAGGCGATCTCGTCCAGCCCGTTGCGCGCCGCCTCCCGCGCCGCGGGATCGAGCGACAGGGTCTTGCGCAGGGCGATCAGCGCGCGGGCGACGGGGTGGTTGAAGCTGCGCTCCGGCAGCACCAGCCCGGCGGGGGTGGACCAGCCCTCCTGCTGCGCGCCATCGCGCGCCACGAGGCGGAGCTGCACCGGCAGCCCGGCCCAGGGATGCGCCGAGAGGTCGGGCTGCGCCACGCCGCGCATCTGGCGCGGATTGCCGCCGGGCAGGGGCAGGTCGAGCACCAGGGCCTCGCCCTCCGGCCGGGCGACGAGGCGCATCTCGGCGCGCAGGCCGGTGACGGCCCAATCATCCTCCGCCTTCCAGGGCAGGCGCAGGGCGGTGCCGCGCGGCGCGGCGCCGGGCGGCTCGGTGAAGGCGACCATCGGCGGCGCATCGGCCTGCACGCCGAAATTCCAGCCCGCCACCTCCTGCCCGTCGCGCCAGAGGGCGATGCGCATCCCCTGTTCCAGCACCGTCTCGGCGGCGTAGCTGCCGGCCTCCAGCACGCGCATCGGCGTGGCGGCGGCATCCAGCCGCATCTCCGGCACGCCGCCGCGCCCACCGGAGAGGGCGATCTGCAACCGGCTGCCCTGCGGCACGCTGAGGGTGCCGCCGGCGGGGTCGAGGAAAAGCGGCGCGGCGCCGGTATAGGCCGGCGGCGTCACCCAGGCTTCCAGCTTCAGCGCCGGGGTGGCCAGGGGCGCGGCGTGCAGGCTGGGCCAGAGGGCGCGGCGCAGGCGCTCCGGCCCGGCCTCCCCGCCGATCACCAGCGCGGCGGTGAGGGCCACCAGCAGCCCGGCGCGCAGGGCGCGCGGGTCGCGCGCCGCGAGGTTGGGGCGCGGCCTGCCGACACGCAGCCGCGCCAGCCCGGCCAGGGCGCGCGCCTGATGCGCCCGCCACAGCGCCAGCGTCGCCGGATCTTCCGTCACGGCATGGTCGCGCAGGGTGGAGAGGGGGCGGTGCTTCAGGCCGGTGGCGGCCTCGATGCGGCGTTCCGCCGCGGCATCGCCGGGCCAGGAGAAGCCGCGCGCCGCGCGCCAGAGGGCGGTGCCGAGCGCCCCGGCGAAGCCCGCCAGCAGCAGGAGGTGCAGCCAGGGCGGCAGCAGCGCCACCAGCCCGGACAGGGCCAGCACCAGGAACAGCCCGGCCACGCCGAGCACGGGCCAGAGGCGGGGCCAGAGGGCCTCCCACCCCAGGGCCCAGCGCGCGAGCCGCCGCCCGCGCGCCAGGCGACGGGCCAGCGGATCGCGCGGGTCCATCATGACGTCAGCCACTCCGGCAGGCGCTGATGCGCCAGGAGATCCTCAGGCGACTGCCGCGGACGGACGACGGCGAAGCGCGCGCCATCCACCAGCACTTCAGCCGCCAGAGGGCGGGCGTTGTAGGTGCTGCTCATGACCGCACCATAGGCACCCGCATCCAAAAAAGCGATGAACTCGCCGGGAGCCATCTCCGGCATGTCGCGGCCGCGGGCGAAGGTATCCCCCGTCTCGCAGACGGGGCCGACAATGTCGGCCGGGGAGAGCGGCGCGGCGTGGCGGGCGGGGTCCAGCGGCAGGATGCCGTGCCACGCCTCGTACATGGCCGGGCGGACGAGGTCGTTCATGGCGGCATCCGCCACCAGGAAGCGGCGGCCGCGCCCCTGCTTCTGCAGCACGATGCTGGCCAGCAGCACCCCGGCGGGGCCGGCGATCCAGCGCCCCGGCTCCAGCATCACCGGCAGGCCGAGCCCGCCCAGCGTGGCCTGGATGGCGCCCGCCAGCGCCTCCGGCGGCGGCGCGATCTCATCCCGGTAGGGGATGCCGAGGCCGCCACCGCAGTCGACGCGCTCGATCGGCAGGCCCTGGGCGCGGATCTCGCGCACCATCTCGGCCAGCCGGGCATAGGCGGCGCGGAAGGGGCCGACGCCCTCGGTGATCTGGCTGCCGATATGGGTGGCGATGCCGATGGGGCGGATGCCCGGCAGCGCCGCCATGCGGGCATAGAGCGGCAGCGCATCCTCATAGGCGATGCCGAACTTGTTCTCGGCCTTGCCCGTGGTGATCTTGGCGTGGGTCCTGGCGTCCACATCCGGGTTGACGCGCAGCGCCACCGGGGCCCGCACCCCCATCTCCTGCGCGATGGCGGAGATGACGGCGATTTCCTCGATGCTCTCGGCATTGAGCTGGTAGATGCCCTGGGCCAGGGCGAAGCGGATTTCCTCCGGCTTCTTGCCGACGCCGGAGAAGACCGTGGCGCTGGCGGGAATGCCGGCGGCCAGGGTGGCGCGCAGCTCGCCCACGCTGACGATATCCGCCCCCGCGCCCTCGGCGGCGAGGACGCGCAGCACGGCCTGGCTGTCATTGGCCTTGGTGGCGTAGTGGATGCCGGCGGTGAGCCCGGCCCCGGCCAGGGCATCGCGCAGCGCGCGGTAGCGGCGGCGCAGCGTGTCGGCGGAATAGACCCAGGTGGGGGTGCCGGCCTCCCGCGCGATGCGGGCCAGCGGCACCTCCTCCATCAGCAGCCCGTCATGGGCGTGCAGGGAGAGCGCCGGGCGGGCGGCGATCAGGTCGGCAAAGGAAGGATCGGCGCCCTGGGGCGCGAGAGGGAGCGGAGCGGCCATCCGCCGCTTTTACGGCGCGGCGCGCCACGGCGCCACGGTTCTCCGAGAGGGCGCCGCCCTCTCGGGCTCTCCCGCCGGGGTGGCACGGCCACCCCGGACCCCGCGATCTGCTGGCGCTTTCTGATGGCGGGGTCCGGGGGGACCCTGTCCCCCCGGCGGGGGCCAGGGGGCAGCGCCCCCTGCTTTTTTTATGCCTTGAGCACCCGCCCCGCGACGGCATCCAGCCTGGCCATCAGCGCCGGGTCGCGCTTCTCCGGCGGGGTGACGAGGGCGTATTCCAGCGCGCGGTCGCAGCCGGCCGGGCAGGCGCCGCGCGGCGCGCCCAGCATGGGCACCACGGTCTTCACCAGGGCCTTGGCGCGGTCGGCATTGGCCTGCATCACCTTCACCACCGCATCGACGGTGACGTGGTCGTGGTCCGGGTGCCAGCAGTCGAAATCCGTCACCATGGCGATGGTGGCGTAGCAAAGCTCCGCCTCGCGGGCGAGCTTGGCCTCCGGCATGTTGGTCATGCCGATCACGTCGCAGCCCCAGGCGCGATACAGCTCGCTCTCCGCCTTGGTGGAGAATTGCGGCCCTTCCATCACGAGATAGGTGCCGCCGCGCTTGTGCTTCAGCCCGATCTGGCGGGCCGCCGCCTCCGCCGCGTCGCCGAGGCGCGGGCAGACGGGATGCGCCACCGAGACATGCGCCACGCAGCCCGTCTCGAAGAAGGACTTCTGCCGGGCGAAGGTGCGGTCGATGAACTGGTCGACGATGACGAAGGTGCCCGGCGGCAGGTCGCCATTGAGCGAGCCGACGGCGGAGAGGGAGAGGATTTCCGTCACCCCCGCGCGCTTCAGCACATCGATATTGGCGCGGTAGTTCAGCGCCGAGGGGGGGATGCGGTGGCCGCGGCCATGGCGCGGCAGGAAGACGCACTTCACCCCGGCGAGGCGGCCGAAGAGCAGCTCATCCGAGGGCTCGCCCCAGGGGCTTTCGACGCGGCGCCATTCGCGCTCCTCCAGCCCGTCAATGTCATAGAGGCCGGAGCCGCCGATCAGGCCGATGACGGGCTCGATGATGTCGCTCATGGGATTGCTCGCTTGCAGGGGGCCGGCGCAGGCGGCCGTGGCAGATGGCCCGCCCCATACAGGAGAATGGCCGAAAAAGAAAAAGGGCCGCCCGGCGGGGCAGCCCTGTTTCCTGGTCACGGCCTTTCCTGGCCGCGGCGCCCCCCCGGCGGGGGGCGGCCGGTTCAATGCACGTCGGCCCAGACCTTGCGCTTCACCGCATAGGTGAGGCCGCCCAGGATGACGAGGAAGAGGATGACGCGCACGCCCATGGCGCGGCGCTGCTCCAGCTCCGGCTCCGCCGCCCAGGTGAGGAAGGTGGAGACGTCGCGCGCCATCTGGTCCACGGTGGCGCGGGTGCCATCGGCATACTGGAGCTGGCCGTCGCTGTTGATCGGCGGGGCCATGCCGATCTGATGGCCGGGGAAGTACTTGTTGTAGTGCATCCCCTCCATGACCGTGACGCCGGCCGGCGGGGGGTCCTGGTAGCCGGTGAGCAGGGCGTGGATGTAATCCGCCCCGCCGACGCGCGCCTTGGTGATGACCGAGAGATCCGGCGGCAGGGCGCCGTTGTTGGCGGCGCGGGCGGCGGCGTCATTGGCGAAGGGCTTGCGGAAGCGGTCCGAGGCGCGGCCGGGGCGCTCGAACATCTCGCCATTGTCGTTCGGGCCGTCCTGGATCTGGTAGGAGGCGGCGATGGCCGCGACCTCCGCCTCGCTCAGGCCGATATCGCGCAGGTTGCGGTAGGAGAGCAGCCGCAGCGAGTGGCAGGCGGCGCAGACCTCCTTATAGACCTGGAAACCGCGCTGCAGCTCGCCCCGGTCGAAGGTGCCGAAGACCCCGTCGAAGGAGAAGCGGGTATCGGGGATGCTGATATGGCCTTCCGCGGCCTGGGCGGCGGGCGCCGCCAGAAAGCCGAGGGAGAGGGCGGCCGCGAGGGCCGCCGCTTTCAGTTTCCGCATGGGCAGGGTGCGAACGGGCATTATGCCTTCTCCATCGGCTTGGCCGCGGCGCCGCCGGGCACGGGGCCGCCGCCACGCAGCACGGCCTTGGCGATGCTCTCGGGCAGCGGCAGGGGCCGCTCGACCTTCGCCAGCAGGGGGAGGATCACCAGGAAATAGGCGAAGTAATAGGCCGTCGCCAGGCGGGAGATGGTGACGTAAGGCTCCTCGGCCGGCATGCCACCGCAATACATGAGGACGAAGAAGTTCACCGTCCACAGCAGGAAGGCCCATTTGGCGATCGGGCGGAAGCGCATGGAACGCACCGGCGAGCGGTCGAGCCAGGGCAGCACGAAGAGGACGGCGATGGCGCCGAACATCATCAGCACGCCGCCGAGCTTGTTCGGGACGGCGCGGAGGATGGCGTAGAAGGGCAGGAAGTACCACTCGGGCACGATATGCGCCGGCGTCACCAGCGGGTTGGCCGGGATGTAGTTGTCCGGGTGGCCGAGGTAGTTGGGCGCGAAGAAGACCAGCACCGCGAAGACGATCAGGTAGACGACGATGCCGACGCTGTCCTTCACCGTGTAGTAGGGGTGGAAGGGAAGCGTGTCCTGCGGCCCCTTCGGCTCGATGCCGAGCGGGTTGTTGGAGCCCGTGATGTGCAGCGCGGCGACATGCAGGAAGACCACGCCGAAGATCACGAAGGGCAGCAGGTAGTGCAGGCTGAAGAAGCGGTTGAGCGTCGGGTTGTCGACGCTGAAGCCGCCCCAGAGCAGCGTGACGATGGCATTGCCCACCACCGGGATGGCGGAGAACAGGTTGGTGATGACGGTGGCGCCCCAGAAGGACATCTGGCCCCAGGGCAGCACGTAGCCCATGAAGGCGGTGGCCATCATCAGCAGGAAGATGACGACGCCGAGGATCCAGAGCAGCTCACGCGGCGCCTTGTAGGAGCCGTAATACATGCCGCGCCAGACATGGACGAGGACCACGATGAAGAACATCGAGGCGCCGTTCATGTGCACATAGCGGATGAGCCAGCCGTAATTCACGTCGCGCATGATGCGCTCGACGCTCTCGAAGGCGAGCGCGGTGTGCGGCGTGTAGTTCATCACCAGGAAGATGCCGGTGGCGATCATGATCACGAGGTTGATCATGGCCAGCGCGCCGAAATTCCAGAAGTAGTTGAAATTCCGCGGCGTCGGGAAGGTGCCATACTCTTTCTGGAGCATGGTGAAGACCGGCATGCGCTGGTCGATCCAACGCACCACCGGGTTCGTGAAGCTGCTGTCGTGCAGGCCGGATGCCATGGGGTGCGGTCCTCAGCCGATGCGGATCTGGGTGTCGGACGTGAAGGCGTAGTCCGGCACGGCAAGGTTCGACGGCGCCGGCCCGCGACGGATGCGCCCCGAGGTGTCGTAGTGGCTGCCGTGGCAGGGGCAGAACCAGCCACCGAAATCGCCGCGCGCGTCGGTCGGCTTCTGGCCGAGCGGCACGCAGCCCAGGTGGGTGCAGACGCCGAGCACCACCAGCCAGGGCTCGCGCTGGATGCGCGCGCTGTCCGGCTGCGGGTCGCGCAGCTCACCGAGCGGCACGGCCTTGGCCTCCTGGATCTCGGCCGCCGTGCGGTGGCGGACGAAGACCGGCTTGCCACGCCACATTACGGTGACGGCCTGGCCCTCGGCGATGTGCGAGAGGGGCACATCGGTGCTGGCCAGCGCGAGCACATCCTTCGCCGGGTTCATCGAGTGGATGAAGGGCCAGACGATGGCGCCCACGCCGACCGCCGCGAAGGAGCCCGCCACCAGTTTCAGAAAGTCGCGTTTGGTCCCTTCGGGCCCATGGTCGCCTTCCCCCAGGGTATTGCCCGTGTTGGGGGAGCTGCTCGGCGCAAGCGTCTCGGCCATGCCTCATCGTCCCTTTTGGCGGCCGACCCGGTACCTGGCAGGCAGGCCGGCCGCTGATCATTGTCCGCGGATGCGGAGACGCCGGGCACGCGCGAAGCCGCGCCATTTTGCCCTGCGCCGGCGCCATATAAAGGCAGCTTCATCAGAGTGGCAATCGCAACGGTCGCCACCTTGCGACTTCAAGCGCGGTTGCGGCCCGGCGGCCACCACGCTAGCGCCCTTCCGCCCTTTCGCCGCAGGACCGCGCCGCCCATGCCCGAGACCGATCCAAAAACCGATCCCATCGGCCATCCCCTGGCTGATTCCGCCCGCGCCTGGTTCGAATCGCTGCGGGACCGCCTCTGCGCGGCCTTCGAATCGATTGAGGACGCGCTGGAATCCGGCCCCCATGCCACCCTCCCCCCCGGCCGCTTCCAGCGCTCCGCCTGGGAACGCCCGGGCGGCGGCGGCGGGGTCATGTCCGTCATGAAGGGCCGGGTGTTTGAGAAGGTGGGCGTCAACGTCTCCACCGTCTGGGGCGAGTTCAGCCCGGAATTCCGCCGCCAGATCCCGGGCGCCGAGGAAGACCCGCGCTTCCTCGCCACCGGCGTCTCCCTCGTCGCCCATATGCGCTCCCCCCGCGTGCCGGCGGCGCATATGAACACGCGCTTCATCACCACCCGCCGCGCCTGGTTCGGCGGCGGCGGCGATATCACCCCCATGGCCATGGACGCACCCGAGTCGCGCGAGGACGCGGCGCGCTTCCACGCCGCCTTCCAGGCCGCCTGCGACCGCCACGACCCCGCCTACTACCCGCGCTTCAAGGCGTGGTGCGACGAATATTTCTTTCTGCCCCACCGCGGCGAGCCGCGCGGCCTCGGCGGCATCTTCTATGACTGGCTGGGGCGCGACGAACCGGGCGGCGAGCAGCTCCCCCGCCACTTCGCCTTCACCCGCGACGTGGGCGAGGCCTTCCTGGAAGCCTACCCGGCCATCATCCGCCAGCGCATGCACGAACCCTGGACCGAAGCCGAGCGCGAGCACCAGCTCATCCGCCGTGGCCGCTATGTCGAGTTCAACCTGCTGCACGACCGCGGCACCCTCTTCGGCCTCAAGACCGGCGGCAATACCGAGGCCATCCTCATGTCCATGCCGCCGGAAGTACGCTGGCCGTGAAAGGGAAAAATTCCTTTAAAAGGGGAAGGGTTCTTTTTTAGAAAAAAAGAACCAAAAAACTTTTTCCAGCTTGGCGTCCCGCCTCAGGCCCGAAGTGGGACGCCAGACGGAAAAAGTCTTTTTGCTTCTTTTTCTTCAGAAAAAGAAGATTTTTACGCAAAATTCAAAAATTTCCCGAAAACATCACATTCTGTGGCGCCACCGCCCAGGCTTGGGCATCCTCCCCAGGTCCCTCACCGGACCAAAGAACACGAGGATTCGCCCAATGACCACCCGCCGCGCCCTGCTGGGGGCTGCCCTGGCCATGCCCGCCCTCATGCCTGCCGCCCGCGCCCAGGCGAACTGGCCGGAACGCGCCTTCCGCATCATCGTCCCCTACCCGCCCGCCGGCTCCACCGATGTGCTGACGCGCCTGCTGGCGGAGCGGCTGCAACCGCTGCTGGGGCAGACCATCATCGTCGAGAACCGGCCCGGCGCCGGCGGTAATATCGGTATGGACGCCGTGGCCAAGGCCACGCCCGATGGCTACACCTTCGCCGCCGCCACGGTCGGCCACTTCGCCATCAACCAATATCTCTACAGCCGCATGTCGTGGGACATCGACCGCGACTTCCTGCCCGTGGCGCTGACCTGGGAATTCCCCAATGTCGTGGTCGTGCCCACCCAGCACGTCCCGGCCCGGACCCTGGCCGAATTCATCGCCTGGGCGAAGGAAAAGCGCGGCGGCGTCTCCTTCGGCTCGCCCGGCGTCGGCACCTCGCCGCATCTCTCGGGCGAGATCTTCCGCAGCCGCCTCGGGCTGGATGCCACCCACGTCCCCTTCCGCGGCGCGGCGCAGACCATCCCCGCCATGCTGGCCGGCGATGTCACCTTCGCCATCGACAACCTGGCCTCCTACCTCCCGGTCATCCAGGAAGGCCGGATGCGGGCGCTCGCCGTGACCAGCGCCCAGCGCTGGCCCAGCCTGCCCGACATCCCCACTATGGCCGAGGCCGGGGTGGCGGATTTCGTCATCACCTCCTGGGGCGCCTTCGTGGCCCCCGCCGCCACGCCACGCCCCATCGTGGACCGCTTCAACGCCGCCCTGCGGCAGGTCACCGACGACCCCGCCCTGCGGCAGCGCTTCCTCCAGGCCGGCGCCACCCCCCTGTGGTCCACCCCGGAAGACGCCATCACCCGCGGCAAGGCCGAACGCCCCATGTGGCACGCCGCCGTCCAGACCTCCGGCGCCCGCTCCGATTAGTTTTTCAGCTTCCGGTCATGGCTCAGACGACGGCCGCGGCACTGGGCCGGGGGTGTTCCGGCCCAGGGGAGCTTTTTTTCAGCTGCCGGTCACGGCTCAGACGGCGGCCGCGCTCCTTCACCGGGCCACTCCGGCCCAGGGCAGCTTTTTTTCAGCTGCCGGTCATGGCTCAGACGGCGGCCGCGCTCCTTCACCGGGCCACTCCGGCCCAGGGCGGCGGCCCGCTTCTCCACCAGACGGCGGCAGCCCGAAAGAATCATTCGCGGCGGAGGAGGGAGTCGGTGATTCGGTCGGCCCAGGGTTGGCTGCGGAAGCTGTGGCGGAGGCGGTCTTCGTCGTAGTCCTCGCGCAGCCAGTCGAGGATGGGCTTGGGGCCGTGGGCCTTCTGGAAGGCGGCGTAGTCGCGGAAGAAGGCGTCGAGGATGCCGGTCTTGCTGGCGGAGAGGTGGCCGTGGCGCAGGGTGAGCTGGCGCAGGGCCTCTTCCACCGGCTGGCCTTGCAGCAGCAGCCAGAAGCCGGCGGCGAGGCCGGTGCGGTCGGCGCCGGATTTGCAGTGGATCAGCACCGGCTCGGGCAGGCTGGCGAACAGGCCGGCCAGGCGCAGCAGGCGGTCCAGGTGCGGGGCGCCGCGGCTTTCCAGCGGGGCGTCCACATGGTTGAGGCCAAGCTCGGCGGCCATGGCGCGGCCCAGCGCGTCGGAGCCGCAATTCTCCCGCAGGCCGCGCAGGTTGACGATGCTGCGGATGCCGGCCTGGCGCACGGCGCGGCGGATCTGCCAGGGGCTCGGGTGGTTGGAGCGGTAGAGCCGCCCCGGCGCCACCACCCCCCAGTTGCGCCAGCCCAGCCGCAGCACCGCGTGGTCCACGAACAGGCTGTTGATCCAGGCGGCGCGCCGCCCGGCGGAAGTGCTGAGGTCCTGCGCCATGGCGGGGGGTATGGCCCACCCCTCCCCCTGCCGCAATCTCCTTTGCGGCGGCGGGGCGGCGGGGCGGGCGGCTAGACGCCGAGCTTCGAGGCCGCGCCGCGCAGGAAGCCGCCCAGCGCCGCGTGGAATTCCGGCTCGTCGAGCAGGAAGGCGTCATGCCCCTTGTCGGAGGTGATCTCGACGAAGGACACCTTGGCCGCAGCGGCGTTGAGGGCGCGCACCAGGGTGCGGCTCTCGCTGGTGGGGAAGAGCCAGTCCGAAGAAAAACTGGCGACGAAGAAGCGCGTGGTGGTGCCGTGGAAGGCGGCGGCGAGGTCGCCCCCCGCCTCGGCGGCGAGGTCGAAGTAATCCACCGCGCGGGTGATGGTCAGGTAGGAATTGGCATCGAAGCGGCGGGTGAAGCTGCTGCCCTGGTGGCGCAGGTAGCTTTCCACCTCGAACACGTCCTCCAGGAAGGTCAGCGCCGGGGCGCCGCGCAGGCGGCGGCCGAATTTGCGGTTCAGCGCCTCCTCCGAGAGATAGGTGATATGCGCCACCATGCGCGCGACGGAGAGGCCCTTGGCCGGGATCAGCCCCGGCACCTCCCAGTAGCGGCCGCCGCGCCAGTCCGGGTCGGCGTGGATGGCGGCGCGGCCCACCTCGTGGAAGGCGATGTTCTGCGCGCTGTGGTGCGTCGCCGTGGCGATCGGGGCGCAGGCATGGACCATCTCGGGATAGGTCGCGGCCCATTCCAGCGCCTGCATGCCGCCCATCGAGCCGCCGACCACGGCCAGCAGGCGCTCGATGCCGAAATACTCCCGCACCAGCTTGTGCTGGGCGCGCACCATGTCGCGGATGGTGATGTTGGGAAAATCCGTACCCCAGAGATGGGGAAAGGGGCGCGGCGCGCCATCGGAGACGGGCATCGGCTCGCGCGGGCCGGTGGTGCCCATGCAGCCGCCCAGCACGTTGGAGCAGATGATGAAATAGCGGTCCGTATCGAGCGGCAGGCCCGGCCCGACAATGGCCTGCCACCAGCCGGGCCGGCCGGTCAGCGGGTGGCGCTCGGCCAGGTACTGGTCGCCGGTCAGGGCGTGGCAGACCAGGATGGCGTTGCTGCGCGCCGCGTTCAGCGTGCCGTAGGTGCAGTAGGCGACATCGAGCGGCGCGACCACGGCGCCGCAGTCCAGCGCCACGCCCTCGGGGAAATGGGCGCGCCGGTGCGCCACCTCGGCAGGGGGGGGAGCTTCGGTCACGGTGGGCTTGGCCTCGGTCATCGGGCGGGCAGGAATAGGCGCGTGGCGCGCCGAGGTCCACCATCCCGTGTGGCTTGGCGCGTGTGCATGGCGCAGGGCGCGGGGACGCGGGGGGCGGAGGCCCGCGCGGCCTCCCCTTCCCGCCCCCTCTTCCCGCCCCCTCTTCCCGCGCCGATCGTCGGGCAGGCGGCGTCGATGGCTTGGCGGCGGGGCCACACCGCTTTATTGCTGCCTGCACGCCATGCCCGACCAATCCCCCCCCGACCTGGCCACCCTGCGCGCGGAGATCGACCGGATCGACGACGCGCTGCACGACCTGCTGATGCGCCGCGCCGATATCGTGGCGCGCATGGCGGCCAGCCGCGTGAAGGGCACCGCGCCCACCTTCCGCCCCGGGCGGGAGGCGCTGATCCTGCGCCGCCTGCTCGGCCGCAATGCCGGCGCCCTGGCGCGCCCGGCCATCGTGCGGCTGTGGCGCGAGATCATCGCCGCCTCGCTGGCCCAGCAGGGCCATTTCACCGTCGCCGCCCAGGGCGGCGCGGCACAGAATGGCGAGCCGGCGCAGGACGCCATGGCCCGCCTCGCCCGTGGCCATTTCGGCCTGCTGACACCGCTGAAGCTGCACCCCACCCCCTCCCGCGTGCTGGCCAGCGTGGCCCAGGGCGAGGCCGCCGTGGCCGTCCTCCCCGCCCCGCAGGAGGGCGAGCGCCCGGAAGCCGCCTGGTGGACCCAGCTGGAGACGCCGCGGCTGCGCGTCGTGGCGGCGCTGCCCTTCCTCTCCCCGCGCGGGGAGGCGCCGCTGGCCTATGCCGTGGCGCCGCTCGTGGCCGATGCCACGGGGCGGGACCGCAGCCTGCTCCGCCTGGAGCCGACGCCGGAGCAGACCCGCCCGCGCATCGCCGCCGCCCTCGCCGCCGCCGGCCTCGCCCCGCGCTGGCTGATCCGCCGTGACGCCCCCAACCCCATGGCCCTGGCCGAGGTGGATGGCTTCCTGGAGGAGGGCGACCCACGCCTCGCCATCCTGCCCTTCCAACGCCTGCAGATCCTCGGCGCCTATGCCGAGCCCGAGCCGGAAGAATAAGCCGATGACCGTGCTGCCGCGCCCCTCCATCCTCTCGATCGAGCCCTATGTCGGGGGCGAGTCGAAGCTTCCGGGGGTGAACCGGATCGTCAAGCTCTCCTCCAACGAGGGCGCCTTCGGCCCCCCCCCGGCGGCGGTGGAGGCGATCACCCAGGCAGCGCTCAAGGCCCATCGCTACCCCGATGGCGGCGCCACCGCGCTGCGCGAGGCGATCGGCGCCCATTGGGGGCTCGACCCCGCCCGCATCGTCTGCGGCAATGGCTCGGATGAGCTGATCGGCCATCTCTGCCTCGCCTATGGCGGCGAGGGCACCGAGATCATCATGTCCGCCTATGGCTTCATGATGTACGACATCGCCGGGCGCTATGCCGGCTCACGCGTGCTGAAGGTGGCGGAGCGCGGCGGGCTGGCCGATGTGGACGCCATGCTGGCCGCCGTCGGCCCGCGCACGCGCATCGTCTTCCTCACCAACCCCAACAACCCGACCGGCGCCCTGCTGCCCGAGGCCGAGATGCGCCGCCTGCGCGCCGGGCTGCGCGGGGATATCCTCCTCGTCATCGACAGCGCCTATGCCGAATACGTCACCGAGCCCTCCTATGACCCGGGCACGGCGCTGGCGGACGCCACGGACAACACGATCATGCTGCGCACCTTCAGCAAGATCTTCGGCCTGGGCGGCATGCGCATCGGCTGGGGCTATGGCGCGCCGGCGATCATCGAGACGCTGAACCGCGTGCGCGGGCCCTTCAACGTCGCCTCCGCCAGCCAGGCCGCCGCCATCGGCGCCCTGGCCGAGCCGGGCTGGGTGGCGAAGGGCGCCGCCCACAACACCGAATGGCGCGCCAAGGTGGCCGCCGCCTTCACCGCCGCCGGCTTCACCGTGGCGCCGAGCCAGACCAACTTCCTGATGGTCGATTTCGGCTCGCCCGAGGCGGCGAAGGCGGTGGACGCCACCATGAAGGCGCGTGGGCTGATCCTGCGCGGCCTCGGCGGCTATGGCCTGCCCGCCTGCCTGCGCGTCACCATCGGCAATGCCGAGGAATGCCAGATGGTGATCGACGCCATCACCGCCCATCGTGGCTGAGCCGCTCTTCCGGCGGCTCTGCCTGATCGGCCTCGGGCTGATCGGCTCCTCCCTGGCGCGGCTGGCCCGCGAGCGCGGCGACATCGCCGCCACCCTCGTCGCCTGCGACACCAGCCCGGAGGTCGCCGCCCGCGTCGCCGAACTCGGCCTCGCCGATGCCGTGGAGACCGACCCGGCCCGCGCCGTCGCGGGCTGTGACGGCGTCATCCTCTGCACCCCCGTCGGCCGCTTCGGCGCGGTGATGGCGCGGATCGCCCCGCACCTCGCCCCCGGCTGCCTGCTGAGCGATGTCGGCTCCACCAAGGGCTCCGTGCTGCGCGACCTGCTGCCGCTGCTGCCGCAGGGGGTGCACCTCGTCCCCGGCCACCCGATGGCGGGCACCGAGCATTCCGGCCCCGATGCCGGCTTCGCCACGCTCTTCCAGGGCCGCTACGTCATCCTCACCCCCGTCGAGGGCGGCGATGCGGCGGCCCAGGAAAAACTCTCCGAGATGTGGCGCCGCGCCGGCGCCATGATCGAGACGATGGACGCCGCCACCCATGACAAGGTGGTGGCCATCGTCTCCCACCTGCCGCACCTGATCGCCTTCACCATCTGCTCGACGGCCGATGACCTGGCGCAGGAAACGCGCGAGCAGGTGCTGAAATTCGCCGCCTCCGGCTTCCGCGACTTCACCCGCATCGCCGCCAGCGACGTGGATATGTGGCGCGACGTCTTCCTCAACAATCGCGAGGCGCTGCTGGAAATGCTGGCGCGCTTCTCGGAGGACGCCCACGCCCTCGGCCGCGCCGTGCGCTGGGGCGAGGCCGGCTTCATCGAGGACCGCATCCGCCGCGGCCGCAAGATCCGCCGCGGTCTGATCGAGCTGAAGCAGGCCTGAGAGGGGCAAAGCCCCCCATTCTTTCCCCTGGGCAGGGGATCGTATCCCCTGCACCCGCCTTCCGTTGGTGCTTTTACGGATGGGTTTCCAAAGGCCTCAGGCCTTTGGTGGGGAGAGTTTGAGAGGGGCGAAGCCCCTCTCAAGAGCAGGCGATCGGTTTTCAAACGGTCTCTGGGGCCTTTGGCAACCCATCCGTGGGCGCCACCCCCTGGCCTGCGCTTGCTGCAGGGCAGCATCCACCATTCATGCCACGACAGCGCGGGGGCGCGACCTAAAATTGCCGCCTTCCCCCGGCACCGCGCAATGAACCGCCGTGCCTCCGACCCGATGGCGGAACCTCATGACCCGACCCAGTGCGACACCCCTCTCCCCCGGCCTGACGCGGCAGGACATCCGCACCCTCGTCCTGGCCTCGCTCGGCGGCGCGCTGGAGTTCTACGACTTCATCATCTTCGTCTTCTTCGCCGCCGCCATCGGCCACCTCTTCTTCCCGTCCTCGATGCCGGACTGGCTGCAGACGGTGCAGACCTTCGGCATCTTCGCCGCCGGCTACCTGGCCCGCCCGCTCGGCGGCATGATCATGGCGCATTTCGGCGACAAGATCGGCCGCAAGCGCATGTTCACCCTCAGCGTCTTCCTGATGGCGGTGCCCACGCTGCTGATCGGCCTGACGCCCACCTATGAGACCATCGGCTATGCCGCGCCGCTGCTGCTGCTGCTGTTCCGCATGATGCAGGGCGCGGCCATCGGCGGCGAGGCGCCGGGCGCCTGGGTCTTCGTGGCCGAGCACGTCCCCGCCCACCGCATGGGGCTGGCCGTCGGCCTGCTCACCGGCGGACTGACCGGCGGCATCCTGCTCGGCTCGCTGATGGCCACCGCCATCAACATGGCCTTCACCCCGGCCGAGGTCGCCGGCTACGCTTGGCGCATCCCCTTCCTGGCCGGCGGCGTCTTCGGCCTGATGGCGATGTATCTGCGCCGCTGGCTGCACGAGACCCCGATCTTCGAGGAAATGCGCCGCCGCGCCGAGCTGGTGCGCGACCTGCCCATCAAGGCCGTGCTGCGCGGCCATGGCCGCGCCGTCATCATCTCCATGCTGATGACCTGGATGCTCACCGCCGGCATCGTCGTGCTGATCCTGATGACGCCGCCGCTGATGCAGAAGCTCTACGCCATCCCGGCGACGCAGACCCTGGTGGCCAGCATCGCCGCGACCCTCACCCTCACCCTCTGCGCCATGCTGACCGGCGCGGCGCTGGACCGCTTCGGCGCGAAGCCGGTGATGCTGGTGGGCGGGCCAGCGCTGATCCTCTCCGCCTATGCCCTCTGGGCCGGCACGGCGGCCGATAGCGGCCTGCTGCTGCCGCTGCACGCCCTGGCCGGCGCCTGCGTCGGGCTGATCACCATCGTGCCCTACATCATGGTGCGCGCCTTCCCGCCGGCCATCCGCTTCAGCGGCATCTCCTTCGCCTACAACATGGCCTATGCCGTCTTCGGCGGCATCACGCCCCCGGCCGTCTCGCTGATGCTGGCGGCCGACCGCATGGCGCCGGCGCATTACGTCGCGGCGGTCACGGGGGTGGCCATCATCACCGTCGTGGCACAGGCGGGGCGCCTGCGGCGGCTGGCGGTTCAGGCGGCCTGATTCAGGTCAAAAAAGCGGGGGGGGCGCCCCCCCCCCCCCCCCCGGGGGGGGCCCCCCCCCCCCCCCCCCCGCGGGGGTTTGGGCCGT
>NZ_JANFNY010000052.1:0-17840 GCF_024437745.1 Roseomonas sp. GC11 | reverse complement strand
ATTTTTTAAACTAAGTGTGGTGGGCTGGTTTATGTTTATATGAGACCACCCCCGCCGGGGTGGCACGGCCACCCCGAGCCCCGCGGTCAGTTTGGCGCCTTCGCGCAATGCGGCAGGGATGTGCTAAGCGCCAGCCATGGCCCGTCTCCCCGCCCCCGAAACCACCAAAGCCCTCACCGCGCGCCTGTGGCGGCACTATGTGCGCCACCACAGGCGGGGCATCGCCTTCGCCCTGCTCTGCACGGCGGCCCTGGCGGGGTTCACGGCGCTCTACCCGCTCGTCATCCAGCAGGCTTTTGATCTGTTCACGGCCGGGGATACCCGCATCGTCTGGCTGGTGCCGCCCGCCATCATCGTCATCACCGCGCTGAAATCCCTGGCGCAGTACGGGCAGGCCGTTTCCGTCCAGGCGGTGGTCCTGCGCGTCATCGAGGCGGTGCAGAACGATCTCTTCCGCGCCCTGACCCGGGCCGACTACGCCACCGTGGCGCAGGAGGCACCGGCCCGCCACGCCGCCCGCTTCACCGCCGATGCCCAGGCCATCCGCGAAGCGCTGACCAAGGCCATCAACGCCCTGGCGGACGGGCTCACCGTCGTCGGCCTCGTCATCGCCATGGTCTGGCTGGACTGGCATATGAGCCTCGTCCTGCTGCTGCTCTACCCGCTGGCGGTGGTGCCGATGACGCGGCTGGGCAAGCGCATCCGCCGCGCCTCTGGCGGCATGCAGGAGCGCGTGGGCGAGGCCGCGGCCATGCTGACGGAAAGCTTCTCCGCCGCCCGCGTCGTCCGCAGCTACGGGCTGGAGGCGCAGGAGGAGCAGCGCGCCGCCCGCGCCTTCGCCGCCCTGCGCGAGGCGCTGCTGGCCATCGCCCGCACCCGCAGCAAGCTCGACCCCATGCTGGAGGCGCTGGGCGGCCTGGCCGTGGCCGGCGTGCTGGCCTTTGTCGGCTGGAAGGTCAGCAGCGGCCTCGGCACGGTGGGCGACTTCACCGGCTTCATCTCCGCCCTGCTGCTGGCCACCCGGCCGATGCGCGCCCTCGGCTCGCTGAACGCCGCGCTGCAGGAGGGCTTTGGCGGGCTGACCCGCGTCTTCGCCGTGATGGACCGGCCGCGCAGCGTCGCCACCCCGCCCGGCACCCCCACCCTGCCGGAGGGGCCGGGGCGCCTCGCCTTCGAGGGCGTCGGCTTCCGCTACCCCGGGCTGGAGCAGGTGGCGCTGGCGGACCTCTCCTTCAGCGCCGAGCCGGGGCAGACGGTGGCGCTGGTCGGCCCCTCCGGCGCCGGCAAATCCACCGCGCTGGCCCTGCTGCCGCGCCTCTACGACCCCACCGCCGGGCGCATCACCCTGGATGGGGCGGAGATCCACGCCGTCTCCCTCGCCTCCCTGCGCGCCGCCATCGCCTATGTCGGGCAGGATGCGGTGATCTTCGACGACAGCGCCTTCGCCAACATCGCCTGCGGCCATCCCGGCGCCGATCCCGCGGCGGTGGAGGCGGCGGCCCGCGCGGCGGCGGCGCATGATTTCATCGCCGCCCTGCCGCGAGGCTATGACACGGTGCTGGGCCCGGGCGGCTCCCGCCTCTCCGGCGGGCAGCGCCAGCGCATCGCCCTCGCCCGCGCCCTGCTGCGCAACCCGCGCGTGCTGCTGCTGGACGAGGCCACCAGCGCCCTCGACGCCGAGAACGAGGCCGCCATCGGCCGCGCGCTGGAGCATCTGCGCCAGGGCCGCACCACGCTGGTGGTGGCGCATCGCCTCGCCACGGTGCAGGCCGCCGACTGCATCGTGGTGATGCAGGAGGGCCGCGTGGCCGAGCAGGGCCGCCATGCCGAGCTGATGGCGCAGGATGGGCTTTATGCCCGCATGGTCCGCACCCAGGCCTTCGCCGTGGCCTAGCGGGAGAGGCCGGCGGAAGCGGGGGCGGGATGGAACCAATGCGGCGCCATCACGATCCTGAAATGAGAATAATTATCATTAACATTGCGGACGGGGCTGCCTAGAAGACTGCGAACGATTCGCAGAACGAGCCGAGGTTCCATGCCCCTCCTCCCGCAGCGCCGCGCGCTTTTGCTCTCCGCCACCGCCCTTGCCGGCGTGCTGGCCCTGGCGGAGGGTGTCGCCCCGGCCCTCGCTCAACAGACCGCCCAACAGGCCCCCCAACAGACCCCCCAACAGACCCCCCAACAGACCCAAGCCACGGCACAGGGCAGCGTGGTGCTGCCCGAGATCTCGGTGAGCGGCCGCGCCGAGCGCGCCCTGGAACCGGTCCCCGGCTTCGTCGCCCGCCAGACCATCACCGGCACCAAGACCGACACGCCGCTGGTCGAGGTGCCGCAATCCATCTCCGTCATCACGCGGGACTCGCTGGATGCGCGGCAGGCGCAGTCCATCGAGGAAGCCATGGCCTACAGCGCCGGCGTGCAGGTGGCGCCCTATGGCAATTCCGGCCGCTATGACTGGTTCCGCATCCGTGGCTTCTCGGCCGATACCTATGGCCTCTTCCTCGACGGGCTGCGCTACCAGCTCGGCAACCTGACCGGGAAGTTCGAGCCCTATGGGCTGGAGCGGCTGGAGGTGGTGCGCGGCCCGGCCTCCGTGCTGTTCGGCCAGAACGAGCCGGGCGGGCTGGTGAACATGGTCTCCCGCCGCCCCGCGGAGGAGGCGCATGGCGAGATCCGCCTCTCCGCCGGCACGCATGACCGCAAGCAGGGCGAGTTCACCACCAGCGGCCCCCTCGATGCCGAGGGCAAGTGGTCCTACAGCCTGACCGGCCTGCTGCGGGACGCCAACCTGCAGAGCGGCACCGGCAAGGATGACCGCGCCTTCATCGCCCCCAGCCTGCAATGGCGGCCGGACGACAACACCCGCATCACCTTCCTCGCCCATTACCAGCGCGACCGCACCCATGGGGATGAGTTCCTCCCCTATCTCGGCACCGTCATCCCCTCCGCCCGCGGCCGCATCGGCACCGGCATCTTCAGCGGGGAGCCGGATCTCGACCACTACAACCGCACCTCCTGGGCGCTGGGCTATGAGGTGGAGCACCGCTTCAACGCCGTCTTCGCCGTCCGCCAGAACCTCCGCTACACCAAGGCCGATTACGACTGGTACCAGACCTATGGCATCGGCCTCGCCTCCGGCAGCCAGAGCACGCTCAACCGGCTGGCCTATGACGCGCAGGTGGATGCCTCGGCCATCGCGGTGGACAACCAGGCGGAGGCGCGCTTCACCACCGGGCCGCTGCGCCACACCGTGCTGGCCGGCTTCGACTTCAGCCGCACCCTCTACAATATCCGCAGCCAGTATGGCCTCGCCTCCGGCCTCGACCTCTACAACCCGGTCTATTCCGGCGTGCGGCCGGCCATGGTGGCGCTCAACAACGGCACCACCGCCACCAACCAGTTCGGCGCCTATCTCCAGGACCAGGTGAAGCTCGGCGAGCACTGGGTGGCCACACTCGGCCTGCGCCAGGACTGGTATGACCAGGACATCACCAACGGCAGCACCGGCAGCCGCAGCAGCCAGAGCGGGGACTCCTTCACCTGGCGCGCCGGGCTGACCTACCTCGCCCCCAATGGCCTCGCGCCCTATGTCAGCTACTCCGAGTCCTTCCTGCCGGACACGGGCACCAACTTCTATGGCGAGGCCTACAAGCCCACCACCGGCCAGCAATACGAGATCGGCCTGAAGTACCAGCCGCCCGGGCGCGCCAGCTTCCTCCAGGCCGCGCTGTTCGACCTGACCAAGCAGAACGTCAAGACCACCGACCCCGCCAATGCCGCCAACAGCGTGCAGACGGGCGAGATCCGCGTCCGCGGCGCCGAGCTGGAAGGCGTGGCCCATCTCTGGGGCGGGCTGAACGTCATCGCCTCCGCCACCTGGTGGGATGCCGAGATCACCAGGACCAACACCGCCAGCGCGCGCGGCCGGCGCCCGAGCGGCATCCCCGAATGGATGGCCTCCCTCTACACGGAATACGGCTTCGGCCAGGAGGCCGGGCGGCTCGACGGGCTGACGCTGGGCGGCGGCATCCGCTTCATCGGCCGCACCCCGGCCGGCGACGACCACGTGGCCACCGTCCCCTCCGCCACCCTCTTCGACGCCTCGCTGCGCTACGACCTGTCGAAGCTCGGCACCACCTTCAACGGCTACAGCGCCCAGCTCAACGCCCGCAACCTGGAAGACAAGCGCTACGTCGCCACCTGCGGCAGCCTCAGCTCCTGCTTCTACGGCGAAGGCCGCAGCATCATCGGCACCCTCGCCTACCGCTGGTGATTTTCTTTCGGCTGCCGGTCAGGGCCGGGACGGGAGGGGCTGCACTCAGCCCCTCCGCTCCGGCCCAGGGGAAGCGCCTGGGGGGGCGCCCTCTGCCCCTCCGGGGGTGCCTCAGGCGGCGAGGCGGATGCGGCGGCCTTCCATCGCCTCGACGCGCAGCACGCCGACGATCTGCCCCAGATTCCCGGCGACGAGGTGGATCATCTCCACCGGCATGGCATCCAGCCCGATCTCGACCCGCATGGTCTCGCCCTCGCGCTGGGCGCGCAGGCGGTCGGGGGTGAGGTCACGCTTGGCCAGCGGCTCCAGCACGCGGGAGAGCACGCCGGGATAAGCCTCGGCAACCACGGTGAAGCGGGCGGCCGTGAGGGCAACGCAGTCAGACATAGGGGAAATTTCCGGATCAAGGCGGAAGGGAAGCAGGCGCGCGGGGGAACTCCCGGCCGCTGCCCCCCCGCAGGGCGCTCAGGCGGCCGGGCCGCTAATGATGATCCGGATGGTCCGAATGCGGCGCATGGGCGGCAGGATAGGCCCCTCCCGCCGCCCGATGCAAGCGGCTTCAGCCGTTGGCGGTGGCCGGACCGGCGCCCGAACCGGCGCCCGAACCGGCTCCGGGGCTGGCGGGCTGGGAGGTCGCAGGCTGGGCCTGGGAGGCCTGCCCTTCCAGGATCAGCGTCTGGCGCGAGGCCGGGATCTCGATCCCCAGCTCCGAGAAGCGCTGGTTGATGCGGCGGTTCATCTCGCGCAGCACGCTCCAGCGCTGGATCGGCTCCGTCTTCACCCGCACGCGCAGGATCGGCCCGTCCGGCGTCAGCTGGTTGACGCCGAGCACCTCCAGCTCGTCACGGATGGCCAGGCCCCATTTGGCCTCGCTGCGCATCTCGCGGCAGATGCCGGAGAGCACCTCCACCACCCGGTCCGTATCCTCGCGGTAGCTCACCTGGACATCGAGCACGGCGAAGGAGAAGTCGCGCGTCATGTTCGTCACCGCCGAGACGGTGCTGAAGGGGATGATGTGGATGCTGCCATCCGTATCGCGCAGCGTGATGGAGCGGATGGAGAGCTTCTCCACCACCCCGCTCTTGCCGCCGAGATTGACGACATCGCCCACCGCCATCGCATCCTCGAAGAGCAGGAAGACGCCGGTGATGACATCCTGCACCAGCTTCTGCGAGCCGAAGCCCAGCGCCAGGCCGATGACACCGGCACCGGCCAGCAGCGGCGCGACATTGACGCCGAGTTCCGTCAGCAGGTTGAAGGCGACGAAGAGCAGGATGACGATGAGCAGCGTGGTGCGCAGCATCGGCACCAGGGTGCGCACCCGCGCGCTGCGCGCCGCCTGCGCATCGCGCGAGAGGCGGTCGAGGTGGCGCTGGATGGCGGCGTTCACCGTCTCCCACACCAGGGCGGCGATGGCGGCGGTGAAGCCCACCGAGAGCAGCGAATGCAGCAGCTGGCTGCCGAGCGAGCCGGGCGCGAACCAGGCGAAGGAGCGGATGCCCCAGACCTCCAGCAGGGTCAGCACCGTCAGCACCGTCAGCACGGCGGAGACAATGCTCTTGAGCATGGGCACGTAGCGGTTGGCCCGCGCCTCCAGCGCCGGGTAGCGCCCGGCGAGGTCCATGGAGATGCGGAAACTGCCGGAGAGGGCGCGGCGCAGCAGCATGTCCAGCGCCTTGGCCGTGGCCAGCACCACCAGCGTCAGCACGCTGGCGCGCAGCAGGCGGCTGAAGCCGTCCCGCACCTCAAGCGCCCAGACGCCCCAGAGCGCGAGCAGGTAGAGGATGGCCAGGATGTGCCAGACCTCGGCCAGCCAGTCGCGCAGGCGGCGCAGGGCGCGGCGGGAGGCATTGGGCGAATCGCCGGGCTTCAGCGGCGGCGCGCGCAGCACGCTGGCCACCGCCACCCGGTTCTGCAGCACGATGATGCCGAGGAAGACGGAGGCGACCAGCAGCACCAGGCGCAGGATGGCGTCATAGGCGCCCCAGGGCAGGCCGAAAAGCAGCCCGGCCTCGGCCACCGCCCAGCCGGTGATCAGCACCACCACCAGCCGGCGCAGCCAGATGGTGACATAGGCGGCGGTGAGATCGCCGCAGGGCAGCACGCGCAGATGCGCGCTGGCCGGCGAGAACAGCATGCGCGCCAGCGCCATCAGCATGCGGCAGGCGATATAGGCGTTGTTGGCGGTGAGCAGGACGAGCTGCGTGGTGGGCAGCGGCCGCACCGCGCCGATCAGCCCGTAGGACAGCACGGCGAAGGCGGCGATGGGCAGCAGGTCGAGCACCAGCCGGCCGAGCACCAGCGGCACGCGGCGCAGCCGGGCCCAGCCCTGGAGCGGGGCGGTGGGGGCGGCGGCATCCAGCCGTCGGCGCGGCCCCTCCAGCGCGCGCCACACAGCCCATTCCGCCAGCACGCCGAGGCCGAGCAGCAGCGCCAGCTTCCACGAGGCGTCGGTCACGCGCTTCTGCGTCACCGGGTCGCGCACGGAGGAGGAGAACCACGCCACCAGCGAGGGCAGGTCGGTGATCGCCTCCGCCGCGCGGACGATCTGCTCGGAGAGCCAGGAGAGGCGCTGCGAGGCGCCGATGAGGATCTGCCCGCCGAGGGTATTGGGGGCCAGAAGCTGCTCCACCGCCGCGGCGGGGGCGGGGGCGGGGGCGGGGGCCGGCGGGGTGGCCCCCGCGGCGGCGCCCTGGCCGCTACCTTGGCCACCGCTCTGGCCACCAGTTGGGGCCGCAGCCCCCTGGGCGCTCCCCTGGGCGGTGGCGCCCCCCTGGCCGGTGGTGCCACCCTGGGGCGGGCGGGCGGCGGCGCGCTCGGCGGCGGCCAGGGCCTCCAGGGTGCGCAGCAGTTCGGCGCGGCGGGCATCGTCGCGCAGCAGGCCCAGCAGGCGCTGCGCCTCGGCCGCCGGCAGGGCATTGGCGGCCGGCGGCGGGGCCGCCGCCTGGGGGGATGTCTGGGGGGCCGTCTGGGCAAGGACCGTCTGGCTGGCCGGAAGGGCCAGGGCCAGCAGCATCAGGAGGGCAGGCAGGATGCGCATGGCGCGAAGCCCAAGCGCAAGGGCGGCCCAGGGTCAAGCCACGTTAGGGTCAGGCCGCGCGTTCCGGTGTGGAAAGCGGGGCGCGGGTGGCGGGCGGATGAAACAATGGCAGGCTTCACCCGGCCCGCCCCCGCAACGGCTTGCCGGGGGGCGATTCCGCGCTAAGTGGCAGGGATGCAGATCCTCCTCTCCATCCTGCTCGGCCTCGCCATGCTGGGCACGCTCGGCGTGCTGATGGCCGGCATGTTCACCATGGGGCGCGGCGAAGACGGCGGCGCGCGCTCCAACCGCCTGATGCGCTGGCGCGTCGGGCTCCAGGGTGCCGCCATCCTGCTGTTCGTGCTGCTGATGCTGGTGATGCGGGGCTGAAGCCCCCTCACCTTGCCTCGGCCTCACGGCCCGCCTAGGCTCGCGCCGCAACGGCACAACGGACCCCGCGAGGGGCCGGCGGCGGGCCTCGCCTCTCTTCCGGGCGGCGGGGATCTGGCGCCGGGGCACTCCGGTTGAAACCCAGAAAGCAGGACACGGCCAGGCGATGAAGCTTCTCGTCCCCGTCAAGCGGGTTGTGGATTACAATGTGAAGGTCCGCGTCAAGGCGGACGGCACCGGCGTCGAGACGGCCAACGTCAAGATGTCGATGAACCCCTTCGACGAGATCGCCGTCGAAGAGGCCGTCCGGCTGAAGGAGAAGGGCGCGGCCACCGAGATCGTCGCCGTCTCCATCGGCCCGGCGCAGGCGCAGGAGCAGCTGCGCACCGCCCTCGCCATGGGCGCCGACCGCGGCATCCTGGTCGAGGCCGAGGGCACGGAGCCGCTCGGCGTCGCCAAGATCCTCAAGGCGCTGGTCGACCGCGAGCAGCCCGGCCTCGTCATCATGGGCAAGCAGGCCATCGATGACGACATGAACGCCACCGGCCAGATGCTGGCGGCGCTGCTGGGCTGGGCCCAGGGCACCTTCGCCAGCAAGGTCGAGATCGACGGGCAGACCGCCAAGGTCACCCGCGAGGTCGATGGCGGGCTGGAGACGGTGGCGCTGGCGCTGCCGGCCATCGTCACCACCGACCTGCGGCTGAACGAGCCGCGCTATGCCTCGCTGCCCAACATCATGAAGGCGCGCAAGAAGCCGCTGGAGACGGTGAAGCCCGCCGATCTCGGCGTCGACGCCACGCCGCGCCTGACGGTGCTGAAGGTGGAGGAGCCGCCGAAGCGCCAGGCCGGGGTGAAGGTGTCCTCCGTCGCCGAGCTGGTGGCGAAGCTCAAGACCGAAGCGAAGGTGATCTGACCATGGCCGTCCTCGTCCTCGCCGACCGCAGCGGCGCGACCGTCAGCCAGCCCACCCGCAGCGCCGTGGCCGCCGCGCTGCAGATCAGCCCCGAGGTGCATGTCCTCGTCCTGGGCGATGCGGCCGCCGCCGCCGCGGCGGCGAAGCTGCCCGGCGTCGCCAGGGTGCTGACCGCCGAGGGCCCGGCCTATGAGCACGGGCTGGCCGAGCCGGCCGCCGCGCTGCTGGTGGCGCTGGCCCCGGGCTACAGCCACCTGCTCGCCCCCGGCAGCGCCATGGGCAAGAACATCCTGCCGCGCGCCGCCGCGCTGCTGGATGTGCAGATCATCACCGACATCGCCGGCGTGGTCGATGCCGACACCTTCCGCCGCTTCATCTATGCCGGCAACGCGCTGGCCACGGTGAGGAGCAGCGACGCGAGGAAGGTGCTGACGGTGCGCGCCGCCTCCTTCGACCCGGTGGCGGCCGAGGGCGGCAGCGCCGCCATCGAGGCCGCGCCGGGCGCCGCCGATCCCGGCCTCTCCCGCTTCGTCGGCGCCGAGCTGGCGCAGAGCGAGCGGCCGGAGCTGACGGCGGCGCGCATCGTCGTCTCGGGCGGGCGGGCGATGGGCTCGGCGGAGAATTTCGCCATCATCGAGCGCGTGGCGGACAAGCTGGGCGCGGCCGTCGGCGCCTCGCGCGCCGCCGTCGATGCCGGCTATGCCCCGAACGACCACCAGGTGGGCCAGACCGGCAAGATCGTGGCGCCGGAGCTCTACATCGCGGTGGGCATCTCGGGCGCCATCCAGCACCTCGCCGGCATGAAGGACAGCAAGGTGATCGTCGCCATCAACAAGGACGAGGAGGCGCCGATCTTCCAGGTGGCCGACTATGGCCTGGTGGGCGACCTGTTCAAGCTTCTCCCCGAGCTGGAAGCCGAACTCGGCTAACCCCGGCTTTTCGTTTCCCTGCTAGGCTGACGGCGGGGTCCGGGGTAGCCCTGCTACCCCGGCGGAGGGGCCTGGGGAGGCCGCGCCTCCCCAGACTATCCTGTCCTCAAAAGGAGAATCGCTCGTGGCGGAAATCCAGTCAGTCGGCGTGATCGGCGCCGGGCAGATGGGCAATGGCATCGCCCATGTGGCGGCCCAGGCGGGGCTGCCCGTCACGCTGGTGGATGTGAACCCGGCGGCGCTGGAGAAGGCGCTGGCGACCATCGCGAAGAACATGGACCGCCAGGTCCAGAAGGGCGCGCTGACCGCCGAGGCGAAGGCGGAGGCGCTGGCGCGCATCACCACCGCCACCGCCACCGAGTCGCTGGCGCCCTGCGATATCGTCATCGAGGCGGCGACGGAGCGGGAGGAGACGAAGATCGCCATCTTCAAATCCGTCTGCGCCGTGCTGAAGCCGGAGGCGATCCTGGCCTCCAACACCTCCTCGATCCCCATCACCCGGCTGGCGGCGGCGACCGACCGGCCGGAGCGCTTCATCGGCATGCACTTCATGAACCCGGTGCCGGTGATGAAGCTGGTGGAGATCATCCGCGGCATCGCCACTTCCGACGCCACCTTCGCCGCCGTGGCCACGCTGGCCGGGCGGCTGGGCAAGACCACCGCCGTGGCGCAGGACTACCCGGCCTTCATCGTCAACCGCGTGCTGATCCCGATGATCAACGAGGCGGTGCAGACCTTGCAGGAAGGCGTGGGCGATGTCCGCTCGATCGACGCGGCGATGAAGCTCGGCGCCAACCACCCGATGGGCCCGCTGGAACTCGGCGATTTCATCGGGCTGGATACCTGCCTCGCCATCATGCGGGTGCTGCATGAGGGCATGGGGGACAGCAAATACCGCCCCTCCCCGCTGCTGGTGAAGTATGTCGAGGCCGGCTGGCTGGGGCGCAAGGCGGGCAAGGGCTTCTACGACTACAGCCAGACCCCGCCCGTGCCGAGCCGCTGAGTTTTTGCTTCGTCCCAGGGCGGAGACAGAAAAGGCCCGGAGGGGAGCCCTCCGGGCCTTTTCTCATCGTCCGGCGCCGCCGGCATCAGCCGCGCACCGCGCCCGTGCCGAAGCCGCCGAAGGCATTGGCGGAATTGCCCACCGGCTGGGCGAGGTTGCCGCCATGGGCGCGGGAGGTCGCCACCGGGGCGGCGAGCGGGTTGCCATCGGCCTGGGCGTTGTTGCCCACCGCCTCAGGGATGCCGGCCGCGTCATGGGACTGCGTCACCGCCATCGCGTAGGCGAAGGGGCTGCTGGTCGAGCCGTTATTGGCGTTCTCGAAGAGGTCACGCGCCTGGGCCGAGCCGGGGGCCAGGATGGGGAGCGCGGCGGCCAGGCCGGCGGCCAGGGCCAGGGCGCGGAAGGCGGAAAGGTTGGACATCGTCTTGTTCCTCAAAGCGTTGTGGGGCTGTGCCCCTGCGGTGAGGAAGAGATAGACGCGCCAACCATCTTATTCCAATTGCGATACCCGATCCCAATCATCGTTAAAACAGATGAAACTCCAGCCCCACCGCCTCAGCCAAAGGCGGTCCTGGCATCCTCCCGCGCAGGGGACGCCCGGCCGATGGCCTGGGTCTGGGAATAGCCGAAGGTGAAGCGCAGGCTGGAGGAAGCGCCATCCCAGTATTCGGCGCCCTCCACATCGACGGCGATCAGCCCGACCGCGCTGCTCTCCGGCCCCTCGGGCAGCCAGGTGCGCATCGGCTCGGTCCAGAGTTCCCGCTTCTTCGCGGCATCGGTGACGATGTGGCCGCGCCCGAAGAGGGAGGCGTAGTCCTGGCTCTCCACATCGGCATAGCCGAGCAGCACGCGCGAATCATGGCGCAGCTCCGCCACCTTCGGGCTGTCGAGCCGGGTGAAGAACCACAGGGTGAGGTCGTCATGCTCTGCCATCAGGCCCCGCATCGGGCGGCCGTGCAGGCGGCCCTGCATGTCCACCGTGGTCATGATGGCGGTGCCGATGCCGGCGACCATCTCACGCACCTTGATGCGCGCCTCATTGTCGTCCTGGGCGCTGCGCATGGCCTGTTCCTCCGCATGTTGCAGTCTCTCATCAACCGCGGGCGGCGTCCGGAGTTGCCGCCAGGGGGCGGTTGATGGCCCTGGTTGACAGCATCGTGCTGTCCCCGCACCGTTCCTTCCATGCCCCATCCGCAGATCCGCATCCGCCGCGCGGGCCCGGTCGCCACGGTGCTGATCGACCGGGCCGAGAAACGCAACTGCCTCGACCTCCCGATGTGGGAGGCCATGGCCGAGGCGTTCCAGGCCCTTTCCGCCGAGGAAAGCCTGGGCTGCGTGCTGCTGCGCGGTGCCGGGGAGGCCGCCTTCTGCGCCGGCGCCGATATCGCCGATTTCACGCACGACATCGCGGACCCGGCGCGGCAGGCCCGGCAGTCCGATGCGCTGGAGGCCACCATCACCGCCATCCGCGATTGCGCGCACCCCGTGGTGGCGGCGGTGTCCGGCTGGTGCATGGGCGGCGGCGCGGCGCTGGCCACCGCCTGCGACTTCCGCGTGGGCGGGCCGGGCACGCGGATCGGCATTCCCGCCCGCAGGCTCGGGCTCTGGTATCCCTATGCCGGGCTGGACCTGCTGCTGCGCCTCGTCGGCTATCCGGTGGCGTGTGAGATCATGCTGGAAGGCCGCGTGCTGGGCGGGGAAGAGGCCCAGGCCCTCGGCCTGCTGACGCGCTGCGTGCCCGATGCCGCCGTGTTCGAGGAAGCCACCGCCCTGGCCGCGCGCATCACCGAGGGGGCACCGTTGGCCAACCGCTTCCACAAGCGGGCGCTGCGCGAATTGCGCGGGCCACTGCCCGTCTCGCCCGAGGCGCGGGCCGCCGCGCGCGGCTATGCCAGGACGGAGGATTTCCAGGGGGCGGTGCGGGCCTTCCTGGAGAAAAGGCCGCCAGTTTTTTCAGGAAGGTAGATTCTTCTTTCAGGCTGCCGCCGTCTCCCGGCACAGCGGGACGCCAGACTGAAAAAAGTTTTTTGGTTCTTTTTTTTAAAAAAGAACGTCTGACAGAAAAACAAAAAAGGGAAGGCAGAGGGGGTTCAGGCCCCTGCCCTCCCTGAAGGTCACGAAGCGGGCCGGCCTCCCTGGCGGGAGTAAGGGAGGCTGGCCCGCCCGTGGGATGGCAGGACCGGGAAGGATGCCCCTTCCCCCCGGTCCCGCCACTCTCGCCGGGCGGTTAAGCCGCGGCGAAGAGGTAGGTCGGCAGGGGCTGGGTCTTGTCGACCACGCCCTTCACGCCGGGAATCTGTTCGGCCAGCACCTTGAGGCCGCGCTGCACGGCGGGGCTGCGGCTGAAGCCGTGCAACTCCACGATGCCATCCTTCACATCGACCAGGGTGAAGAAGGTCTCCGCCCAGGGCTCGCGCTTGATGGCGGCGAGCACGGCGCGGCGCAGGCGGTCATCCGAATAGTCGCCGCCCTCGGGCTGCGGCGCCACCAGGGCGCGCAGCAGGTCGGCCCGGCTGACCACGCCGCGCAGGCGGCCCTGGTCCACCACCAGCACGCGGCGGATATGCTTCTCCTCCATCAGCTCCGCGATGGCGGAAACCGGGGTGGAGGGGGTGACGGTGATGACATCCACCGTCATCACATCCGCCGCCGTGGCGCCATGGGTGCTGGCGTAGCGCTCCGCCATGCGGTCGAGATCGGCGAAGAGCTGGCGCAGCAGCCCCATCTGGTGGTCGCCCTGCCCCGCCAGGCGGCGGATCAGGTCGGCCTCGGTGACGATGCCGAGCACCGCGCCATCCCCCGAGAGCACCGGCACCGCGGAAATGCCGCGGTCAGCCAGAAGCTGGGCGATGGCCAGCACCGGCGTCTCCGGGGGAACGGTGACGACATCGGGGGTCATCAGGTCCTTGGCGGTCAGCGGGCTCATGAGGGTTGCTCCTCTTCGATGGCCTCACTCTGGCGCGCCCGGCCCCCCGCCGCCTTGATCCGCATCAAGTCCGCCGGCGGGAGAGGTTTTTTTTTCCTTGGGGCGGGAAACGGGAGGGATTATCACGCAAGCGTGATGATGATGCCCCGCGCCCTGCCTTCCCCCCGCCTGATGCGGCTCCTGCCGGTGCTGCTCCTGGCGTTGGGCGGCTGCGCGTCGGAACTGGCCTCGCTGCAATACATGCTGCCAGAGATGCCGGAGATCTTCTCGCGCAGCGACCGGCCGGACCCGCTGCCCGAGATCAGCACGGCGGAGGATGGGACGCCGAGCCTGCGCCTGTCCTGGCGCGGGCGGCGGGCCATCGCGCTGCTGGTGCAGCAGCATGGCGAGACGCGGCTGTGGCGCAGCCAGGGCGGCGTGGTGGTGGCGACGGACGGGGCGCGCATCACCGCCCTGGCCGGGCTGCGGCAGGGCATCGCCTCCAGCCGGCTGGACGGGCCGGACCCGCTGAACGACACGCTGCTGATCCCGCGCCGGCCGGTGGCACTGCGGCGGCAGCTCGACCTCATCGGCCGGGACAACCGGCCGGAGGGGATGCGCTTCGGCGTGATGCTGAACTGCCGCGTCTCCGCCACGACGGAGGGCGAGGCCCTGCTGGTGCGGGAGCAGTGCAATGGCGCCGGCACCCGCTTTACCAACCGCTACTGGGCGGACCCTGTCTCGGGCGGCGTCTGGCGTTCCGAGCAGTGGGTGGGCGAGGCCGGCGGGATGATGGAAGTGGAGGTGGTCACCCCGCCTTCCAGCTGAGCCCGGCGCGGCGGACGCGCGCGGCCACATAGGCGAGCCAGAGCAGCTGCACCGCCAGCGGCGGCAGCACGACCAGCGGCTTCATGGCCGGGGAGAGGCGCAGGAAGAGCAGCGCCAGCGCCACGTGGAAGGCCGAGAAGCCCCAGTGGATGGCCGCCACCCGCCGGGCGGAGAGGCCGCTGCGCTGGGCCATCTGGTAGAGATGGGTGCGGTGCGGGGCGCTGATGCGCTCCCCCATCGCGGCGCGGCGGAGGATGGTGAAGCCTGTGTCGAAGAGCAGCGCGAAGAGCAGCAGCGGCACCAGCAGGAAGGAGAGCTGCGCGACATCGAGCCGCGCCGCCGCCACGCCGAGCACGGCCATCATGAAGCCGAGGAACTGGCTGCCGACATCGCCCATGAAGATGCGCGCCGGGTTCAGATTGTAGGGCAGGAAGCCGAGGATGCCGGCCCCCAGGATCAGGCTGGCGGCATAGATGAACCAGCCGCCTTCCTGGAGGGCGACGAGGCCGAGCCCGGCGCAGATGATGAGCAGGGAGCCGCCCACCAGCGCGTCCAGCCCATCCATGAAGTTCACCGCATTGGTGCAGGCGATGATCCAGAACAGCGTCAGCGCCGCGCCGGCGAGGCCGAGCGGCACCACGCCGATCCAGGGCAGGGCGAGGCGGTCCACCACCAGCCCGCTGGCGATGGCCACCAGCGCCGCCAGGGCCTGTGCCGCCAGCTTCACCACGAAGCGGAAATCCTTCATGTCGTCGAGCAGGGCGACGATGCCGATGGCGATGGCGGCGAGGATGACGCCGATGAAGCGCGCCTCCGCCATGCGGGCGAATTGCGCCACCTGGTAGAGCACGATCATCCCCACCACGAAGGCGCAGACGATGCCGACGCCGCCGCCCTTGGGGGTGGGCCGGCTATGGGCCTTGCGATGGTCCGGGTGGTCGAGGATGGGGAAGGCGATCATCAGCCGCACCAGCAGGGCGGAGAGCAGCGCGAGCAGCGCGGCGAAGCCCAGATGCGGCAGGAAGGCTTGGAGCGTCATCGGAACGGGGGAACTTCCGGAAGGTCCAGGAAACTCAGTTTCCTGGCGGGGAGGTCCGGAGGGGGCGGAGCCCCCTCTGGGAGACGGTGGAGGTCCGGAGGGGGCGGAGCCCCCTCTGGGAGACGGTGGAGGTATAGAGAGGGAGGATCCTCTCCGGCACGGTCAGGCGGTGACCCGCTGCGCTTCGAGGGAGGCGTAGACATCGCCGGAATTCACCGAATCCGGCAGCGCCTCCAGCCAGCGGGAGAGGGTTCCGGCATGCACCGGCGCGGGCAGGACGAAGCGGTGCTCCTCCCCCACACAGGCATTGAAGGCATAATCCCCGAGGCTTTCCAGCGTGCGGATGGCATCGAGCGCCACGCGCCGCTGCATCGTGGTGAACTCGAAGGAGAGCGAGCGCACCGGCTTCGACAGCCCGGCCAGGACGGAGGCCTCGTAGCCCTCGACATCGAGCTTGATGAAATGCGGCGTGCCGTGCCCGGCCGCCAGCGCGTCGAGGGTGGTGACGGGCAGGGTGATGGCGCCATCCCACACCTGGTCCTTCCATCCCTCGGCGCGGGCGGCGGCCTTGATGAAGGCTTCCGAGGCGGTGGCGACGGTCGGGTTGGCGGCGTTGAGATGCAGCCGCCCCTCCCCCTTCTGGCTGCCGCACAGCGCCTGGAGGATGGCCACCTGCGGATCACCGCGGAAGACCATGCGCAGCAGCCGCGCCAGCCGCGGCTGCGGCTCGACGGCGAGGGCGCGGGCGCCGAGGCGGCGGAAGCTGGCCGTGCGGTCCCCCACATGGGCGCCGATGTCGAAGCCAAGCTCGCCCTCGCCCAGGAAGCGGCCGAGGAAGCCATCCAGCAGTTCCGCCCGGCCGGGCGCGTAGTAGGTGCGCAGGGAACGGCCGATCGCCACCGCCTGCGGCGCCAGGGGGGAAGAGGCGCCGCTCATGCGGCGAAGACCAGGGCGGCGCCGCCGGCCCTTTCGGGCGGCACCATCAGCCCGCCGGGGACGGGGCGCAGTTCATCGCCCAGCCGGGCGCGGAGGGCGGCATTGCCGTCATCGGTGCGCAGCACATGGGCGGCCAGGAAGGGCAGCGCCGGCGCCACGACGCCGGGCAGCACCACCGCCAGCGCCTCCGGCGGCAGGATGCGCACGCGCCCGCGCGCCAGCGGCAGGGCGTAGCCCCCGGCCGGGTCCGGCTCCAGCGCCAGGCCGGTGAGGCGGGAGAGGCCGGCGGCGCTCTCCGCCGCCCCGGCCGAGACGAGGATGACCTCCTCCAGCGCCACGGCGCGGTTGGGGTGGTGGAGCCATGGCTCCTGCCACATCAGTTCCGGCGTCAGGTGCTGCACCAGTTGCAGCCGGCCCTCCGGCGCATCGGGCAGCGGCAGGCGGGAGAAGCGGGCGCGCGGGCCATCCGGGCGGTCGCCCTGGCCATCCACCGGGCGCTCCAGATGGGCGATGCCGGGGATCTCCAGCCCGGCGCGGCGCAGCCGGGCCAGATGCGCCTCCGCATCATCGATGCCGAAGGCCAGGATGTGCATCCCGGTGTAGCGCGCCAGGAACTCGTCCAGCCGGTTGGCGAAGAGCGAGGGGTCCAGGATGGCGAGCAGTTCCAGGTAGCCATCGCGCAGCATGGCGCAGCGGTTGCCGGTGGCGAAGGGCTCCACCGGCAGGTCCGGGCGGCGGCGGCCGGACTGGCGGTTGACGGGCGTCAGGGTGAAGCCCAGCCGCTCATAGGCCGCCCAGAGCGCCGGGCCGTCCCGCGTGCAGAGGCCGGTATGGTCGAGGACGACGGACCCGCTCACGGGGTGGCGCCCTCGTATTTCGGCAGCTTCCATGCCGCCGGCTCGGCCGCCGCCTCGTCATACCAGCGGCGCACCAGCGGATGGGCGCGCACCGCCTCCACATAGGCGCGGCTCAGCGGGGTGAGCTCCGGCTCCCAGGTGAGGAAGCGGCAGACCACGGGGGCGAACATCACATCCGCCCCGGTGAAAGCGGCGCCGAAGAGGAAGGGGCCGCCCTGCGCGCGCAGCGCCTCGGCCCAGATCGCCTCGATGCGGGCGATGTCGGCCAGCGCCTCCGGCGTGCGGCCCTGGCCGGGAAAGCGGTTCAGGATGGTCATCGGCATCGCCATGCGCAGGCCGCGGAAGCCGGCATGCATCTCGGCGGCGATGCTGCGCGCCCAGGCCCGCAGCGCCGGGTCGGCCGGCCAGAGGGCGGGGGAGAACTCGGCGCAGTATTCGAGGATCGCCAGGCTCTCCCAGATGCGGGCGCCGCGATGCTCCAGATAGGGCACGGTGCCGGAGGGGGTCGCCTCCTTCACGGCCGCCGTCGCGCCGCCGGCGAGGGGGATGACAACCTCCTCCACCTCCAGGGCTGCCAGCCGCACCGGCAGCCAGCCCCGCAGGGACCAGGAGGAATACATCTTGGTGCCAATGAACAGGCGGCCTTCCGGCATAGGATTCTCCCTTCGTGACCGGGGGGGGGGGGGGGGGGGGGGGGGGGGGGGGGGGGGGGGGGGGGGGGGGGGGGGGGGGGGGGGGGGGGGGGGGG
>NZ_JANFNY010000051.1:19407-35580 GCF_024437745.1 Roseomonas sp. GC11 | reverse complement strand
GCTTTCGTCGCGGTCGCCGGCGGGGCGGGCGGGCACGGCGCCGGCACCAGCGGCGGGGCGGGCAGGAACGGGGCGGGCAGGGGCGGAGGCGGCGGGCGGCTTCATCGCCCCTGCTATGGGCCGGAAGCGCCCGCCCTGTCGAGGGAGTGAGGGGGCGCCTTCACGCTTTGTCGCTATACACCCGGCGGCAAAAGGCTCTACAGCCGGCGCGCCATGCCCTTCTCCCTGCCTGACCTGCTCGACCGGCTGCCGGAGGCGCGGCGGCCGCGCCTGTGGCTCGCCCTGCTCTGCCTGGCGCTCTGGCTGCCGGGCTTCGCCACCCTCCCCGCCGGCGACCGCGACGAAAGCCGCTTCGCCCAGGCCAGCCGCCAGATGGTGGAAAGCGGCGACTATGTCCGCATCCGCCTGGGCGAGGAGGAGCGCAACAAGAAGCCCGTGGGCATCCACTGGGCGCAGGCGGCCTCCGTGCATCTGGCCGAGGCGCTGCATCTCGGCGACCGGACGCAGATCTGGCCCTACCGCCTGCCCTCGCTGCTGGGGGCGCTGGCGGCGGTGCTGGCGACCTTCCACTGGGGCCGGGCGCTGGTGGGGCGGCGCGCCGCCTTCGTCGCCGCCGCCATGCTGGCCTGCTCCACCGTGCTGGTGGTGGAGACGCATATCGCCAAGACCGATGCGGCACTGCTCGGCACCGTCGCCATCGCCATGGGGCTGCTGGGGCGGGCCTATCTCGCCCCCGGCAGCTTCACGGCGCGGCAGGCGGGGCTGCTCTGGGCGGTGCTGGGCCTGTCCATCCTGCTGAAGGGGCCGATCGGGCCACTGGTGGCGCTGCTGGCGGTGGCCACGCTGTGCATCGCCGACCGCTCGGCGCGCTGGCTCGGGGCGCTGCGCGCCGGCTGGGGCGTGCCGCTGATGCTGGGCATGGCCGCGCCCTGGTTCATCGCCATCGGCATCGCCACCGAGGGGCGGTTCTTCGCCCAGGCCGTGGGGGGCGACATGCTCTCCAAGGTGAATTCGGGCGAGGAAGCCCATGGCGGCCCGCCGGGCTATTACCTGCTGACCTTCGCGCTCAGCGCCTTTCCGCTGGCCTTCCTGGTGCTGCGCGCCCTGCCCGGCGCGTGGCGGGACCGCATGAACCCGGCCACGCGCTTCCTGCTGGCCTGGGCCGCGCCCTCCTGGCTGATGTTCGAGGCGGTGGCGACCAAGCTGCCCCACTACACCCTGCCCACCTTCCCGGCGCTGATGCTGCTGGGCGCGGCCTGGGCGATGGACCCGCTGCGCCGCCCGGCGCCGCGCTGGCTGCGCGGGCTGGGCCTCGGGCTGCTCGGGCTGGTGGCGCTCGGGCTCGGCGGCGCGGCCGGGGTGCTGCCCTGGCTGGCGGATGGGCGGGTGGACCCGCTGGCGCTGCTCGGCCTGCCGGCGGCGGCGCTGCTGCTCTGGGGCATCTTCACCGCGCTGCGGCGCGGCCAGCCGGGGCAGGCGGCGCTGGCGGGGGCGGTGCTGGCGGTGCCGCTCTATGCCGTGGTGCTGGGTGCCACCCTGCCCCGGCTGGAGGCGCCCTGGGTCGGCCCGCGCCTCGCCGCGCTGGTGGCGGCGGAGCGGCCGGGCCTGGCGGCGGAGCAGCTCGGCGTCGTTGGCTATCACGAGCCCTCGCTGCTCTTCGCCACCGGCGCGCGCACGGCGCTGCTGCGCGATGGCGCGGCGGCGGCCGAGTTCCTGGCCGCGGCGCCGGGCCGCGCCGTGGCGGTGGAGGCGCGCAACCTCGCCGCCTTCGAGGCCGCGGCCAGCGCGCGCGGCCTCGCCCCACGGGTGCTGGGGGAGGTTTCCGGTTTCAACTACACGCGTGGCCGCCGGGTGGTGCTGCGCCTGTTCGGGGGTGCGGCATGATCGAGTGGGTGACGGATCTCGTGGCCAGCGCCGGCCCCGCCGGCGTGATGCTGCTGATGTTCCTGGAGAATGTCTTTCCGCCGATCCCCTCGGAGGTGATCATGCCGCTGGCCGGCTTCGCCGCCGCCGAGGGACGCATGTCCCTCGCCGCCGCCATCCTGGCGGGGGGCGCGGGGACGCTGCTGGGCAATGGCGTGTGGTATGAGGCGGCGCGCGCCATCGGCAGCGCCCGGCTGCGGCCGCTGGCGGCGCGCTATGGCCGCTGGTTCGGCGCCTCCCCGGCGGAAATGGACCGGGCCGAGGCCACGCTGCGCCGCTACGGCCCCATCGCCCTGTTCTTCGGCCGGCTGCTGCCGGCGGTGCGGACGCTGATCTCCGTCCCCGCCGGGCTGGCCCGCATCCCGCGCCCGGTCTTCTACCTGTGGAGCGGCCTCGGCGGGCTGCTCTGGACCAGCCTGCTCGCCGCCGCCGGCTACCTGCTGCGCGACCAGTATGACCAGGTGGAGAATGCGCTGGAGCCTTTCAGCTACATCGTGCTGGGCGGCGTCCTCGGCAGCTACCTCTGGCACCTCTGGCGCAGCCGGCAGCGGGCCAGGGGGTAAGGAAAAGAAGAAGGAAAAGGGTTCTTTTTTGAAAAAAAGAACCAAAAAACTTTTTCAGTTCAGCGATCCGCTGTGACGGGAGACGGCAGCAGCCCGAAAAAAAGCGGCCCGCCGTGACGGGAGACGGCGGCAGCCCGAAAAAAAAGCGGCCCGCCGTGACGGGAGACAGCGGCAGCCTGAAAAAAAAGCGGGAAAGTTGCCGGAAGGATTTGCGCGCGGGGCTGGAACCCTGCGGGGAACAGGGCGTTGAGGCGGCAGGCCGCCCGCATGGCCTTCCCCCCAGTCCAAGGAATTCCCCCATGTTGCGCTCGCGCGAGATCGGTTTCGCCATTCTGGTGTCGGCTGCCCTGCTGGGGCTCGCGGCCTGTTCCTCCGGGCCGGATGGCAGCGCCCCCGCACGCGCCTATGACCGCGCGGCGGGGACCAACACTTCCGGCGCCTATCCCGCCCAGTCGGACGGCACGCGCGCCAACCCGCCCGGCACCGCCGCCACCCGCACGCTGGACCGCGCGGCAGGCACCAATACCTCCGGCGCCTACCCCTCCCAGTCGGACGGCACGCGCGCCAACCCGCCCGGCACCGCCGCCACCCGCAGCTATGACCGGGCGACGGACTCCAACACCTCCGGCGCCTATCCGCAGAACGGCCCGCGCCTCTGACGCGCATCGGGCGGGGGAGAAACTCCCCCGCCCGCTACAGGTCCGGCCCATGACAGGCCCGGCCCACGCAAGGGCCGGAAAGGGCGGGCGGTCAGACCCAGCCGCGCCCCGCCACCAGGGAAACCAGGAACAGCACCAGGAAGATGACGAAGAGGATCTTGGCGATGCCACTGGCCGCCGAGGCCACGCCTGAAAAGCCGAGCACGCCGGCCACCAGGGCCACCACCAGAAAAATCAGCGTCCAGTACAGCATGAGAGCCGTTTCCTTCGGTCCATTGGGGAAAATGCCGGCGTCGCGCGGGCGGCATCGCCCCAGCAACGCCGCGTTTCCCCCGCCGGTTTCAGCCGATCGGAACGGTGGCGGAGACAGCCTGGTAGGTGGCGATGGCCAGGGCCAGCGGCTCGAAGGGCTTGGAGATGACGAAGGCGGGTTCCACCTGCTCCGCCGTCAGCAGCCGCTCCGGATAGGCGGTGACGAAAATGACCGGCACCTGCACCTCGCGCTGGATGCGGTTGACGGCGGAAATGCCATCCCCCCCGGCGCCCAGATTCACATCGGCCAGGATCAGGCGCGGCTTCCTCTCCTGCGCCATCCGCACCGCCTGGGCCTCGCTGGCGGCGACGCCGACGACGCGGTGGCCGCAGGCCTCGACCAGCTGGCGCACATCCATGGCGATGATCGGCTCATCCTCGATCACCAGGATGTCGGTGGCGGCGGCATCGCGCAGGGCGGCGCGGGCCTCGTCCAGCTCGGTCTCCGCCACATCGGTGGTCACGCCCACCACCAGGGCGGCCTCGGCCACCGGCAATTCCTCCAGCGCCGTCAGCAGCAGGAGCTGGCGCGCGCGCGGGGAGAGGCTGGCGCCCATGGCGGGCTCGGCGGGCGGCGGGGCGAGGCGCGTCACCCCGGCATAAAGGGCGAGGCGCGCCGGCAGGGGCGGCAGCCCCTCCCGCAGGGCGGCGGCCACCAGCGCGTCCCCCGCCACCTGGCTGCCACTCAGGGCTCGGGCATAGCGGCGGGCGGGGGGCAGGCTGCGCAGCAGCTCGGCCTGGGTGACGGCGTTCATCGCATGGCCCTCGTCTTCTTCCTCGTTCCCACGGCAGGATCGCGGCTGGATGGAAAATGGCAAGTCACACTGACCCGATCCGCGCCGGGCTTCCGGCCCTGCTGCCGGAACTGCGGGCCTTCGCCCGCTTCCTGGCGCGCGACGCGGCCCAGGCGGACGACCTGGTGCAGGAGGCCGTCCTGCGCGCGCTGCGCGCCGAGGCGCAGTGGGTGCCGGGCACCAGCCTGCGCGCCTGGATGTTCCATATCCTGCGCAATGTCTTCCTGGCGCAGCTGCGCCGCCGCGGCACGGAGCGCCGGGCGCTGGAGCGCCTGCCCCCGCGCGGGGCGCAGCCCGCGGTGCAGGAGGCGCACAGCGCGGTGGGCGACCTCTCCCGCGCGCTCGACACCCTGCCGATGGCGCAGCGGGAGGCACTGATCCTGGTGGGCGCGCATGGCCTTTCGCATGAGGAGGCGGCGGCCGTCTGTGGCGTGCCGGTGGGAACGGTGAAGGCGCGCGTGGCCCGTGCCAGGGCAGCCCTGGCGCGGGGCTGGGCGCCCGGAGAAACCCCGAGGGAGGACCAGGGGGAGAGTGGGGAGGCCGCGCAGGCGGCGGGGGGTGCGGGTGGGGAACATTGATTGCCCCCTGAATCCATCGGGATATGGAAAGGTTTCTTTAATGAATGCATATCAGATATGCATTTATTAACGCCCTTCCCTGCAACCCGCCGCGCCGCTGCGGCATTGGTGGGTCATGCAAGGCGAGCAGAACACCATGAACAGCGTGACCCCGATCGAGGCTGAACCGACCTCCGCCGCCCTGGTGGAAGGCCCCAGCTTTCACGAGCAGCTGGTGGCGCTCCTGCCGCGCCTGCGGGTGCAGGCCGTGTCCATGACGCGCAACCGCGCCGATGCCGATGATCTGGTGCAGGCGGCGGTGAGCAACGCCCTGGCGGCGCAGCACAGCTTCACCCCCGGCACGAATTTCGGCGCCTGGATGTTCCGCATCCTGCGCAACCGCTTCCTCTCGGACATCCGCCGCCGGCGCGACACCTGCGACATGGACCACGCCCCGGCCGAGGCCCTGGCCCGCCCGGCGGCGCAGGAGGACAGCCTGGCGCTGCGCGAGCTGCGCCGCCGCCTGACGGACCTGCCGGAGGATCACCGCACCGCCCTGCTGCTGGTGACGGTGCAGGGCCTTTCCTATGAGGAGGCGGCCCAGGCGATGGGCTGCGCCGTCGGCACGGCCAAGTGCCGCGTCTTCCGCGCCCGCCGCCAGTTGGAAGCCTGGCTGATGGGCGAGAAGCCCGCCCCCCGCCGCCCCGCCGGCAAGGAGAACCGCAAGGAGGCCGGGCAGACCGCGGGCACGAAGATCGCGGCGAAGATCCCGGCGGGGCCGGCCACCCGGCAGGCACAGCAGGCATCTGGTGAGGCGCGCGGGCGCGGTGCTAACCTCCGGGGCCAGGGCTCCGCCGCCGAGGGGCGGGCCATGAACCCGGGACTCTGATGGACGAAAGAGCAGACAAGCGCATGCTGGCGGACCCGGCTGTCGATGCCCCCCGCCCGAGTGTCCGGCCTGCCCGCAAGGGCACGCCTGACGCCGCCTTTGACCTTTGGCTCCAGCGGGGTTTGCACGCGATGTATGACGACATCGCCAAGGAGCCCATCCCGGAGGAATTGCTGCGGCTGATCGAGCAGGACAGGAGCCGGGACGGCAAGCCGTGACCCCCAGCGTGCCACGGCTGGCCCGGGCACCAGAGGCACCGCCAGACACACCAAAGCCCGCACCCGCGCAAGCCCGGCTGGCAGCCCCCACCGGCGAACCATCGGGCGAACCATCGGGCGCACCACACGGCGCACCATCGGGCGCCTCCAGGGACCGGCCGCTCGCCTGGCACCGGCTGCTCCGCGGCGTGCGCGGCCGCATGATGCTCCTGCTCCTGGTGGCCAGCGTGCCCGTCATCGGCATCGCCGGCGCCAATGCCGTCCTCGGCTATGAAGCCGAACTCGCCGCCGGGCGCCGCACCGCCGCCATCCTGGGCGAGGTCGCCGCCGCACGCCACGGCGCCATCCTCGAATATCTGCAGGGCACGCTGACGGGCCTCGCCCGCGAACCGCGCCTGGGCCAGGAAGAAAGCTGCGCCGACCTGCTGCGCGGCCTGCACAGGCTCAACAACGGCCATTACACCAATCTCTGGCTGATCGGCGCCGATGGCACCATCCGGTGCAGCGCCCTCACCCGCCCCGACATGCCGGACATGGCGGAAGACCCCCTCCGGCGCGAGGCCCTGGCCAGCACCGGCATGGTGCTCAGCCCCTTCCGCGCCGGGCGCCTCACCGGCCTGCCCGTGCTCACCGCCGCCCTCGCCCTGCCGGACCGCCAGGGCGTCATCGCCGTCAGCCTGCGGCTGGAGGCCTTCCGCCTCGCCGAAAGCCGCGCCGCCCGCGCCGGCGAGGCCCGCCCGCGCGTCTGGCTGGTGGACCGCGAGGGGCAGGCCCTCTCCCTCACCCCCGGCGCCGCGGCCGATGAATTGCCCTCGCCCGAGCTGCTCGCCACCCTCTCCGGCCGCGGCACGGGGCAGGCGGTGGAAAGCCTCTCCCGCCACGGCGCCGATTTCGCCTATGCCAGCGCCCGGCTGGAAGCGGGGCTCGGCGTGCTGGTCGGCCTGCCCACCGGCACCATCCGCGCCGCCGCCCAGGCCGTGCTGCTGCGCCGCGCGCTGGAACTGGCCGCCTTCCTCCTCGCCTGCCTCCTCGTCATCGTGCTGGGGGCGGATTTCGCCATCGCCCGGCCGCTGCGCGCCCTCGCCGCGCGGGTGCGGCAATGGCGGCCCGGCGCGCCCTTCGGCCCCTCCCCCCGGCGCGGCGAGCCCGACGAGGTCCGCGCCCTGGAACAGGCCTTCGCCGAGGCCGCCCAGGCCCTGGGCGGGCGGGAGGAGGAATTGCGCAACGCCCTGCGCCAGCGCGACCTGCTGATGGCCGAGATCCACCACCGCGTGAAGAACAACCTGCAGATCGTCGCCTCGCTGCTGAACCTCCAGGCCAACCGCCTGCGCGACCCGAAGGCACGCGCCGAATTCGCCACCGCCCGCGACCGCGTCCAGGCCCTCGCCACGCTGCACCGCCACCTCTACACCAACCAGACCTTCGAGGTGATCGCGCTGCGCCCCTTCCTGGAGGAACTGGCCCAGCAGCTTTTCGCGGCCCTGGGCGAGCGGCCGGGCCAGCGCATCCGCCTCACCGTCGAAGCCGATGAGCTGGAGATCATCACCGACCAGGCCGTCTCCCTCGCCCTGCTCATCACCGAGACGGTGACGAACGCCATCAAGCACGGCTTCGCCGATGCCCGCAGCGGGCAGCTCACCATCTCCGTCCGCGGCGAGGGCGAGGAGGTGACGCTGCGCGTCCATGATGACGGGCTGGGCATGCGGCTGGAGGAGGAGGAGAGCGGCAAGGGCATCGGCCTGACGCTGATCCGCGGCTTCGCCCAGCATTTGGGCGGCGAGATCGTCATGCGCCACGAGGCCGGCACCGAGCTTTCGCTCCGCTTCCCCCTCCGCCCCGCCGCGCGGGAGGCCAGCGCGGCGCAGTGAGGGCGCAACCGCCGCCGGGGCTGCGGTGTTGCACCGGGGACGAAGCAAGGAGCCCCCCCGGGGATAGATGTGGACATGCAAAAACTGATGAGGGCGGCACTGCCCGCCCTGCTTCTCGCCCTGCCGCTGGCGGCCTGCAACGAAGGCCCGGCCGAGCGCGCCGGGCGCAACGTGGACAATGCGGCGCAGAACCTGCGCGATACCATTGACCCGCCGCGTGGCCCGGGCGAGCGTCTGGGCCGCAGCCTCGACCGCGCCACCAACTGAGCCAAACCCGCCAGGAGGGCATGAGAATGCGCCGTCTTTCCCAGAGCATCGATACCGGCTCCGTCGAGGAGCGCCTCGCCGATCTGCGCCAGCGACTCGACCAGATCCTGGAGGAGCAGGTCAGCCCCACCCTCTCCCGCGCCGGCGACCGCGCCCAGCAGGCCGCCCGCCATGTCCGCGACACCGCCCGCCGCGAGGCCGGGCAGGTGATGGAGGTGGCGCGCGAACGCCCGCTGGCCACCATCGCCGTGGCCATGGGGGTGGGCTACCTCCTCGCCCGCATGCTGCGGCGCTGATGCGGTGAGGATCCTCCGCCTCGCCAACGCCTCCCTGGAGGCGGAGCGCGTCCGCCTGGGCCTCTTCAGCCGCCGCCTGGCGCTGCGCCTCGCGCTGGGGGCGGTGGGGGCCGTCTTTCTTTGCGCCGCCCTGGCCATGATGCATCTGCTGGCCTGGCTGGCGCTGGAGCCGGCGCTCACCCCGCTCGGCCGCGCCGCCCTGCTGCTCGCCATCGATGCGCTGCTGGCCCTGCTGCTGATCCTCGCCGCCCTGCGCGACCGGCCCAGCACCCAGGAAATCGAGGCCCGCCTGCTGCGCGATGCCGCCCTCGCCCAGGCCCGCGCCAGCCTCAGCCTCGTCAGCCTGCTCGGCGGGCTGGCAGCCTCGCCCTGGATCGGCGTGCTGTTCGGGTTGCTGCGGCGGAAACGAAGGGCAGAGTAAGAAGAGTTCTTTTTTGGAAAAAAGAACCAAAAAACTTTTTCCAGTGTAGCGTCCCGCTATGCCGGGAGACGGCGGCAGCCTGAAAAAAAAGCAGCCTGAAAGAAAAATTAGCCCAGGAGGCGTCTTAAGAGGCGGATCAGCGCCCCGCGCTCTTCCGGCGAGAGCGCCGCCAGGAGTTGCTCATTGGCGCGGCGGCCCTGGGCGACGGCCTCGGCCAGCACCGCCTCCCCCGCCGGGGCGAGGGAGAGGACAACGGTGCGGCGGTCCAGCGGATCGCGCCCCACCTCGACAAGGCCACGGTCCCGCAGCCGGGCGACAACGCCCTGAATGGTCGCCGGGTCCAGCGCCACGGCGCGGCCCAGGGCGTTCTGCGTGGCGCGGCCCAGCTCGGCAAGCTTCAGCAGGGTGGCGAATTGCGTGGAGGTCAGGCCGCCAACCGCGCCCCGGTCCTGGAACAGGGCAGCATGGCGCTGGTGCGCGCGCCGCAGCAGATGGCCCACCGAATGGTCCAGGCTGTAGGGCGGCACGGCCTGGGAAGAGGCTTTGGCCTCCTCCTCGTGCGCGCCTGCTGTCTCCAGCACCAGCGTGGTGTCCTGATCCGAGATGGCCCAACCCTTCCCTTGACGCCGGGCCAGCATTCCCGTTGCGGAAGGGTCCGTCAACCGCTGGCGGAAAGGACGTCAGCCCCGCAGGAAGCGGAGGGCGTGCAGGAGCAGGGCGGCGAGGCCAAGGCCCAGCGCCGCCAGGGCGGTGCGGTCGGCATGCCAGAGCAGGCGCTCGGCCAGGATGGCGGCGAGGCGGCGATGCCCCTCCGCCCCGCGCATCTGGCGTGCGCCCTCCCCGGCGAGGACGGAAAGCTGCCGCCACAGGGCGCCGCCGCGCAGGTCCATATCGGGCGCACGCTGGGCGGCCCCCCAGAGGCCGAGCCAGACGGCGGCGGTGAGCAGCGCGCCACTCTGCAGGGCCAGCGGCGGCTCTGCCGCCAGGCCGGCCATGATCAGGGCGATACCCAATGCCAGACCGCCGAGGACGCGGCGGATCGAGTGGTCAGCCAGAGTGCGGAGCGTATCCATCAAGGCTTCCTTCCCTCCGCATGCTGACGCCCCTCACGCGAAGATGCCAGTTGGTTTTCGCTTTCGCCGTGTCGCCGGCGAGGATTCTGACGCGGGGGGCCGGCCCGCCCACCTGGCGGGCGGGCCGGCCCCCCAGGCAGATATGGGACGAACGGCCCGCCTGCCCAGACGTTGCAGGCAGGCCTGCGCAAGCGGCATGACGCGCCCCAAGGCTAAATGGATTTTTATTCATAAATCACCTCGCCCGGAAGGGCACGACCTGCCTGGGCGGATCGCGGTTTGGCCCTTCTTCAGGAAGGTTCCAAAATCTGGTTCACAATCCGAGATGGATATGAAATCTTCGTCATTGTCTCCCTGTCTGGCTTTCCGCGATTTCACCGCCCGGATGGCAAGGTCACAATCCGGGCGTCGTCACTCTGACATGGCATCAGGCCGGACTGACGGGCTGACGACCGCGCGGCCAAGAAGCGCGGAAGATCAACAAAGAACCGGGGGGAGGCGGCGAACCGCACCTCCCCGGCAGGGCAGGAATGGTTCGAAATGGCATCCGCGATTCCACGAACAGAGGCGGCGACTCGGCCGATGACGCGTGAGGAGAAGCGCGTGATCCTGGCTTCCTCGCTGGGCACCGTCTTCGAGTGGTACGATTTCTACCTCTACGGGTCGCTCGCTGCCTTCATCGCCGCCAAGTTCTTCACCGTGCTTGGTGCGGATGGCAGGCCGATCTTCGACGAGACCACCCGCAACATCTTCGCCCTGCTGGCCTTCGCCGCCGGCTTCCTCGTCCGCCCCTTCGGCGCGCTGGTCTTCGGCCGGCTCGGTGACCTCGTCGGGCGCAAATACACCTTCCTGATCACCATCGTGATCATGGGCGCCTCCACCTTCATCGTCGGTATCCTGCCGGCGGCGGAGCAGATCGGCATCCTCGCCCCCATTGTTCTCATCGTGCTGCGCTGCCTCCAGGGCCTGGCGCTGGGCGGCGAGTATGGCGGCGCCGCCACCTATGTGGCCGAGCACGCGCCGCATGGCCGGCGCGGCTTCTACACCTCCTTCATCCAGATCACGGCGACGGGCGGCCTCTTCCTCTCGCTCATCGTCATCCTGAGCACCCAGGCCATCACCGGCCAGGAAGCCTTCAAGGAATGGGGCTGGCGCGTGCCCTTCCTGGTCTCCATCTTCCTGCTGGCCATTTCCGTCTGGATCCGCACCCAGATGGAGGAAAGCCCGGCCTTCAAGAAGATGAAGGCGGAAGGCACCCACTCCAAGGCGCCGATCTCCGAGGCCTTCGGCCAGTGGAAGAACGCCAAGATCGCCATCTTCGCGCTGCTCGGCCTCGTCGCCGGCCAGGCGGTGGTCTGGTACACGGGTCAGTTCTACGCGCTGTTCTTCCTCGGCTCCGTGCTGAAGGTGGACCCCTACACCACCAACCTGCTGATCGCCTGGGCGCTGCTGCTCGGCTCCGGCGGCTTCGTGGTCTTCGGCTCGCTGTCCGACCGCATCGGCCGCAAGCCCATCATCCTCGGCGGCTGCCTGCTCGCCGCCCTCACCTACTTCCCGCTCTTCAAGCTGATGAGCGCCGAGGCCAACCCGGCCCTGCACGCCGCCCACCAGAACATCTCCGTGGTGGTGCAGGCGGACCCGGCCAACTGCTCCTTCCAGTTCAACCCGACCGGCACGGCGAAGTTCACCAATTCCTGTGACATCGCCAAGGCCGCCCTCGCCCGCCTCTCGGTGAACTACAAGGTCGAGGCCGCCCCGGCCGGCGCCGCCGCCAATGTGGTGGTGGCGGGGACCAGCATCTCCACCAGCCAGCCCAATTTCACCCAGGTGCTGGGCGCGGCCATCACCGCCGCCGGCTACCCGGCCGCCTCCAACGCCTCCGTCGTCAAGGTCAACCACCCGCTCGACATCTTCGGAGAGCAGCAGCTGGTGCTGATCGGCATCCTGACGCTGCTGGTGATCTACGTCACCATGGTCTACGGCCCGATCGCCGCCGCGCTGGTCGAGCTCTTCCCGACCCGCATCCGCTACACCTCCATGTCGCTGCCCTACCACATCGGCAATGGCTGGTTCGGCGGCCTGCTGCCCGCCACCTCCTTCGCCATGATCGCGCAGACCGGCGACGTCTATTTCGGCCTCTGGTACCCGGTGGGCATTGCCCTCTTCACCGTGGTGATCGGCATCTTCTTCGTGCCCGAGACCAAGGACCGCGACATCTTCGCCGATGACGCCGCGGAAACCCCGCAGGGCCAGACCGCCCGCCTGCGCCGCTGATCCGCCCCGCACAACGCGGCGCGACGACCAGAAGGGGGGCCATCAGCCCCCCTTCGTTTTTTTGAAGTATTCTTAAAAATGTTCTTTTTTGAAAAAAAGAACCAAAAAACTTTTTCAGTGCAGCGTCCCACTGCGCCGGGAAACGGCGGCAGCCTGAAAGAAATTTTTCTTCAGAAAAAGAAGATTTCTAAAAACAATAAAAAAAGGAGGTATCGCCATGAGCGAGGGCTACGACACCCTCCACGCCGCCTGGCGGCGCGATCCGGAAGGCTATTGGCTGCGCGCCGCCGCCGGCATCGACTGGTCCACACCGCCCGGCCGCGCCTTCGACGCCGGGGCCGGAATCTATGGCCGCTGGTTCCCGGAGGGCCGGCTCAACCTCTGCCACAACGCGCTGGACCGGCACGTCGCCGCCGGCCGCGGCGGGCAGGACGCGCTGATCTGGGACAGCCCGCTGGCCGGCGCCAAGGCCCGCCTGACCTATGACGCGCTGCTGGACCGCGTCGCCCGCCTCGCCGGCGCCATGGCCGCGCGCGGCATCGGCGTGGGGGACCGTGTTGTCATCTACATGCCGATGGTGCCGGAGGCCGCCTTCGCCATGCTGGCCTGCGCCCGGCTCGGCGCCGTCCACTCCGTCGTCTTCGGCGGCTTCGCGGCGGCCGAACTCGCCGCCCGCATCACCGATGCGGAGCCGAAGCTCATCCTCTCCGCCTCCTGCGGGCTGGAGCCGGGGCGGGTGGTCAAATACAAGCCGCTGCTGGATGCCGCCCTCGGCCTCTCGCCACACCGGCCGGCGGCGGGCTGCCTGGTGCTGCAACGCGAGGCCTGGCGCTGCGACCTCACCCCCGGCCGGGACGAGGATCTCCACGCCGCCATGGACGCCGCCACCCCCCACCCCTGCGTGGACATGGCGGCCACCGATCCGCTCTATATCCTCTACACCAGCGGCACGACCGGGAAGCCCAAGGGCATCCTGCGTGATGGCGGCGGCTATGCCGTGGCGCTGCATCACTCCATGGGGCTGCTCTACGGGCTGAAGGCGGGGGATGTCTGCTGGACGGCCAGCGATGTCGGCTGGGTCGTCGGGCATTCCTACATCGTCTATGGGCCGCTGCTGGCGGGCTGCACCACCCTGCTCTACGAGGGCAAGCCAGTGGGCACGCCGGACGCCGCCGCCTTCTGGCGCGTCTGCGCCGAATACGGGGCCCGGACCCTCTTCACCGCCCCCACCGCCCTGCGCGCCATCAAGAAGGAGGACCCGGAGGGCAAGCTGCTCGCCGGGCATGACCTCTCGAAGCTGGAGGCGCTGTTCCTGGCCGGGGAACGCTGCGACCCGGATACGGCGCTCTGGGCGGCGAAGCTGCTCGGCCGCCCGGTGATCGACCATTGGTGGCAGACGGAAACCGGCTGGTGCATCACCGGCAATTTCCGCGGCGCCGGGCTGTTCCCCATGCGGCCCGGCTCCGGCGGCAAGCCCGCCCCCGGCTATGCGGTGGCGGCGCTGGACGAAACCGGCCACCCCGTACCGCCGGGGCAGACCGGCAGCCTCGCCATCCGCCTGCCCCTGCCGCCGGGCTGCGCCCCCACCCTCTACCGGGCGGATGCACGCTTCCGGGAGGCCTACCTCGCCACCTTTCCCGGCTACTACAACACGGGCGATGCCGGGATGGTGGATGCGGAAGGCTATGTCTGGGTCATGTCCCGCACGGATGACATCATCAATGTCGCCGGGCACCGCCTCTCCACCGGGGCGATGGAGGAAGTTCTGGCCGCCCACCCCGATGTCGCCGAATGCGCGGTGGTGGGGGTGAAGGACGCGCTGAAAGGGCAGGCGCCCCTCGGCCTCGTCGTGCTGAAGGCGGGGGTGGTCAAGGAGGAAGCCGTGCTGGAAGCCGAGTTGGTCGCCCTGGTGCGGGAGCGCATCGGGCCGGTCGCCGCCTTCAAGCGGGCGCGGGTGGTGCAGCGCCTGCCCAAGACACGCTCCGGGAAAATCCTGCGGGCCACGCTGCGGAAACTGGCCGACGGGGAGGAATTCACCGTGCCGGCCACCATCGATGACCCGATGATCCTGGAGGAAATCGGGGAAATTCTTCTGAAAGCCTGAGAAGGAAGAAAGCACCAGGGGGCGCTGCCCCCTGGACCCCCGCCAGGAAGCTGAGCTTCCTGGACCTTCCGTCAGGAGGGCCAGGGCACGGGCAGCGTATCCCCGGCGATGTAGAGCGGGTGGCCGGGCTGGCCGGAGGCGGTGACCTTCAGCGCCTCGGCCCGCAGGCCCTCGGCGGCGAGCATGGCCGCGATCTGCGCCCCGCGCCAGCGCAGCGGCCTGGGCGGCAGGCCCCAGGCGGCGATCACCCGCGCCGCGCGCTTCGACCAGTCGCGGATGGCCTCGTCATTGCCCGGCCCCACCGGGTCCTCCGCCTCCAGCAGCGCGGCGGGCCGGGTGGCGCGCAGCGCGAAGCTGTTGAGCACCACCATGGCGCCGAAGCCCCAGCGCCGGGTGAAATCACGGCAGCGGCGCACGGTGGGGTCGTCCACCTGCTCATCGGCGGTGGAGGGGTTCATCATGATCCAGGCGACGAAGCCCGGGCTGCCGAAGGGCGCCCCGTCCCAGCGCCGTTCCAGGAAGGTGCGGTAGCGCCCGCAGGCCGAGAAGGTCGCCCGGCTGACGACATCCCCCGCCACGACGAGCCGCACCTTACCCCCCGGATCATGCCGGTCCTGCGGCCGCGGAAACAGATCGTCCATACCCCACCCACTGACAGAAAAAGATGAGGGAGGGTCCGGGAGGGAGAATTCCTTCTCCCTCCCGGCCTGTCAGCGCGCCGCGGCGCTGGCCTCCGAGCGGTGCGCGCCCACGCGGGAGGCGAGCGCCGCCGCCATGAAATCATCCAGCTCCCCATCCAGCACCGCGTCGGGGTTGCCCTTCTCGACATTGGTGCGGAGGTCTTTGACGAGCTGATACGGCGCCAGCACATAGGAGCGGATCTGGTGCCCCCAGCCGATATCCGTCTTGCCGGCCTCGGTCGCGGCGGTGGCTTCCTCGCGCTTGCGCAGTTCCAGCTCGTAGAGGCGCGCCTTCAGCATATCCATGGCGATGGCGCGGTTGCGGTGCTGGCTGCGGTCCTGCGTCGAGGCGGCGACGATGCCGGTCGGGATATGCGTGAAGCGCACGCCCGATTCCGTCTTGTTCACGTGCTGGCCGCCGGCGCCAGAGGCGCGGAAGGTGTCCACCTTCAGGTCCGCCGGGTTGATCTCGATCTCGATCTTATCGTCGATCACCGGGAAGACGTAGACACTCGCAAACGAGGTCTGGCGGCGGGCGGCGGCGTCGAAGGGCGAAATCCGCACCAGCCGGTGCACGCCGCTTTCCGTCTTCAGCCAGCCATAGGCGTTCGGCCCGCTCACCTGGATGGTGGCGGATTTGATGCCGGCCTGCTCGCCCTCGCTCTCCTCGGTCAGCGTCACCTTGTAGCCGCGCTTCTCGGCCCAGCGGGAATACATGCGCAGCAGCATCTGCGCCCAGTCCTGCGCCTCGGTGCCGCCGGCGCCGGCATTCACCTCGACGAAGCAGTCCCGCATATCGGCCTCGCCGGAGAGCAGGCTCTCGATCTCGCGGCGCTTGGACTCCTCGGCATAGGCCTGGAGGTCGGCCAGGGCGGCCTCCACCGTGCCCTCATCGCCCTCGGCCTCGGCCAGTTCGATCAGCTCCAGCGCATCGCGGACATTCTGCTCCAGCCGGCGCACGCCCTCGATCTGGTCGGCCAGGCGGTTGCGCTCGCGCATCACGGCCTGGGCCTCGTCCGGCTTCTCCCACAGGGTGGGGTCCTCGGCGCGGGCATTCACCTCGTCCAGGCGGCGCACGGCCACGTCCCAGTCCAGGTGGCGGCGCAGCAGGGCCACGGAATCCTCGATCTGCCCGCGCAGGGCCTCGGCATCAGCTCGCATGACTCATACTCCTCCACGGCGCGGCGGCGGGCAGGGGAAAGGGGAGAAAAATGAGGTCCGGGGGAAGGAATTCCCCCGGGCCCCCTTCTTTTTTCTCTCAGGGCCGGCGGGCGC
>NZ_JANFNY010000051.1:0-19397 GCF_024437745.1 Roseomonas sp. GC11 | reverse complement strand
CCCCGTTATTTTTTTGTCGGGGGGCGGGCGCCCCCCCCCCCCCCCCGCGACGCGGGGCAGCAGCCAGGGCCGCGAAGCGCGCTTAGTAAAGCCCGCCAAGGTTGCTGTCCACGCCGGCCGGTGTGTCCGTCGTCACCATGCCACCCTCCTCGGGGGCGGGGGGGCGGGCGGCATTCTCGGTGCCGGGGCGGAAAGGCTCCAGGATGGTCTGGCCATTGTCGAGCTGCACGCGCACCAGCGCGACGCCCGGCGGGGCGCGGAAGGGCACCGGCGGGCTGTCCTTCAGCGCGGCGGCCACCACATCGTGGAAGACGGGGGCGGCGGTGCTGCCGCCCGTCTCGCCGCTGCCCAGCGTGCGCGGCTCGTCATAGCCGATCCACACCGCCACCGCGATGTCCGGGGTGAAGCCGACGAACCAGTTGTCCATGTAATCATTGGTGGTGCCGGTCTTGCCGGCCACCGGGCGGTTCAGCCCGGCCCCCGCCCGCGTGCCGGTGCCATACTGCACCACGCCCTGGAGGAGGGAGACCATCTGGTAGGCGGCGATCGGGTCGGTCAGCTGCTTGCGCTCATCGACGAGGCGTGGCGGGGTGGCGCCGGGGCCGCTGTCACAGCCCTCGCAGCGGCGGGTATCGGCGCGCCAGACGAGGCGGCCGAAGCGGTCCTGCACGCTGTCGATCAGCGTGGGCGCCACCTCCTTGCCGCCATTGGCGAAGGAGGCATAGGCGGCGGCCATGCGCATCACCGTCGTCTCGCCGGCGCCGAGCGCCATGGAAAGCACGCGCGGCATGTTGGGGATGACGTGGAAGCGCGCCGCCGTCTCCGCCACGCGGTCGATGCCGATCTCCTGCGCCAGCCGCACGGTGACGAGGTTGAGCGACTTCTGCAGCGCGGTGCGCATCGTCACCCAGCCATTGAAGTTGCCGCTGTAATTGCCGGGGCGCCAGACGCCCTGCGGCGTGCGGATCTCGATCGGCCCGTCCAGCAGCTGCTGGTTGGGCGGGATGCCCATCTCCAGCGCCGGCAGGTAGACAAAGGGCTTGAAGGAGGAACCGGGCTGGCGCAGCGCCTGGGTGGCGCGGTTGAACCACGACTTCTCGAAGGCGAAGCCGCCGGCCATGGCCAGCACCCGCCCCGTCTGCGGGTCGAGCGCGACGACGGCGCCTTCCACCTGCGGCACCTGCCGCAGGGCGAGGCGCGCCGGGCGGGCCGGGGTGCGGCCCTGGGCCGGGGTGGCGGGCAGGCTCTCCACCAGCACCACATCGCCCACCGCCACCACATCCTGCATCCGGCGCGGCGCGGCGCCCAGCCGGCCATCGCGCGCGGCGGGGCGGGCCCAGGCGAGGTCCTCCAGCAACAGGCTGCCCTGGCGCGGCTGGGCGGGGGTGGCGCGGTCCGGCTTCTCCAGCCAGCCCAGCCGCGCCTCCCGCGCATCGGCGGAGAGCACGACGGCCAGGCGCCATTCGGGCGGCGCGCCGGCGGGGCGGGGCACGCCCTCCAGCGCCGGCATCCACTCCGTGGTGGCGGCGACGACGCGCGCCACCGGGCCGCGCCAGCCGCCGCGCCGGCGGTCATAGGCCATCAGCCCGTCGCGCAGCGCCGCCTCGGTCGCCGCCTGGAGGTCCGGCTCCATGCTGGTGCGGACGACGAGGCCGCCCATCGTCGTCTGGTCCTGGCCGAAGCGGGTGACCAGCTCGCGCCGCACCTCCTCGGTGAAGTACTGGCCCACCGCCACCATATCCGGCCGGGCGCGGCCGCGCGCCACGATCGGCTCCTGCTTGGCGGCATCGGCCTCGGCGCGGGTCACCGCGCCATCCTCGGCCATGCGGTCCAGCACCCAGTCGCGCCGGGCCTTGGCGGCCTCGGGGTAGCGGGCGGGGTTGTAGTTGTTCGGCGCCTTGGGCAGCGCGGCCAGGAAGGCCGTCTCGCCCAGGCTCAGCTCGTCCAGGCCCTTGTTGAAGTAGTTCATGGCCGCGGCCGCCACGCCATAGGCCTGGGCGCCCAGGAAGATCTCGTTCAGGTAGATCTCCAGGATGCGCTCCTTGGGCAGGGCGGTCTCCAGCCGGAAGGCCAGCACCGCCTCGCGCATCTTGCGCATCATCGAGCGCTCATTGCCCACCAGCATGTTCTTGGCGACCTGCTGGGTGATGGTGGAGGCGCCGGCGGCGCGCCGGCCGCTGGCCAGCCCCTCCACATTGCTGATCACGGCGCGGGCGATGCCGATGGGGTCGACGCCATGATGCTCCCAGAAGCGCTGGTCCTCGGCGGCGGTGAAGGCCGCCTGCACGCGCTTCGGAATGGCGCTGATCGGCAGGAAGACGCGCCGCTCCAGCGCCAGCTCCGCCATCAGCTTGGAGTCGGCGGCGTAGATGCGGCTCATCTGCGGCGGCTGGTAGTCCGCCAGCCAGGCATGTTCCGGCAGGTCCACCGTCGCCTGGCGGTAAAAGCCATAGGCGGCGACGCCCCCCACCGCCGCGCCGGCCAGCCCCACCGCCAGCCCGAAGCCGGCCAGCCGGGCGATCAGCCGGCCCATGCGGCGACCACCGCCGCCACCGCCACCATCTCCCCCCCGGCGCGTCTTGCGGGGCGGGCGCGGCGGCGGCGCGGGCGGCTGGGAATTGCTGGGGGCGCGGTCCCCAACCAGGGGGCGGTCAGCGCGGAGATCGTTGGGTGCCATGGCGCGATCCCCTTACACCGCCCGGGCGCGGGGTGCGAAGCGTGGAGTGGGCATGGCCGCCAGATGGGAAGGCAAATCGCGTCACACCAGGGTGACCGGCCCGGCTTTCGCGGGGCGGCGCCGTGGTCTTGAGAGGGGCTCCGCCCCTCTCAAACTCTCCCGGCCAAAGGCCTGAGGCCTTTGGAAACCCTTTCTGAAGGCAGGTGCAGGGGGCCCTGCCCCCTGCTGGGGGTTGAGGGGGCAAAGCCCCCTCATTCCTTCATCCCGCCGCAACGCCGCCCCGTGCCAGCAGCAGCGGGTTGCCGGAGGGATCATGGGCCAGCAGCCCCTCCGGCGTCTCCACCGCGCCCTGAAGGGCCGCGGCGGCACGGCGGAAGGTGGCCTCATCGCGCGCGGCCAGCGTCAGCCGCGCTAGGCCCGTGAGGCCGGCCGGGCGCTGGCCGGCGCTGTCCCAGCCATTCACCGCCAGATGGTGGTGGTAGCCCGCATGGCCGAGGAAGCTCGCCTGCGGCCAGCCCTGCATCTCCTCCAGGCCGAGGCGCTGGTAGAAGGCGCTGGTCGCCGCCACGTCGCCACCGCGCAGATGCACATGGCCGATGCCGACGGAGGCCGGCACCACCGGTCCCGCCACCTCCTCCAGCAGGGCGCGCAGGTCCAGCCGCCGCGTGCCCATCGCCACCCCCGGCGCGCCGGGATAGGGGCGCGGCCAGGCGGCGCGGGCGCGGTCGCGATAGACCTCGATGCCATTGCCCTCCGGGTCGGCCAGATAGATCGCCTCGCTCACCCCGTGGTCGGAGGCGCCCTGCAACCGCAGCCCCAGCGCCGCCGCATGGTGCAGCCAGCCGGCCAGCGCCGCGCGCGAGGGCAGCAGGAAGGCGGTGTGGTAGAGGCCGGGCACGCCGCCCGGCTCCGGCGCCGCCTCCGGCGCGGCGCGCAGCCGCAGCAGCCGGCCCAGGCGGAAACCGCCCTCCTCCGCCACCACCGGCAGGCCGAGCAGGCGGTGATAGAACTGCGCCAGCCCCGCCGCGTCGCGCGCCGCCAGCGTCACCTCCGCCGGGTGCAGCGCGGCGTTCCAGGGGGCTTCGGCGGCGGGGGCGTCATCGGCGGGGGAAAGCAGCTCGGTCATGGCGGCGTCGTCTCCTGTCCCGGCCAATCTGGCCCCCGCGCGCGCGCGACGGAAATGGGAATGCCGAAGGATCATCATTGAGGCCGCCGATGATGACGGACTCCCTGGCCTGCGCGGGGGGAGACCCATACTGTGGCGGAACATGCCCCACGCCCCGCCCCTGCTCGCCATCCTGGTCATCGCGCTCACCCTGGCCTTTGTCTGTGGCCTCGCGGCGCGGGCGCTGCGCCTGCCGCCGCTGATCGGCTATCTGGTGGCCGGCGCCCTGGCGGCGCCCAGCACGCCGGGCTTCACCGCCGATGCCGGCTTCACCGCCACCCTGGCCGAGGTCGGGGTGGGGCTGCTGCTCTTCGGCGTCGGGCTGCATTTCCGGGCGGAGGACCTGCTGGCGGTCTGGCGCGTCGCCCTGCCGGGGGCGGTGGCGCAGGTGGCCTTCGCCGGGCTGCTCGGCGCCGGGGCGGGGGTGGCGCTGCTCGGCCTCGCGGGCGCCGGGGCCTTCGCCTTCGGGCTGGCCCTCGCCATCGCCTCCACCGCCGTCGCCACCCGCGCGCTGGAGGAACGCGGCCGCATCGCCGGGGAAGCCGGGCGCATCGCCCTCGGCTGGCTGGTGGTGCAGGACCTCATCGTGGTGCTCGGCCTCGTGCTGCTGCCCGCCCTCTCCGGCGGCACGGACGGGCTGGCCCTGGCCATGCTGCGCGCGGTGGGGGAGCTGGTGGCCTTCATGGCCCTCATGCTCGTGGCCGGCCGCCGCGTCCTGCCCTGGCTGCTGAAGCGCGTGGCGCGCGGCGGCTCGCGCGAGCTCTTCACCCTCGCCGTCGTCGTCGTGGCGCTCGGCGTCGCCTATGCCGCCACGGCGCTGTTCCATGTCTCCTTCGCCCTCGGCGCCTTCTTCGCCGGCATGGTGCTGGGGGAGAGCGACATCGGCCACCAGGCAGCGGCCGAGACGGTGCCGCTGCAGCGCGTCTTCGCCGCCATCTTCTTCTTCTCGGTCGGGCTGCTGCTGGACCCGGCGAGCCTGGCGGAGGCCCCCCTGGCCTCGGCGGCCGCGCTGCTGGTCGTGCTGCTCGGCATGGGCGGCGGCACCTTCGCCCTGCTGCTGGCGCTGCGCGTGCCACCCGCCACCGCCGCCACCGTCGGCGCCGCCATGGCGCAGATCGGCGAATTCTCCTTCGTCCTGGCGGAACTCGCCATCGGCCAGGGCATCCTGCCCGATGCGGCGCGCGGGCCCATCCTGCTCGGCAGCTTCGGCGCCATCCTGCTGACGCCGCTCACCTTCCGCGGCTTCGCCCTGCTGGTGCCGTGGCTCTCGGCCAGCCGGGCGCTGGCGCGCTGGCGGCGCGGGCCGCGCCGGCGCGCGGCGCGCCCGCACGGCATCCCCGGCATGCAGGACCACGCCATCCTCGTCGGCTATGGCCGCGTCGGCACCACCATCGCCGCCGCCCTGCGCCGCCACAACCTGCCCGTCCTGCTGGTGGAGGAGGACCGGCGCATCGCCGAGACCGCGCGGGCCGAGAGCGTGCCCGTCATCTGGGGCGACGCCACCAAGGCCGAGGTGCTGGCCGCCGCCCGGCCGGAGCAGGCCCGCCTGCTGGTGCTGGCCATGCCCGGCGCCTGGGAGGCGCGGCAGGTCATCGCCCTGGCCCGCGCCGCCAACCCCGCCATCGAGGTGGCCGTGCGCACCCATGACGATGACGAGGTGGCCTGGCTGCGCCAGCAGGGCGGCGCCGGCATGGTGATGATGGGCGAGCGCGAAGTGGCGCTCGGCATGGCGGATTTCGCGCTGCGGCGGCTGGGCGTGCCCGCCTCCACCGCGCAGGCGACTGTGGATGTGCTAAGGGCCCGCATGCCGGGCGAGGAGAGCCTGGCCTGATGCCCGATACCCACCTTCCCCCCCGCCTTCCCTCCAACCTGCCTGAGGGCCTGAACCGCCCGCATCTGCGCCGCCACGCGGCGGCGGGCAGCCCCACCCTGCTCTTCCTGCACGGCGCCGGCTGTGGCGGCTGGGTGTGGGAGCACGGCTTCGCCGACCACTGCGCCGCCGCCGGATACCCGGCCCTGGTGCTCGACTTCACACGCCACCCGCAAGGGCGGGAGGCCGGGCTGGCCGATTTCGTCGCCGAGGCCCGCGCCGCCCTGGCCACAGTGGAAGGGCCGGTGGTGGCGGTGGGCCATTCCCTCGGCGCCCTGGTAGCGCAGCGCCTGCTCTTCGAGCCGAAGCTGCGCGCCGCCGCCCTGCTCGCCCCCGTGCCACCTGAAGGGCTGTGGCTCTCCAGCACACGCCTCGCCTTCAGCGACCCGCGCCTCTGGGCCGAGGCCGCCCGCATGGACGCCCCCCCCGGCAGCGCACAGCCCGACCTCGCCCCCTCGCTCTTCGGCACCGCCATGCCGGTGGAGGAAGCCCGCGCCTGGGCCGCGCGCCTCGGCGGCGAATCCCACACCGCCCTGCTGGAGGCCCAGGCCCCCCAGCCCGTGCCCCATGGCTGGCTGCATGGCCGCCCCGTGCTGGTGCTCGGCGCCGGGGAGGACCGCCTCATCCCCCATGACGCCGTGCACCGCTGCGCCCTCTGGCACAACACCAGCGCACAGTTCCTCCCCGGGCTCGGGCATCTCATGATGCTGGAACCGGGCTGGCCCGATCTGGCCAGCCGGCTCGTCGCGTGGCTGCATAAATTGGGGTAGGAAAGACGTTCTTTTTTGAAAAAAAGAACCAAAAAACTTTTTTCAGTGCAGCGGCCCGCTGTGACGGGAAACCGCGGCAGCCTGAAAGAAATTAATTGCTATCGACGAAGCGAACCAGCTCCCGCCAGCCCGTCTTGCGGTTGGCGACGCGGACGGAGCCATCCGGCATCGGCGCGTGCAGGGTCAGGGCGCCCTTGGCCCACAGCCCCTCGAACAGGTTCTCGCGGGAAAGCGCCAGTTCGGCCGTGCGGTCGAAGACACCCTGCTTCATCTTCGGGTGCACCTTCAGCAGCCAATAGGCCATGCCGGCGGCCAGCAGCAGCGCGCCGATATGCACGTTGACGAAACGCGCCCCCAGGAAACTCACCACCAGGATGAGGATGGGCAGGGTCAGCGTCTCCGCCGGGCGATAGACCGGAGAGCCCGGCATGTTCATCTTGCGGATATCCACGCCAAGCTGAATCCGGCCCTGCCGGATCAGTTCGCGCAGCGTGTCGAACTCGTTCATGTGGTCGCGGCGTCTCCCCCCGCGCCGTCCGGAAAGGCGGCGCGCATCAGCGCCCTTGTGTAGTCGGCGCGCGGCGCGCGCAACACCGCATCGGCCTCGCCCGCCTCCACCACCTGCCCGCCGCGCAGGACCATGATGCGGTGCGCCATCGCCCGCACCACCCGCAGGTCATGGCTGATGAAGAGATAGGCCAGCCGGTGCTTCGCCTGGAGGCCGCGCAGCAATTCCACCACCTGCGCCTGCACCGAGACATCGAGCGCGCTGGTCGGCTCATCCAGCACCAGCAGGCGGGGTTGCAGCACCAGCGCGCGGGCAATGGCGATGCGCTGGCGCTGCCCGCCGCTGAACTCATGCGGGTAGCGCTCGGCCATGGCGGGGTCCAGCCCCACCTCGGCCAGCGCCGCCGCCACACGCGCGGCGCGCGCCGGGGCGCCCAGGCCAGGGGCATGGACGGCCAGCCCCTCCCCCACGATCTCCGCCACGCTCATGCGGGGGGAGAGCGAGCCATAAGGGTCCTGGAACACCACCTGCATCCGCGCCCGCAGCGGCCGCAGCGCGGCGCGGGAAAGGCCCTGGATCGGCTGGCCCTCGAAGGTGATGCGCCCGGCGCTGCGCTCCAGTTGCAGCAAAGCGAGGCCGAGCGTCGTCTTGCCGCTGCCGCTCTCGCCCACGAGGCCGAGCGTCTCGCCCTCGCGCAGGTCGAGGGAGACACCGTCCACCGCCTTCACCTCCCCCACCTGGCGGCGCAGTAGGCCGCGGCGGATGGGGAAATGCACCCGCACCGCCTCCGCCCGCAGCAGCGGGGCGGCATCGGGCGGCACGGGGGCGGGGGCGCCGCGCGGCTCGGTGGCCAGCAGCAGCTTGGTATAGTCGTGGCGCGGCGCGGCCAGCACCGCGCGCGCCGGACCCTGCTCCACCACCGCGCCATGGCGCATCACCACCACGCTGTCCGCCTGCTGCCGCACGATGGAAAGATCATGCGTGATCAGCAGCAGCGCCATGCCCAGGCGCTGCTTCAGCTCGGCCAGCAGGTCGAGGATCTGCGCCTGGATCGTCACATCGAGCGCCGTGGTCGGCTCGTCGGCGATCAGCAGCCGGGGGTCATTGGCCAGGGCGGCGGCGATCATCACGCGCTGCCGCTGCCCGCCGGACAATTGATGCGGGAAGGCATCCAGCCGCCGCGCCGGGTCGGGCAGGCCGGCGCGCTCCAGCAGCATCAGCACCCGCTCGCGCAGCGCCGCGCCGCGCAGGGGCTGGTGCAGCCGCACCGCCTCGGCCACCTGCCGGCCAATGCTGTGCAGCGGGTTCAGGCTGGTCATCGGCTCCTGGAACACCATGCCGGCCACGCCGCCGCGCAGGCGCTGCAACTCCTCCGGCGTGGCGGAGAGCACCTCCGTGCCATCCAGCATGATGCGGCCGGTGGGGTTGCTGCCGGCCCCCGGAAGGAGGCGCAGGCAGGACAGCGCGGTGACGCTCTTGCCGCTGCCACTCTCCCCCACCAGCGCCACCGTCTCGCCAGGATGGACGTTGAAGGAAACGCCCTTCACCACCGTGCGGCCCCGGAAGGCGATGCTCAGATTTTGGACCGAGAGAATGGGCAGAGTCATGGCTGGGGGCTCCGCCCCCAGACCCCCGCCGGGGTGGCACGGCCACCCCGGACCCCGCGATCCGTTGGCGCCAAACTGATGGCGGGGTCCGGGGGGACCCTGTCCCCCCGGCGGGGCCCGGGGCAGAGCCCCGGCATGCGCAGCATCGTCATCCTTCGCTCCCCCCGGGAAGCTTGCGCGGGTCGAAGGCATCGCGCACCGCCTCGCCCACGAAGATCAGCAGCGTCAGCACCCCGCCCAGCACCACGAAGGCGGTGAGGCCGAGCCAGGGCGCCTGGAGATTGTTCTTCCCCTGGCTCACCAGTTCACCGAGCGAGGGCGAGCCGGGCGGCAGGCCGAAGCCGAGGAAATCGAGGCTGGCCAGGATGGTGACGCTGCCCGAGAGCAGGAAGGGCAGGAAGGTCATGGTGGCCACCATGGCATTGGGCAGGATGTGGCGCACCATCAGCCGCGTGTCGGACACGCCGAGCGCCTTGGCCGCCCGCACATAGTCGAGATTGCGCCCGCGCAGGAATTCCGCCCGCACCACGCCGGTGAGCGACATCCACGAGAACAGCAGGAGGAACACCAGCAGCGTCCAGAAGCCCGGCTCGATCACGCTGGAGAGAATGATCAGCAGGAAAAGCTGCGGCATGCCGGACCAGATCTCGATGAAGCGCTGGAAGCCGAGATCCACCCAGCCGCCGTAATAGCCCTGCACCGCCCCGGCGGCGATGCCGATGAGCGAGGAGGCCAGCGTCAGCGCGAAACCGAACAGCACCGAGACCCGGAAGCCATAGATGACGCGCGCCAGCACGTCCCGCGCCTGGTCATCCGTGCCGAGCGGGTTTTTCCAGGAGGGCGGCGAGGGCGCGGGGCGGCCGAGATCACCGATCGTCGTGTCGTAGCGGTAGGGCAGCGGCGGCCAGAGCACCCAGCCGCCCCGGGCCGCGATCTCCTCCCGCAGGGCCGGGTCGCGCCAGATGGCGGCGGTGGGGAAGCCATCGGGGATGATGTCGCTCTCCGCATACTCGATGGCGACAGGGAAGAACCAGCGCCCTTCCACCTTGGCCAGCAGGGGCCGGTCATTCGCCACCACCTCGGCGAAGAGGGTGATGAGGAAGAGGCCGAGGAAGATCCACATCGACCACCAGCCGCGCCGGTTGGCGCGGAAATTGGCGAGGCGGCGGCGGGTGATCGGGCTCATCGCCGCGCCTCGAAATCGATGCGCGGATCGACCAGCGTATAGGTGACATCGCCGACGATCTGCATGACGAGGCCGAGCAGGGTGAAGATGTAGAGCGTGCCGAACATCAGCGGGTAATCGCGGCGGATCGCCGCCTCGAAGCCCAGCAGGCCGAGGCCGTCCAGCGAGAAGACGATTTCCACCAGCAGCGCGCCGGTGAAGAGGATGCTGATGAAGGCCGCCGGAAAGCCGGCGATGATCAGCAGCATGGCGTTGCGGAAGATGTGGCCATAGAGCACCCGCCCCTCGCCCGCGCCCTTGGCCCGCGCGGTGAGGACGTATTGCTTGCCGATCTCCTCCATGAAGCTGTTCTTGGTGAGCATGGTGAGGCCGGCGAAGCCGCCCACCACCAGCGCCACGGTGGGCAGCACCATGTGCCAGGCATAATCCGCCGCGCGCTGCCAGAAGGGCCAGGACTCGGCGCCGGAGGAGACCAGCCCGCGCAGCGGAAACCACTGCACGAAGGAGCCGCCGGCGAAGAGCACCACCAGCAGGATGGCGAAGAGGAAGCCCGGCACCGCATAGCCCACCAGCACCAGGGCGGAGCTCCAGGCATCGAAGCGGCTGCCATCGCGCACCGCCTTGCGGATGCCGAGCGGGATGGAGACGAAATAGATGATCAGCGTGGACCACAGGCCGAGGCTGACCGAGACGGGCAGCTTCTCCCACAGCAGATCCACCACCGAGCGGCCCTTGAACAGGCTCTGGCCGAAATCGAAGGTGAGATAGCCCTTCATCATGGTGAGGAAGCGCTCATGCGCCGGCTTGTCGAAGCCGAACATGCGCTCGATATCGGCCACCACCGCCGGGTCCAGCCCGCGCGCGCCGCGGTAATTGCCGGCCGGCGCGCCCTCCCCCCCGGCGGGGCCGGAGGGGGCGCGGGTGGTCTCGCCCTGGCTCTCGCCGGAGAGGCGGCCAATGGCGCCGCTGCCCTGGCCGCGCATCTCGGCGAGCATCTGCTCCACCGGCCCGCCGGGGGCGAACTGCACGACCACGAAATTGATCAGGATGATGCCGAACAGCGTCGGCACCAGCAGGGCCAGCCGCCGCAGCAGATAGGCGCCCATGGCTGGCTCAGCCCACGTTTCTGGGGCGGGAGGAGGGTGGCATCTTGCATCCCTTTGGTCCCCGGGGGCGGGCCCCGGATGCAGGCCCCGGCCATCCTGGTCCGGCGCCCGCAAGGCGAATGACACGACAAAACCGGCGGATGGGCTTGAGGGGGCCTTGCCCCCTCAAACTCCCCCAGCAGGGGACAGGGTCCCCTGCACCCGCCGTCAGGGGAGACTCACAAATGGGTTTCCAAAGGCCTCAGGCCTTTGGTGGCTGCGCGGCACTGCCGCGCAGGTGCAGAGAGGGGCGAAGCCCCGCTCAAGGCTGGCCCTGCCGGCTGGCGGTGAGGGCGCGTTCCTTCGCCGCATCCACCCACCAGGAGGAGAGATCCAGCGCATAGCGCGGCGTGCGCTCCGGCCGGCCGAACTTGTCCCACCACGCCACGCGAAAGCTGCGGCTGTGCCATTGCGGCACCACGTAGAACCCCCAGAGCAGCACGCGGTCCAGCGCGCGGGTGCGGTCGATCAGCGCCTGCCGGTCCGGCGCGGCGATGATGAGTTCCACCAGCGCATCCACCACCGGATCGGCGATGCCGAGCAGGTTGCGGCTGCCATTCTCCTTCGCCTTGGCGGAATTCCAGAAATCGCGCTGCTCATTCCCCGGCGAGAGGGATTGCGGGAAGCTCGCCACCATCATGTCGTAGTCGAAGGAATCGTTGCGCACCTGATACTGCGCCGGGTCCACCGTGCGCACCCGCGCCTCGATGCCCAGGCGTTGCAGCGCCTGGGCATAGGGCAGCGCGATGCGCTCGAAGGTCGCGTCATACAGCAGGATCTCGAAGCTGAAGGGCTCGCCCTTGTCGTTGACGAGGCGGCGCTCCTTCACCGTCCATCCCGCCTCGCGCAGCAGGGCCAGCGCCTTGCGCGCATTCTCGCGGTTGTTGTTGGTGCCGTCCGAGACCGGCAGGCGGAACTCGGTGGTGAAGACCTCCTCCGGCACGCGGCCACGGAAGGCGGAGAGCACCATCAATTCCCCTTCCGAGGGCAGGCCCGTCGCCGCCAGCTCGGAATTGGAGAAATAGGAGCTGGTGCGCGTGTAGCTGCCGTAGAAGAGGTTGGCGTTCATCCACTCGAAATCAAAGACGAGGCCCAGCGCCTCCCGCACCCGGCGGTCCTGGAAGAAGGGCCGGCGCAGATTGAGGGCGAAGCACTGCATGCCGGTGGGGATCTCGTTCGGGATCTCCTCCTTCTTCACCAGCCCGCGCTGCAGGGCCGGGAAGTCGTAGGCGGTGGCCCAGAGCCGCGCCACATTCTCCTGCCGCAGCTCCACCTGCCCGGCCTTGAAGGCCTCCAGCATCACCGTGGTGTCGCGGAAATACTCGAAGCGCAGCAGATCGGCATTGTGGGTGCCCTTGCGCGTCGGCAGGTCGCGCCCCCAGTAATCGGCCACGCGGCGATAGGTGATGCTGCGCCCCGGCTCGAACTTCTCGATCCGGTAAGGGCCGGAGCCGAGCGGGATGGTCAGGCTCGGCTGGGTGAAGTCACGCCCCTCCCAGCCATGCTTCGGCAGCACCGGAAGCTGGCCGATGATCTGCGACAGCTCGCGGTTCTCGCTGGTCCTGAAGCGGAAGGTGACGCGCCGCGCATCCTCCGCCACCGCCTCCGCCACATCGCCCCAGTAGGAGCGGTAGGAGGGGTGGCCCTTCTCGCGCAGCGTGTCGAAGCTCCACACCACATCGGCGGCGGTGATCGGCTGGCCATCATGCCAGCGCGCCTTCGCGTTCAGCAGGAAGGTGACGCTGAGGCCATCGCGCGGCAGGTCCACCGCCTCCGCCAGCAGGCCGTATTCGGTGCTGGCCTCGTCCAGGCTCTGCACCATCAGCGTGTCGTAGAGCAGGCCGAGGCCGATGGCCGGCGTGCCGCGCAGGATATAGGCGTGCAGCGAATCGAAGCTGCCCTGCGCCGCCCGCACCATCTCCCCGCCCTTCGGCGCGTTCGGGTTCACCCAGGGCCAGTGCGGGAAATCCGCCGGCAGGGCGGGTTCGCCCAGCAGGGACAGCGCATGGGTCCGGCGCGCCTCAGAGGCTGGCGCGGCCGGCTGCTGGGCCTGCGCGCGCGGCAGGGCCACGGAAGAGGCCAGGACAAGACCGGTGGAGAGCAGGTGACGTCGGCGCATGCCCATAGGATGAGGGCTCGCCCCCGCCGCGACAACCATTCCCTGCCGGGAGATCTGTTTTGAAAAAGGGAGGCGTGAGAGAAAAAAAGCTCGGGGGCATGAATTCCCCCGAACCCCCTTCTTTTTTCTTTCAGTCGGCCAGAAGGGCCGTCACCGCCGGCAGGAGCGACGGGTCGCCCAGGGCCAGGGCCTCGCCAGGGCCGTCCAGGCGCATCGGGCGGCCCTGCCAGTCGGTCAGGCTGCCGCCGGCCGATTCGATCACCGGTTGCAGGGCAACCCAGTCCCAGGGCTTCAGGTCGCCCTCGGCGATCACATCCACCAGGCCCAGCGCCAGCAGGCCATAGGCATAGCAGTCGCCGCCCCAGGTGACGCGGCGCACCGCCTGCCGCAGCCGGGCATGGCGCGGCGCCTGCGCCGCATCCAGCATCTCCGGGCTGGTGCAGGAGAGTTCCGCCTCGGCCAGGCTGGCACAGGCGCGCACCTTCGGCGTGCCGCCCATCGGGCTGCGGAAGGCAAGCGGGCGGCCCGCGACGCCGATCCAGCGCTCCCCGGTCGAGGGCTGGTCGATCAGCCCGAGCACCGGCCTGCCCCTGTGCAGCAGGCCGATCAGGCTGCCGAAAAGCGGGCGGCCGGTGACGAAGGCGCGCGTGCCATCGATCGGGTCCACCACCCAGACATATTCAGCCTCGGGGCGGTCGGCGCCATATTCCTCGCCGATCACGCCATGCTGCGGAAACCGCTCGGCCAGCAGGGCGCGGATGCTGCGCTCGGCGGCCTTGTCCGCTTCCGTCACCGGGCTGGCATCGCCCTTGGCCTCGACCAGCAGCGCGGAACGGAAGAGGGGGCGGATGACCGCCCCCGCGACATCGGCGGCGGCTTCTGCCGCCGCGACCAGCACCTCCATCAGGGGCGCCTCCATCAGGGCAGCGGCTTCGGGCTGGCCGAGAGGCTGCGCAGATAGGCGATGACATCGGCGCGCTGCTTCACGTCGCGGATGCCGGCGAAGGCCATGCGCGTGCCCTTCACGGCGCGCGCCGGGGCGGCCAGGAACTCGTTCAGCGCGGCATAGTCCCACTCCTTGTCGGCGAGCGCCTTGATCGCCGGGGAGTAGTTGAAATTGTCCAGATGGGCATGGTGGTTGCCGACCACGCCGTAAAGGTTCGGACCCACCTTGTTGGCGCCGCCCTGCTCGAAGCTGTGGCAGGAGGCGCAGAGGCGGCCAGCCAGCTGCTTGCCCGTATCAGCGCTGGCCGCGGCCAGCAGCGGCTCGACGGGGTCCAGGGCCTGCTCGGCGGCGGGCGCGGCGGCGGCCGGCTGGCCGACACCCTCGATCGCGATGGCCGGCTTTTCCAGGCGCTTCGGATGGACCACAGTCTCGCCCACCAGACCCGTCACCATGAAGGCAATCCCGGCGGTGAGGACGGCCGCGAACGCCTTGTTGACCTCCAAGCTCATGCTGCCGATCCATCCCTGAATTTGAACTGTCCGTCGAATCGATCCGGCCGAGGGGCGTGGTTTGCACGCGGCAGGGGCCTCGACTAGAAGCGTCCGGACCATAGTGGCAGAGAACGGGCGCTTCAACCCGTAGCCCCACGCCATCAGAACGATCCACGGTCGAAAGACGGAACGAGAGCCAGCCGATGAGTGGTGTGATCGCCTTCCAGGGCATGCCGGGCGCCTATTCGGACCTCGCCTGCCGCAGCGCCTATCCCGGCTGGACGACGCTTCCCTGCCCCAGCTTCGAGGCCGCCATGGCCGCGGTGCGCGAGGGCCGGGCCCAGCTCGCCATGCTCCCCTGCGAGAATTCCCTCGCCGGCCGCGTGCCCGACATCCACCGCCTGCTGCCCGATTCCGGCCTCCACACCGTGGGCGAGCACTACCAGCGCGTCGAGCACTGCCTGCTGGCCCACAAGGGCGCCACCCTGGCTGGGCTGAAGCGCGCCCACAGCCACCCCGTCGCCCTCGGCCAGGTGCTCAACCTGCTGCGCGACATGAAGCTGGAGCCGGTGATCGAGGCCGACACCGCCGGCGCCGCCAAGCTGCTGGCCGAGACGCCCAGCCTGGAGGATGCCGCCATCGCCTCCTCCCTCGCCGCCGAGATCTACGGCCTTGAGATCCTGCGCCACAATGTCGAGGACGCGGCGCACAACACCACCCGCTTCTATGTGATGTCCGCCACCCCGGCCGCGCCGCCGGTGGAGATCGCCAACCCCGTCACCACCTTCGTCTTCCGCGTCCGCAACATCCCGGCCGCGCTCTACAAGGCGCTCGGCGGCTTCGCCACCAACGGCGTGAACATGACCAAGCTGGAAAGCTACATGCTCGACGGCCGCTTCACCGCCACGCAGTTCCTCTGCGACGTCGATGGCCACCCGGAGCATCCCGGCCTGAAGCGCGCCCTCGAGGAACTCGCCTTCTTCTCCCGCGAGCTGAAGGTGCTCGGCACCTACCCGGCGCATCCCTACCGGCTGGGCCAGGCGGCGGACGCGGACTGAACCGCCCCCCCTCAGCCACCCGCCCCACCAGCCCAGAAGGACCAAGACCTTGGCCGATATCCTGATCGACATTGGTGGCGAGATCTTCCACGCCGATTTCGAGGAAGCCGCCGCCCCGCGCACCGTCGCCCGCTTCCGCACCCTGCTGCCCTATGAGGACCGCATCATCCATGTCCGCTGGTCCGGCGAGGCCTGCTGGATCCCGATGGGCGAGCGCGACCTCGGCATCGGCTACGAAAACGCCACCTCCTACCCGGCGCCGGGCCAGATCATCGTCCACCCGGGCGGCATGAGCGAAACCGAGATCCTGGTGGCCTATGGCCCCTGCTGCTTCGCCAGCAAGGCCGGCCAGCTCGCCGGCAACCACTTCCTCACCATCAAGGGCGACCTCGACAAGCTCGCCAAGGTCTGCCGCTCCGTCCTGTGGGACGGCAACAAGCCGATTTCCTTCCGGCTGCCGCCGGCGCGCTGAGACGCGCTGAGAAAAGTCCCAATCTTCTTTTTCTGAAGAAAAAGAAGCAAAAAGACTTTTTTCAGGCTGCCGCCGTCCCGTTGCCAGGCGGGACGCCACACTGATGGCGGGGTTCGGGGTGGCCCTGCCACCCCGGCGGAGGGGTATGGGGAGGCAGAGCCACCCCATCTCTCACGCCCCGCGCCGCTTGCGCATCACGCGGTGCGGAATGCCCACATCCAGATATTCCTCGCCCTCCGCCACGTAGCCGAGTCGCTCGTAAAAAGGGATGGCGTGGGTCTGGGCTTCCAGCACCATCTCCGCCACGCCGGCCAGGGCCTCCTCCGCCTCAACCGCCCGCATCAGGGCGAGGCCAAGCCCGGTGCCGCGCGCCGCCCGCCGCACCGCGACGCGCCCGACCTTCGCCACCCGCCCGCCTTCCTTCAGCACCACCCGCGCGGTGCCAAGCGGCTCTCCGTCGCGGCTCGCCAGGAAGTGGAGGGCGCTGGCGTCCAGTTCGTCATATTCCATCTCCTCCGGCACCTGCTGTTCCACCACGAAGACCTCGCGGCGGATGGCGAGGCAGGCGCCGAGATCGGCGGGGGAGGTGGCGCGGGCGATGATCATGCGGCGGTCCCGGTTCTGGCTTGGGCCGGGTGTTCTTCCCTCACTTCGCGTTCTTGGCAATCACCGCCAGGGCGGCGGCGCTGATCGAAAGCTGCCCCAGCGTCTGCGTCAGGTCGCGCAGGAAGCCCCAGCTCTCGAAGGGCGAGGGGTCCTGTGGCACGACCACCAGCGAGCCCGGCGGCACCGGCGGCCCGCCCGCCTGCCAGGCGCCCAGCCCCGCCGGGGTGGACTGCCCGTTGGGCAGCACGACGAAAGCGCGGCTGCCATCGGCGAAGCGCTGCGTCCCGCCGGAAGCCCGCACATAATCGGCGGCGCGCCAGCCGCTGGTGAATTGCAGGCTGCCCGGGTTCAGCACCGCGCCCACCACCGTCACCTCGTTCGGCCGCTTGGGAATGGCGATGAGGTCGCCCGGCTCCAGCAGCACATCCAGTTCCGGCCGCGCGGCGAGGATGACGGGGTTGGCCTCCACCACCATCCGCCCGGCGGCCCGCGCGCTGCGCAGGGCGGAGGCCAGTTCCCGCCCGGCGGTGATGGCGCCGCCCAGGTCGCCCCCCGCCGTATTGCCACCCCGCCCGCCGCCGGACACGGCCTGCCCCGCCGCCACCTGGAGCAGGCTCTGCTCCAGCTCCCGCGCGCTGCGGTCCAGCCCGTCCTGCTGGCGCTGCCGCACGCTCTCCCGCGTGAAGACGGCGCCATAGGGATAGGCCTGCGGCGACAGCCCGCCGGCACGGGTGATCAGCTCCGACAGGCGCTCGCCCCGGCGGATGTCATAGATGCCCGGGCGCAGGAACTCGCCCACCAGGGTGACGGGGCCGCTGTCGCGGTCGCCAAAGCCGCGCGGCAGGCGGATGGCATCGCGCGGGGAGAGGCGGACGGCGGCGAAATTGCCGCTGCGCAGGTCGAGCAGCGTGCGCGAGAGCGGGATGGCCCCCGCCTGCTCCAGCGGCTCGCGCGAGAGTTCGACGGCGGAGAGGTCCACCGTCTCCGTCACCCCCCCGGCGGCGGCCAGCACCTGGTCCAGCCCCGTGTCGTCAAGGATGGGGTAGAGGCCGGGCAGCCGCGCATCGCCCGAGATCAGCACCGCCTGGTCCAGCAGGTAGGGCAGCAGGGTGGGATAGTCGAGGAAGACCGGCGGGCAGGGCGGCGCGCCGAGATCGGGGAAGCCCGCGCCGCGCACATGGGCGAAGCGCACCGGGGAGGAGCGCGCGGCGATGGCGAGCGATTGCAGCGCCGGGCATTCCGGCCCGGCCTCGCCGCGCAGGGCGCGCTGCACCGGCGGGCTGGCCAGCCACTGGATATCCGCCTGGGAGAGCAGGATCACCTCATCCCCCGGCCGCAGCGGCAGCCCGGCCGGGCGCTGCAGCACGCGGCCGAGGTCGAAGGCCTCGAAGCGCCGGGTGCGCATGCGCTCATCGGTGCGCCAGATCAGGCCCATCCGCAGATAGGGGTCGGGGCGGACGATCATCGGGTCGGCCAGCAGGGTGGCGAGGCCGCCGGCGCTGGCGGCGCGCAGCACCGGGGCGACGACATGGCCGACCAGCCGCACCTGCCCGGAGAGCACATCGGCCCCCGGCTGCACCAGCACGGCATCGCCGCGCCGCAGCCGCGCCTGCGGCCCGATCTCGGAGAGGGCACGGCGCCCCTGGGCATCGGTGCCCTGCAACAGGAAGCGGTTGCCGGCCGGGCGCAGCGCCTGCCCGGCGAGCCGCAGCAGCGTGGCGAGCGGCGCCGCATCGGCCCCCGCCGGCAGCTCATAGATGCCGGGCCGCGTCACCTCCCCCCCGAGCGCGACGACGGGGCCGAGCGGTGGCACCACCAGCCGCTCCCCCTCGCGCAGGGCGAGGTCCGGGCTGCCCGGCTCGGTGCCCAGCACGCTGTAGAGGTCGATGGCGCGGCTGCCACGCGGCCCCTCGATGCGCAGGGCGCGCAGGCTGCCGGTTTTCTTCACCCCCCCGGCCAGGGCCAGGGCATCGAGGACGGAGGCCAGGGCGGGCAGCGGGTAGAGGCCGGGCCGCACCACCTCGCCCGCGACGAAAACGCCGATCTGCCGCAGCTGGCCCAGGCTGACAAAGGCTTCCGAGCCGCCGAGTTCCCGCGCCACGCGCGCCTCGACCTCGGCGCGCAGCTCGCCCAGGCTGCGCCCGGCGGCGGCGATGGGCGGCAGGTCCGGCAGCACCAGCATGCCATCGCGCCCGACGCGCAGGCTCACACCCTGGCGCGAGCGGCCGCGGATGTTGATCAGCACCTCGTCATCCCGGCCCAGGATGTAGTCGTCCGGCACCTGGGCGAGCGGCGCCTGGGCGGGCGGCGCGGCGGCGAGATCACGGAACGTGTCGTAGCCGAACTGGCGCAGCGGCGCGGCGGCATTCTCCAGCCGCGCGGCGAAGAAGGCCTCGGCCTGGGAGAGCGGCTCGGGCGGGGTGGCGGGGGCGGCGCCCGCCGCCCCGGTTCCGGGGAACGCGGCTCCGGGGAGCGTGCTTCCGGGCAGGGCGCCCCCCAGGGCGGGGTGGAGGGCGGGGTGGGGGGCCGTCAGCACCGGCGGGGCGGAGGGCTGGGCCACCGCCGGGCCGCGCGTCACGCCACCGCCGCCGCCGGCGTCGAGCAGGCGCTGGAGGATGTCCTGCTGCAAAGCGGGCGGGATATTGGGCAGCGGCAGGCTGGAACCGCCACCGCCGCCGCCGAGCAGCCCGGGCGGCACCGGCTGGGCGCGCGGCGGTGGCGCGGGGGGCAGCAGCAGCAGCAGGGCGAGGGCGGCGCGCAGCCGCGCCGGCCAGCGC
>NZ_JANFNY010000050.1 GCF_024437745.1 Roseomonas sp. GC11 | reverse complement strand
TGGCCTTGGCGGGCGCGGCCTTGCTCGCGGCGGGCTTGGCGGCCGTGCTGCGCGTGGCCTTGGCGGGCGCGGCCTTGCTCGCGGCGGGCTTGGTGGCCGTGCTGCGGGCGGGCCTGGCGGACGCGGCCTTGCTCGCGGCGGGCTTGGTGGCCGTGCTGCGGGAGGGCCTGGCGGGCGCGGCCTTGCTCGCGGCGGGCTTGGTGGCCGTGCTGCGGGTGGGCTTGGCGGGCGCGGCCTTGCTCGCGGCGGGCTTGGCGGCGGCGCTGCGGGCGGGCTTGGCGGGCGCGGTCTTGCTCGCGGCGGGCTTGGTGGCGGCGCTGCGGGCGGTCTTCACCGGCGCGGCCTTGGCGGCGGCGCGCGGCGCCTTGGCGGCGGGGGCGCTCCGGGTGGAAGCGCGGCTGGTGCTGCCGGTGCGCGATGCCGTGCCGCTCTTGCGGGGCGTCTCGTCCGGGCTCTTCGGGGTGCGGGCTATGGCAGCCTCCTGTCTCTTTTCTTCGCGTGCTCTATGGCGTGGCCCGATGCCTGCGGACCAGTACCGAAAATGCGCAACCGCTCAGCGGTTCCGCAACCATCCCGTGCCGGACTGGCGCAGGGCGGTGGCGCTGGCCGGGTGCTCGCGCGCCGGCACCAGTGCCCAACCCGCCCCCCAGCCTGCTCCCCAGCCCACCCCCCGGCCCATCTCCTCCGGGGCCAGCAGCGCCCCGGGCCGGCGGCGGCGGCGGCGCATCTGCGCGGCGGCGGCGCCGTGCAGCGCCCGGCGGCTCCAGCCCGGGCGCGGCAGCACCGCCAGGGCGGTGCCCGCCACCAGCCGCCGCCAGTCCCGCCAGCGCGGCAATTGCCACAGATTATCCGCCCCGATGATCCACACGAAGCGGACCCGCGGGAACATCTGCCGCAGCCGCGCCAGGGTGCGCGCGCTGTAGCGCTGGCCGATCGCCGCCTCCAGCCCGGTGGCGATGACGCCCACCCCATCGGCGATGGCGCGGGCCGAGGCCAGCCGCCGCGCGAAGGGCGCCATGCCGCGCGCCGGCTTCAGCGGATTGCCCGGCGAGACCAGCAGCCACACCTGATCCAGCCGCAGCGCGCGCCGCGCCTGCCGCGCCACATGGCGGTGGCCGTCATGCGCCGGGTTGAAACTGCCGCCGAGCAGGCCGATGCGCCGCCGGCGCCCATCCCCCCAGCGCCCCGGCTGGGCGAGGCCGTGTTGCATGCTCAGGGCCGTGTCTGCCCGCTGCCGAGGACGTGGTAGCGATAGGTGCAAAGCTGCTCCAGCCCCACCGGCCCGCGCGCATGCAGCCGCCCGGTGGCGATGCCGATCTCCGCGCCGAAGCCGAATTCCCCGCCATCGCAGAACTGGGTGGAGGCGTTCCACATCCCCACCGCCGAATCCAGCCCGGCCAGGAATTCCGCCGCCGCGCCCTCATCCTGGGTCACGATGGCCTCGGTATGCTCGCTGCCATGGCGGCGGATATGCGCCAGCGCCGCCTGCACCCCGTCCACCACGGCGATGGAGAGGATGGCGTCCAGCCACTCGGTCGAGAAATCCGCCGCGCTGGCTTCGGCCAGCTCCGGCAGGATGGCGCGGGCGCGCGCATCGGCGCGGAAATCGCAGCCCAGGGCGCGCAGATCCGCCACCAGCACGGGCAGCAGGGCGGGGGCGATGGCGGCGTCGATCAGCAGCGTCTCGGTGGCGCCGCAGATGCCGGTGCGGCGCATCTTGGCATTGGCCAGCAGGCGCCGCGCCATCTCCGGCTCCGCCGCCGCGTGGATATAGGTGTGGCACAGCCCCTCGGCATGGGCGAGCACGGGAACCCGCGCCTCCTGCATCACCCGCGTCACCAGCCCCTTGCCGCCGCGCGGGATGATGAGGTCGATCATCCCCGCCGCCGCCAGCATGGCGCCGACAAAGGCGCGGTCCTGGGTGGGGGCGATCTGGATGGCGGCCTCCGGCAGGCCCGCCGCGCGCAGCCCGTCCAGCAGCGCGGCATGGATGGCGGCGACCGAGCGCGCGCTCTCGCTGCCGCCGCGCAGGATGACGGCGGAGCCCGCCTTCAGGCACAGCCCGCCGGCATCGGCCGCGACATTCGGTCGGCTCTCGAAAATCATGCCGATGACGCCGAGCGGCTGCGCCACGCGGCGGATCACCAGCCCGTTCGGGCGGGTCCATTCGGAGAGGCTGCGGCCCACCGGGTCGGGCAGTTCGGCCATCTCCTCCAGGCCGCGCGCCATCGCCTCGATACGGGCGGGGGTCAGGGTCAGGCGGTCCTGGAAGGAGGGGGAGAGGCCGGGCGCCCCGGCCAGGTCGGCGGCATTCGCGGCCAGGATCTCCGCCTCGCGCGCGCGCAGCGCCGCCGCCGCCGCGCGCAGCGCCGCGTCCTTCGACGGTCGGTCCGCCCGCGCCAGCAGGGCAGAGGCCGCGCGGGCCGCCTGGGCAACAGGGAGGATCGGGTTCGTCATGGCATCCACGGCGCGCTGTTCCTTCAGTGTTGGACACTGGGGGAGAATGAATTCTCCCCCAGACCCCCGCTTCTTTTTTCTTTCAGATAGAAAAAGAGGATGGGGGTCCGGGGGAAGAATTCTTTCTTCCCCCGGCTTTTTTAAAGCACCACGAGGTCGTCGCGGTGGATGATCTCATCCCGCCCGCGCCACCCCAGGATGGTCTCGATCTCCTCCGAGCGCCGCCCGGCGATCTGGCGGGCGGCCTCGGCATCATAGGCGGAGAGGCCGCGCGCCAGCTCGGTGCCCGCTTCGTCGCGCACCGCCAGCGGGTCGCCCCGGCCGAACTCGCCCTCCACCCCGCGCACCCCGGCGGGCAGCAGGGAGGAGCCGGCGCGCAGGGCGCGGGCCGCCCCGGCATCCACCACCAGCACGCCGAGCGGCGCCAGCGAGCCGGCGATCCACTGCTTGCGCGAGGAGCGCCCCTCCGGCGCCGGCAGGAACCAGGAGCAGCGCGCCCCCTCCTCCAGCGCCGCCAGCGGGTGCTCGCGCTGGCCGAGGGCGATGGCCATGGCGCAGCCCGCGCCGGTGGCGATGCGCGCGGCGATCAGCTTGGTGCGCATGCCGCCCGAGGAATAGCCCGGCGGCGGCTCGCCCCCCATGGCCATGATCTCGTCCGTCACGCGCTCCACCACCGGCAGGTGGCGCGCCGCCGGGTCGTTGCGCGGGTCGGCGGTGTAGAGCCCGTCAATATCGGAGAGCAGCACCAGCGCATCGGCATGGATCATCTCGGCGACACGGGCGGCGAGGCGGTCATTGTCGCCGAAGCGGATCTCGGCGGTGGCCACCGTGTCGTTCTCGTTGATGACGGGAACACAGCCGAGGTCGAGCAGCGTGCCCAGCGTGGCGCGGGCATTGAGGTAGCGGCGGCGGTCCTCGCTATCCTCCAGCGTCAGCAGGAGCTGCGCGGCGTTCAGCCCGTGCCGCGAGAGCGCGGCCTGCCAGGCCCCGGCGAGGCGGATCTGCCCGACGGCGGCGGCCGCCTGCTTCTCCTCCAGCCGCAGCTTCTTGCGCGTCAGCCCGAGGGCGCGGCGGGCCAGCGCGATGGCGCCGGAGGAGACCAGCACCACCTCCACCCCGCGGGCGCGCAGCGCCGCCACATCGGCGGCGACGGACGCGATCCACGCCTCCCGCGGGCTGGCCGTCTCGGCGTCCACGACCAGGGCGGAGCCGATCTTGACGACGATCCGGCGCGCGGCGCCGAGGGAGGGGGTGGTCATGCGGATTCGCTCTCGCGGTGGCGGTAGATGGTGTCGGCCAGTTCACGCAGCACGGCGGGCACATTCTCCTGCGTCACCCCGCTGATGAGGTGGACAGGGCGGCCGGTGGCGCGTTCCAGCGCCTTGACGCGGCTGGCCTTGGCCTGCGGCGTCATGGCGTCGAGCTTGTTCAGCGCGATGATCTCGGGCTTCCCGGAGAGGCCGCCGCCATAGCCTTCCAACTCGGCGCGCACCGTCTCATAGGCGCCGACGGGGTCGGCCTGGCTGCCATCGATCAGGTGCAGCAGCACGGCGCAGCGCTCGACATGGCCGAGGAAGCGGGTGCCGAGGCCGGCGCCCTCATGCGCGCCCTCGATCAGGCCGGGGATATCGGCCAGGACGAATTCCTCGGTGGCGTTCAGCCGCACCACGCCGAGCTGCGGCGTCAGCGTGGTGAAGGGATAGTCGGCGATCTTCGGCCGCGCCGCGCTGGCCACCGACAGGAAGGTGGACTTGCCGGCATTGGGCAGGCCGACCAGCCCGGCATCGGCGATCAGCTTCAGGCGCAGCCAGACCCAGCGTTCCTCGCCCGGATAGCCCTTGTCGGCGCGGCGCGGCGCGCGGTTGGTGCTGGACTTGAAATGGGCATTGCCATGGCCGCCATCGCCGCCATGGCAGAGGATGAAGCGCTGGCCGGGCTGGGTGAGGTCGGCCAGGACGGTCTCCTTGTCCTCATCCAGGATGACGGTGCCGACGGGCACCTTCAGCACCACATCCTCCGAGCCGGCGCCGGTGCGGTCCGAGCCCGCGCCATTGCCGCCCTTGCGCGCCTTGAAGTGCTGGGAATAGCGGTAGTCGATGAGGGTGTTCAGGCCGGGCACGGCCTCGATCACGATATCGCCGCCCTTGCCGCCATTGCCGCCATCGGGGCCGCCGAACTCGATATATTTCTCACGGCGGAAGGCGATGACGCCATCGCCCCCGTCACCGGCCTTCACCCAGATCTTGGCTTCGTCGAGGAACTTCATGGGGGAGGCGTGTCCGGGGCGGGGAGGGGAGGGGGGATGGGCAAACGAAAACGGGGGCCTTGCGGCCCCCGTTCGCGGAATTTTCGGCTCGCGGAGGCGCGCGTCGTTACTCGGCGGCCTGCGGCAGCGGCTCGACGGAGACGTGGACGCGGCCCTCGGCGCGGCGGGTGAACTTCACCTTGCCCTCGACGGCGGCGTGGATGGAGTGGGTGCGGCCCAGCAGGACGTTCTGGCCCGGGATCATCTTCGTGCCGCGCTGGGTCACGATGATGTTGCCAGCGAGGACATGCTCGCCGCCGAACTTCTTGACGCCCAGCCGCTTACCGGCGGAGTCGCGCCCGTTGCGGGAGGAGCCGCCGGCCTTTTTATGCGCCATGGTTGGTGTCTCCTAGGAAACTGTCTGATCAGGCCGCGGCGATGGCGGAAATGCGCAGCACCGTCTGGGGCTGGCGGTGGCCGTTCTTGCGGCGGCTGTTCTGCCGGCGGCGCTTCTTGAAGATGATGACCTTCTCACCCTTCTTGTGCTCGAGCACCGTGGCGGTGACGGAGGCGCCGGCCACGATGGGCGCGCCGATCGTCAGGCCAGCCTCGCCGGAGACGGCGAGGACATCCTGGAAGGTGATGGTCTGGCCGGGTTCGGCCTCCAGCTTCTCGACGATCAGCACGGCGTTCGGGGTGACGCGGTACTGCTTGCCGCCGGTGCGGATCACTGCGTAGGTCATGGGGCGCCCTGAAAGCTTTGCCGTGCTGGCCTGACTGAAAAACGATGAGCGGCCGAGAACGGCCATCGGCGGGACCGAAACCCCGCCGGGAGGTCGGCCGTATAGACCCCGCAATGGCCGCGAGTCAACGCCGGGGGGTGGATTCGTCCTGTCCTGGCGCAAACTCGGCGTTGCGCTCCGCGCAAAGCCCCTCTATATCCCGCCCCGCCCGATGACCGGCACCTCCGCGGAGAGGTGACAGAGTGGTCGATTGTGACGGTCTCGAAAACCGTTGTACTCGCAAGGGTACCGTGGGTTCGAATCCCACCCTCTCCGCCAGTTCCATCCCCCCTTCTACAGAGCCATCGACAAGGCGCTCTCCCCTGTGCTGGCAGGCTGTGGCGTCGATCCCTGATGCTCTGACCGCCTTTCTCCAACAGGCCATGCTCCGCTTGGGATGCCATGGCGCGCCGCCGGCAGCACCATCCGGGTCTGCAAGGCGAGCCCCCCCTCAGGGCGCCGCGGAGCGCGGCCCGCCCGCCCGCGCGCTGGACCAGCGCCGGTAATCGGCGGGCGTCATCCCGGTCAGCTGGGCGAAAGCCCGCCGGAAGGCGCTCTCCTCGGCATAGCCGCAGGCCAGTGCGATCTGCTTGACGCTGGCGCCCGGCGTTTCCAGCAGGACGCAGGCGGTTTCAATCCTCACGCGGGTGATGAACGCCTTGGGCGACTCATGGGTCAGTTCCTTGAGCCGCCGGTGCAGGGTCCGCCCGCTGAGGCCCAGCGCCTCGGCCAGCCCCTCGGCCGACAGGCTGGGCCTGGCGTGGCGGATGATCTGCTCGGCCCGCAGGAGCAGCGGGTCGGTGGCGTTGACGAAGCCGCGCGGGGCATAGACCAGCTGCGGCAGCGGCTGGCTGTCCGCGACGGAGATGTCGGCCGCCAGCTTGGCCACCTTGGGCCCCGCCAGGCGCCGGATCACATGCAGGGCGAGATCGACCCAGGAGAGCGGCCCCCCGGTCGTGACGATGCGGTCCTGCTCCTCCACCGCCGTTCCCCAGACGGGGCGCGCCTTCGGGAAGCGCTGCCGGAAGGCGTGGTGCAGCCACCATGTCGTGGTGCAGCGCCGGCCGTCGAGCAGGCCGGCCTCCCCGGCCACGAAGGTCCCGGCACAGGCCGCGCCGACCAGCGCGCCCCGCTGATGCACGGCCCTCAGCCACTCCGCCGCCGCCTGGATCGAGGGGGAAGAGGGCGGCAGCCGGTCGGGGCCGAGCGCCATGCCGGTGGCCAGCGCCGCGTCGCACCGCCCGATCTCCTGAAATGCCGCGTCAACCGGGATCAGCCGACCCTGCGGATCGCGGAGGGGGAGGCCATCGCTGCTGACGATGCGCGTCTGGAACAGCGGCCCCGCCCCGTCCGGCAGGCCTGTGGCGGCGCCCTCCGGCGGCGTGCGCAGCGCCTGGTTGGTCATCCAGAACAGGTCGGCCAGGCCGGTGATGGAGGAGAGGAGGCTGCCTTCCACGGCGATGATCGCGATCCGCATGGCTCACCCCCCTCCGGAGATTTGGCGAATTTTGCATGAAGTCTGTCCAGCTTGCCAGCTTATGAGCCTGCCCGGGCGCCTCTAGCTTTCCGGCTCTGCTGGATGGAGGTCCGCTCATGAACTTTCCCCGCGCCAGGAGCGCCCCGCCCGCCCGCTGGCTGCGCCGTCTGGCGGCCCTGCTGGGGCTGGCCGCCGCGGTGGGCGCCAGCCCGGCGGCGGCGGCTGAGCCCACCCTGCGCGATATCGTCCTGGTGCATGGCGCCTTCGTGGACGGGTCCGGCTGGGTGCCGGTCATCTCCCGCCTGCAGGCCATGGGCTACCATGTCACCGCGGTGCAGAACCCGCTGACCTCGCTGGCCGACGACGTGGCCGCGACCGAGCGGGTCCTGCGCCGGCAGGCCGGCGGGGTGCTGCTGGTGGGGCATTCCTGGGGCGGCGCGGTCATCACCCAGGCCGGCAATGCCGCCAATGTCAAAGGCCTCGTCTATCTCTCGGCCCTGGCGCCGGCCAGCGGCGAGTCGGTGGCCGGGCTGCTGCAGGAGCTGGGGGCGCCGATGTCCGGCCTGCAGCCGGATGCGGAGGGCATGATCTGGCTCGATGACCCGCAGCGCTTCCACCAGCTCATGGCGGCGGACCTGCCCCTGGCGAAGGCGCGGGAACTGGCCGCGGTCCAGCAGCCCATCGCCGCCGCCAGCTTCGCCGAGCGCATCCCGCAGGCCGCCTGGCTGTCCCGGCCGAGCTGGTACCTGCTGACCACCGGGGACCAGGCCCTCCCGCCCGCCGTGCAGGGCGCCATCGCGCGGCGGATCGGCGCCACGGCCGTCTCCCTCGCATCCAGCCACCTGTCGCTGCTCTCCCATCCTGACGCGGTCGCCGCCCTGATCGACCGGGCCGCCCGGCAGGCCGCGCGCTAACGCAGCCCCACGCCACACCGAAAGGCGAGATCACCATGAAGATCCTGCATCTCGACTCCAGCATCCTGGGCGGGAATTCCCTCACCCGGGACCTCTCCGCCGCGGTGGTCGCCGATCTCCGCGCCCGCGACCCCGAAGCCGAGGTGGCGTATCGCGACCTCGTGGCCGAGGAGATCCGCCATCTGGATGGCGCGATCGCCGCCGGCTTCCGCCCCACCGGCGGCGGCGGCTTCGACGCCGCCACCCTCCAGGAGCACCAGCTCTCCGAGGCGCTGGTGGCGCAGTTCCTGGCCAGCGATGTCCTGGTGATCGGCGCGCCGATGTACAATTTCTCCGTGCCGAGCCAGCTGAAGGCATGGCTGGACCGGATTGCCCAGGCGGGGCGGACCTTCCGCTATACCGAGAAGGGACCGGTGGGCCTCTCGGGCGGCCGGAGCGTCATCATCGTCTCCGGCCGTGGCGGCTTCTATGCGGGCGGCGGCCCGCTGGCGGCCCTGGATTTCCAGGAAGCCTATCTCCGGGCCTTCTTCGGCTTCCTCGGCATCACCGATATCCGCGTGGTGCGGGCCGAGGGAGCGTCGAAGGGCGAGGCCATCCGCGCCCAGGGGCTGGAAGCCGCCCGGGCCGCCATCGCGGAGGCGACCGCCGGCCTCGGCCGGCCCGCGGCATAACCGGGCGGGCAGGGATCAGGCCATGCTGTTTTCCATCACGCTGTCCTACCTCCGCCCCCCGGCGGACATCCAGGCGCATCTCGACGCCCACAAGGCGTGGCTCGTGCGCCACATCCAGGCCGGGAGCATCCTCTGCGCCGGACCTCTCCAGAATGGCCAGGGCGGCTTCATCCTGGCCCATGGAGAAGGGCTCTCCGACATCGAGGGCATGATCGCGGAGGACCCGTTCGACCGCCACGGGCTGGCGTCCTTCGCCATCCAGGCCTGCGACCCGGCGATCCGCGCGGGGGATTTCCCCGCGCGCTGGGCCGCCGGCGCGAAAAGCGCCTGACGGTTCCGGCGCGCCTGCCGCGGGGCCGCCCGCGTTGCTCCCCCCCTCCTGGGGCGGCCCTCCCGCCGGTCACCCGGCTTCCATCAGCCGGGCGACCTCGCCGCCCGTGCGGACCGCCTCCAGCACCTCCCCGGCGATCACCGAGCCGGGGCCGGCCGCGCGGGCGATCACGACGGCGCCGACCAGCGTGGCGAAGAGGCGCAGCACCGCCGGGCGCTGGGCGCCCGGGGCGGCGCCGAGCGCGGCCGTGGCCTTCTCGGCCAGGAGCTCGATGCCTTCCCGGAAGGCCTGGGACACCGGGCCGCCAAGATGGGCGGCCTCGCTGCCCACGGCGGCGACCGGGCAGCCGAGCGCCGGATTGTCGAGATGCGCCGCCGAGAGATAAAGCCCGACATAGCTGCGCACCATGTCAGGGCCCGCCGCCGCGTCCCCCGCCGCCCCGCCGCCCGCCGTGAGGAGGGGCAGCCGGTCCGCGAAGGCCTCGGCCATGGCCTCGGCGATCAGCGCCTCCTTGGAGGGGAAATGCCGGTAGAACCCGCCATGGGTCATGCCGGCCGCCTCCATGATCTCGGCCACGCCGACGCCATCGAAGCCCCTTTCCCGGTAGAGCCGGGCGGCTTCCCTCAGGATCCGCCGGCGGCTCTCGGCTGTCTCTTCCTTGCTCTTGCGCATGCTTCCGCTCCTTTGGCCCGGCATTGGCGTATGGCTGAGAGGCTGTCTGGAGAGGCGGGCCCCCCGTGGCTCGATGGGGCTTCGCCTCCTCAAACGCCCCCCTCTCATTCCCGGCCAGGATACAGCGCCCCCCCGCACCCGCCATCAGGAGGCGCTGACGAAGGGGTTCCAAAGCCGCGGGCCTTGGGGGGCTGCCCCGCACTGTCAAACGGCCCCCCGCCTTCTTTTGCCCCCGCCTTCTTTTGGTCCAGGCCTCCTGGAAAGGCGCGGCGCGCCCCCTGCCGCCCCGGCCACGCCGGAGCCCTGATCAGGCGGCGGCCTCCAGCCGGGTCTCGAGCAGGAGGCGGGCGATCGCCTCCGGGCGCTCCAGGGCGGCAAAATGGCCGGTATCGGCCAGGGTGACCATCCGGCTGTGGGGGAGGAGCCGCGCGGCCTCGTCGCGCTCGGCCAGCGTCGACCAGTCCTGCGCGCCATAGACGAGGGTGACCGGAGCGGTGACGCGGCCATAGAGGCCACGGGCCGCGACATAGCTGCCGAGGCTGCGCAGATATCCGGTGGCGGTCCGGGCGAAGCCGGGGCGCTGCCCGCTGCGCACCAGCTCCGCCACGAAATCCGCCGGCAGCCGGCCCGGATCGGCGAAGCCGCCCCGCAGGATGGCGCCGAGCACCGCCGGGTTCTCCGCCTTCGCCGGGAGGAGCCCGATGCCGGGGATGCGCATCACCTTGATCACGAGGGAGGCCACCAGGTTGGCGCGCTCCACCCCGCCCGGATAGTCATAGGGGTTGAGCGCCACCACATGCGTGGCGCGCGGGCCAAGCCCGGCGGCCATGGTGAGGGCGAGGGTGGCGCCCATGGATTCCCCGGCAAGGGTCAGGCTGCCGAGGCCGAGCTGCTCCACCACCTCCAGCATGGCGCTGCGCACCGCCGGTTCGTCCTGGCCCGCCTCCGGCGTGGCATCGGACCAGCCGAGCCCCGGCAGGTCCACCGCATGGACGGTGAAGCGCCGCGTCAGGAGGGGGATCAGCCGCTGGAAATAGTCGAGCTGCGTCCGCAGCGTGTGCATCAGGAGGAGGGCCGGGCCCGTGCCGGCCTCGAGATGGCGGATCCGCCGCCCGTCGGCGAGGCGGAGGAAGCCGGTCTTCGCGCGGCCGGCCCAGGCGCGGGTGTAATCGGAGGGCATGGAGCGTGTCCTGTCGGGAGGGAGAGGGGGCCTAGTGCCGCGCGGCGGCCTGCGCGGTCGCGGCCTGCGCGGTGGCGGGAGGCACTGGCACTGGCACTGGCACTGGCGCCGGCCGCGCGCGGGGCGCGCGCCCCACCCGGAACCAGGCGGCGTAGAGCGCCGGCAGGAAGAAGAGCGTCAGCACCGTGCCGATGAGCGTCCCGCCGATCAGCACGATCGCCATCGGGCCCCAGAAGCTCGTCAGCGTCAGCGGCAGGAAGGCGAGGATGGCGGCGAGCGCCGTCAGCACCACGGGGCGGGCGCGCCGCACCGTCGTCTCGATGATGGCCTCGCGCATCGTCAGGCCCTGGGCCATGTCGGTGTCGATCTGGTCGACGAGGATCAGCGTGTTGCGGACGATGATCCCGCCCAGCGCCAGGATGCCGAGCAGCGCCACGAAGCCGAAGGGCTTGCCGGTCAGCGCCAGGGAGAAGCTGGCGCCGATGAAGCCCAGCGGGAAGGTCAGGAAGGTGACGAAGAGCCGGCTGAAGCTGCGCACCTGGATCATGATCAGCGTCAGCATGATGAGCGCCATCAGCGGCAGGATCTTGAAGAGGGCCGCGTTGGCCTTGGCGCTTTCCTCGACCGCGCCGCCGGTGTCGACGCGGTAGCCCGGCGGCAGCGTGGCGAGGATGGGCTGCAGCCGGGGCAGCAGCGCATGGGTCACGTCCGGCCCCTGCGCGCCATCCACCACATCGGCGCGCACCGAGAGCACCACATCGCCATTGCGCCGCCACAGGATGGGCTCCTCCGCCACGGGCGTGATGCGCGCGATCTGCGACAGCGGCACGGCGAGGCCCGAGGGCGTCGTGATGGTGATGTCGCCGAGCCGGTCGAGCGCCGCGCGCTCCTCGGCGGCGGCGCGCACCACCACATCGGCCAGGCGGTTGTCCTCGCGCAGCTGGGTGGCGGTGGCGCCGGAGAGGACGATCTGCAGCGTCTGCGCCACCTCCGCCGAGGAGAGGCCGAGCTGCTTCACGCGCGCCTGGTCGAGCACGAAGCGGACCGACTTCGCCTCCTCGCCCCATTGCAGCTCGACATCGCGCGTCTCGCCCTGGTCGCGCATCACGTCGCGGATGCGCCCGGCGATGGTCTTCACCACCGCGGCCTCCGGCCCCGCCACGCGGAACTGCACCACATGCCCGGTGGGCGGCCCGAAATCGAGCCGCAGCACGCGGCCGCGCATGGCGCCCTCCTCCGCCGCGAAATGGCGGATGAGGTCGGCGCGCAGCGCCTCGCGCGCCGCGTTGCCGCGGGTCATGATGACGAGCAGCGCGAAATTCTCGTTGGGCAGCGCCGGGTTGAGCGCGAGATAGAAGCGTGGCGCGCCCTGGCCGATATAGGTGGCGACATGCGCGACCTCGGGCCGGCCGGCGAGCAGGGCCTCCACCCGGCCCACCTCCGCCTGGGAGAGGGCGAAGCTCGCGCCCTCGGCGCCGCGCAGCTCGACCAGCAGCTCATGCCGCTCGGATTGCGGGAAGAACTGCCGCGGCACGCGGGTGAAGGCGGCGCCGGCGGCGGCGAAGGCCAGCAGCGTCAGCCCGATCACCGCCCAGCGCCAGCGCAGCACGAGGTCCACGACGCGGCGGAAGCGGTCGAAGAAGGGGGTGTGGTAGGGGTCGTGGGCACCGCGCGCCGCCGCCTCCGCCTCCAGCCGCCGCGGCAGCAGGGTGACGCCGAGATAGGGCGTGAACACCACCGCCACGATCCAGGAGACAGAGAGCGCGATCAGCAGCACCCAGAAGATGCCGCCCGCGTATTCGCCCGCCGTCGAGCGCGCGAAGCCCACCGGCAGGAAGCCAGCCACCGTCACCAGCGTGCCGATCAGCATCGGCTTCGCCGTCGAGGTCCAGGCGAAGGTGGCCGCCTTCACGCGGTCCATGCCCTCCTCGATCTTCACCAGCATCATCTCGATGGCGATGATCGCGTCATCCACCAGCAGCCCGAGCGCGAGGATGAGCGAGCCGAGCGTGATGCGCTGGAACTGCATGCCCGCCACCTCCATCACCACGAAGGTGATGGCCAGCGTCAGCGGCACGGAGAGCGCCACGATCACCCCGGCGGCGAAGCCCAGCGCCACGAAGGAGATCAGCAGCACGACGGCGATGGCGACGACGAATTTCAGCAGGAACTCGTCCACCGCCTCGGCGATGACCTCCGCCTGGTTCGTCGCCTGGTGCAGCCCGACGCCGAGCGGCAGCCCCGCCCGCGTCTCGCGCAGCGCTTCCTCCAGCGCCTGGCCGAGGGCGAGGCCATTGGCGCCTGCCCGCATGCGCACCGCGAGCGCCAGCGCCTCCTCGCCATTGAAGCGGGCGATGAAGCTGGGCGGGTCCTCGTAGCCGCGCGAGATGGTGGCGATGTCGCCAAGCCGCAGGGTGCGGCCCTGGATGGCGAGCGGCGCATCGGCCACGGCCGCGGCATCGGCGAAGGCGCCATCGACCTTGAGCGTGATCCGCTCGGCCGCTGTGTCGAGCGAGCCGGCGGGCACCAGCGCGTTCTGCTGCTGCAGCGCCTGGAAGACGGCGGTGACGGGAATGCCCAGCGTCGCGAGCTTCCTGTAGGAGAGATCGACGAAGATGCGGCGCGGGCGCTCGCCGACGATCTCCACCTTGTCGATATCGGCGATGCGCAGCAGGCGCTGGCGGAAGCGCTCCGCATAGGGCAGCAGGTCCTGCTGCGGCAGCTCGGGCGCCGTCAGCATGAAGACGGCGGCGTAGACATCCGCGTATTCGTCGTTGAAGAAGGGGCCGCGCAGCTCCTGCGGCAGGCTGGCGCGGATGTCGCCCACCTTCTTGCGGATCTCGTAGAACAGGTTCGCCACCTCGCCCGGCGGCGTGTCGTCACGCAGCTGCACCTGCACGACCGCCACGTTCTGCCGCGAATAGCTCTGCACCCAGTCAAGGCGCGGCAGGGTGCGGATCTTCGTCTCGATGGGATCGGCCACCTGGCGCTGCACCTCCTCGGCCGTGGCGCCCGGCCAGACGGCCGAGATCACCATGGTCTTGATGGTGAAGGAGGGGTCCTCCGCCCGGCCGAGATTCAGGTAGGAGAAGCCGCCGGCGGCCAGCGCGACCAGCATGAGGAACAGGACCACGGCCCGGTTCCGCACCGCCCAGGCGGAGAGGTTGAGGCCGCTCACGACCGCCCCCCCTGGCCCCGCGCCGCCCCGGCGGTGGAGAGAGAAGCCCCGCCCGGCCCTTCCACCACGCGCACCCGCGCCCCCTCATCGAGGCGGTGCACGCCGAGCGTGACGATGCGCTCGCCCGTGGCGAGGCCCCCCACCTCCGCCGTCTCCGCGCCCAGGCGGAGGAGGGAGACAGGCACGGCCCGCACCCGCCCCTCCCCCTGCTCCCCGCCGGGCTCCAGCCGCCAGACAACCGGCTGCCCCTGGCGGAAGAGCACCGCCGTCGCCGGGAGCCGCGCCACCGTGCCCGCCCCCTCGCGCGTGAGGTGGATGGTCACCGTGCTGCCCAGTTCGGCGCTGCCGGCACTGGCGGGGAGGGAGAAGCGCACGGCATAGGTCCGGCTGGCCGGGTCCGCCTGCGGCGCGATCTCGCGCAGCCGCGCGGCCTCGGGCGCGGCATCCCGGCCCCAGAAGCGCGCCGTCGCCGACCACGCCGCGAGATCGGCGACCTGCCCCTCCGGCACGCTCACCACCGCCTCGCGCTCGCCGGGGCGGACGAGGGTGAGCACCGCCTGGCCCAGCGCGACGACCTGCCCCGCCTCGGCCCGCAGCGCCGTCACGATGCCCTCATGCGGCGCCCGCAGCTCCGTGTAGGAGAGGTCGTTGCGCGCGAGCTCCAGCTGCTCCGCCGCCGCGCGCGCCTGGTTGGCGGCCACCTGGGCCGCCGCCCGGGCCCGCTCATAGGCGGCCTGGGAGGCCCAGCCCTGGGCGAGCAGCTGTGCCTGCCGGCGCTCCTCGGCGGCGGTCTGCACCGCCTGGGCCTGGGCCGCCGCCAGCGTCGCCCCGGCGGCGGCGAGCGCCGCGCGGTAATCGGCGGGGTCGAGCAGGAAGAGCAGCTCGCCCGCCTGGACGGACTGCCCCAGCTCGACCGCCCGGCGCAGGATCTTGCCGCCGACGCGGAAACCGAGCGCCGTCTCGTAGCGGGCGGCGACCGTGCCGGTGAAGCTCTTCTCCAGGCGGGCGGGGGCCTCGGCCACCGCGACCACCCGCACGCCGCGCACCGGGTCGGGCTTTTCCATGGCCGGATCCCCGGCGAAGCGGTCCCGGATGGTGCCGAGCGCGGCGGTGGCGGGGCCGAGCAGCGCGGCCCTGCTGGCAGGGATGGCCAGCAGCCCGCCCGCCAGCCCCCCCGCCCCGGCCAGGAGGAGGAGGCCCATCGCCAGCGGCCGCCGGTGGCGGTGCCGTGCCGCCGGATGCCCGGGAGCCGGATGGCCATGGGCGGGCGGCTCCGGTGCAGGGGGGAGTGGCGCAGGGGGGAGTGGCGCGGGAGGAGGGGGCAGGGAGGGCTCCGGCACGGAGTGCCCTGGGGGAGAGTGCGTATCCTGGGCCATGGTTCCGGTCCGCAAAAAGATGATGGTTGAACTCTATACACAATGGATGTTGTTCATCATCTTTTTTGTCAACGGAATTCCACGCCAGCCTGAGCCGGCGGCACGGCAGCGGGCATGGCTACCCGGATCCGCCCCCCCCTGCCGGATATCTGCCGGGTCCTGGATATTTTGGACTTTTCAGAGGTCTGGCAGGGAGCGCCGCCATGATCGCGCTGAAGGGGAACGGAAAATCCCACTCGGTGAATGTCGCCGGATCGGCGCCGCTGCTCTGGGCGCTGTGCGACGTGCCCGGCCTCACCGGCACCAAATATGGCTGCGGCATCGAGGTCTGCGGTGCCTGTCGCAGATGCCGAAGGTGGTGGCGCCCCTCCTGCAAACGCCAGGCGCTCCTGTCCCGGCCAATGCCTGGGCGCAGCCGACGGGGTTTCGTTCGGGTGAGGTGGTGGTTTTTGGAGTTATGCATATTCTTCTTTTTCTGAAGAAAAAGAAGCAAAAAGACTTTCTTTCAGGCTGCCGCCGTCTTCCGGCACAGCGGGACGCTGTACTGGAGAAAGTTTTTTGGTTCTTTTTTTCAAAAAAGAACACCTTGCCGAAAACCTATGGCGCGGCGGGGAACATCTTGCCCGCCATGGCCAGGGCGCGGGCCTGGTAGGCTTCGTTCAGGGCCGGGGTGCGGGAATGATAATTGCCGATGGCCTTCATCAGGTCACCCTTCTCGGCGGTCAGGTGCATGCGCAGGATGGCGCCAGCAACGGTGATGGCGAAGCAGCCATCCTCCACCAGCCGGCGGCGGACTTCCTCCTGCGGCAGGCCGGTGCCGCGTGACAGCGGCCCGAGCCACACCGTGTTCACCTGCATCAGGCCCAGATCCTCGCTGCCATTGCTGTTGCCGCGGACCATGCCGATGGCACCGCCCTCGATGGCCTGGATCACCGGCAGGACGCGCGGCGGCAGGCCCTGCACCTGGGCCACCGCCAGCATGCAGGCCAGCAGGGCCGGGCTCACCGCCCGGCCTCCCCACCCTGGAGCAGAAGGCCGCCATCGCCCATCGCCCGATCCCCCGCCGCCGGCGCGCGGCCGGGGCGGCCGCCTGTAACCGCATGCCCTCCGGCCGGGCGGGGCGGGACCATGACCTCTGCGCCCAGGGGCCGGGCGCGCAGGCGGCGCCGATCGGCAACCGAGGGGGTGCGGGTCATTCCTCGCCGGCCTCCCAGTCCAGCACGCCGGGCGGCTCCAGCCGCAGCACGGCGCGGCGCAGGAAGCGGCCGCCGCCCGGCAGGCTGGCCAGCGCCGAGACTTCCGCCAGCGGGCCGGGGTCTTCCCCCGCCGCCTCCTGCTGCGCGCCGGAGCGCGCCAGGGCCCGCCGCACGGCGGGCGGGGCCAGCGGCGCCTCCACCGCGCCGGGGTTGAACAGGCTGAGCCAGGGGCGCAGCACGGCCAGCGCGGCCTCGTCCATCCCCGGCAGCAGCGCCAGCTCCGTCAGATGCTGGACAGGCGCCGCCGCGCGCCAGGACAGCAGCGCGCGCAGGGCGGCAGCGGCGGCGGTGGGGGGCAGTCCGGTCTGCTCCAGCAGTGCCGCCAGCAGGGCGGGGGGCGCGGTGTTGGGGTTCACCAGCCCGCGCGGCGAGGCCGCCACCACCGCCACCTCCGCCGTGCCGATGCGGCTGTGGAAGGCGAGGCCGCCCGGCCCCGGCTCGGCCGGCGCTCCGCCGGCGCGCAGGCGGAACATCGCCTCCCGCACCCCGCTGGCGGCGGCGGCCTCGGCCTCGGCGGTGGCGCACCAGGCGGCGGCGAGCTGCGCCTCCGCCCGGGCGCCCGCCACCAGCCGCGCGCCGAGCAGCGCCAGCAGCGCCACCGACCACAGCACCGCCAGCAGGGCGAAGCCGCGCTCGCGCCCCGCCGGGCCATTCTCCGGGCTGTCCTCCGGGTAGGGCCGGCGGATCATCACGGGCCGGGCCGCCGCGGCCGCGCGGGATCGGCCGCGGCGAGGGCGTCGCGCAGGGGCGAGAGGCGCTGGCGCTGATGCGCATGCCAGCCGGGGAGTGGCTGCCCCAGCCAGAGCAGGCCCGTGAGGGCGAGGGGGAGCAGGAGGGCCATCGCCTGTCCGGCGCGGCCTTCCGGCGGGGTCATGACTGCGCGCCCGGCTCCCGAGCGCCTCCACTGGAAAAAGTTTTTTGGTTCTTTTTTCCAAAAAAGAACATTTCTCAGCTTCTTCTAAATTTTCTCACCGCGCTTTGTCATGGCGCGAGGCGCAGGGTGAAGAGATCGCTATTGCTCTCGGCCTCGCGGCGGATGGGCGCGGTGAAGAGGGGGTCGCGCAGGCCGGGCGTGGCGGTGAATTCGGTGAGGAAGCTCTCCTGCGGCAGGGTGTCGGTCAGGGTGGCGAGGAGGGGGAGGGGGTCGCCGAGGCGGGTGCGTTCGCGCGCCAGCGGGGTGGTCTCCCCGGTGTTGGCGGCCATGGCGCGGCGGAGGGCTGTGGTTTCCGCCTGGGCGGGGCGCAGGGTGGCGATTTCCGCTTCCACGGCGGCCAGGGCGAGGGACTGGCGCAGCAGGGGCGTGGCGGAGGCGGCGAGGAGCAGGCTGGCGCAGAGGGTGGCGGCGAGCCTTGGCCCCCGCCAGCCCTGCCCTTGTCTCTGCCCTTGCCCTTGCCCTTGCCCTTGCCCTGGGGCGGAGGCGAGGCGGAGCGGCCCGCCCTGGCCGGCCGCTTCCAGCCATGCCGGCTGGCGGCCGAGCAGGGCGAGGGCGTCCAGCGCCGGGCGCAGGCGGTCGCGCGGGGTGACCCAGAGGCGCAGGCTGAGCTTCTGCCGGGCCGGGTCGCGGCGCAGGGCGGTCCAGCCGAAGAGGGCCTCGGTGGCGGCGAAGGGGGTCAGGCGGTCCAGTTCATGGCGCAGGAGGCCGTCCAGCCCGGCCTCGGCGGCGAGGGGGAGTTCCACCGTGCGTTCCAGCAGGCCGCCGGGGGGCAGGCCGCCGGGGGGCAGGGCGAGGATGAGGCGGGTGGCGGCGCGGCGGTGGCGCTGGCAGGCGGCGCGCAGGCCGGGCAGGGCCAGGTCTGGCGGGGTGGGCGGCAGCAATGCCTTCTCCCGCCCGTGCCGGCGCAGGGCGAGGGAGAGCCCGCCTTCGCCGAGGCGCAGGACCAGGGCGGTGGCCCGCCCGGGGTCTTCGGGGGAGAGGGCGGGCAGCCTGTCCCGCCATTGCCGTCCCCACCAGCCAGCGATCTCGCGCAGCATTGCCTGGACCCGATCCTATTGATCGTGGGTTAATCACGGAACCGTGATGATCTTAACGCATCATGGAGACCGAAGGGAAGTTCCCGCTGCTGGTTTCCGCCGGCGCGGGCGGGAATTCGAGCCGGGCGATCAGGCCGCCGCCGGGGCGGGGGAGCAGGGCGATGCGGCCGCCATGGCGCTGCATCGCCTCGCGCACCAGGGCGAGGCCGAGGCCGCTGCCGGGATAGGTGCTGCCGCTGCCACGGGCGAAGGGCTCGAAGAGGCGGGGGATATCCTCGGGGTGCAGGCCGGGGCCACGGTCGCGCACTTCGAGGATGGGGCCGGGGCCGAGGGCGACTTCCACCTCCGCGCCGGGCGGGCTGGCCTGGAGGGCGTTGTCGAGCAGGGCCTCGACCGCCTCGGCCAGGGTGGCGACGTGGCCGCGCAGGGGCGGCAGCGGCCCTTCCTCCACCAGGGCGAGGCGGTGGAAGCCCTGGCGGGCGATGGGTTCCATCTCGGCGCAGGCGAGGCGGGCGAGGGCGGCGAGGTCGAGCCCCGGCGCCAGCGGCAGGGGCGCGCCGCTGCCCAGGCGGGCGTGGTCGAGCAATTGCTGGAGCAGGCGGGACATGCGCTCGGCGGTGGCGGCCAGGGCCTCGGTGCCGGGCCCGGGGGGGAGGGATTCGAGGCGGATGCGCAGGGCGGTGAGGGGTGTGCGCAGGGCGTGGGCGGCGTCGGCGGTGAAGCGGCGCTGGCGTTCCATGAGCGCCGCCATGCGGGCCAGGGCGTCGTTGGCGGCGGTGACGAAGGGCAGGAGTTCGCGCGGGAGGCCGGCGGTGGGGTAGGGGGCGGCGGGGTCGCGCGGGCGGTGGGCGGCCTCGTGCAGCGGGCGCAGGGCGCGGCGCACCAGCAGCGGCACGGCCAGCAGCGAGAGCAGGGCCATGGGCAGCAGGACGGGGAGGAATTCGTCCATCAGCTCGTCCCCCGCCCAGCTGGCGGCGGCGTTGAAGTCCCGCCCGTCCCAGGCGAGGCCGACGAGGTAGGGGCGCCCGGCGGCCTCGATGCGCTGCATCTCGGCATAGGGCGCGGCGAGGGTGGCGAGCCATTGTGGCGGGCTGGCGCCGGCGGGCAGGGCGGGGAGGGGCGGGTGGCTGGCCAGGAGGCGGCCGCTGGTGCCGTCCCACACGGCGAGGCCGCCGCCATGGCGCGCGGCGAACTGCCGCACCGCCGGGAGGCGGGCGAGGCCGGGGCCATCGGTGCCGGCCGCCACGGCGGCGGCGATGGCGCGGCCGGCGCTGCCGAGGCCGTGGTGATATTCGACATTCCCCGAGATCCGCGCCCAGAGCAGGAAGCCGAGCAGCGCCGCCAGCAGGGTGCCGGCATAGATGGCGGCCAGCCAGAGGTTCAGCCGCCGCGCCAGGGAGGGGTGGCGGCGGGGGGTCATGCCCGCCTTTCCGGCCGTGCCGTCGCGGGGGGTGCGGGAGGGGGCGCGCCTGTGTGGGACGGGCCTGTGTGGCACGCGCTGGCGTGGGCCAGGCCGGGCGGCATGGTGGCACCTGCCCCGGCGTGCCCCCCGGCGTGTCCTTTGGCGCGCATCGTGCCGTGCGGGCCGGCGCGGTGCCCGTGGCGCAGCGGTTCCACCGCATCGCCATCGGGCAGGGCGCGGTCGGGCACCAGCCCGTCGAAGCGGCCGCAGGCCAGGGCGGCTTCGGCACCGGCCTGGGTGGCCAGCCAGCCGGTGGCAGAGCCAGCCGCGGCGAGGGCAGCGGCGAGGGCCTCGCCAATGCCGCGGTCATCCTCGATCGACAGGGCTCGCGGCATGGGCGCGGCTTTCAGGAGAAGCGGCGGGGGGAGGGGGGGCGTCATGCCCCGGTGCCGGGCTGGCCGCACCATGCCGGGCGGCCTGGGGGAAGGCAAGCGAAACGATCACGTTTTCGTTACAATTGCACCTCAGGCCGCCGCCGCGGAGTCTGCCCCCCTCTTGCCTTTCCCCGCCGCCGGGTCTGCCATGCGGGCGGGACGGCGGCGCGGCATTCTCGCATGGCCCTTGGCATGGCCCTTGCTGCCCGCCGGCCCCGTTCACGGGCGGCCCGCCATCCAGGGCCGAGGAGGGGTGAGAGTTGCAGGATCAGCGGAGCGTCCGCCTGGCGGCGGATATTGGCGGCACCTTCACCGATGTGGTGCTGGATGCCGGGGGCGAGCGCCGCACGCGCAAGGTCCTGACCACCCCGGCCGAGCCGGAACTGGGCGTGCTCGAAGGCATCGCCCTGGTGCTGGGCGATGCGGGGCTGCAATTCTCGGATATCGACGTCTTCGTCCACGGCACGACGCTGGCCACCAATGCCATCATCGAGCGCCGCGGCGCCCGCACCGCGCTGCTCGCCACCGAGGGCTTCCGCGACGTGCTCGAGATCGGCACGGAAAGCCGCTACGACCAGTATGACCTCTGGCTGGAGAAGCCGCAGCCGCTGGTGCCGCGCGAACTCCGCTTCACCGTGCCGGAGCGCGTCGATGCGCGCGGCCGCGTGCAGAAGGAACTGGACGAGGCGGCCCTGGCGGAGCTGGCCGGGGCGCTGCGCGCGGCGGGGGTGGAGAGCCTCGCCATCGCCTTCCTGCACGCCTATGCCAACCCGGCGCATGAGCAGCGCGCCGGCGCGCTGCTGAAGGCCGCCCTGCCGGGCCTCGCCATCACCCTCTCGCACGAGGTCTGCCCGGAGGTGCGCGAATATGAGCGCAGCTCGACGGCGGCGGCCAATGCCTATGTGCAGCCGCTGATGGAGGGCTATCTCGGCCGCATGGCCGCCGCCCTCCAGGCGCGGCAGTATCGCGGCGCCACCTATCTCGTCACCTCCGGCGGCGGGCTGACGGCGCTGGAGACGGCGCAGAAATTCCCGGTCCGCCTCGTCGAATCCGGCCCCGCCGGCGGCGCCATCTTCGCCGCCCAGGTCGCGCTGCGCGCCAATGAGCAGAAGGTGCTCTCCTTCGACATGGGCGGCACCACCGCCAAGGTCTGCCTGATCGAGAAGGGCGAGCCCGCCACCTCCCGCTTCTTCGAGGTGGACCGCACGGCGCGCTTCCTGAAAGGCTCCGGCCTGCCGCTGCGCATCCCCGTCATCGAGATGGTGGAGATCGGCGCGGGCGGCGGCTCCATCGCCCAGGTGGACGCCATGCAGCGCGTCACCGTCGGGCCGGAGAGCGCCTCCTCCGTGCCCGGCCCGGCCTGCTACGCGCGCGGCGGCACCCGCCCGGCGGTGACCGATGCCGATGTGGCGCTCGGCCTGATCGCGCCCGAGGGCTTCGCCGGCGGCAGCATGACGCTGCGCCCCGATCTCTCGCGCCAGGCCCTGGCCACGGCGGTGGGGGAGAAGCTCGGCCTCTCGCCCGAGATGGCGGCCTATGCCGTCTATGAGATGGTCTGCGAGAACATGGCCAGCGCCGCCCGCGTCCATGCCGCCGAGCGCGGCGCGGTGATCGGCCAGCACACCATGATCGCCTTCGGCGGCGCCGCGCCGCTGCACGCGGCGCGCGTGGCGGAGAAGGTGGGCGTGCCGCGCGTGGTGGTGCCGCCCAATGCCGGCGTCGGCTCGGCGGTGGGCTTCCTCGCCGCGCCGGTGGCCTATGAGATCGTCCGCTCCCGCCCCGCCCGGCTCGATGAGAGCTTCGACGGCGCGGCCATTGCCGGCCTCTTCGCCGAGATGGCCGCGGCGGCGCGCGCCCTGGTCGAGCCCGGCGCGCGCGGCGCGCCCCTCTTCGAGCGGCGCATCGCCTTCATGCGCTATGTCGGCCAGGGCCACGAGATCACCGTGGAACTGCCCGACACCCCGCTCTCGGCCGGCGATGTCGCCGGGCTGCGCGCCGCCTTCGAGGCGGAATATGCCCGGCAATTCGCCCGCGCCATCCCGCGCGCGGCGATCGAGGTGCTGAACTGGTCCGTCCTCGTCTCCACCCGCGCGGCGCGGCCGGAGCCGGCGCCGGCGGTGGCGCCGCAGCCCGCACCGGCCCCCGCCGGCACCCGCCCCGTCTTCGACGGCCGGCGCGAGGCGGTGGTGGAGGTGCCGGTCTATCTGCGCGAGGCCATGCAGCCCGGCGCCCGCGTCCCCGGCCCCGCCATCATCACCGAGATGGAAACCACCACCTTCGTCACCGCCAGTTTCGATGCCCATATCGATGGCAGCGGCTGCATTGTCATGGAGCAGAAGGCGGCATGAGCATGACCCGGCAACCGAGCCTGATCGACCTTCAGATCATGTGGAACCGCCTGATCGCCGTCGTCGGCGAACAGGCGGAGGTGCTGATCCGCACCGCCTTCAGCCCCATCGTGCGCGAATGCGGCGATATCTCCGCCGGCATCTTCGACCTCCAGGGCCGCATGCTGGCCCAGGCGGTGACGGGCACGCCCGGCCATGTGAATTCCATGGCCGAGTCGGTGAAGCACTTCCTCCGCCACTTCCCCATCGAGACGATGCGGGAGGGCGATGCCTACATCACCAACGACCCGTGGATGGGCACGGGCCATCTGAACGACTTCGTCATCACCACCCCCGCCTTCCACAAGGGGCGCCTGGTGGGGCTTTTCTCCTGCACCAGCCACCTCATGGATATCGGCGGCCTCGGCAACGGGCCGGAGGCCACCGATGTCTTCATGGAGGGGCTCTACATCCCCATGCTGAAGCTCATCGACCGCGGCACGGTCAATGAGACGCTGATGGCGATGATCCGCGCCAATACCCGCCTGCCGGTGGATACCGAGGGGGATACCTATTCCCTCGCCGCCTGCAACGATGTCGGCGTGCGCGCCCTCCAGGCGATGATGGAGGAATTCGGCATCGACACGCTGGAGCCGCTGGCGGACTACATCATCACCCGCTCGCGCGAGGCGGTGCTGGCCGAGATCGCGAAGCTGCCCAAGGGAAGCTGGCGCTACAGCATGACGGCGGATGGCTATGACCATCCGCTCACCCTCTCCGCCACGCTGACCATCAGCGAGGCGGGCATCCATGTCGACTACACCGGCACCTCGCCCGCCGTGCGGCGGGGCATCAACGTGCCGCTGGCCTATGCCACGGCCTATACGGTGTTCGGCCTGGGCTGCATCGTCAGCGCGCAGATCCCGAACAATGCCGGCTCGCTGGCGCCGCTCACCGTCTCGGCGCCGCCGGGCTGCGTGCTGAACGCGCCGAAGCCCGCCCCCGTCTCGACGCGCCATGTGCTGGGGCAGATGCTGCCGGACATGGTCTTCGGCTGCCTGCGCCAGGCCCTGCCGGGCCGCGTGCCGGCGGAGGGCACCTCCTGCCTGTGGAACGTGACCGTCCGCGGCGAGCGGCCGGATCAGGCGGGGCCGAACCATGGCTATGCGCTGACCATCACCACCAATGGCGGCACCGGCGGCCGGCCGGGGCTGGATGGCCTCTCTGCCACCGCCTTCCCCTCGGGCGTGCAGGGCACGCCGGTGGAAATCGCCGAGCTGCAATCGCCGCTGATGTTCTGGCGCAAGGAACTGCGCCCGGGCAGTGGCGGCGCCGGCGAGACGCGGGGCGGGCTCGGGCAGATCATGGAAATCGTCAACACCGACGACGCGCCCTTTGAGCTTCTCGCCGCTTTCGACCGTATCGACCATCCGCCGCGCGGGCAGATGGGCGGCGGCGATGGCGCGCCGGGCTATGTCGGGCTGGGCAATGGCACCGTGCTGCGCGGCAAGGGCCTCCAGCTCATTCCGCCGGGGGAAACCCTGGTGCTGATGACGCCGGGCGGGGCAGGGCTGGGCGATCCGGCGCGGCGTGACCCGGCGCTGGTGAGCCAGGATGTCCGGAATGGATTGGTGTAATTGGAAAGAGATCTTCTTTTTCTGAAGAAAAAGAAGCAAAAAGACTTTTTCAGTTTGGCGTCCCGCTTCAGGCCTGAGGCGGGACGCCAACGGGAAAAAGTTTTTTGGTTCTTTTTTTTAAAAAAGAACGCTTTCAGGCCGCCCGGATATCATTGACGAAGCTGCCGAGTTCCTTGCGCAGGCTATCGGCCTGCCGGGCCTGGGCCTCGGCGGCGCGCAGGGCTTCCTGGGCGGCCTGCCCGGTGCTTTCCGCGCTGCTGGTGACGCGGCCGATGCAGCCGGCCACCTGCTGGGTGCCGCTTTCCGTCTCCCGCACGCTGCGCGAGATTTCGCGCGTGGCGGCGCCCTGTTCCTCGATGGCGGCGGCGATGGCGGTGGCCACCTTGTTGAGTTCGCCAATGGCCGTGGTGATCTCGCCGATCGCGCCGACGACGTCGCGCGTGGCGTTCTGCATTTCGTTGACCTGCTGGCTGATTTCTTCCGTGGCGCGGGCGGTCTGGCTGGCGAGGTTCTTTACCTCGGAGGCGACGACGGCGAAGCCCTTGCCCGCCTCGCCGGCGCGGGCGGCCTCGATGGTGGCGTTGAGGGCGAGGAGGTTGGTCTGGGCCGCGACGGATTCGATCAGCCCAACCACCTCGCCGATCTTCTGGGCACCGCTGGCGAGGCCGCGGACGATGGTGTCGGTGCGCTGGGTGGTGCCCACGGCCTGCTGCGTCATGGCGGCGGAATGCGCCACCTGCCGGGCGATTTCGTTGACGGCGCTGGAGAGTTCATCGGCGGCGGCCGAGACGGTGGTGATGCCGGTGCTGGCGGCGCGCGCGGCGCCGGCCATCATCGAGGTTTCCCGCGCGGTTTCCTGGGCGGTGCGGGTCATGCTGGCGGCGGCGCCGCGCATGGCCTCGGCCTGGGTGGCGACCTCCCCCACCAGCGGCCCGACGCGCGATTCAAAGGTGCCCGACAGCGCGGTGATCTTGCGGTCGTAGGCGGCCTTGTTCTCCTCCAGGTAGATGGAGATGGCGAGGTCCATATCCAGCATCACGGCCTGGTTGAGGGCGCGCAGCAGCAGCGCGGTGCGGCGCTGTGCCGCCGCCGGGTTCAGCCGGCTGGCATAGGCCTGGCAGGCGACCTCGTAGAGATGGCCGAGGATGAAGCTGTAGCCGCCGATATAGAAGCGCGGTTCCAGCCCGATCTTGCTGTGCATCAGCCCGATGCGGCGGACGGAATTGACATAGGCCTCGTCGAAGCGGCCGGAGAAGAGATGCGCCCAGTGGTCGGCCTGGGCCTTCTCCGCCCGTTTCATGGCGGAGGAGCCTTCCTTGAACATGCCGGCCAGCTCCGGCCATTGCTGCACATGGCCATAGAATTTCCGGAGGATCTCCGGCAGTGCTGTCTGCAGGACAGGCATGAACTCGGCCATGGCTGCCTTGCTATCGGCATCGATCGTCAGGAAGCGAAGGCGTTCGCGGATATCGAGAACAGAGGCCACGGTCCGGTGCCTTTTTGTGCTAGGGCTTGCTGCGGGTGACAACACGGACTCTTGACGTAGCCCAGAAGCCCTGAACGCCCTCTGAATCAATGTTGCGCGCGATCCGCAGTTTATGCCGCGCGCGCTCAGGCAGCCCGCGCGCGGCGGCCCGGCTCCTGGCTGGCGATGCGCAGGCGGATGCGGAATTCCGCGCCGCCGGGGATATTGCTGACGCTCAGGCTGCCGCCGAACCCGGCCACGGTGGATTGCGCGATGGACAGGCCGAGCCCGGTGCCCTTGCCGGCCGGCTTGGTGGTGAAGAAGGGCTCGAAGAGGCGGGGCAGCAGGTGTTCCGGCACGCCGCCGCCATTATCGGCCAGGCGCAGCTCCACCCAGCCCGGCAGCGGCGCGGGCCTGGCGGAGAGGCGCAGCATCCGCCCCTCGGGCCGGTGCTCTTCCAGCGCGTCGCGGGCATTGAGCATGAGGTTGACGAGCACCTGCTCCAGCGGCACCGGGCGGCCGAGCACGGCGGGCAGGTCCGGCGCGAGGTCGAGGGCGACGACGATGCGCGCTGCGCGCAGCGCCTCGGCCGTCAGGCCCAGCGCATCCTCGATCACCGGGCGCAGGGCGGTGGGCTCGGCCTCGCCCGCCTCGCGCCGGCCGAGGCGGCGGAGATGGTCGATGATGGCGCGCGCCCGCTGCCCCTGGGTGACGATGCGCTCCAGCCGCGGCGCCAGCTGCCGGGCGAGGTCTGGCGTGGCCTCGGCCAGCATCTCCGCCACCGCCTCGGCGGCGAGGGACATGGTGGCGATGGGCTGGTTCAGCTCATGCGCCAGCCCCGCCGCCATCTCGCCGAGCGTGGTGAGGGTGCCGAGCGCCGCCGCCTGCGCCGCCAGCTCGCGCTCCCGCGTGGTGTCGAGCAGGGTGCCGATGGTGTCGCGGCTGCCATCCTCGCGCGGCACGGGGGAGAGCAGGCGCAGCGTGTCGCGCAGCCAGCGCGTGCTGCCATCGGCCAGGGTGATGCGGTATTCGGTGGAGGCCTGCCCGGCCTGGCAGGTGGCGGCCACCAGCCGGTCCCGCGCCTCGCGCGCCGTGGCGTCGAGGCAGTCGCGCAGCCGCGCCGGCTCGGCCAGCTGGTCCTTGTTCAGCAGCAGCAGGCGGCGGGCTGAATCACCCATGAAGGTCATGGTGTAGCGGCCGGCAGCGTCGATCCGGCCGGTGTAGATGATGGCCGGCAGGTCGGCGATCAGCTGTTCGGCGAAGCGGCGGGTGCGCAGATTCTCCTCCGCCCGGAGGAGGGCGGCCTCGGCCTCGCGCCGGCTGCGGCGGCCGGCGCGCAGCAGCGCGGCCAGGGCCAGGGCACTGGCGGCGATCAGCGAGAAGGCCGCCGCCGCGATCAGGGCCAGCCGCGCCAGCCGCTCGCTCTCGGCCAGCGCGGCCTCGGAGGGGCGCAGATGCACCATGATCAGCGGCGCCTCCTCCAGCCGCAGCATGCTGACGATGGAGGGCTGGGGCGCTCTCCCCGCGCTCCCGGGCAGGGTGGCGCGGCGGGCCACCACCCTGCCGGGCGTGAGATCCTGCCACCATTCCCGCGGCAGGGCCGTGAAAGGCTGGCTGGCCGGTTCGGCGAGCACCATCCCGTCACTGCGCAGCACGGCGCGGGTCACCTCGGGGCTGAGGTGCCTGCGCATGGCGCCGATGCGGAAGATATCCATCGTGACTGTGGAGATCCCGAGCAGCGTGCCATCCGGCGCCCGCAGGGCGCGGCTGAAATGGACCCCGTATTGCCCGGTGTTGCGCCCCCAGTGCGGGACGCTGACGAACTGGCCATTCTCCGCCCGCGGCCCGGCCTGCGCCTCGCGGTGGGCGCGGACATAGTCGCGGTCGCTGAGGTCGAGCGCGTCGGGGAAGCCATTGCTGGTCCAGCGCAGCCAGCCCCCGGCATCGATCCAGCCGATCTGCTGCACGGAGAAGCGGCCATCCTCGGTGGCGGCGCGCAGGCGGTTCTCCACCACGGCGGCGGCGGTGGTATCGCCCGCCGCCAGCAATTCCTGCCGGGCGGCGACCAGGGTGTGCAGGGTGTGCACCCCGTCCAGCATGCGCAGCAGGAGCTGGTGGCTGGTCTCCAGCGTCTCGGCCGCCTGTTGCAGGGCCCGGGCCTCGCCCTGCTGGTGGATCCGCTCCGCCACGTGCAGCGCGGCGGCGAAGGCGAGCATGCTGAGGCCGGACCACAGCATCAGGGGGGGCAGGAGGCGCGCCAGGGCCGGGGCCAGCCGGTGCCGGGGGCCGGCGGCCGGGGCCACGGGGGAGGAGGGCGGAGAGATGGCGGGGGGGGCCGTGGCCCCGCTCATGGCAGGCGCGGCAGGGGCAGCACGAAGCGGCCGCCCGCCTCGCCGCCGGCGACCTGCCAGCCGGCGCCGTGGCGCAGCGCCACCGCCTGGGCATGGGCCAGGGCGATGCCCTGCCCGTCCTGCGCGCCGCGCAGCAGGCTGCTCTCGGCCTCTTCCTCCGCCAGCGGGGCGGGCCAGGGGCCGCTCGCCTCGATGCGCAGCCAGGCTTCGTCCCCCGTCTCGGCCAGGGAGAGGGTGACTTCCCCGGCGGGGGGGGAGCCTGGCGCGGGCGGCGCGGCGGGCTCCGGCGCCGCGCCCAGCACGGCGTTGCGCAGCACGGCGCAGAGGGCGGGCTCCAGCAGGGCCGGCTCCGCCGCCACCCAGAGCAGCGGCGCGGGCTCTTGCCGCAGCATCACGCCGCGCGCGGCGGCCAGGGCGGCGCAGCCGGCCACGGCGCGGGCGGCCAGGGTGTTCATCTCCACGCGCTGGCGCTGGGGCGGGGGCGGGCTTTGCTCCAGCCGCTTCAGCGCCAGCAGCATATCCACCGCGCCCAGCAGCCGCTCCGCCCCCTGGCGGATTTCGCGCAGCGCCTCCGCCCGGCGCGCGGGGCCGGGCAGGGCGTCGCTTTCCAGCATCTCGGCGAAGCCCAGGATGGGCACCAGCGGCGTGCGCAGCTCATGCGCCATGACGCGCAGCCGCGGCTCGGGCGGGCTCTTGGTGGACAGCGCCTCGCGCAGGCGGCGGGCCAGGGCGGCCACCTCCTCCTCCGCGCGGGCGGAGCGGGCGGCGGCGGCGCGGCGGGCGGCGGCGCGTTCCAGCGCGGCGCGGGCCGATTCCACCGCCTCCCGCAGGCGGAAGGGCTTGCGCAGGAAGTCGAAGCTGCCGAGGCGCAGCGCCGTCGCCGCATCCTCCAGCGTGGCATGGCCGGTGACCAGGATGATCTCCGTGGCCTGGGCCTCGCCGCGCTCCGCCAGGGCCTGCCGGGCGAAGCTCAGCCCATCCATCCCCGGCATGCGGATATCGCTGACCACCACGCCGAATTCGGGGGCGGCGCGCAGCCGGCGCAGCCCTTCCTCGGCCGAGGTCACGTGCAGGGTGGGCAGGCCCAGCGCGCGTTGCAGCCCCTCGGCCAGTTCGGCGCCCAGCAGGGGTTCGTCATCCACCACCAGCAGCCGCAGGGCGGCCGCGCCAGGGGAGAGGGCAGGGGGGGCAGCGGACATGCCCTCATCCTGCTGAGACAAAGATTTAGTTTTTCTTTCAACCCGGTGGCGTGCCCTGACTCCACGCGCCAGACCGAAAAAGTTTTTTGGTTCTTTTTTTCAAAAAAGAACACTTCCCCTGTTCTTTCCACAGCGCAGGGGTGCCCTGCCACGCATGGCCTTTTGCCTCGCGCCCACCGGGCCTAGCCTGTGCGGGTGCCAGACGAATCGAAGCTCCCCGACCCCCGGCTGATGGCGGCCATCGTCGCCAGCGCCCTTTTCATGCAGAACCTGGACAGCACGGTGGTCGCCACCGCGCTGCCCTCCATGGCCCGTTCGCTGGGCGAGGACCCGCTGGTGATGGGCGTGGCCATCACCTCCTATCTCGTGGCGCTGACGGTGTTCATCCCGCTCAGCGGCTGGGTGGCGGACCGCTTCGGGGCGAAGCAGGTCTTCATGGCGGCGATCGCCACCTTCACCCTGGCCTCGGCGCTGTGCGGCCTGTCGGACGGGCTGGCGACCATGGTGGCGGCGCGCATCCTGCAGGGGCTGGGCGGCGCCATGATGGTGCCGGTGGGGCGCATCCTGCTGCTGCGCCGCGTCCGCAAGGACGAGCTGCTGACGGTGACGACCTGGCTCAGCATGCCCGGCCTGCTGGGCCCGGTGCTTGGCCCGCCGGTGGGCGGGCTGCTGACGGACCTGATCTCCTGGCGCGCCGTGTTCTGGATCAATGTGCCGGTGGGCATGCTGGGGCTGGTGCTGGTCTGGCGCATCATCCCGGCCCTGCCGGCGCCGCCGCCGGTGCCGCCCGATATCCGCGGGCTGACGCTGGTGGGCGCCGCGCTCACCTGCCTGATGTTCGCCTTCGAGACGCTGGGGCGCGGGCTGGTGCCCAACCCCATCCCGCAGATCGTGCTGCTGGCGGGGCTGGGGCTGACGGCGCTGGCGGTGCGGCATTGCCTGCGCGTGGAGAATCCGGCGCTGGATTTCCGCCTGCTCTCCATCCCGAGCTTCCGCGTCCCCGCTGTGGCCGGCACGGTTTTCCGTGTCGGCGCCGGGGCGGTGCCTTTCCTGATACCGCTGACGCTGCAACTCGGCTTCGGCGCCAGCGCCTCGAAGAGCGGCATGATCAGCTTCGCCACCGCCGTCGGCGCCTTCACGATGAAGCCGATGGCGCAATTCGCGCTGCGCCGCTTCGGCTTCCGCAATGTGCTGATCTGGAATGCGCTGCTGGGCGCGCTGGCGGTGGCGCTGTGCGGTGCCTTCCGCCCCGGCTGGCCGCTGACGGCCATCTTCCTGGTGCTGATGGTGGGCGGGCTGTTCCGCAGCCTGCACTTCACCACGCTGAACACCCTGGCCTATGCCGATGTGCCGCAGGAGAAGCTGTCCGCCGCCACCAGCCTCTACAGCACGGCGCAGCAGCTTCCGCTGGCGCTGGGCGTCGCGGTGGCCTCGGCGGTGTTGCAGGCCAGCGTGGCCATCGCCGGGCGCAGCGAGGCCGCCATGCCGGATTTCACCATGGGCTTCCTGGCCGGGGCCCTGCTGACGGCCGCCGCCGCGCCGCTCTCGCTGGGGCTGCCCCGCGATGCGGGCGAGGGGATCGTCCGGCGGTAGCAAGCAAGAAAGCGGTTAGAAGAAAGAAAGCGCTGGGGGGCTGAGAGCCCCCCAGACCCCGCTGTCAGTGGGACGGATGGCGGGGTCCCCGAGGGAAGATTTGGGGTGGCCCTGCCAGCCCGGCGGGGGTGCGGGGGGGGCGCCCCCCCCCTGCCTACTCCGCCGGCTGGGCGAGGGCGCCGCCCCGGCTGAACTTCCGCGCCAGCCCCTCGAAGGCGAGATAGAGCACCGGGGTGACGAAGAGCGTCAGCGCCTGGGAGACGGCGAGGCCGCCCACCACGGCGAGGCCGAGCGGCTGGCGCAGCTCGGCGGCGGCGCCCCAGCCGGCGGCGATGGGCACGGCGCCGGCGGCGGCGGCCAGCGTCGTCATCATGATGGGGCGGAAGCGCAGCACGCTGGCATCGCGCACCGCCGTCAGCGGGTCGACGCCGTTGCGCTGCATGGCCAGGGCCACATCCACCACCATGATGGCGTTCTTCTTCACGAGGCCGATCAGCAGCAGCACGCCGATCACCGCGATCACCGAGAGGTCGAGCCCGAACCACCACAGCGTGGCCAGCGCGCCGAGCGCCGCCGGCGGCAGGCCCGAGAGAATGGTGAGCGGGTGGACGAGGCTCTCATAGAGCACGCCGAGCACCACATAGACGATCAGCACGGCGGCGAGCAGCAGGGCGCCCTGGCCGGCGAGGGCCTGCTGGAAGATCTGCGCCGTGCCGGAATAGCCGGAGACGATGGTGGGCGGCAGGCCCAGCTCCTTCTCCACCGCCGAGATGGCGGCGGTGGCCTGGCCGAGGGCGATGCCAGGGGCGGTGTTGAAGCCGATGGTCACGGCCGGGAGCTGGCCCTGGTGGGCGACGGTCAGCGGGCCGACGCGGCGCTCCAGCCGGGCGATGCCATCGAGCGGCACGAGCTTGCCGCCGCTGCCGCGCAGATAGATCTTGGACAGGCCCGTCTCGTCCTGCTGGTCGCGCGGCAGCGCCTCCAGGATGACGGCATAGCTGTCCGAGGCGCCGTAGATGGTGCTGATCTGCCGCGCGCCGAAGGCGGAGTAGAGGGCCTGGCGCACCTGATCCACCGTCACGCCCACGGCCGCGGCGCGGTCGCGGTCCACCTGGACGGAGAGGATGGGGGCGGAAAGCTGGAGGTCGGTGCTGACATCCTGCAGCTCGGGCAGGCGGCGCAGCGCGGTGGTCATGCGCTCGGACCAGTCATACAGCTCCTCCGAGCGCAGGCCCTGGAGGGTGTAGAGGTAGAGGGTGCGCGACTGCCGCGCGCCGAAATTGAGGTTCTGGATGGGGCTGTAGAAGACGCGCAGGCCCGGGATGCCGCCGGTGGCGCGGCGCAGCTCCTGGATGATGTCGCTCACCGCCTTGCGGTCCTTGCGCGGCTTGAGCTGGATGAACATGCGGCCCTGGTTCAGCGCCTGGCTGGTGCCGCTGATGCCGATGATGGAGTTCACCAGCTCGACCGACGGGTGCTGGCGGATGATCTCCACCGCGCGGGCCTGGCGGGCCACCATGTCGTCGAAGGAGGCGTCCTGCGGCCCCTCGGTGTTGGCGTTGAGCAGGCCGGTATCCTCGACCGGGAAGAAGCCCTTGGGGATGGCGACCGCCAGCCAGACGGAAAGCCCGACGGAGGCGAGGAAGACCACCCAGACGAGGGGGCGCAGGTGCAGCGCCTTGTCCAGCATCCAGCCATAGGCGCGCTCCACCGCGACGAAGCCGCGCTCCAGCAGGCGCTCGAAGGCATTGGGCTTGCCATGGTGGGGCAGGCGGCTGGTCATCAGCGGCGTCACGGTGAGGGAGACGACGCAGGAGACCAGCACGGCGAGGGAGACGGTGGCGGCGAAGGCGTTGAAGACGCGGCCCACCACGCCGCCCATCATCAGGATGGGCAGGAAGACGGCGACCAGGGAGAGGGTGATGGAGATGATGGTGAAGCCGATTTCCTTCGCGCCGCGGATGGCGGCGGCGAAGGGGCTCATTCCCTCCTCCATGTGGCGGACGGCGGCTTCCAGCATGACGATGGCATCATCCACCACGAGGCCGACGGCGAGCGTCAGGCCGAGCAGGGTGATGTTGTCGATGCCATAGCCCAGCGCGTACATCAGGCCGAAGGTGCCGGCCAGCGAGATGGGCACGGCGATGCCGGGGATCAGCGTCGCCGAGAATTTGCGCAGGAAGAGGAAGATCACCAGCACCACGAGGCCGATGGCGATCATCAGGTGGTGCTGCACGTCGTGCACCGCGTCGCGGATGGAGACCGAGCGGTCCAGCATCACGTCGATCGTGGCGCCGGGGGGCAGGGCGGCCTGGAGGGCGGGCAGGGCGGCCTTCACCGCGTCCACCACATCCACCGTGTTGGCGTCCGGCTGGCGCTGCACGGCCAGCGTCAGGCCGCGGTTGCCGTTCATCCAGGCGGCGACGCGGTTGTTCTCCACCCCGTCCTCGACGCGGGCCACGTCCTGCACGCGGATCGGGCTGTTGCCGCGGCCGCCGATGATCAGGTGCCTGAAGGATTCGGCATCCTGGAGCTGGTCATTGGCGCGCAGCGTGAGCTGCTGGCGCGGGCCGTTCAGCGTGCCGACGGGGGTGTTGCTGTTGGCGGCGGCGATGGCGCGCTGGGCCTCGTCGAAGCCGAGGCCGAGGGCGGCCACCCGGTCGGGGTCGAGCTGCACGCGCACGGCGTATTTCTGCTCGCCATAGGTCACCACCTGCGCCACCCCGGGGATGCGGGAGAGGGCGGGGGAGATCAGCACCGCCGCCACCTCGTTGAGGCGGTAGAGCGGCACGTCGCCGCCGCGCAGGTTCAGCAGCACCACCGGCGCGTCGGCCGGGTTGGATTTGCGGAAGCTGGGCGGCGTCGTCATCTCCGCCGGCAGGCGGCGCTGGGCGCGGGAGATGGCGGCCTGCACGTCGAGCGCCGCGGCGTCGATGTTGCGGCCGAGCACGAATTGCAGGGTGAGCTGCGTCGTGCCCTGGCCGCTGGTCGAGGACATCTGGTCGATGCCCGCGATGGTGGAGAATTCGCGCTCCAGCGGCAGGGCGACGGAGTTGGCCATGGTCTCCGGGCTGGCGCCCGAGAGGGTGGCGGAGACGGTGATGACGGGGAAGTCCACGCGCGGCACCGCCGCGACCGGCATCTGGAGATAGGCCACGATGCCGGCCAGGACGGCGGCGGCGGCCAGCAGCCCGGTCATCACCGGGCGTCGGATGCAAAGCTCGGACAGGTGCATGGCGTGCGCTCCCCTCAGCCCTGCGGGGCGCGCGCCGGGGCGGCGCTGCCCGGACGCTCAACGACCCGGGCGCCATCGGACAGCAGCTGCGCCCCCTCGATCACCACCTTCTCGCCGGCGGTGATCTCGGCTTGTAGCACGGCCCGGCCGGCCACGACGCGCTCAAGCCGCACGGCTTTGCGCCTCGCCCGGCCCTCGCCATCGACGACATAGACATAGCGGCCGCCGCCGCTGCCGGTCTGCACCGCCTGGACGGGCACGCTGAGCGCCTGCGGCTCGATGCGCGGCACCAGCACCACGTTCACATACTGGCCGGGCCAGAGGGCGGCGTCCGCATTGGGGAAGCGCGCCTTCAGCTGGACGGTGCCGGAGGTGGTGTCCACCTGGCTGTCCACGAAGAAAAGCTGGCCCCGGACCGGCGCCCGCCGGTCGGTGGGCGGATGGGCGGTGACGGGCGGCGCGCCCTGGCGCATGGCCGCCTGGATCTCCGGCAGCCAGCGCTCCGGCACGGCGAACTGCACCTGGATCGGGTCCGTCTGGGTGAGGGTGGCGAGCGGCGTGGCATCGCCCGCGCGCACCAGATTGCCCTCGGTGAAGGGCAGGGCGCCCAGGCGGCCATCGATCTCGGCGCGGATGCTGGCATAGTCGATGGTCAGCCGCGTCTGGGAGATCAGCGCCTCGGTGGCGCGCTGGGTGGCCTCGGCGGTGGCGGCGTCGGCCAGGGCCTGCTCGGCGCGCTGGGCGGCGGCGAAGCCCTCCCCGCGCAGCGAGGCGTAGCGCGCCGCATCCGCCCGCGCCCGCGCCAGCTGCGCCCGGGCGGAGGAAAGCTGCGCCTCCTGCTGCGCCAGTTGCGCCTGGGCCATGCGCGAATCGAGGGTGAAGAGCAGCTGCCCGCGCGTCACGCGCTGGCCCTCCTGCACATGCACCTTCTCGATATGGCCATCGACGCGGCTGCGGACGGAGACGGTGTTCTCCGCCACCACATTGCCATTGGCGGTGATTTCGAGCGGCACCGGGCCACGCTCGGCCGCGCTGACCACGACGGGCACGCCCGGCGGGGCAGCGGGTGCCGTCTGGGCAGGCGCGGTTTGGGCCGGCGCGGTTTGGGCCGGCGCGGTTTGGGCAGTCGCGGTTTGGGCGATGGCGGTGCCGGGCAGGCCCAGCGCCACGGCGAGCAGCAGCGGGGCGGCGACCGCGCCCGCCTGGAGGGGATGAAGCGAACGCGTAAGGGTCATGGCTTTCCGCATTAAGCTGCTATGCAGCATGCGCAAAGCGACCGTTACGTTGCGTTACAATTTACCATCAAATTTTGCTGAACCGGTCCCGCGACTCGGCGGAACAGGGGGCCAGGGCAGGCTCCAATAGGCGGCCGGATGAAACCGCCTTCATCTCCCGGGGAACGAAAAAGCCGCGACAGGTGGCAGTCCACCGCGCGGCTTTCGCACCCTGTGGAGATCCGCGCCGGCCCGCGGGGGGCCAGGGCGCGGAGTCGGGCGATCAGAAGCCCTCGCGCTCCAGGCGCTTGCGCTCGACCTTGCGGGCGCGGCGGACGGCCTCGGCGGCCTCGCGGGCGCGGCGCTCGGACGGCTTCTCATAGTGCCGGCGCAGCTTCATCTCGCGGAAGACGCCTTCGCGCTGCAGCTTCTTCTTGAGGGCCTTGAGGGCCTGATCGATGTTGTTATCCCGAACGACGACCTGCACGCTGTGCGGTCTCCTCTCACTGCCTAGACCTGGGAAACCAGGGTGTATGGAAACGAAAAGCACGAAGCGCCGGACCAGCGCCGGTGCCTTCCTGCAAGGTCCGGTGCGTCTAGCATGGGGTCAGGGCGGATTGAAAGCCCTTCCGGAGGCATGGCACGCACCCAAAATCTGGATTCCGCGAGAGGAGCCGCCGCATGGCCATTCTGAAGATCGCCCGCATGGGCCACCCCGTGCTGCTGCGGGTGGCCGACCCCGTGGCGGACCCGACCGACCCCGAGATCCGCCGACTCGTCCAGGACATGGCCGAGACCATGGTGGATGCCGGTGGCATCGGCCTCGCCGCGCCGCAGGTCCATGTTCCGCTGCGCCTGTTCGTCTGGCGCCAGGGGGAGGAGGTGGCGGCCCTGATCAACCCCGAGATCGAGCTGCTCGGCCCGCCCGAGGAAGGTGGCTGGGAGGGCTGCCTCTCCATCCCCGGTCTGCGCGGCCATGTCGGGCGCGCCCGGCGAATCGCCTTCCGCGGTCTCGACCTCGATGGCGATGCGGTGGAGGGGGAGGCGGAGGGCATGCTCGCCCGCGTCATGCAGCATGAATATGACCACCTGAACGGCGTGCTCTACCCCAGCCGCATGGCCGACCTTTCCCTTTTCGGCTTCACCGAGGAGCTGGCGCGCGCCGCCGCCCTTCAGCCCCCCGCCGCGCAGGAGACCCCGCGATGAGCCCGCTCGACCATCTGGAACGCAGCGCCGAGCGGGATGCCGCCCTGCGCGCCCTGTTGCCCGAGGTGCCGCGCCTGGGCTGGAGCCCCGCCGCCCTGCGTGCCGGCCTCGCCGCCACCGGGCAGAACCCCGACTCGGCGGCGTGGCTTTTCCCGCGCGGCCCCGTTGGCATGGTGGAGGCCTGGGCCGACCTCGCCGACCGTGACATGGCCGCGGAGGCCGCCGGGCTGGATCTGCCCGCCCAGCGCATCCCGGCGCGCATCCGCGCCCTGATCCTGCTGCGCCTGCGCCAGCAGGAGCCGCACCGGGAGGCGCTGCGCCGCGCCCTGGCGCTGCTGGCCCTGCCGTGGAACGCCCCGGCCGCCGCCCGCGCCACCGCCCGCACGGCGGATGCCATCTGGATGGCCGCCGGCGATACCTCCAACGATCTTTCTTTCCATACCCGCCGCGTCACCCTCTCCGGTGTCTATGCGGCGACCCTGGCCTTCTGGCTGCGCGACCCGGAGGGGCAGGCCACCCCGGCTTTCCTGGACCGCCGGCTGGAGGGGGTGGCCCGGATGAACAAGGTGTTTGCCAGGCTGAAGGGGCGCGCGGCCGCCCGGAAAGCAGCCTGAAAAGGCAAGATGTTCTTTTTTGAAAAAAAAGAATCAAAAAACTTTTTCAGTTTGGCGCCCCACTTTGCCGGGAGATGGCGGCAGCCTGGAAAAAGTCTTTTTGCTTCTTTTTCTTCAGAAAAAGAAGATATTGTCATGATAGATTTAAGGCCTGTTAGAGCTTGAATGCTGTTCCCATGTTCTGGGCATGGTGGAGAGCAGCGACAATCAGGTTTTCACG